>DKKT01000017.1 GCA_002455425.1 Chthonomonas sp. UBA6659 | reverse complement strand
GAACCGGGTGAGGTGGTCTCCTCCCGAAACCAAAAAGACCCGCAATCTCCTCAACCGGTTCAGGCTACGCCCTCACCGACTTCTCCTCCAGTGGAGGAGAAGTACTTGGGAGACCGGACGAATCACGCCAACCGAAGGCTCTCCCGTGCAGTTCCCTCCATCCGATACCGGTGCAGGACCGTGTTCACGAACTCGGCATGCGACCACGTGAGGGGGCTTACCGAGAGATGAGCGCCCGTGTCCGGGTCCAATTGCTCGGGTAGCACACCCGTGGAGGTTTGGCTGCACGTCCAATCGAGCCAGAAATCGGCCGCATCCATGTCACCGAGCATGAGGCGGGCTTGGCCGAGCCACAGCGAACAGATGATCCAAGGGTTGCCGGCGACCCGCTCGGTCCGCCGGAAGTAGTAGTCACCCTGGTACCGAGCGATTCCATCGATAGGGCCTCCGACCCGCAGCCCACGCTCGACCGTCTCGACCGTTGGCGCCCAACCCGGCTCGGTCGGCGAGATCGCCCCGAGGAGGCCGACCGCCAAGACCGAGCTGTCGAGGATGCGATCCGGCTCAAGGCGGCGGCGCGGGCCAGGAATCAGCGAGCGCAGGAAGACGCCGGCACGATCGTCGAAGAACCTCCGTCGAATCGCATCGGTGAGTTCCTCGACGACCGTCTCGTAACGTCGCCGGCGATCGGTATCCGCGTGGCGCGCCGCCCCGCGGAAAGCCGCGACGAGCGCGGCGAGTGTGAACGCATGGATACCGCGCCGCTCCTCCCAGAGATCCCAGCTCGGATGCGGGAGCCCGGTCGTGGGATCGCGGTGATCGGCCATGAAGTCACACGCGGGGAAGACCATCCCCTCGAGAAGGCCGTCCGGATCGCCGTGCCGGCCCACGAATTCGGTGATGGCCTTGACCACGAGCGCGGTCTCGTCCTGCTGGAACGGCATTTCGGGCTTGCCGTCGGCGATCCAGGGATGCCAACTCGCGCCGAGGCTTCCGTCCGGCCCGTACTTCTGGAAGAACACAGGGCGTTGGCGATCGAGGATACGGCGGCAGAAGCCGAAGAATCGGGCCGCGACTTCGGGATGTCCGCTGCGGTCGAAGACGCTGCTGACGAAGGCTCCGTCCCTGGGCCAGACGTAGCAATAGGTCGCGCGGTTGGTTTCAAGAATATCGGAGTCGGTCGCGGCGACGACGCCCCCGGCGTGGTCGATCTGGGTGCGCATCAGGAGGAGGCTTTGGCGAGCCAGGTTGCGATGGGCATCCGGGATCGTCGCATCCTGGAATTCGAGGCCCGTAGCAAGCCAGGCCCTGTGGGCCGAGCCTGCCGCTTGGATCGCATCCTGAACGCCGGTTTCGACGAGGCGATGGTAGTGCTCGCCGACTTCGTCGAGGGTCTCACCGCCGACGATCCAGAGATCGGCGAACCCGGCGCGGCCGGGCTTCAGGTCGAGCCGAAGCCCGAAGGTCGAGTCGACCGAGCCCTGCGCAATGGGGTGCCCGCTGAGCTGCCCGTCTTCAGCGTCGCGCCAGGTGCCCTCGAGACCGCCGAAGCCTTTGATGCCGGTCGCATAGCTTTGGAGCCCTCCGCGCCGCGTGGCGCCTCCGAACAGGAAGGTGTGTCGACCCTTGTAATGGACGATCCCATCCAGAAACGGATTGTAGAAGGCGGTGTCACCGATGTCGGATTCCGCGATCCGGAGATCCTGGGATTGGAAAAGGCGCACCTCGGTCGCGTTCTCTCCATGCCAGGTCATCCTCACGCGACGGAGGAAGACCGGCTGATCGGGGAGGACGACCTCTTGGAGATGGAGCAAGAGCCCGAGCCTATCGTGGGTCCACGTGGACTCTGCGACGAGGGTATCGGGGCGATACGCCTGGTGGCGCTGCCAGGTGGGATCGTCATCCCAAGCGAACCGTCCGTGGACCCAGACGCCGAGGCGGATCCGATGTCCACTGAGATGGTTCGGATATCCGACTTGGGGATGGAACAGATCGCGGATCGTGCCGCACGCGTCGAGGTTCACCAGCAACGATCCGTTGCCGAGCGCGATCGGTCGGGGCATGCGGGCTCAGGCCGTGACCCGCGACTCGGCGCGGGCCTTGATCGCGCCGAGGACGCCGTCCATGTTCTTGACGACGATGCCGTGGACGACCTTCTTGACGAGGGGCCCCAGCCCAGGGACGACGTATTCGTACTCAAGGGTGCTGTCGAATCGGGTGCCCCCGTTCTCGTCGGCAAAGGTCCAGGTGCCTTCGAGCTTGTCGTAGTCGCCCTTCACTTGGCGGAAGGTGCAGGTGTGGGCCTCGTCGTCCCACACGTCCTCCTGTCGCCACCGGACCTTGAGCCCGAAGGTCGGGATCAGGCCGACCCAGTCGCTGACGACGCGATCGCCATCCGATTCGACGATGTCGAGGGACTTGACGTCGTTCATGAACTCGGGAAAGGAGCGGTTGTCCTTCGCGATCTCGTAGACCACGGAGAGCGGTGCCTGAATCCAAACGGAGGTTTCGACGTTGGGCATGGGAGGTTCACAGGAAAGGGCGCTTTCCGGGTACGGTTATACCTGTCGGCGTCCCCGCACCCTTGGCGGAGACAGGCGCAGGCAGCGCGCGCCCGGCAACGGAGAACGGAGTTTGAGTCAGGACGCGATCGGCCAACCGAAGACGACAGCCCACGCCGACACCGCGGTCGTGCATCCGCGACGCTCAGGTCGCCCCGATACGATGCAAGCCCTTGTCTTGAAGGAGCCGGGATGCCTCTCCTTGGAGCGGGTCGAAGTCCCCGATCCCGGTCCTGGCGAATTGCTTGTCGAAGTGCGGGCGGCCCCCACCTGCGGCACCGATCTTAAGGCCTTCCTGCGGGGACACCCCCAAATCCCGATGCCCGGCGTGTTCGGGCATGAGTACAGCGGCGTCGTCGTGGCGGCCGGCCCCGGTGCACCCTTCGCGAGCGGTCAAGAGGTGATGGGGGTGCATTCGGCGCCCTGTCAAACCTGCTTCTGGTGCGAGAACGACCAAGAGAACCTCTGCCAGAAGATCATGGCGACCAAGGTGCTGGGCAGCTATGCCCAGTATCTGAAGATCCCGGCCCACATCGCCCGGCTCAACCTCTTTCCCAAGCCGGCCGAGGTCGGATTCGAGCGCGCGGCATTGCTCGAACCGCTCGCGTGTGTCGCGCACGGCATCGAGATGATGGGTGTCGGGTCGAACGATCGGGTCCTCATCATCGGTCCCGGTGCGGTCGGCCTGATGTTTGCGAGCATCTTGCGCAGCCTCGGCGTGCCCGCGGTCACCGTGGCGGGACGGAACTCCCAACGCCTGGCGATCGCCGAGGACCTCGGCGTCCAGGCGGTGTACCTCTACGGGCTCGAACCCAAGTCGGCGGAATTCGACATCGTGATCGAGTGCACCGGTCGGGAGGAGATCTGGGCCAAGAGCCTCGATTACGTGCGCCGCGGTGGCAAGGTCGTCCTCTTCGGCGGCTGTCCGGCCGGGTCCACGGTGAGCTTCGATACCCGTCGAGTCCACTATGATCAGATCACCTTGATGAGTCCGTTCCACTTCGGAACTCGGGCGGTGCGCCAGGCTCGTGAGTGGGTGCTCGACCCCGCCGTCCGTCTCGACCACGTCCTCTCCGGTGATCGCGCACTCGAAGACGCGGAATCGGTGTTTCGCGACCTCCAGGAGGGGATCGGCATCAAGTACATCTTCCGGCCATGAGGCTCGCCCGCTATCTCGGCGGCGGCATCGTCGAAATCGGGGATGAGCCGGCTCCGTTGTGCCCTCCCGGAGGCCTCCTCGTCCGAACCGAGGCGTGCGGACTCTGTTCGGGTGAACTGATGGATTGGTACCTCGACCGGAAAGTCCCTCATGTCCTCGGCCACGAGGTCGCCGGTATCGTCGTCGAGTCGGAGGATGACCGCTTTCCGGTCGGTGCGCGCGTCTTTCCCCACCACCACGCTCCCTGCGGGACCTGCCCCGATTGTCTCGCCGGGCGGACCGTGCACTGTCGTCAGTGGAAGTCCACTCGACTGAATCCGGGCGGAATGGCCGAGCGCTTTGCGGTTGCGGCCGAGAACCTTGCCGACACGTGGGTCGCGGGCGATCTCCGAGCGATCGATGCCGCGCTGATCGAGCCGCTTGCCTGCGTCGAGAAGAGTCTCCGCAAGGCCGCGGTCCATCCCCACGATCGAGTCGCGGTCATCGGGCTCGGGGTTATGGGCTTGATGCACCTGCTCTGCCTGCGTGCGCGCTTGGCCGTCCCCGAGGCGCAGTCCGTCGGGTTCGACCTCCTCGACACGCGGCGAGACTGGGCCACGCGATTGGGCTTGTCGGCCTCCGCGCCGGGGCCGGTCACGGGGGCGTTCGACGTCGTCGTGGTCTGTCCGGGGTCGGCTGCGGCCCTTCGGTCCGCGCTCGAACTCGCCGCGCCCGAGGCGCGAGTGGTGCTCTTCGCGCCGCTCCCGCCGTCGAGCCCGGTGTCCCTTGACTTCGAGGCGCTCTACTTCAGGGAGGTCCAGCTCCTTCCCTCCTACTCTTGCGGGCCCGCCGACACCGAGGCCGCGATCGGGAGCCTGCGACGCGGGATTCTGCGGGCGGAGGACGTGGTGAGCGATTTCATCGAACTGGATCGCCTCCCCGATGCGTATGGAGCGATGAAGCGGGGCGAGATTCTCAAAGCGATGGTGGTTTTCCCATGATTCGACGTTGGCAGGACGGAGAGTGGACCGACACCGAGATCAAGGTGTATAAGAACGGCGTGGGTCCTTGGCGGGACGTATCGCGCCGCGAGCTCTTCGACAGCCCGGGCAGCGCCTTCCAGGTTCGGTACTTCAAAGTCGAGCCCGAGGGCTACACGTCGTTCGAGTTCCACGTCCATGAGCATTGTGTCGTGGTTTTGCACGGCTCGGGACAGGTGAGGCTGGGCGATACCTGGCACGACATTGCAACCTGTGACGTCATTTCCGTCATGATGGAGACGCCCCACCAGTTTCGGGCCGGAGCCGAAGGGCTCGGGATTCTCTGCGTCGTTGATCGCGAGCGAGACCGCCCCGTCCTTCTCCAGAACGAAGTCGGCGCTGGGGCGTCGGAACAGGGATGATCGGACTCCTCTCGGCAACGATCTTGGCTGCGAATCTTGCTCACGGCGGGTGCGCGACGTGCGCACATGGCGACGACTGGCGTGCCGAGTTGCCGATAGAGGTCCGCTTGATCGTTGCCCGAGTCGATCAACAAGTCGCCGTCGATGCGCAATCGAAGGCCTCGCTGGACGAGAAGACCGCGGCTGAGAAGGCCAAGCACGACAAGGACATCCAGAGCGACATCGAAATGGGCAAGAAGTACGCCGCCCAAGTCGTGAAGGAGATGAAGGTCAGCGAAAACGCGGAGATGATCGCGCGAGTGCAGCGTATCGGCTCGGACCTCAGCATCATCGCCAACCAGAAGCCGGTGCAGGTCTCGTGGGGAGACCCTCGGCTGAACGTCTTTCCGTATCAGTTCCAGGTTCTTCAGGGAGAGGACGTCAACGCGTTTTCGATCCCGGGCGGGTTCATTTTCATCTACGAAGGTCTCGTCAAGTACGCCGAGAGCGACGACGAGCTCGCCGGGGTCATCGCCCACGAAATCAGCCACGCGGCCTTTCGGCACATCGCGACGCTACGTCGCGAGCAGAGCAAGTTCGATATCGTCCAGATTCCGCTGATCCTGGCCGCGATCTTCACCGGGGGAGCGACGGCCCAAGGGCTGCTCGTCGGCGGCTCTCTCTTCTCGCAGGCGATGACGAGCGGCTGGAGCGTCAAAGCCGAGGAATCCGCCGACTGGGGCGGGTTCCAATACATGCAATCGAGCAAGTACAACCCAGTCGGCATGCTCACGTTCATGGAGCGCCTCGCCTATGACGAGCGAAACAAGCCTCAGTTCGATTGGGGCATCTATCGCACCCACCCGCCGGGCCGTCAGCGTGCCCAGTCGTTGGTCCGACGGCTGGGGGACGCCGGCATCCTCATCCGGCGCAGCCAGGTGACCACCAGCCTCAAGACCCAGGTGAAACCGGGTGAGCAGGATTCGGTCGACTTGCTCTTCAACGGGGTCAAGCTCTACAGCTTTCGGGGAGCGGACGCGCTGACGAGGGCCGACAAGGCTGCGGTCGCCTTCGACGCGTTCATGGACACCGTTCCGAAGATCTTCGAAATCCAAGCGGACGGGGCGGTCGTCGAGGGCCGAGGCCGTCCCCTGGTCGAAGTCTTGCCCGAGGATCTCCAGGAAGGGCAAAGGGCAGAAGACGTCGCCGCCGACGCCGTTCGGGCGCTCAAACGGGCCGCGTATGACCTTTCTTACCGGGTTTGGGACGCGTTCTGACCCCCAGGTCTGCGCCACAGGTTCGAGAAGCTCATAATTGAACCTGTGAGTCAGGAAGCCGAAACCCGGACGTGTACCTATGACCCGCTCATCGCCTTCATGGCGAAGTTCGAGAACGTGCGTGCCACCGATACGTCCACCGATCCGTTCGAGGGGCTTTCGGTCGAAGACCGACTCAAGAAGCACATCGTCGACGGTATCAAGAAGAACCTCGAGCGCCACCTCGACCTCGCGCTCGAGACTTATCCGCCCCTGGCGATCATCAATGAGATTCTTCTCGACGGGATGAAGACCGTCGGTGAACTGTTCGGTGCGGGGAAGATGCAGCTCCCGTTCGTCCTGCAGAGCGCCGAAGTGATGAAGGCCGCGGTTCGCCACCTGGAGCCGAAAATGGAGAAGGTCGAGGGCTCCGAGAAGGGCTCGATCCTACTCGCGACCGTTGCCGGAGACGTCCACGACATCGGCAAGAACCTCGTCGATATCATCCTCAGCAACAACGGCTACCGGGTCGTGAACATCGGCATCAAGCAGCCTGTCAACGCGATCCTCGATGCCTACCATGAGCATGGTTGTCAGGTCATCGGCCTCAGCGGCCTCCTCGTCAAGAGCACGCTCGTCATGCGCGACAACCTCCTCGAGATGAACGAGCGCGACCTCCACCACATCCCCGTGATTTTGGGCGGGGCGGCACTGACGAGGGCCTACGTCGAACAGGATCTCCGATCCCTTTACCGAGGTCGGGTCTTTTACGCTCAAGACGCGTTCGAGGGTCTTCGGCTGATGGAGGACCTCTCGGCCGCAAGCGAAGGGCACGCCGGCGCTCCTCGGGAGACCGCGAGCGAGGAGGACGCACCCGTCGAAACGCCCCGCGTCACCAGCCATCGCCTCCCCGACACCGATCCGCAGTTGTACGTCTTCACCGGAGTGAGGAGCGATACCCCACCCGCGGACGCGATTCCTCCGCTGCCCTTCTACGGACACCGGAAGCAGACCAAGTTCGACATCTTCGAGATCTACAAGTACATCAACACGGTTGCGCTCTGGCGCGGGCAGTGGCAGTTCCGGCGGCAGGAAGGCATGGACAACCTTGCCTTCAACGCATGGCTGGAAGAGACCGCGCGTCCGATCTTCAACCGGATGCAGCGTGAATTGGCCTCCGTGATGCGACCGCGCGTCGCGTGGGGCTATTTCTGGTGCCATTCCGACGGCAACGATCTCATCGTCTACGAGGAGGATGCGAAGACCGAGCGGATGCGCTTCACATTCCCGCGACAGTCCGATCTCAAACGGCTCTGCCTCAGCGACTTCTTCCTTCCGGTCGGATCGGACCGACCGGATGTCGTCGGTTTCCACATCGTCACGGTCGGTGACGAGGTCTCCAAGCACGAGCGTGACTTGTTCGCTCAAGGCGAGTTCCAGGACTACCTTTACGTGCATGGTATGGGGGTAGAGACCGCCGAAGCGCTCGCCGAGTACTGGCACAAGATCATCCGCAACGAACTCGGGATCGGAGGCAACGACCCGGAGGAACTTAAGCTCCTATTCAGCGCCAAATACCAGGGTTCGCGGTACTCGTTCGGCTACCCGGCCTGCCCGAATCTCGAGGACCAGGCGAAGCTGTTCGAGCTAGTTAAGCCCGAGGAGATCGGGATCGAATTGAGCGAGGAGTTCATGCTCGTGCCGGAGCAGTCGACGTCCGCAATCGTCGTCCATCACCCGGCCGCGAAGTACTTCAACATCCGTTAGCGGGCTTCAGCAGGTGTGGCCTCTTCGACCTCGAACCAGCCGGGAACGGAGGCGATGCGTGCCGCGAGCCCGGCCGGAATCGTCAAGATCTCCTCGGCGTTGTGGGATGGCACCTTGGTTCGGATCGGTTGCCCCGACTGGGCGTGTCGGGGCCACTCCGGATCGCTGATTCCGATGCGCCCAAGAGCAACCAGATCGGCGCCCAAATCGAGCACCCGCTGGGCATCGTCGAGGACTTTGACCCCGCCGACTCCGATCAAGGGGAGTCGGCCGCCGATCTGGCGGGCGGCCCGGACAAGCGTCGCTTCGTCGAACTCCTCGTTAAGGCTGGACCCGCGATGATCGCGCAGTGAGACGTGGAGGAAGGCGAGCGGACGGGTGCAGAGCGCGTCGATGAGTCTGGCGGTATCGGCCCAGCGGATGCCCGGCGTTTCCGTCTCCTCCGGCGAGAACCGGTAACCGATCGGATAGCCCGTCGGCACGGCTTCGAGAACCGCGTCGGTGACCGCGAGAGGGAAGGCGAGCCGTTCTTGGCCCCAGCGGTCGTCGCGTCGGTTGCTGTGGGGGCTCACGAATTGCTGGAGCAGGTAGGTGTTCGCTCCATGGATTTCGACGCCGTTGTACCCGGCTTCGAAGGCGCGCCGAGCCGCATCGGCATAGGCGCGAATCGCGGTCTCGACGTCCTCTTCCGTCATGGCGCGAGGGGTCTCGGCGTTCGGACGCTCGGAAGCGACCGCCGACGCCGACCAAGGCACTTCGCCGCACAACTCGGAAGGGCATTGTCGCCCGCCGTGGTGGATCTGCAGGACTGCGAACGCCCCCTCGGACCGGATGGCGTCGGCGACGGACCGCAGGCTTGGCAGGAACCGATCGTCCGCGCACGACCACTGACCGCGAAACGCCTTACCCGACGGGTGTACGTAGCATGCCGCGGTCATCACCATGCCGAAGCCGCCAGCCGCGCGCCGGCGAAGATACTCGACTTCCGATTCCCGAATCGTCCCGTCGTCGTAGGACGAGTAGGTGGTCATCGGGGCCAGGACGAGGCGGTTCCGGAGACCCTGGCCAGCCGGCAACAGATACGGATCGAAAGGGGTCGCCACGAGCTTGTTCTACGCAACCGCGCAAGTGATGGCGGCAGAGGCGACAACCTGTGGAAAAGCCGCGCTTGGCGGAGATCGGACGTGAATTCGGGAGTTTCCCGCATGCAGAACGGCTCCCGAGCGGAGTTTTATGCCCTTGACGATCGCCCTCGACTCGGAGAACAATGAACCCATTGGATTTGCGGGGAAGGGAGCCCCGTTTTGAGGGAGGACCGATGCGGCTGGATGCGGGCTTAGGGATGAATGAACCTCCGACGAGGGATGCGGCCGAGTGCAGCTATGACGAAGCGAATTCGGAGGCTGGGCGAACCGGTTTCGCGCGAGTGGTCGCGCTTCCAACCAACGTCAAAGCGGTCGAAGCGGCTCTCCTCTTCGCTCGCGGAGGACACCCCAGCGTCGCCCTCGTCGGTCCTAGCGGGTGGGGCAAGTCGCTCCTGCTCGACGCCGCGACCGCGGTGCTGTCGCGCACCGGGCAGGCCGTCCACGTCGTCTCGGTGAGTGAGTTTCTCGGTGCCGCGCCTCGCGCCGAAGCGCCGGTCCCGCTGATCCTCGACAACGTCCAGGACGCACTCGGGCACACACGCCCGCGCCAGGCCCTGCGGCGCGTCCTCGAGCGGCGCGTCGAACTCGGTCGCCCGGTCCTCCTTGCCTTCACCGGCGCCAAAGTGACCCGAAGTCACAAGCTGTTCCTGCCATCGAGCCGCAGTTGGCTGATCGCGGGGATCGAAGAACCTGAACTGGAAGAACGGGCACTCGTCGTGCGTTCGATCGCCCACAAGGAAGGCTTGACCTTGGCCGGTGGCTTGGTGCGCGTATTGGCCCGGTTCGCCGGTTCGAGTGGACACTCGATCGTGGGAGCGTGTCACCAACTCAAGCTGTTCCAGTCTCGCTGGCTTCGTGGGGACGACGTGCTCCGGGCTCTGGGCCTTTTGCACCCCTTTCTGCATCACCCCAGTGGCTGGGACGTCCGTGATCATGTTGTGGACGTGATGAACGAACGTCTGGTAGGCCGGGATGCGTCCGAACGGAGGGCGCCCGAACAGACGCTCGACCTCAGCGCCCACTTGATGCTGAATCGCATTTGTTTAAGTGAAAGAGACGTTGCCGCTTACCTCCAACTCACCCCGGGCGAGGCCTATTCCCGCGCGAATCGGTTCGCCGAACAGACGAAGTCCCCCGAGACCGCCCAACTCGAGGCGGCAGGGTGCGAAGCCCTTCTTCAGTCCCTGGAGCAGCTGTAATCGCACACTGGGGTTATCAGGCAAGTTTGCCGTTTGCGAGGGAGTTGCCCTTTCGCTAGACTGCAACCTGGGCGGCTTATGATTCAAAGCCTGGAACAGTTACGTCTGCTCCCGGTTTGGGTGCATCCTGAATTCTTGGCGAGCACAGCGCTGTTTGTGCTTCGTGGCCACCGCTTGCCCCAGGTTCCCGTGGTCGAAGGTGCCGAACTGCTTGGCGTCGTCACCCTCGATGCGCTCCTCGTCGCCGCCCAAGGGGCACGCGTTCGCGACGTCATGATCGACCCTCCGATCGTGTTGGATGTCCACACCCGGGTGAAGCGGGCCGCTGCGGCGTTTGTCGAGTCGGGTATCGAGGCGATCCCCGTCCTGCGGGAGGGAGCGTTCTGCGGCGTCCTCACCCCGATCATGCTCTTGCAGGAGATGGGTCGATCGTACGATCCGCTCACGAACCTCAACTGGTCCGACACCCTTCGCGAGTGGGGAATGGAATCTCTGAAGCAGGGCCGCGAAATCTCGATTCTCTTCCTCGACATCGACGACTTCGGCAACTACAACAAACAATACGGACACATTGTCGGCGACCAGGTGCTGGTTGCGATCGCCGGTCTCCTCCGGGATCGGGTCGATGCCAACTCCGACGTGCTCGTCCGGTTCGGCGGCGATGAGTTCGCGATCGGATCGGTTCGGGCCCGGGAGGAGGTCGAAGATCTCCTGTTCGAGCTTCGCGGCGCGCTCGATCATGTGCATCTCGAAGGGGTCGACGGGGCGGTCGAGGTCAGCATCGGCCAGAGTGGAGGCAAACGTACAAAGGAGCGCGAAAACGTCCACTTCGCGGCCACCGTCGATGCGCTGATCAACCTCGCGAGCAAGGAGTGCCTTGCGGCGAAGGCCCGGCGCAAGGCGGGGGAGTCCGAGGACCCTCTTGCGTCGGCGGCAACGGGAGAAGAGTTGGCTGTGTTCGCGGTCGAGGCCGACGCCGCCGCGCCGACGATCGTCGTTCTCAGCGTCGACGGGCAACGGCGAGCCGGGATCCACCTTGGCGAAGAGGATCCCGCCCTGCGCGTTGCGATGGCCACGGCAAAAGCCATCGAGCGCGCCGATCTCGGCGCGTCGATGACGATCGACGATGTCGTGCTGGCCACGGACGGCTCGCAGGTGACGGTCGTCGGTCGCGTGCGCCGGGGCGAGACCGAACGCGCCGTGGTCGGCAGCGAATCGGCCGGCTCGGACCGATTCCGTGCGATCGCCGAAGCGACGGTCGTCGCGTTTCGCTCGGCTAGGAACCGGCGGTAGCCCTCGGAGAGTAGGATTTCATCGTGTTCCGCTCGACCCGCGCCTTGCATCGCTGGATCGGCATTTTCGCCGCCCTATTCCTGGCCGTCATCGCCGTCACCGGTTTTCTGCTCGCGACGAAGGACAGCTTTGGCTGGGTGAGGCCGCCGGAAGCCGACGGGGCGGCGATGGAGGCCCTCGATGAAGTGATTTCCCTGCACACAGCCGCAGAGGCGGCATTCCAGGTCGGGATCCCAGAGCTCAAGTCCCACAAGGACATTTCCCGCATCGACTACCGCCCCGGCAGCAACGTCTTCAAGGTGCTGAGCAAGGAGGGATACCACGAGGTCCAAGTCGATGGATCGTCGGGGAAAGTGCTCCAGGTTGCCAAGCGCACGGATCAACTCGCCGAGGACATCCACGACCTCAGTTTCTTTTCCGACTTGCTCAAGCGGTACGGCCTCCCCCTCGTTGCGATCGTGCTTCTCGGGCTCGCGATCTCCGGCGTCGGAATGTTCCTTACGCCGATCCTGCGTCGCCGCCGCTTCCGTCGCGATAAGGAACGTTAGACTTCGAATCGGGGGACCGCGACCGCGGTCGGTTCGGGTTGCGGGGTCGGGATCTCGGCGTCCGGATCAGGGAGGTGACGGATCGCTTCGCGCGCGTCGATGGGGTCCTTCACCGGTTCGTCAAGTTGGATCCTTCCGTCTTTGAAGCGGATGATTCGCTTACAGTGGCGCGCGATCTCCTCTTCATGGGTGACGATCACCACCGTCTTGCCGTTGCGGTTGAGGTCCTGGAAGAGGGCCATGATCTCCTCAGACGTGCGCGAGTCCAGGTTACCGGTGGGTTCGTCGCCGAGGATCAGAACGGGGTCGTTGACGATCGCCCGCGCGATGGCGACGCGCTGTTGCTGGCCGCCGGAGAGCTCGTTCGGTCGATGGTCCATCCGCTGGCCCAGCCCGACTTTGTCGAGCGCCGCAATCGCCTTCTCGCGCCGATTCTTCATTCCCGCGTACATCAATGGGAGTTCGACGTTCTTGAGCGCGGACGTGCGGGGCAGGAGGTTGAAGTTCTGGAAGACGAAACCGATGTACCGGTTTCGGATGTCGGCGAGCTGATTGTCGTTCATCCGCGCGACGGCCTCGCCATTCAGAACGTACTCCCCCGACGTCGGGCGGTCAAGGCACCCTACCACGTTCATGAACGTGGATTTGCCTGAGCCGGACGGTCCCATGATCGCGACGAACTCGCCGACCTCGATCGTGACGTCCACGCCGCGGAGCGCGTGGACGACGACGTCGCCGAGAACATAGTCCTTGCTGAGCTTGTGAACTTCAATCGCCATGCTATTCGTACCGAAGCGCCTCGATCGGTTGGAGCCGACTGGCGCGGAGGGCGGGATACAGCCCGAAGAAGAGACCGACGAGGACCGAGAAGCCGAAGGCCATCACGATCGCGGTCGTGTTGACGACCGGTGGAACTTGGAGGCTCTTGGCGACGACTCGGGTCGCGAGCCAACCGAGCACGATGCCGATCGCTCCGCCAAGAACGCACATCACGACGCTCTCGAGCAGAAACTGGGTCAGGATTCCTTCGCGTTTCGCTCCGATCGCCTTGCGCAAACCGATCTCGCGGGTGCGCTCGGTGACGGAGACGAGCATGATGTTCATGATCCCGATGCCACCGACGAGGAGCGAAACCGACGCGATCCCGGCGAGGAGAAAACCAAGGAGTTGGGTTTGGGTCTGGATCTGTTGGATCATCTCACCCTGATTGAACACGCGGAAGAGGTTCTCCCCGGCGGCCGATCGTCGCTTGATCGCGAGAGTGTCTTCGATCTGGGTTTGGGCGATCGGCATGAGGTCCGTACTGATCGCCTGGACCGAGATCATGTCGAGATTCGTCTTCCCCATGAGACGCTGCTGGGCGGTTTTGAGCGGGATGTAGATTTGGTCATCCGGATTCATGAACCCCGAGCCACCCTTGTAGTCCACCACGCCGATGACCTCGAAGTTCTGGCCCTTGATCTTGATCGTCGCTCCGATCGCGTTCTCGCCTTTGAACAGTTCGTCGTAGACAAGGTAACCAAGGACGGCCTTACGCTCCATGAGGGCATCGTCCGCTTCGGTGAACCAGGCTCCGGAGTGGAGTTTGGTCGCGTTCCGGATCACGGCCATGATCGGCTCGACGCCGAGGATCGAAGTTTGATGGCTTCGGCTGCCGAACTTGGCCCGGTCGTTGCTGCGGACGGCTCCGCTGATGAGCTTGACCGTGGGGAGCTTGCGCAGGTCCTCGACATCTTCGGGCTTGAGGGCCATGCCCGAGCCGACGCCACCGCTCTGGCCTCCCCGTCGCCAGTCCGGCATCACCGTGATCATGTCGGTGCCCATCACCCGGATGTTCTCGAGGGACTTCTGCTTGGTGCCTTCGCCGATGCCGATCATTGCGATCACCGAACCCACGCCGATCACCACCCCGAGCATGGTCAGAACGGAGCGGAGCTTGTTCGCGGCGATCGCACGGACCGCACTCTGAAAACTGTCGGCAAGAGTCATGACAACATCACCTTCATCTTCCTACGCAAATTCAGGGTCGGATCAGCGTCCGCCTCCCCCAGAGGGGCGAGCCCCTCCTCCGCCGGCACCGCCTCCTCCGCGGGGTCCGCCTCCTCCGCCGCCGGGACGGCCCATTTGACCGCCGGCGAGGCCGCCGCCCTGCTGGGCCTCTTGCATCCGACGCTGGGTCTCGCGAAGCTGTGCGAGGTTGATTTCGGCGATCACGACCTCTTCACCCGGCTTGAGGCCTTCCAGAATCTGGACCCCTTCGTTTCCGGCTTCCCCGAGCTTGACCTCTCGTCGGACGGGCTTGAGAGGGTCGCTGGACTTGATCCGAACATACGCCTTGTCCCCCTCGCGTTGAATCGCCTGCATCGGAGCGATGAGAACGTCCTTCATCTCCAGGGTCAAAAACTCGCAGGTGGCGTTCATGCCGGGTAGCAACTTGACCTTGGCACCGGGCAGAACCTGCACCCGGACTTTGATCGCGGTGATGTTCTGGGCCGTGGTTGCGGCAGGGTTCACGCGGGTCACCTTGCCGCGCACCTCTTGACCGGGGTACGCCTCGACGATGATCCGCACCGCCTGGCCCTCTTTGACCTGGGCGATGTCGGCTTCGTCGACGGCGCATTCCACGAACATCTGCGTCGTGTCGCTGATCTGGACGATGCTGGTTCCTTGGGCGAATGTGCTCGTTCCGGGCGGGATGATGGTGCCTTCTTCGAGGTACTTGAGCGTCACGACCCCGTCGCGGGGGGCGACGACGGTCGTGCTGTCGAGCTGGACTTTGGCGTTGTCGACGGAGACGCGGCTCCGCACGGTCCCGGCTTCGGCGCTCCGTGCCTCCGCGTTGCGAACCTGGACGGTGGCGGCTTCGTCCCGAGCCCGCGCAAGGCTCAACTCCGCCTGTCGCAGCGCCTTGCGTGCCTCCTCGAGGTTCTTCCCGGAGATCGTGATCTGGTTCTGGTTCGCCTTGGCTTCGTCGAGTTGTGCTTGGGCCTGATCCACTCGCTTGCGCTGGGTTTCAAGCTGATTCCGGAGTTCTTGTTCGAGGGTGTCGAAGCGTTGTTTTGCGACGTTATGTGCAGCCTGGGCGCTCGCTCGGGTACTCCGTGCCCGTTCGACCGCCGAAAGGGCGACATAGCCTTGCGCGTGGAGGCCTTCCTGGCGTTTGAGGTCGCTGTCGGCGGCGTCGAGGTCCGTCTTCGCCCGCTCGAGATTCCCTTCGGCTTCGCGGCGGGTCTGGGGAATCGTGACCTTTTCAAGCTGATCGAGGGCCATCTCCTGGGTGCGGAGGTTTGCTTCAGCACTGCGGAGGGATGCGCTTGAGAGCGTGGGCTGGGCTCTGTTCTGCTCCTCGGCCCGGGCCAGGCGGAGCTTGGCGAGCTCGACGGCGACCTCGGCATCCTGGATCGCCGTTCCCGAGTTCTTCGCCTGAAGCGCCGCGTTGATTCGGGCCTGCTCGGCTCGCGCCTCGGCAGAACGGAGATCGGCCGACGCCTGATCGAAGGTCGCGCGGGTGTCGGCAGGATCGATCTCTGCGATCAGATCGCCCTTCTTGATCACGGCGCCTTCGTCGACCGAGAGCTTCACGATCTTGCCGCCGGCTTTCGACTTGACGTCGACGGTCGTCAACGCCACGAGCTGGCCGGTCGCGCTGATCGACCGCACGAGTTCACCTGCCTCAATCTTGCCATAGCGAAACTCGATGTCCGCATCGCCGTTGCCGCCGCGCAGGAACAGGAACCATATCAAAGCCCCGGCGAGGGCGGCAACGATTCCGATGACCCAACCTTTCTTCATTCTTCTCCTGGCACCGCCTGGCCCGTGGCCAATCGCAGATTGACTTCGGAAATGAGCGTGTCGTAGACCGCCTGCACATACGTGGATTCCGCCGTCACGAGACTGACTTGGGCCGTCAACACTTGGATCAGGGTTCCCGAGCCCGCTTCCTGAGCCCCGATCGCCGCTTCGTAGTTCTTGCGGGCCGCCGCGAGTGCCGCTTTCGCGGCGGCGAGGACCTCGCGATTCTGGTCGTACTCCTTGTACGCCGCTTCGATCTCGGCCCGGACGTTGCGCTCCGACTGCGTGTACGTGGCGCGCAGGCTTTCGAGCCGGAGTTGCTCACGTCGAATCGCTTCTTGGCTCCGGCGACCGTCGTACAGTGGGATCGTCGCTTCGAGCGAGAGCCCCGTGCGATCGAAGACGTCGGGCCCGAAGGTCTTCGAAGCGTTCGCGCTCAGCGACCAAGTGACTCCGGCGTCGATCCGACTCAGCCGGATGGCAAACCCTTGGGCCTCGATGCCGAGGCGGTCGGCAATCAGATCCGCTCGACGCTGGATGCCATCGGCGAACGCTTGGTTCAGCGTGTAAGGAATGGCGGGCGTTTCGGGTTCGCCGATCTGGGCAAGCGCAGGCAGCGGCTCATCGGCGGGCCACCCGATCGCCGCCTTGAGGGTTGCGGCCGAATTCGTGACTCGATTGCGGGCCTGCAAGACCGTCGCGCGGGCGTTGAGGACGTCGGCCTCGGCTTGAAGGATGTCGATCGGGCGGGTGTCGCCGAGTTCGACGCGGGCCTTGGTCTGGTCGAGGATCTTCTGGACGCGCTCGAGCTGGGCCTCTTGGACTTTGAGCAGTTCCTGGGCTCGAAGGGCGTCATAGAACCGTTCGTGAACCGTGGTGAGGACTTCGCGGAGAGTTTGGACGGCGGTGTTCTCCTGGGCCTTGAGGTTTCGTCGGGAGGAGCCGAGGGAGAAACCGCGCTCACCGCTATCCAACAGAGTCCAGCGGGCGGTCACGTCGGCCGAGCCGGTAGTCGAGTCCGCACGGCGGCTCCCGCCGCCGACCCCGGTCTGGTCGTTGCGCCGGGTCACGTCGTAACCGCCACTGGCGGTAAGCGTCGGAAGGAAGGCACCCTCGTTGCTGACCACCTGGCTGCGGGCGGTGCGTACGGCGATCAGAGCACTGAGAACCTGGCCGTTCTGCTCCTTGGCGCGCTTGAGCGCATCGGCCAAGGTCAGATCGCCCAGGACAAGCCCGCTCGACGACAGGAGTACCACACAGGTCGACACGGCGCGACCCCACCCAAAGAATCCGTTCTTCATGCCTCTCGCTAGACTACCGCTCTGGGACTTTCGACCCAGGACTTTCGGGTCCAGGCCATCCGAGTCTACGCGAATGTCGTTCGGAGTGTTCCGCCGCTTCCGGTTCCGGTACAGTAGCAGCAATTGGGTGGTCGGGCCGCAACCGGTGCCGACGGTGCCCGTATGACCCCCTCGGAGGAATCGAAATCGACATGAAAGTGAAACGCACTCTTGGAATTCTCGCGGCGGCGACCGCGATCCTTGTCTTGCCGGCGAGCGCTCTTCTTCAGGGCGTCAAGATCGCTTGGAACCCCAAGGCTGGGTCCACCTCGAAGTTCATGATGAACGTCGACGCTGAAGGCGACTTCGGCCAGGGCGCGATGAAGATCAAGGTCTCGATGAAGGTCGCGAACAAGGTCAAGAGCGTGAGCGACAAGGAGATCGTGATCGAGTCGACGATGAGCGACATGAAGATCAAGATGGGCGACGACGGTCAGGAGATGGCCGACCCGAGCGGCCAGGGCGATCAGACGACGACGAACACGTACAGCCGCAACGGTGCGCTGGTCTCCACGAAGTCGGCCGCGGGCATGGACAACCCGCGCATGGAGCAGATGTCGAGCTTCCTCTATCCGGACAAGGAGATCGCGATCGGCGGCAGTTGGGATCGCGACCTTGCGAAGGATGACAAGAAGGGCACTCCGTCGGCCAAGGGCAGCTACACCTTGGTCGGCGAGGACAAGCTCGGCAAGTGGACGGCCTACAAGGTGACTTGGACCTACAAGGAGACCAGCGGCGATCGTCCGTCGAGCGCCGAAGGCACCGCCTGGCTCGACAAGGAGACCGGCGAGGTCATCAAGCTCGAAGCGAAAATGAAGGACGTCGTGTTCCAAGAGGGTATTCCGCCCATGAACGCCAACGTCACGATGACCCGAACCGAGTAGGAAGTTCGCCGCAATCGAGAAGGGTCCCGGGCCATCGGCCCGGGACCCTTCTGCATTTAACGCCCGGTCTTCGCCAGGTAGTGGCGGACGATGGCCGCCGCCACCGGAGCGGCCGCATCGCTTCCGTGCCCTGCGTTTTCCAGCATCACACAGATCGCGATCTTCGGATCGTCGGCGGGAGCGAACGCCACGAACCAACTGTGGGTCTTGCTGTCGCGACGGTTCTCGGCCGAGCCCGTTTTGCCGCCCCATGTGAGGCCCGGAGTCTTGGCGACGCGGGTGGCGGTACCTCCTTCGATGACCTGGACGAGTCCGCGCTGGAGCGTGCTCCAGAACGCATCGGAGGCCTCGACCCGCCCTAGAACTTGCGGCTGGACCGGCTTCATGACCTGATCGCCGGGCTCGACGACCGCCCGCACCAGATGGGGCCGGTAAGAGATGCCGCGATTGGCGACGAGCGCGATCACTGAAGCCATCTGCAACGGGGTGACGGCCATCGCGCCCTGCCCGACCGAGAAGTTCGCCGTGTCGCCGGGCCACCACTTGCCATCGGCCGACCAGCGGTCGATATTGTCCATGCTCGGCACGAACCCCTTGCCCTCTCCGAGGAGATCGACTCCGGTGGGTTTGCCGAGGCCGAGATCGGCGCACGCACGCTGGATCGCTTCGGGACCCGCTTTCATGCCGAGCGAGATGAAGTAGGTATTGCACGACTTTGCCATCGCACGCTCGAATGCCACCGCGCCGTGGTTTCCGAGGCATTTGAAGTTGCGACGACCCATTCGGTAGTAGCCCGGGCAGAAGAAAGTCTGGGTGGGACTGAAGTGGCCGGTTTGCATCGCGGCGATCGTCGTCACGATCTTGAACGTCGATCCGGGGGCGTAGGCCGAGTAGATCGCGCGGTTCAGCAGTGGCTTGCCGGGGTCGCTGTTGAGCGCGGCGAACTCCTTCCGGCTGATTCCGCCCAAAAACTGGCCGGCATCGTAGGTTGGGTTGCTGCAGAGCGTCAGTACTTCGCCACTGCGCGGATCGACTGCGGCCACCGCGCCGCGGAAGCCGCGGCGGGTCAATTCGTCGGTCGCGAACTTCTGGAGCTCGGCATCGAGCCCGAGGATGAGCTGCTTACCTGGCAACGGACTGCTTCGCTCGATCGTTCGGAGCGGTCGCCGCCGCGCGTCGACCTCCATCTCTTCCGAGCCGAACGCACCCATGAGCTCGCGCTCATAGATGTACTCGAGCCCGATCTTGCCCACGTAGTCGGCAGGCTCCACGTTCCACTTCTCGATACGCTCGACGTTCTTCTCGGAGGGTACTCCGACGTAGCCAAGGAGGTGGGAGAAGCTCACCGTATCCGGGTAGTAGCGCATCGGCATCGTTTCGACTCCGAGGCCGGGCAGTTCTTCGCTCTTCTCCGCGACCCGAGTCGCGACGTCGATCGGCGCATTCATGAAGACCGGTGTCGGGGCAAACGGACGCCACTCGCCCTCCTTGATCTTGTCAAGGAGATCCTCCTTGGGTGCGCCGAGCATTGTCGCGAGCGTGTCGATCGACTCCGGGTGCTTCTTGACGACTCCAGGGAGCGCGGTCACGACGATTTCGGGTCGAACCCCGGCAAGAAGCACGCCGTTGCGGTCGAGAACTCGCCCACGTGGGGCCGCCTTCGGGATCGTCGAATTCCGAAACGTGTCGGCCTTCTCGATCAAGGCCGGCGCATGCATGACCTGGAGGTACCAAAGCCGGAAGAAGAAGACCAGAAACACGCCCAGGAGCACCGCCGGAAACATCAGCTGGCGCAGATCGAGTCGGTTCTGCTTCTCCTGGTGGATGACGGACATGACCGAACCTCCAGTCTATCGCCCCGGGCCGACCGAATGCCGGGTGGCCGGGACCTCGCTGCTCGTCAGAGGCGTCCGGCTCGGATGTCGGCCAGCACCTCGTCGGCCGTCCGGATTCCGCTCAAGCAGGCCCCTTCCATGTACCCCTGCCAGGAGTAGAACGAGTCCGCGTGCTCGCCTCCGAACTTGAGGAGCCCCGCCGCTTCACCGTTGAGGCCCTCGATCCCGGTGAACTGACCGGGCTTGTAGCAGGTGTACGATCCGAGCGACAGCGGATTGCTGGGCCAGTGCTCGAGGTGGGCGACCCAACTTGCCCCCGACCGGGTGGCAGCGGCGCGGACGCCCGGAAAGACGAGGTCGAGATCGGCGAGGAACCCCGAGACCTGGTTCTGGACACGGTTCGTGCGCAATTGTGCGCCCCGGACGCCGCTCGCGTAGTCGGTGAGAACCGCTCTCGCCCCGGCATTGATCCGATTCGTTTCCCAAGTGTTCTGGACGTTGGCAAGATCCGAGTAGCAGCCGCCGTTCGCACCGTAGCGGGATGCCCAGGGGCGTCCACCAAAGGCGACCATCGTCTTGGCGTTCGTTCCATAACCGAGCGTCTGGATCGCGCGGATCTTGTCAGCCGATAATCCAAGCGAGGCGTCGAGCTGGATGGTTCGCAGCACCGTGAAGGGGAGCGTCAGGATGACGGCATCCGCGCGCTCCGGAACGCTCGACCCATTGAAGTAGAGCAAGTACTCTCCCACCGCGTTGCGTCCGAGGCGGGTCAGCCGCGCTCCCGTGTAGATCGGGCTCGTCAGTTTGGCCGCCAACCCCTGGACGATGCCATCGTTGCCCCGGACGAGGTGGTAACGCTCGTCGCTGACTCCAAACGGCTCGAACTTCGACTGCTTGTTCAGTCGCATGAATCCAAGGAAATTGAGCGTGCTCTGCTCAGACGTCTCAAGCCCGTACTCGGCCAAGTACGCCTCGTTCAGCACCGCCTCGAGGAGCGGGAAGCCCGAGCACCGGGACGCGAAGTAGGACGCAAGATCGGTGTGGTCGAAGTCGATGTCGGCCTGGTTGTTGGAACGAAAGCCGGCTGAGCCGCTGATCGCCCGCAAGTCGGGCTGCATGCGTGCGACAACCTCACGGAACTCGTCGACCACCTGGGATTCGGTCCATTGCCGGCCAAAGAAGTAGAACCGTTCTTCCCCGACCTGATGGGTCACCGTTTCCCTCGCGAGTCCGAATTCGTTGGCATAGGCCAGCATCGTCTTGTGGCCGGTGTCGATGAACTCGCCGCCGTTCTCCGCGGCCATGCCTGGGACGAGCGAGCGATTGCTGAAGCAGCGACCCCCGAGTCGCGAGCTTGCCTCAAAAATCGTCGCGCGGACCCCCTTACTCTGGAGTCGATCGGCGCAGACGAGGCCAGACAATCCTCCCCCCACGATCGCAATCCGCGGTGGGCTTGACCAACGACGGGCGATGGCGCCCGCCGGCGAGAGCGCGAGGGCAGCCGCACCGGCCCCGACAAGCAGTTCACGACGGCTCGTGCGACGTTCCCCGAGGCGCTCAAGCCCCTCGGAAGTGGATACGCCAGATGCCTCGAACTCCCGGGCAAGATCGAACGTGCGCATGACATCACGGAAGAGCGTCGAGCGACTCATGCCTCCCATCGTAACATGTTCGCGGCCTCGGAGCCCAAAAGCCGGCACGAAATCGGGCACTTCCTTCCAACGACGAACGAGGGCACTTTTTCTTGGAGCCGTCCTAAGGATCCGGCAGGGTCACGCCGAGAATCGAGATGGGACACCCCGTTTCCCGATCCGAAACCTGAAGTGATTTGAGAGCTATGGCGGTTGCAAACATCGAGTGTCGGTTGGCGCAGGCCCAGATGAACCTCTTCCTGAGTGGCGATCCCCTCGGTGAGGACGTGCTCGGCGAACTTGAAGACCACATCGCCGAGTGCGCCGACTGTCGGCGGATGCTGGCGACGAAGCGCCTCGAACTCCTCGCCCAGCAAGCTCCTGCCCCAGCAGCGAAGCCCTCGAAGGCTCCGTCCAAATGGAACCCACTTCGGGAGAAACCGACCGAAACTCAACCTGAATCAGCCGTCGTCGAGGCTCGTCCGCGCACGCCAATGGGCAAGCCGCTGGTCTACTCGATCGGCCTCGCCGCTGTGCTGGTCGCGATGAGCTTCTTCAGCGACCCGACTCGCCTGTTCGGCGATCGGCTCGCGACCGCGAAAACACCGACCCGAGCCGCCAGTCCGGCTCCCGAAACCACCCCGGTCAGCACGTCCACCGCGCCCGCACCGACGCCGGCGAAGAACGAACCCGACGTCGTGGCGTCCGAACTGGCCCTCGAGGCGGCTTCGAACGAGGGTGCCTATCCGCTCGACACGATCGATCAGCCGCCGGCGACTCCCGATGAGGAGCGCGCCGCCGCCGCCTTTGTGATCGAGGCAATGAACGCCGGAGCCGAGGAGGCTGCCCCCGCAGTCGAAACACCGCCACCGGCGAAGCCCGTCCAAGCCCCGCCGGTGCCGGAGGTCAAGGCCAAGCCGACCGATCGGCGACCGATTCGTCGGGTGCGGTCTCAGGCTCCCCGACGCTCGACCCTCCGCCGCGCGACGGTCAAGAAGCCCGCCGCGAAGGGAGGCGGTATCCGCGTCTACGACTCGCAAGGAAATCCGATCCGACCATGAAGCGACTCCTTCTGATCTTCGTCTCCGCTCTCGCGCTTGGGGCCTCCGCGCAAGAGCTCCCACAAGACACGCGGAATCAGCCGAAAGTCACGATCGCGGCGAAGGGTACGGATGTGCGCACCGTTCTCACCGATCTCTTCGGACAGGCGAAGAAGGACTTCGTGCTCGAACCTAACATCCGCTTCGTGCTCTACCTCTCGCTGACCGAGATGCCGTTCGAAGAGGCGCTTGAGATCGTCTGCAAGACGGCTTCGCTTCGATACGAAGTCCAGAACGGGATCTGGTTCCTCAGCAAGAAGCCGACCCCCAAGCCGATCGAACCCCAGCCGATCGCCAAGCCCGCAGAGCCGAAACCGGCTCCTCCGACGAGCCGACTCCCCGCGTCGGTGCTCAAGACGGTCGTCACCACTCGCTTCCAGCGCGCACCCCTGGCCGAACTGATGGCCGACTTGGGGCGGCAAGCGGGGATCGACATCGAGATCGCCCCCGAAGTTCCGGACTACCGGCTGGATGCATTCCTTATCAAGACGTCGCTCAAGTACGCACTCGACAATCTGACGCGGGCGGCTGGGCTGAAGTGGGAGTTCACCGAACGGAGAAGTATCCGGATCAGCCGCCGCGCGAAGAGCTAGCCGCGCGGACCGCTTCGCAGAAATCGAGCACCTTGCGGCGGTCTTTGCGTCCGATCTCGGCCTCGACGCCGCTGCTCACATCGACTCCGAACGGACGCACGCGCTCGATGGCAGCACCGACGGTGTCCGGGGTCAGCCCGCCCGCGAGAACCACGGGAAACGGGCAGAGTCTGACGAAATCGGCCGCGAACTCAAGGTCGAGCCGCTTCCCAGTACCACCATAACCATCCGGTGAATAGGCGTCGAGCACGACGAAATCGCGCCGTGCCGCGTCGTTCGGCGGATGAGCCTCCGCCATCACGTCGGCGGCCAGCTCGCCAGGCTGGGGCCGCTGACACCGAAAGCGGTTTCGGGGCAACCTATCCTCCTCGCGCCCTACGACGTACTGGATGCCGCCGAAATCGGGCCGCAGTCCGGACTCGGGGAGGGGACCGTAGACCGCGACGGCGATCCCTGGCTGAATCCCCCTCATGTCATCACGGTGTTGCGACCGTGGGCTGGACGGCTCGAACACGACTCCAAGCGCATTCGCACCGCATTCCAGCGCCCACTCCGCGTCGGCGATCGAGGTCAAACCACAGATCTTGATCCACGTCACCGGCCCATCACCTCGAGGACTTTGGCGGCGATGTCGGTTGAGCGGCAGAATGCGGTGCCGATGAGCACGGCGCGCGCGCCATATCGCGCGACGCGCTCGACGTCGTCCCGGGTGTGGAGGGCACTCTCGCTCACGAGGAAGATGCCCCCAGGCAGGCGCGAGGCGATGTGTTCCGTCGTCGCAAGGTCGGTCTTGAATGTCGCAAGGTCCCGGTTGTTGACCCCGATGAGCCTTGCGCCGGACGCCAAGGCACGGTCCGCCTCTCCTTCGGTATGCGTCTCCACAAGCGCGTCCATCCCGAGGGACTCGGCCTCTTCGCGAAACGCCAGGAGCTCCCCATCTCCGAGCGCGGCAACGATCAAGAGGATCGCATCGGCGCCGAGGGCTCGGGACTCCGCGATCTGATAGGGGTCCACGATGAAGTCTTTGCGCAGGCACGGGAGCCCGGACGCTTCACGGGCAAGCCTCAGGTTTTCCGGTGCGCCCTGAAAGTAAGGTCGATCGGTCAACACGCTCAGGCATTGGGCACCGGCTTGTCGGTAGATCGATCCGATCTCCGCGGGATCGAAGTCGGCCCGAATCACGCCCTCGGACGGGCTCGCCT
This sequence comes from Chthonomonas sp. UBA6659, assembly GCA_002455425.1. Classification (GTDB taxonomy): domain Bacteria; phylum Armatimonadota; class Fimbriimonadia; order Fimbriimonadales; family Fimbriimonadaceae; genus UBA6659. Next base: position 38,557 of record DKKT01000017.1, on the reverse strand, counting down.
TCTTTACCTCGGCGATCAGTCCAATGCCGGGGAACGCTTCGAGGGCCCGAAGGAACCCACGCGGCGGATCGAGGTCAGGAAGCTGTGCGCGCAGGTCTGCTTCCGGACGACGCGCTTGGGCGGCTTCGACCTCGCGCCGTTTCATGGCGAGGATTTCGTCGAGCTTGCTCATAGGCTTCGCGTGAGGGTCACGAACTCGTCGAGTAAGCGGAGGGCTGCACCCGACTCGATGGCCCGGCGCGCGAGGGCTCCGCCTGCCATCCAACTGTCGGAGAGCCCGGCAAGGACGAGCGCGGCGCCGGCGTTGGGAATCAGGGCATGGGCACGAGGGGACGCGGGGTTGCCGAGCGCCTCCCGCAACAGCGCCGCATTGTCGGCCAGGTCGTTGCCGGGCAAGGTATCGGCGGTGGACAAGGATTCAATGCCGAAGTCCTCGGGCGTCAACGTGAGCTCGACGAGTTCGTCGGGAAGGACCGCAATGGCTTGGGTCGGCCCACAGGGCGAAATCTCGTCGAGCGCGTCCTCGCCGTGGACGACCAGCCCATGTTCGCATCCGAGCAGTTGGAGGGCTTCGGCGACCGGCCGGATCAGTGCGGCTTCGTAAACGCCGATCAGTTGACGCTTCGCTCCGGCCGGGTTGGCGAGCGGGCCAAGGAGGTTGAAGACGGTCCGCACGCCAAGCGCCTTGCGGGCGGCCCCGACGTGCCGGACCCCGGGATGGTGCTGAGGCGCGAAGAGGAACGCGATACCGGTCCTTTCCAGGACGTGGACGAGATGTTCGGGTTCGGCGTGCAGCACGACCCCGAGCGCCTCAAGGACGTCGGCGCTTCCGCACGCGCTCGTTACGGCCCGATTGCCGTGCTTGGCGACTCGCGCGCCGGCGGCGGCCGCGACGATGGCGGCCCCGGTCGAGAGATTGAACGAGGGGCGTCCACCCCCGGTACCACAGGTGTCGACGAGAGTAGGGAACTCGTGGGATAGGCCCAGCGACTGATCGCGGAGTACGGATGCAAAGGCCGCGAGTTCGCGCCCGGTGACGCCTTTGCATCGCAGCGCAACGAGCACGCCCGCGATCGCGGCATCCTGAGTTTCGGGGTCCATCAGGCGTGTGATCAGGCTGCGGGCCTCCTCGGGCACGAGTTCGCGACGCGCAATCAAGGACTCGAGTACCGGGGCGAGGGCCATGACCGGAGTTTACTTGCGGGGGGAGTCTTGCGACTCCCCGCACGGGGGTACTCCTTCTCGGCTGCCGATTCGGCATGAAACCTAGCGAACCACGAAGTCCTTCAGATTCCACTTCAGGTAGCGTTCCCCTTGGTACTCCTCCAATTCGGGAGTGAAGACCACATCGACGGTTGCTCCGATCGCGACGTCTTGGAATCGCTCGCCCAGTCCGAATCCCTTGGTGCGGATCACACGGCCTCGGGCGTCGCGGAAGATCGGCATCACGTGGTCGGGACTCTTCGTGGTCTTGATCTCCGTGAGGATGAGTCCGTGGGCGGCGAACATTGGCGTGCGATTGCCGGATCCGAAGGGCTCAAGTCGTGCGAGCTCATCAACCGTCCGTGCTGTGACTTCGGCCGGCTCGACGATCGCGTCGATGTCCCATCGAGGCACGAGATCGTCGGCGTCCAAGACCTCGGCGGCGTACTGTAGCATCGACTCCCTCCACCCTTCGAACTGCTCGACCGTGACCGCACACCCCGCGGCGGCGGCGTGACCGCCCCCGCTCAGAAGCATGGATCGGTGGGCCTGAAGGGCATCGGCCAAGTGGAAGGCCGGGATCGATCGTGCGGAGCCCTTGACGGTTCCACGCTCGCGGTCGAGGTGCATGACGAAGGTCGGGCGGTGGTACCTCTCGGCGAGTTTGCCCGCGACGATCCCTATGATCCCGGAGTGCCAACCCTCTCCGGCGACGATCAGGATCGGAGATTCGGCAAGGCCCTGGCCCTCGACTATCTCGATCGCTTCGTCCAAGATCCGGTTCTGCTCGGCTCGGCGCTCTTCGTTGAGCACGTCGAGTTTCGCGGCGACGTCCTTCGCTTCGGCCGGATCGGCCTGCATGAGCAGGTCGAGCGCGAGTGCCGCGTCGTCGATCCGCCCGGCCGCGTTCAGCCGGGGACCGAGCCGGAAGCCGATGTGCCACGCCTTGAGTTCGTCCATGCTCGCGAATCGGCACTCGGAAACGTCCAACAGGGCCTGAATGCCGGGCTTCTTCGAACCCAGGATCAGGGGGAGTCCGTGGCGGACGAAGACCCGGTTCTCGTCGATCAGCGGCATGACATCCGCGACCGTCCCGAGGGCGACGAGGTCGAGGAAAGCCCGATGGAACGCATGGACGGGGTGAGCGAGCGCCCTCGTGATGCCCTCGCAAACCTTGAACACGACGCCGACCCCGGCGAGCTCGGGGAAGGGGTAGACCGAATCACGGCGATGCGGGTTGACGATCGCCTCTGCTTCCGGCAGGGTCTCGCCGACTTCGTGGTGGTCGGTCACGACGACGCGCATCCCAGCCTCATGCGCAGCAAGGACTTGGTCGTGGGCGTTCGCGCCGCAGTCGCAGGTCAAAAAGAGCTTGGCACCGCTCTCGCGGGCCGATTGGACGGCGTCCTGGTGGATGCCGTAGCCTTCACGCATCCGGTGGGGTACGTGAACGACCACGTCACACTTCAGGGTGCGGAGGAACCGGGTGAACAGGGCCGCGCTCGTGACCCCGTCGACATCGTAGTCGCCGTGCACGAAGATGCGGTCGCCGCGCTCCTTGGCGGCGAGGATTTCGCCGACCGCCGCGTCGAAATCGGGGAGGAGACTCCCCGGATGGAGGTCGTCAAGACTCGGGTGGAGAAACTTCGTGGCCGCCGCCGGCTCATCGTAGCCCCGGCCGACCAGCATCGGCGCGAGCAACGGACCGATGCCGAGTTCGCGCTGGAGGCGCGACTCCGCCTCGGAGTTTCGCTCGCGAACGTTCCAAAGCGAGAGGGGCGGCGAAACGGTGCTCACCGCCTCATTATGCATGCGTTGGCGCAGCCCTCAGTACCCACGATCCAGGTCGACCGGGCGGCACGGGCGTCCGAGGCAGAGGTCACGCAGCACGGAGCAGACGGCTTGCGCCCGTAGCCCCTCGATCCCCTCTCCGTCCCCTGCGCGATGCGGGCTCAGGGTGACGTTCATCAGGTCCGCTATCGGGTACTCCGATGGCCAGACTGGGGCTTCGTCGCCCTCCTGGGGGTATCGGTACCACACGTCGACGCCTGCGCCGAACAACGTTCCGTCCCGAAGACACTCGTACAAGGCGCGCTCTTCCACGATCGCTCCGCGTCCGACGTTCACCAAAAGGCGAGGAGTCTGAAGCATCTCGATCCGTTGCCGATCGATCAGACCCCGCGTTTCGGGTGTGAGCGGGGCGCAGATCACGAGCACGTGGCTGCGGGCGAGGGCGTCGTCGAGTCGATCCCGGTTGGATCGCCGGATGCCGTCGACGGTCATTCCGAGCGCCGTGAGCACTTCGCCGACGCAGTGCCCGATCGCGCCGTAACCCAGAATCGTCGCTCGCTTGCCGGAGAGGAGTACGCCCCGGTCTTCGGTCATCCGACCGCGCCAGACTCCTTGACGCATCTGCCGGTCCGCTTCGGCGATGCCTCGTGCGGCCGACAGAAGCAAGCCCACCGCGAGGGCTGCGGTCGTCGAGGCGTTGTGATGGAGGTTATGGAGATCGACGTGTGGCCGGACTCGAAGCTGCTCGGCGAGCCTCTCGGGAATGCCCGCCCAGGGAACGATGACGGCGCGGAGGGAACGCCCGTCGAGGTCCGCGTCATCGAAACGCCCTCCAACCAGGATTTCGGCCTCCGGATCCGGCTCGAGGCCGAGGACGGCCAGGTCTGCCAACGCGTGGCGGAGTTCCGTAAGCGCCTCGGGCGGAGGCGTGTAGCCGAGCCGGACTCGGGTCAGACCGCCCACGGTTTCACCTCCCCCAGCTCCTTGCCCGAGCGATCGAGGCGGAGCCCGCCGAACTTAAGGATGCGTACCGGAGCGGGCGCAACCGCCGGGCTCTTCACGCGGACGATGCCGCTCACGAAGTCGATCGACTCCAAGATGCCAAGCGCGAAATCCTCCCCATCTTGACGGGCGAAGCTGACGAGCAAGCCCGCGTAGGCCTCCGGCTCGACGATGTGGGCTCGCGACGCATGGCCGAAGGAGATCGCCTGCGAGATTTCGCCTTCGCCAATGTCGCGCGGTGCGACCAAGAGGATGCTTCCCCCGGCAACCTCGGCGTGGAGAACCGGTTCGAGTTCGCTCAGGTGAACGGAGATCCCACTCCCGAGCCGGGCTCCCTGAATCGCGATCTGGCGCAGATCGATCGCATGCTCCACGCTCCTGTCGAGCAACTCGATCCAACGAGCCCGACGCTGAGCTTGCTGGACGAGGTCGGGAAATCCGACCTCGGTCGCGATCGTTTGGGGGCCGACCGGCCAGCCCCTGAGGTCGAGCGGCGTGCCGTCCGCGACGAGAATCTCGTCCGGCTTCACGATCTGCGCGATAGCCAGGTTCAAGTGTCTCCCGACCGGTGTCGCGCGGTAACCGTACAACTGGACGACGACCTCGGCACGACAGTGACCGAGGAGGCGGCTTGCTTCGGCCAGGGTGCGGATCGGGTCTCGGGTGGGATCGATCGCCCCCGCAAAGGCCCACTCGACAGCTTTACCCTCTCGGAGAAGGACGAACCGGCAGGGCGGCCCGTGCGAGCCGTCGGCTGGATCGAGAATCAGCACATCGCGACCCCGAGCCCGGTCTCGCACCCACTCCCGCCAGGAGCTCGTGTGTGAGCCCACGAGGAGCGTCCGACTCACGGTGAGCCCGCCCCAAGCCCCGTCCAGAGCGACCCATCGATGACGCGGTACGCCGGATCGTAACGCTGAAGATAGGCGGGCGAATGGTCGATGGCGGGAAATCCCACGGAGCGGACCTTTCGGTCGAGGTGCTTCCACGCTCTCGATGTCAAGTGGTGCCACGGACGGCGGGCGAGGCGATCGCCGAGCGCGTCCCATGTCGCTCGGAAGGCGCGTCGATCCCCTCGGAATCGTTCGGCCGAACTCACGAACAGGGCCAGAAGCATGTCGCGATCTCCTCCGAGAGCTCGGTAGGGCCGCAATTGGACGCGAAGGAGTCGGCGGTCGGGGGTGAGAGCGACGACCAGCGGCTCTCCACGCTTCGGAGGACCGAGGCTCGACCACTCACGTTCCATCCACGCTCGCGGGCCGGCGTCGTCGCGGACGGCGTGTTCGCCCCCCAGCGTGGCATGGAAGAGCCACTTGTAAGCGTCTTCGATCCGCATCGCCGGGGTCCCGGCCCAGACGGCGAACGCGTGGTCGAGGATCGCCGTGCGATCGGCCGCACCGACGAGAGTGGTGACGGCAAGTAACCCGATCATGGCCGATTATGCGCGCTCGATCCAGGCGGGGAGAGCGCCGAGGTCCGTGATCGCGTCGATCCCGGCCGGAGCCGAGGAGGTGACCCCCGTGAGCACGAGTAGACCTCGCGCGCCGGCGTGAACAGCGGCAGCCAGATCGGTGTCGAGGCGATCGCCGACCACCACCGTCTCGGTCGGCGAAACCTCGGCTCCGCGGATGAGGGCGGTGACGCCGTCCGGGCTCGGTTTGCCGAGCACGTACGGCTCGATGCCCGAACAGGCTTCGAGGGCTGCGACGATGGCCCCCGCGCCGGGTTCGATCCGCCCTTGCTCGAGGGGGTAGGTCGCGTCTCGGTTCGTCGCAACGAAGGACGCGTCGCCAACCAGGGCCTGGAGCCCCCGATCCAGGAGCCCGTAGGTCAACGAGCGACAGATGCCCGCGATGACGGCCTGCGGCCTAGCCGACTGCGAGTCGACTCCGGCTTCGGTGAGGCAAGCGTGGAGTCCGGGCTCGCCGATCGCGAGCACTTCGGACCAACCGCGCGCGAGGCACAGGTCTGCGGCCAGCATGCCGGTTCCAAGCACCTCGTCCTCGCCAAAAGGGAGCCCCATCGACGTCAACTTATGGCTGAGGTCTTGGGCGGTCGCCCCGGAATTGTTGGTGAACGCCCGGACCGCGATGCGGGCCTCACGCAACCGTACCAAGGCCGACGCCGCGTGAGGCGTGGGCTCGGAGCCGCGATAAAGGGTGCCGTCGAGGTCGAAGATGACGAGCCGAATCGGCGCCTGGCTCACGCGTCGCGCCGGAGAACGAAGGTCGCGATCTCCTGAAGCAATATCTTGGCATCGCTCGTCGGGACTGGGGAAAGGGCTTCGAGTGCGGCTCGAACATGGGCCTGTGCGGCTTCTTCGGCGGCTGCGTACGCCCCGCGAAGCTCCATCCACTCGCCGATCATTCTGAGCTCGTCGTCGGCGACCCCGTTGCCGAACTTCCGGCACACGACAGCGAGTTCCTCGTCGCTCAGTCGATCGCGCAACGCGATGAGGGGGAGGGTCGCGCACCCTTCCCGGAAGTCCGTGGCGATCGGTTTGCCCGTCGCCTCGCGGTCCCCGCGATAGTCGAGGAGATCATCGACGATCTGGAAGGCCATCCCGAGGTGATGACCGTACTCCGTGAGCCCATCGCGCACCAGATCGTCGGCGGCGGCGAGACGGGCCCCGACCTGACAGCAGCACTCGACGAACGAGGCGGTCTTCATTCGGAGGATTCTCCGGTGCTCGGCTTCGCTGAGTTCGAAATTGCCCCGGGTCGCGAGTTCGAGGGCTTCGCCTTCGGCCATCTCGACGACGGCTCGGCTCACGGCTCGGATGATGGCGAGATCGCCATCATCGGCGAGGATGACCATCGCCTTGGCGAGGAGTGCATCGCCGGAGAGGATGCTGCCGGTGTTGCCGAACAGCGCGGCCGCGGTTGGCCGCCCGCGACGTGTATCGGAATGGTCGATCACGTCGTCGTGTATCAGCGTCGCCATGTGGACCATTTCGAGGCAGGCCCCGAGCTGCACGGCTCGGTTCGGATCGTAGGGGCGGCCGACCGCCTTGGCGCTGAGAGCGACGAACGCCGGTCTCAGACGCTTTCCTCCTGCGTCCAGGGTATGCCGTCCGACGTCCTCGACGAGCGGCACGTCCGAGCGCACCGCCTCGCGGAGCGCGACTTCGACTCGGGCGACGTCTTCGGCGATTCCGGCCATCACGTCTCGGGACGGACGGGTGAACTCGGTGATCGGGTTCATTGCTTCCTCCCGAAGTGGATGCAGACGTTGCCGGCCATCCGATCCGACCAGGTGACGTCGACGAATCCCGCTCGGCGCATCGAGTCCGCGAGCGCCTCGCGCGAGAGGAACGTCTCCGTGCTCTTCGGGAGGTAGGTATAGGCGCGTCGCTTGCCGAGGATCGATCCGAGTAGTGGCAGGAGGCGGTGAGCGACGAAGCGTGAGGCGGCCCGTAGGAAGGCCGATCGGGGCAACGCCATATCGATCGAGACGAAGCGACCGCCGGTGCGAAGCGCACGATACGCCTCGGCGTGGGCAAGATCGATGTTGGGCGTGTTGCGGATCCCCCACCCGACCGTGATCGCATCGACGGCTTCACTCTGGATGGGGAGCCGGCACGCGTCGCCCAGCCCGAGCGATGAGTGGCCGCGAGTCTTGGTCGCGGCGACGGCGAGCATCGGAAGGCAGAAATCGACCCCGATGATCCGGCCCGTCGGACCGACGGCTCGTCGGAGCGGAGCGAGGAAGTCGCCGGTGCCGCAGCAGATGTCGAGGGCGTCGTCGCCGGCGCGAAGGCCGAGCAGGGATACCGCCTGGGACCGCCAGCGGCGATGGCGACGCAGGCTCATAACGGAGTTGGCGAAGTCGTAGGTGGGAGCGATCTCGGCGAACATCTCCCGAACGGCCTCTCGCTTCTCTTCGCCTTGGGTTTGCCAAGGTGCCTTTTCCATCGTCGCCGCCACGTTGCCCCAGAGTATGACTCGAAAGGGCGATGAACTTTCAACAAATTCTGAAAGCTGGGAAGAAGGACCATGGAACCCTCCTGTGGTAAAAAGAGTTTGAAGGTACTGGGCGATGAACTGGATTCAACGATTAGGTCTGACGACGGTGGCGGTTGTCCTGCTGGCAACGGTTCCCGTGGTTGGCTCTCGCCCGACTTGCCCGTCCGCGTGCTGCAACCCCGATACCGGGTCCAAGGTCGAGGGAGGGTGCTGCTCGAAGCCGGTCCCGGCACAATCGCACACCTGTTGTCCCGACAAGGCCGAACCGGCCGCCGAGGGCTCCTGTTGCCCGTCCGAATCTCAGGCCGATGGACCAGATTCTCCATGCGGTTGCTTCGTTGCGGGCGATGAATTGCCGTTGGCGGTTCCGCCGGCCGTCGTCCCCGCGCCAAGCACCGACTGGGTGTACGATTTGCCTCATGAGGTGCGCGTGCCACCGGTGCCTCCGGTCTTGGATGCGGATCGCACCCTCGTTTCGAGCGACTCCAGCCCGCCACCGGCACCCCTTCCTCCGGACGCCCCCCGCGCACCCCCTGCCTTCTGATCCCGCGTCCCCCCTCGGGACGCCTCGTCGTGCCTTGAACGACTTTGGAGATCAGAACATCATGATGAAATCGAACACTCTGCGACTCGTCGCCCTCACCGTCTTGGCGCTCGGACTCGGCTCGGCCTTCGCCACCGGACCTCGCGCCACCTCCTCCTCGGCTCCGGCCTGTTGCTGCGGAACGAAGTGCAAGGACTGCTGCGGCACGACCTGTGGTTGCAAGACCGGCGACTGCACCGCCTGCAAAAAGTCCGGCTGTTGCGGCAAGGTCCGAGTTTCGTGATCCTCCGGCTCGCCGCGGCGAGTCTCGTGGCCTGGGCGGCTGGAGCCGCCCAGGCCCACGCGGTCGACGACACTCCCCAGGACAAGCAGGAGGAGCAGGTCGCCCCGACGTGAGCCGGCTGTGCGGGCGAAGCCCGGGCGCTCCGTGGGGGCGCCGTCGGAACCGACTGGGCGTTTGCAGCCCGGTTTCTCGCCATTCCCGATCGAGCCGCGCGCACGCGATTTACGTTCGATCGTCGAGTGACCTCGCGCTTCACGGTCGGGCTTGAGTGGAATCCGGGAAAAGAGGAGGTTCTGCCGAGGGCGACCTGGTTCGTCACCCCCGCCAAGGGCGAACTCCCTAGCTTCGTCTTGGGATTCACGTCGGACCGTTTGGCGACCCCCGAGGGTCAGGCTGTGTTCGGAACGGTAAGTCGCTCGTTCTTCGACGGGGCGGTCACGCCGTTTGTGAGCTTGAAGTACGCGACGGCGAACGGGACGTTTGCGGTTCCTTTCGGTGCCAACTTTCGGCTTGCCGAACACTGGACTCTGCAGGGGATGAACGACGGTCGGCACACCCACTTTCTGGTGACGCGTCTCCAGGATGGGGTGTCGTACAGCTTCGTACTTGCGCGCTCCCGTTATCCCGGGATGAGCGTCAGCTTCGGATTCTGAGACCGGGTGCCTTCATCGGCACCCAGTCCTAGGACTTTTGTAACGACGCAACGCCTGGCGCCAACGCCGGGGTACAGCAGGGGTAATGGTTGTTTCCCTCTTGGTCTCCTCGTTGCTTGCTCCGCTCGATGGCCCTCTTCTCCTGCGCCATCCCACCGCAAACAAGACTTCGGTCGTCTTCTCGTTCGCGGGCGACCTCTGGACGGTGCCGCGGCAAGGCGGCCGTGCCGCCCGGCTGACGACCTCGGTCGGTGTCGAACTCGATCCGATCTTCAGCCCCGATGGAAGTCAGATCGCGTTCACCGGCCAGTACTCCGGCGACAACAACGTCTACGTCATGCCCGCCGAGGGAGGTGAGCCGAAGCGGCTGACGTACCATCCTCGGACGGATATCGCCGTCGGATGGACTCCGGACAGCAAGAGCGTGATCTTCGTCTCCGAGGATCAGATGACGATCGCGCTGCCGGTCCTGTTCACGGTGCCGATCGCGGGTGGTCCGCCCCAGCGTTTGCCGCTACCCACGGGAACCCAGGCTTCCTTCTCGCCCGACGGTAAGCGTCTTGCGTACAATCCCGGCGCCCAATGGCAGCGCGCCTGGAAGCGGTATCGGGGCGGCCAAACCACGAAGGTCTGGATCGCGGACCTCGCCGATTCGAAGGTCAAGGAGGTTCCGCGCAACAACACCAACGACTCGGATCCGCTCTGGGTCGGCGGAAAGATCTACTTCTTGAGCGACCGCAACGGGCCCAAAACGCTGTTCAGCTACGACACCACTTCGGGAAAGGTCGCCGAATGTGTGCCGAACCGAGGGTTCTACTTCAAGACCGCGACGGCCGGGCCTGGGGTGATCGCCCTCGAGCGCGTCGGCAGCATTGCCCTCTACGACACGACGACGGGGAAGCTGACCGAGGTGGACGTCGAGATTTCGGGTGAATTCCCCGAGGCAAGGAACCAGTACAAGGATGCGTCGCGCAACATCGTCACGTCCGCAATCTCACCGAATGGTGTGAGGGCGCTGTTCGCTGCTCGCGGCGACATCTGGACGGTTCCCGCCGCGAAGGGCGACGCCCGCAATCTGACTCAGACGAGCGACGCCTGCGAGCGGGATCCGGCATGGTCGCCAGACGGGCAGTCGATCGCCTATCTGACCGACGCCACCGGCGAGTACAAACTCGTCGTCCGTGACGCGCTGGGCAAAACCGAGGGCCGTACGTACGACCTCCAGGAACGACGCTTCTATTACGGGCCGACCTGGTCGCCGGATAGCCAGAAGATCAGCTACACCGACAATCAGCACAACCTCTGGTGGCTCGACCTCAAGACGGGTAAATCGACGCTCGTCGACCAGAACCCGTTCGAAAATCCGTTGTACGTCCTAAGCGCGTCCTGGTCGCCGGACAGCAAATGGCTGACCTATCATCGCGACCTCGACAACCACATCTCGGCTGTGTTCCTCCATAGCCTTGAATCGGGCAAGTCGACCCAAGTGACGGACGGTCTCAGCGACGCGCGCAATCCCGTCTTCGACGGCGGTGGGAACTACCTCTACTTCACCGCGAGCACGGACAGCGGACCCGGTGCGGCGTGGCTCGATCTGAGCAGCTTCCGCGCCATCAACAGCGTCGCAGGTGTCTATTGCGCCGTCCTTCGGAACGATCTCCCGTCACCCCTCGCGCCGGAGAGCGACGAGGAGAAACCAAAGGTCGCGCCCAAGCCGGAGGACAAGAAGCCGTTCCGGATCGACCTGGAGGGGCTCGATCAACGGATTCTCACCCTGCCGGTTCCCGCGAAGAACTACATCGGGCTTGCTCCCGGGCCGCCCGAATCGGTGCTCCTCGTCGATCTCGCCCCACTCGCGAACATCGTTTCACCCCCCCGCGCGACGCTGTCGAAGTTCTCGTTTGCCGGACGGACCGTGACGCCGTTGACGTCCGGGCTCTCGGGCGCGGCGTTCACCCCCGGAGGCGACAAGGTCTTGGTCGGTTGGGGTGGCGCATACCAGATCGCCTCGACGGCGGCGCCGTTTGCCCCAGGATCCGGGATGGTCGATCTCAGCGGAATGAAGGGGCTCGTCGATCCACTCGCCGAGTGGCGACAGATGTTCCATGAGGCGATACGCGTGCAGCGAGACTTCCTCTATGCCCCGAACTACCACGGGGTCGACCTGGCTGCCCTCAAGGCGCGCTACGAGCCGTTCGTCAAGAACCTCCGCACGCGCGCCGATCTGAATTACCTGCTCGAGGACATGCTCGGCGAGCTCTGCATCGGTCATATGTTCATTCAAGGTGGCGACATGCCGTCGGTGGCCGGGACCCCGGGCGGCTTGCTCGGGGCGGACTACCGCCTCGAGAATGGCCGTTACCGCTTCGCACGGGTCTACAACGGGGAGAACTGGAACCCGAACCTGCGCGCGCCGCTGACGGCCCCTGGGATCAACGTCAAGTCGGGCGAGTACCTCCTTGCGATCAACGGCCAGGACCTCGGGGCGACCGACAACGTTCACCAGCGCCTGGAGATGACCGCGAATAAGCAAGTCACGCTCAAGGTCGGGCCGAGCCCGGACGGTACGGGGGCGCGCGATGTCGTCGTCGTTCCGGTCCCCGATGAGGCGGGCCTCCGGCTCCTCGCCTGGCGCGAGGACAACCGGCGCACGGTCGACAAACTCAGTGGCGGCAAGCTCGGCTACATGCACATCCCCGACACCAACATCGGCGGTTGGATCAACTTCAATCGGTACTTCTACGCGCAGGTCGGCAAGGACGGACTGGTCGTCGATGAGCGGTTCAACGGGGGCGGGCAGGTCGACGACTTTATGGTCGATCTGATGGCTCGACCGCTTCGCTCGATGTGGACCTCCCGCTACGGCAAGGATTTCCCCTCCCCGCTCGGGCAGATCTACGGTCCGAAGGTCATGATCATCAACCAGTACGCAGGGTCCGGCGGCGACTACTTCCCTTGGCACTTCAAGAAGGCCAAGGTCGGTCCCGTGGTCGGCAAGCGGACGTGGGGCGGTCTGGTCGGGATCCTCGTGTTCCCGACCCTGATCGATGGAGGCGCGGTCACCGCGCCTAATCTCGCGTTCTACAACCCCGACGGCACATGGGATGTCGAGAACTACGGTGTCGACCCGGATATCGATGTCGAGTTCGATCCCGCCCTGTGGCGGCAGGGCCGGGACGCCCAGCTCGAGCGGGCGGTGGCGGAGGCGATGAAGCTCCTCCAGACGCAGCCGAAGCCGACGATCAAGAAGCCGGCCTACCCCGACAAGACGAAGATCAAATGACCCTTCCGGTCGGCTTAGCGGCCGCCGTTTCTTTACGTTCAGGGCGGTGTGGGTCACTGACCCGCAACCGCCCAGCTGCTGATCGAGGCAATCTTCTCAGGCGGGGCTGACGACCGGCGAGCGGGATGGAAGACGGCGATCGACTGCCGGCGCGATCCTCTCCAGCTCCGGAACGAGCGCCCCGAACTCCTCGAGGGAGAGGCTCTGGCCTCCATCTTTGATCGCTCGGTCGGGGTCGGGGTGGACCTCGATCAACAGGCCGTCGGCCCCGGCGGCGAGCGATGCTTTCGCCATCGGGCCGACGAGGTCGCGACGCCCGGTGCCGTGAGACGGGTCGACGACGATCGGCAGGCACGACAGTTGGCGGATGGCCGGAACGGCAGCGAGGTCGAGGACATTGCGCGTGGATGCATCGAAGCTTCGGATTCCGCGCTCGCACAGGACGATTCGCTCGTTCCCGGCATCGGCGACGTACTCCGCGGCGAGGAGCCATTCGTCGAGGGTGGAGCACATTCCGCGCTTCAAAAGGACGGGCTTGCCGCATCGGCCGACCGCCTTGAGCAGATCGAAGTTTTGCATGCTTCGCGCTCCGATCTGGAGCATGTCGGCGAACTCCGCGACCCGCTCCACCTTCGCGGGATCCATCACCTCCGTCACGATCCCGAGGCCGACGCGGCGCCCCGCCTCCCGGAGCATCGTGAGGCCGGGGATGCCAAGGCCCTGGAAACCGTAAGGCGACGTGCTTGGCTTGTACGCTCCGCCCCGCAGCATCGTCGCTCCCGCCTCAGCGACGAGGGTGGCGGTCTTCAGCAGTTGCTCCTCGTCTTCAACCGAGCACGGGCCGGCGATGAGAACGATGTCGGCACCGCCGAACGTCACCGGGCCGACGTCTACGAGCGAACCCTCCGGGCAACGCTCTCGGGCGACGAGCCGATAGGGTGGATCGGAGACCTGGACCGTCTCCACGTCTCGATGCGCCCGGAGTCGATCGGATATTCCCGATTCGGTTCGCGATTCGACCGCCACCAGCCATCGGCCATCGACGTGACTCGGAGCTCCCACATGATCGAGTTCGGCGAGTCTTTTGAGGACGGCGCTTGGCTCGCGACCCGGCTTGAGGATGAGGATCAAGCGGGGACCCCGCCGGGAACGACGGTCTCCCACGCCCCGATGAACTGATCGACTTCGTGGTCGGCGCCGATGCTGATCCGGAGGTGGTTCGGCAAGCCGAGCACGTCCCCGGGGCGTACGATGACGCCGTGCGCGAGCAGCGCTTCGAAGATCGGGCGGGCCGGCCGGCCGAGATCGACGCACACGAAGTTCGCATGGCTCTCGGTCCACTTCACGCCGCTTGCGCGGAACGCCGCAGTGAGGCGCTCCATCCCTCGGCGATTGACGTCCAGTGTGCGGGCGAGGTGGGCGTCGTCTTCGAGCGCCGCGATCGCCGCGGCTTGCGCGAGGCTGTTGACGTTGAACGGCTCCCGTGCCCGCTCGATCGCGTCGGTGACCTCGGCCGGACCGAAGCCCCAGCCAACCCGAATACCGGCGAGCCCGTAGGCCTTGCTGAAGGTTCGGAGCCCGAACACCGGTCGGCCAGCGCGCACGAGGGCGATGCTGTCCGGGTAGGCCGGATCCGCGGAGGCGAACTCGTAGTAAGCCTCGTCGAGAACGACCAAAACGTGGGGCGGGAGATCGTCGAGGAAGCGGTCTAACTCGACACGATCGACGATCGTGCCGGTCGGGTTGTTCGGGTTGGCGATGAAGACGAGGCGGGTGTGCTCGGTCACGGCCTGGGCCATCGCGGGGAGGTCGTGGCGGAGGTCCGCGTCGAGCGGCACCTCGACGAGCCTACAATTCGCGAGATGGGCAGCCGCATCGTAGCGGACGAACGACGGCTCGCCGACGATGACCTCGTCCGTCTCGGCACCGAGGAGCACTTGGCCGAGGAGGTGGATGATCTCGTCGCTACCGTTCCCGAGGACGAGCTGCTCAGGAGGGAGTCCGTACTTCGCGCTGAGCGCCTGGCGCAGCGCGTATCCCGACGCGTCCGGATACAGATGAAGGTGCTGGGCGGCCGCGGCGATCGCCTCAAGCGCCCTCGGCGAGGGGCCGAGCGGATTCTCATTGCTCGCCAGCTTGACGATCGGGTGGACGTCGCGCTCGCGCTGCAACTCGGCGATCGGTTTGCCGGGTGAGTATGGGGTCATGCGCCGGACGTTCGGACGCAAGGGGAAGTTCATGACGATATTCTGACCTGAGGGCGATGATCGTGACGCCGTGGGTCGGTCTCCCACCGTATCCTACGGAGTATGGTCGCCACCCTTCTCGCTGCTTTCTGTCTCACAACCCCTGTGTCCCCGGCAAACACCCTCTACGAGTTCACGAAGAAGGACATCGACGGGAAGGAGCGCAAACTCGCCGACTTCAAGGGAAAGGTCGTGCTCGTCGTCAACGTCGCGAGCAAGTGCGGCCTGACGAAGCAGTACGCCGGGATCGAGGCACTCTACCGGAAGTACAAGAGCAAGGGGCTCGTCGTACTCGGGTTTCCCGCCAACAATTTCGGCGGCCAGGAACCGGGGACGGAAGCCGAGATCAAGCAGTTCTGCACCGGCACCTACGACGTGACGTTCCCGATGTTCTCGAAGATCTCCGTGAAGGGCGACGATATCGACCCCCTCTTCACGTGGCTCATTGCCCAGAGCGGGCGCAAGGAAGACATCGAGTGGAACTTCGCGAAGTTCGTCGTCGCGAAGGACGGCAAGCGGGTCCTCCGCTTCTCGCCCCGAACCACCCCCGAGTCCCCTGAGTTCGTCCAGGCGCTCGAACAGGAACTCGGGAAATAGGTATAATTGGCCTTCGCGATGCCACTCGGCGTCGCGTGGAGATTGGACCATGGCTAAGATTTGTCAGATCAGCGGCAAGAAGGGTAACAGCGCGCAGCACGTGCGGCACCGACACTCGGCGTGGAAGTTCCGCGCGCCTCACAAGCCTCGTCGCCAGCAACCGAATCTCCAGGTCGTGACCCTCAACACGCCCCACGGCAAGGTTCGACTCACGATCGCCGCGTCGATCCTCAAGAGCGAGATGTTCGCCGCCGTCGCTTGTGGCCTCAAGCCGATTCCCAAGGACTGGCTCCGCAAGCCGACCTACAATTTGTAAGTCCCTCTCCAAGAGAACCCACCGAGGCCGGACCGCCCTGCGGTTCGGCCTTTCTCTATGGCATCGCCTTGAGAACCTCGCGCAAGTCGCCCTTGTGCTCGAGAAGATCGGCCCACGGGTCGCCCCCCTTCGCCACGCGAACGGGTACGGTCGTCAGCGTGAATTCGCTCGGATAGATGTGGGGGAGCTCCTGCCACGTCACCGGCGTGCTCACCGCGCCGCCAGAGAGGGCGCGAGGCGAGAAGGCGGCCGCCAGCGTTTTGGCCCGAACGTTCATATTGAAATCGAGAAACACCTTGCCCGTGCGCCGATCGACCTGCCACTCGGTCGTCGCATCGTGGGGAAGCTGGCGCACGACGAAGCCACAGAGCGCACCGCAAATCGCGCGGACGGCGTCGAAGTCGAGGTTGCGCACGATCGGAACGAAGATATGGAGGCCGGTCTTCCCAGAGGTCTTCACAAACGTTTTGAGCCCCAGACTCTCCAGGAGGGCTTTGAGGACGTCCGCGACTTTGAGCGCCTGGGCGAACGCCGCGCGATTGAGTTCCGGCTCGTCCCCGGGCCTTTCCAGACCTGAGTACGTGTACGGGTCGAGGTCGAAGCTGACGTAATCGGGGAAGTTGAGGGCCGACGCGTCGATGTTGGCAGCCGAGTCGGTGAACGTCGTTGCGAGGTGCGCTCCGTCCGGGTTGGGATCGATCCGGGCTGCTCCGACGTGGCACTCGATCGTGGCGAGCTGACCCAGCCAGAGAAGGGTCGGGAGGTTGTTCGCCATCACGTAGGGCTGGTTGAGGTTGTTGCTTTCCGAGTAGAGGGTGACGATCTCGACGTAAGGGGGCAGCGTCTGGTCCCAGTGCTTCTGGAAAAACCGTTGACCGTGGATGCCTTCCGGGAAGCGGATCATCGTCAGCGGTCGGTCGCGCAGGTGCGGGATCATCCAATCTCCGATGCGGGCGTAGTACCGGATCAGATCGCGCTTGGCGAACGCGGGGGAGTTGGCGGTTTCCGGCCAGTAGACCTTGTCGAGGTTCGAAAGATCGACGCGGTGTTGCCCGACTTCGAGCGTCAGGTTGGATTTCGGTGTGTCGAGTTGCTCCAGAATCTGCTGAATGTCGATGAGCTTCCGGCTCGTTTGGGTTCCCGAATCGGCGAACGGGCCGGGCTCCTCAGGATCGGCGGCTTGACCCCGGATCACATCGTCGACGGTCACGTCAGGTCGGATTCCCAGGAAGACCGGCGAACGCAACATCCCGGTCGCGGTGTAGCTCTCGTACTTGATCTCGGCCACGAGGGTCGGAGTCACCCAGGTTGCGGGATCGGTGGTGTCGGGATCCGACGCAAACGGGCACCGGTCGGTGGACATCGCCTCGAGGGTCGCGGCAAGGCTCGCGAGGGTCGCTTCATCGAAGCCGCTGCCAACGTTGCCGACGTACCGGAGTCCGCCCGCGCCATCCGAAGCTCCAAGCACGAGGGCCGAGAACCCCTTACGGCCCGTTGCGGAACGCGTGAACCCGCAAACGGCGAGGTCGGCGGTGGTGACGGCCTTGAGCTTTCGCCACGATGTACTGCGCCGGTCGCTCTCGTACCTTCCGGTCAGCTGCTTTGCGACCACCCCCTCGAATCCAGCGGCGACGCAAGCCTTGAACGCAGTGTCACCTTCCCCAGGGATTCGATGCACCAG
This sequence comes from Chthonomonas sp. UBA6659, assembly GCA_002455425.1. Taxonomy (GTDB): domain Bacteria; phylum Armatimonadota; class Fimbriimonadia; order Fimbriimonadales; family Fimbriimonadaceae; genus UBA6659. The sequence goes on along the minus strand of DKKT01000017.1, from coordinate 20,993 downwards.
TTGAACTCCGGGATTCGAAAAGATCACGGCATCGAGGATCATTTTGCGCTCGGCCAGCGGCATCGCTCGGCAGTCGATCCCCTCGAAGTGGAGGATGTCGAATACAAAGTACACGACCGGGGTCTGGGCGACCGCGAGTCGAACATCCATTTCGCGCTGGACGCCGAGTCGTTGCTGCAGGGGGTGAATCGCCGGGCGTCCATCCGGCCCGAATCCGATCAATTCTCCATCGAGCACCATTCGGCGGGACGGCTGGTCGCCGAGCGCGGCGACGACGTCGGGAAACTGAACGGTGAGCTCGAGCTTGTTGCGGGAGTACAGCTTGGTGGTCGGGCCGTCGATCACCGCCACCGCGCGGACGCCGTCGAGCTTCGGCTCGAAGATCCAGCGCTGATCCGAGAACGGTTTGTGGATGGGTTCGCACAGCATCGGGCGAAACGGGGGCGGGATCGGTGACGGACTCGCGACCTCGGGGGGCCACGGGCTTCGCGTTGCGGGGGCGCCGCGCCCGAGTTCCTCGATCGTCAGCCCTGAAAGGACCGAGCGATCGAGTGCGAGCAGGTCTTGGGTGGTACTGACGAATCGATCGTGATGTTTGATCAAGAGCCAGTTCTGCTGGGTGCGGACGAGCGTCCAGGAACCCTTCATCTTCTGGCCGAGGAAGGTGAACGACATCTTGCCTGCCTCGAACTCGGCCATGAGTCTTGCGTTGGCCTCGTCCCGATCATGGAGGCTGAGGACGCCGCCTTCATCCGGCGTGTAGAAGCCGGTATCCCATAAGATCAGCTCCCCGGCCCCGTAGGATCCATCCGGGATGACATCTTCGAACGCCACGTAGAGAAACGGGTGATCTTCGACGAGGACCGCGAGCCGCTTGTCGGCCGGGTCGAGACTCGGACCCTTCGGCACCGCCCAGGACTTGAGGGTTCCATTGAGTTCGAGCCGAAGATCGTAGTGGAGGTTCGTGGCGGCGTGTTTCTGGACGCAGAACATGAGCGGGCCCACTCGCCCGCCGGGGACCGCAGCTCCCGGTTCGGGCGTCGCCTCGAGGTCACGTTTGGCGCGGTAGCTCTCGAGTTCGCTCATGGGTGCATGCCGAACGCGCGCCGCACCTCCGGCTTGAGCCACGCGATACCGAGCGGAATGCAGACGGGAGCGAGGCAGATCGTACAGCCGGCAAGGAGGATGTTGACGTAGTGCGCCTGCCACGCCCACGGCTTGCGCGGCAGGAAGATCATTGCCGTGTTGAGGCCGCAGAAGAGCACGCCCGTTCCGATCGCGAGCCACCCGACCTGGGCGACGATGCCGGCTCGGAAGAACTCCGACTGGAGGGCCTCGGCCGAGACGACGAACCAGATGCCGATCCCGGCCAAGCCCACGTTGAGCAACGCGAGCGACGCACAGAACGCGCGATACCAGGCCCAGACTTTGGGTGTCGGGGCCGGAGGCGTCATCGGCTTCAGTTCCCGGCGGCGGGGGCGATCGTGATCGGAATCGTCAGCAACTGGCCGCGTGCCCAGGCTTGAAGCGTCGCCGCGCCGGTTGAGTTACCGATCGCGCGGAGCATGCCACCCTGATCGACCCAGGCTCCACCCGACGCCGACCAAATGACGCTCGACTGGGGCACGGGTCGGCCGTCGGGACCGATGACCTCGTAAGTTGCACGAGCGCCAGGTCCGATCCGGGCCGGACCCTTGATGGCCATCGGTTCGGTCTCGATCGTGGGGATCGCTCCGGCGAAGAGGACGGCGTTGCTGATCGGGCGCTCTTTCCCGTCGCTCGGGCGGTTCAGGGTCATCCCGAAGAGGTTCATGGTGCTGCTCCCGCCGCCATCGAGGTTGATCGCGTCGGTGCAACCCAGCCCGACCATCACGTCGGCGAGTTCGGCGAGCGTCGCACCGTCGCTCATGTCTTGACGACCGTCGACGATCACGAACCAAACATCGCCGGAAGCGGTCTTGCCGACCGCGGTGCGCGGGTGGCGCTTTTCGGCGAAATTCTCTTTGAAGCCGGCCTGCTTCCAGTCGATGTACGGCTTGTTGTTCACGACCAGGAAGGGGCCGCCCCCGACGACTTGGTCGACCTTCGCCCAGTCAAAGCCGAGCGTCGCGACATCGAAGGTGACTTTTTGGCCCGGCTGAAGCTGAAGGATGCGCTCGGCTTTGGGCCCGCGGGCGAGAAGCACGGCTTTACCCTGCTCGACCACGACCTGCTCCTTGTCGAGTTCGGTACGTTCCACCACCGCGGTGATCTTGCCGCTCGGTCCAATTCGCGTCTCATCGAGCTTGACGACGACATGGACGTTCGGCTCCTTGGCGATCGAATAGCCGGCAACCTCGGTGTTCAGGACGAGGCCATCCTGCCCCCACTCCTCGTTCATCGAGTCGATCTCCAACTTCTCGCCGCCATCGGGATACAGGGTCGCCTTCCAGCGAAGACGCCCGACGGCTGAGACCGCGGGCCCCCACCCGAAGACGGCTCGGTTCGGATACGGCGGGCTTATCAATTCGCCCGCGCGCACCATGGCACCCAGCGGATCGCCGGTGAAGGGGAAGAAGTCGGCGTTGACCCCACCGATCGCCCCGGAGCGCTGGACGAGGGCCGACAGAGCCTCACGACCCTTCGTGTCCCCCTCGCTGTAAACCTTGAGCTCGGCGAGCTCGGCCATCGGCTTCACGAACGGGCTCCCGGGCGTGTACCGGATCGCATGGATCACCCGCGGGATCGAGGAGTCGTACTCCATCCGGTAGATCATGCCCGGCCCCACCCACTTTTCCCAAACCTGGGCGAAGCCGGTGACCGGCCCGAGGCAGAGAGCCCCGCAAACGACGGAGCGTACGATCGATCCAACCATGAGTCTCATTCGCAACCAGCCTGCCCCGAATCCGTCGGGGATTCCAAGTAAGTGAGTGTACCGGCATCGGCGTCGAGCCGTGCCCGGACTCCCAGCGGGAGGGAGAGCATCTCTTTGCGATGCCCGAACGGATAGTCGATGACTGCTGGAATCCCGAGAGGCGCGATTCGTTCGGTGACGATTTCGCGCCACGGACGCCCGCCGATGGTGGCGTCGTGTCGCTCATCGGTGTTCGACATCTCACCGACGACGATGCCCGCCGTCCGGGGGAGCACGTCGGCGTTGAGCAAGTGGGTAAGCATGGCGTCGACACGGTGGGGGTTTTCATCGACGTCCTCGATCAGAAGGATCTTGCCCGACGCATCGAGCGAGTCGGGGGTGGCGAGGCTGTCGCAGAGAAGACAGAGGCACCCGCCGGTCACGTCCCCCTCGGCCACGCCGCCGACGAGCGTCGTCGCCCGGGGGGCTTCGGCGGGAATCGGATCGTGACCTTGCAGAACGCCAAGGAACGACGCGATCACATAAGGCTCGCGTGGCACTGAGAGGCTAAGGGCCATGGGGGCGTGGATCGTCGGCAGTCCGCGTCGGTTCAGTGCGAGGTGGATCGTGGTGATGTCGCTGAATCCGAGGAAGAGCTTGCTCGACGCCGCCATCGCGTCGAGGTCGAGATAGGAGAGGAGCCGTGCGCAGCCGTACCCTCCGCGAGAACACCAGATCGCATCGACCTCAGGATCCAGAAAGGCCGACTGGAGATCGGCTGCGCGATCGGCATCCGCACCTGCGAGGTACTGGTCGGCGGCTAAGACGTGGGGAAATCGCTTGACCCGAAACCCAGCCTCCTCCACCACGCGCTGACCCCGCGCGAGCTTGTCCGGGTCAATTGGGGAGGACGGCGACACGATCCCGATCGTGTCGCCCGGTCGGAGCGGGCGGGGCTTACCCATGGATGAAGCATAACCGGTCGAAAAGCACCCTTGCCGACTAGTCTGTGCCTTCGATCTCGAGGTGAAACGACAGTGCGGGTGCCGAATGCGTGAGGACCCCGACCGAGATGAGGTGGACGCCGGTTTGCGCGACGCCGGCGACAGTATCGAGGGTGATCCCGCCGCTCGCTTCGAGCACGCATCGATCGCCGAACAGCCGCACCGCCTCGCGCATCGCGAACGGGTCCATGTTGTCCAGCATAACGATTTCGGCACCGGCGGTAACGGCTTCCCGGACTTGGTCGAGCGCTTCGCACTCCACCTCGATCTTGGCCATATGGGGGGCGGTCGCCCGCACCCGCGCGACCGCATCCGCGATCGATCCGGCGAGCCGGATGTGGTTGTCCTTGAGCATCACGCCATCGAACAACCCCATTCGGTGGTTGAACCCGCCGCCGCAGCGGACCGCATACTTCTGGAGCGACCGCATCAAAGGAGCCGTCTTGCGGGTATCGACGATCTTGGCCGACGTCCCCTCGACCGCGACCACGAACTTCGCAGTCAGCGTCGCGACCCCACTGAGGAGCATCAGGTAGTTGAGTGCGGTCCGCTCACGCTCGAGCACGAACGCCGATGGAGCCAGGCCGTCCAGGATGCGATCTCCCGGCTGAACTCGATCTCCGTCGCTCCGATGCACCGTGATCTCGCCGTCTTCTTCCCCAGCTTCGAGGGGGTCCAGGAGAAAGGCCGCGATTCCAGCGCCACAAACGACTCCTGATGCCTGAGCCTCGATGTACCAGCGCGCCTGTTGGGTCGTCGGCAACGCGCTCGCCGAGAGGTCCCCGTAGCGGACATCCTCATCGAGGGCGTCGAGCACGCAGTCGACCCAATCGTGCGGAGCGGGATAGCGCCAACCCTCGCTCACTCGAAATCGACCTCATGACCGCACCGCGCCGCGAGTTCGTCGATCAGCAGGTCGTACGGTACTTCGAGCCCGTTTCGGCTCCAGCCGATCGGTACCTTGAGTTTCCCGGCGACGATGTAGGCATACGGCTTGATCGTGACCGAGCCCTTGGCCAGAATCACGGTCAAGCGCTCGCCGTCCATCTGGATGTCCTTGACGTCCTGGTAGCGAATCGTGCGGGTTCCGGTCGGTCCGACGACGTCGAAGGCATCGTCGCCGAGGACGTACTCGATCGCCGAAGCCTGCCGGTGGAGGAGCTGGGCATAGGCGCTCTTTCCCATCTCGAGCAGGGCACCGGCGGCTTGGCTGAGGTCCTTGCCGAGCGTCCGATGCCCTTCCCGGCGAACGAGACCCGTACCCTGTCGTTTGGCGCTTCGACGGATGTCCTCGGCGCCGGTTTGGATCCAGCGAATCGCTTCCCCCGGCTTGTAGCGGACGAGTTCCATAGTGCAGAAACGATTATGCGCGTCGCGAGGTTGCCATGGCCCCGACTTCGGCGACGTCGCGGGCCATCTGGTCCTTCAAGGCTTCGAGCGACTCGAACCGGACCTCGTCCCGCAGTCGGCGATCGAAAGCCAGCCGCACGGGCTTCCCGTAAAGCGAATCGCCAGGGTAATCCAGAAGGTAGGCCTCGATCGTTCGTTGCGATCCCCCGACGGTGGGACGGAAGCCGATGCTGATCGCGGCCAAGTACCCGCCGATCGGAGTTTCGGCCCATCCTGCATAGATCCCATCGGCGGGCGTCACTTGTCGAATCGCCCGGACGAGGTTCAGAGTTGGGTAGCCCAGCGTCCTGCCCAGCTTAGCGCCCCCGACGACGATGCCGTCGATGGCGAACGGCCGACCGAGCAAGCGCGCCGCATCTTCGATCCGCCCCTCGGCCACGGCCTGACGGATCGCGCTGCTGCTCACGCGGACCCCGTCGAGCGAAAACGGGGGCACGACCGTCGTCGGCATCCTTGCGCACAACCACTCGGCGTTACCTTCCCGGCCTCGCCCGAACGCGAAGTCGTGGCCGATGACCAGGCGCGACGCATGGAGCGTCTCGCGGAGCATCTCCAAGAAGTGCTCCGCCGAGGTGTCCGCAAGGGTGCGATCGAACGGGAGCGCGACCGCAAGAGCCACCCCAAGGCCTTCCATCTCGCGCAGCGAATCTTCCAGCGAAGCGATCGATGGGGGACATCGCTCGGGTGCGAGCGTGGCGGCCGGGTGCCGATCGAAGGTCACGACGATGCCAGGAATCTCCGCTTCGGAGGCTTGCTTGACGGCGGCGGCGATGACCGCGCGGTGCCCGAGATGGACGCCGTCGAACGTACCGATGCAGACCACCGCGTCCGACCATTGGGCGTGCAGCGTATCCACGCCAAAGTGGACCAGCATGGATCGGAGTTTACCGCCGACCTCGACGGGTCCCAGTTGCTTCGACGGGGCACGGTTCGGTTTACAATGGGAGCGTGGACATCGAGTCGATTCTCAAGGGCGTGTATCTGTTCCAAGGGTTGTCGGACCCACAGCTCGGGAGCCTTGCCAACAGCTGTCGGCGACGACGGCACGCCCGGGGCGACACGATCGTCTTCGAGGGCGATCCCGGCCACGCGATGTACATCGTCGTTGACGGGCGGGTTGCGATCAGTCGAATCAACGAGGTCGGCGATCGGGTTCACCTTGCCAATCGTGGCCCGGGCGAGCATTTCGGCGAGATGTCGCTTCTCGACGGGGAGCCCCGCTCGGCGGATGTCACGACCGAGGAGCCCACCGAGCTGCTCGTGCTCGAGCGCGAGGCGTTTCTTCGCACACTCAAGTCCTCTCCCGACACCGGCCTCCGGATCATGGCCGCACTTTCTCGGCGGTTACGCGAGTTGGGCGATCGGGCCACGCGGCGCTCTCCGGTGCGAGAGCGCCTCGCGCTGCTTCTCATCGATTTGGCCGAGCATTATCCAGAGACGTTGCCGAACGGGGCGATCCGGATCGATGCGGCGTTCACGCGTGCCCAACTCGCCGAGCGCATCGGGTCGCGCCGCGAAGTCGTAAGCCGCGAGCTGTCCCGGCTCCGCCAGGAGGGCCTTATCAAACCGGCCGGACGCGGAATCGTCATTCCGAACCTGGACCGCCTCCGCAAGATCGTTTTGCTTTGATCTACTTGGCGTACGGTCGGCAGAGCGGGTCTCCGATCACGATGTCCTTCCAGTAGGTCACGAGCGATGCCGCATAGAAGCTCTCCGCGAGGTTGAAGCCGCTGACGTAGCGGTCAAAGAGGATGTCCGGCTGGGCCAACGCGAACGTGAACGGCTCGCTCACATACCCTTTGACCCCGGTGACGCCCTGGGTGACGAGATCCGCGATCAGGCTCTGTCCACCGGTCGTCGGGGTGAACGTCCGCCCACTCGTCGACACGAAGGTCTCGGCAAGGGCGCCGGGCTTGAATCGAAGTTTGCGGTAGGTGTCGAGGTTGAACGACCCGTCATTGCTCCCCCAGCTCGCATAACCCATGAGGGGGTCGGGAGGCGCGACGAACGGACCGGTCTCGTCGAGGGTGGTCTCGAATCCGCGCGACTTGAGGAGGGCTTGGGCCGCGAACAGAGTCTTCTGGGTTTCCCCGTAGCCGCCACCCGTGTGCCCCGGGCTCGCATCGAAGAAGAACGGGCCCTTGTCGGGCTTTGCCGCGAGCGAGAGATCGACCAAGCGCTTGGCTTCGGTGAGGGTGTAGGCGTCGAGGCGTGTCACGAGGTACATCCCGCCGAACTTCTTACTGGTAAACCGCTCCTTGGCCTGATAGTACGGGTTGAGCGATTTCTTGATCTGGTCCTCGCCGGTCTTCGGATCAAGCTTACCGATGTAGGTCAGCTTGAGGTTCATCGCCGCGAGCTGCCCGTCGACCGAGGGTCCTCCTCCGTCCTGCAACCGAAGCGGCACCCCCTTTGTCAGCACGATGAAGTCGATCGAGTGACCCGACTTCTTGATCGCCTCTTGGATCGGGGCTTCGATGCCGGACTTGTATTGAGCCGGGAGGATGTTGTCGGCCGTCGGGACGTCGATCATCGCGACGTTGCTCCGCGGCACCTTGCGCTTGGCCACGTAGTACCCTCCGACCGCGACGCTGTCCTGGCTCGCCTTGTTGATCACGACGAGGACGCGCTTGGCTTCGGGATCGACGTCCTGCACGACCGGAATCTCCGTCTCGACGCGCACTTCGGGTGTACGCTCGCAACCCGCCAAGGGGAGGAGGGCGGCGGCCATCGTCAGCAAAAGGAGGGGTGACATCGTGAGTTGGGAAACGCCGCCGGGAGCGTGACGGTTCCCGGCGGCGGAGGGGTTCAGGTGCGAGCGAACGTTGTCGTCGACTTCAGGGTCATGCCCTGCATCTTCATGTCCATCGACATGCTCGTGCTTCGCATCGTGCCGTCCGAAGCGAGCAGGATCATCGTGCCCGAACCTGACATCGTCATGTTCTGGGGTCCGGTGCCCTTGATGGTCATTCCGATCTCAGCGACTTGGGCTCCCCGGACGTTCTTGAGGCCGTTGAACTTATACGTCGTCGTGAGTTTCATGCCTTGCATCGCCGGGTTGTCGATCGTCTGAGTCCACGTCTGACCGATCCGAACCGGTTTTTCGGGGAGGGTGGCCCCCATAGCCCCCATGCCCTGGAGGGCTTCGATGCCACTTCCCCCCACCATTTTGCCCCGCGGGTCGACCTTGACCTCGATGTTGGAGGGCGTCGACTGGCCCGGAGTCTTCATGGAGTACGTCAGCGTCGCGATGCCGTTCTTGACGTCCTTGACCTTGATCGTCATCGGGATCTCCATCGGTGGCATTTTGGAGGGGCCGCCCGTTACCGTCGTGGTCATCTTGTACTTGAAGGATTGCCCCTTCGTGTACTTCGTTCGGAGAAGGAACCCGCCGCCCTGAGCCGCAACCTGGGCTTGGGCGGGAGCGAAACTGGTGGCGGTCCAGGCCATGGCGCAAAGACCGGCTCCAACGATCGTCCAAGTGGTGATTTTCATTGTTCCTTTATGGCTTGAGGACCCAATGTCCCGTCAGCCTCTCACATAGAGATACGTGTACACTCCCGTCGATGACGTTGCAGGAGCTGTTTTTCGCCCTGTCGAGCTATTGGGCCAAGCAGGGTTGCGCCATTTTACAGCCCTACGATATGGAGGTGGGTGCCGGGACCATGCACCCGGCCACGATTCTTCGATCCCTCGGCCCGGACGAGTGGAACGTCGCGTATGTCCAGCCGAGCCGGCGGCCGGCCGATGGTCGGTACACACGCAACCCGATGCGCAATCAGCGTTACTTCCAGTTCCAGGTCCTCCTCAAGCCGAGCCCGGAGAACGTCGTCGATCTCTACATGGGCTCGCTCGAAGCCGTCGGCTTCAACGTCCGACGCAACGACGTTCGGCTCGTCGAGGACGACTGGGAGTCGCCGTCGGTCGGCGCGAGCGGCGTCGGGTGGGAAGTCTGGCTCGATGGGACCGAGATCAGCCAGTTCACCTTTTTCCAGCAGATGGGAGGGATCGAGTGCAACCCGGTCTGCGCGGAGATCACCTACGGTCCCGAGCGGCTCTGCCTGATGCTCAACAACGCCCACTCGTTCTGGACCGACCTCGACTGGAACGAGAAGCTCACCTATCGCGATTGCGAGTGGCAGTCCGAAATGCAGAACAACGTGTACAATTTCGAGGTTGCCTCGACCGAGATGCTCCGGCAGCTTTTCGATATGTACGAGGCCGAGAGCAAGCGGGTGATCGAGACGCCGATCCAATGGGATCCAGCCCTCGGGATCATGACGACCGGCGAAGGCTCGTCGGAAGCGTCTGAGAGCGCGGGTTCGCTGGCGCTCGTCTACCCCGCCCTCGACCTTGCCCTACGCTGCTCCCACTGTTTCAATCTGCTCGACGCACGCGGCGCGGTGAGCGTGACCGAGCGCGCCACCTACATCAACCGGATTCGAGCCCGGGTTCGCGCATGCTGCCTCAAGTACGTCGATCAGTACAAAGTCCCGACGAAGTCCTCGAGCGGCAACACCGCCACCGCATAATCGGGCCATGTTGACGCTGTTGGCTGCGCTCGTCGGGATCGTCTCCTTCGTCTGCTGGCTCGTGATCGTCATCGACGCCTTCAAGGACTCGATCCTGAAGGGACTGCTCTGCCTCTTGTGCGGCCTCTACTACCTCTGGTACGCGTTCTTCGACTTCGAGCACGACAACAAGTGGCTCATCGTGCTCGTTTCGATTTTCGGTGGCGGTCTCGCGAGTTGGCTCTACACGATCCGGTGATCCGATCGCGATGCGCGTCTTCGTGAGCGCAGCAGACCGAGGAGGCCGATGCCGATGACGGCGAACGATGCCGGTTCCGGCACCATCGAGGCGCATCCCGCGTCGATCCAGTCCTTGTAGCTCGCTACCCGGACGTCGTACCACTCGCTCCCGTCCGGAACGACCCGGCTCCCATCCGGCAGCCGCATCGCGCTCGAGACGCTGTGGACGCCGTTGACCGTCCAGGTGAACGGCTCGTCGCTCCAACTGGAGCCCCCGGAATCGCCGGGAAGCGTGTGGCCGGTGGCCTCGATCGCGGGCACGGTCGGGTCGGTCGGCCCCATCCGGGTGACGTAGTGGACCGCCTCGAACCGGTAGTCGCCGAAGGTGTAGACCGGTTGATCCACCCAAGCGCTGAAGCTCGCGAGGAACGTGCCGTACGTCCCCTCGTTCACGTTGTAGCGTCGGCGCGGCCCGTCGAGCGTGCCCGTCAGCCCGTACCCGCCGACGTTGGAGACGTGCGACAGCCGCGGCGAACCCAAGAACGGGACGTTGATATCCGGCAGCGTGCTCATGTCATCGACGCGGATTCCGATCAAACCCAAATCGACGCGGTGGTCGGTGTCGAACATTGGACCGCGCATCACTGTGAACGTGTCGGCTCGCGAATCGAAAACGGTGCCGCCGCCCCCGGCGTTGCCGAAGGCAATCTTGGTGTAGGCGCCGGCCCCGGTCGCTGGGGCGATGACATGGTCGGCGGTCAGGACACAGATCGTGCCGCCGGTGCCGGCCGCGTCGGGGTGAACGGCAATGACCGTCCCGGAACCGCTGCCGAATCCCGCCGCGTTGCCCGCCTCCACTCGCACCATGGCGTTCCGGGTCGTTGCGGCAGGGAAGACCTGGGTGAGTGGCGTGATCGCGAGGCTGTATCCCGCGGCAGGAACGGCGAGGGCTCCTAGCAACACAAGACGCAAAGTGCAATACATAGGCGTTCTCCTTGCGTGAAAAACATCACACTGCGCATAGGACGATGTTAAGAATGATCGGGTTCCGTGGTCGGTAGACTCTCATCCCAATGCGCGACCTCGCCCCGACGCTCCGTCGCTGGATTTCCGAAGGGCGACCGTTCGCGGTGGCAACGGTTGTGCGCACCTGGGGTTCCTCGCCGCGACCGATCGGGGCATCGATGGCGGTCGACACGGAGTCCAATGTCGTCGGCTCGGTAAGCGGCGGGTGTGTCGAAGGCGCGGTCGTGGCCGCCGCCCTCGGCGCTATGGAAGCGTCCACTCCGGCCTACCTCCAGTTCGAGTCGGTCTCCGACGACGTGGCTTGGCAGATCGGGCTTCCCTGTGGAGGCGCGATCGAGGTGTGGGTCGAGCCCAATCCGGACGTCGGAGCGGCCCTCGAAGCGATCGAAACCGGCGAGCCGATCGTCCGCCGGATCGCACGCAGTGACGGGAATCTCGACGCTGCCGCGGCGATCGCGCTGAGCGAGCGGCGCTCCCTCCTTGCAGACGGCGGGTTTGTCCAGTTCATCGGTCGTGCGCCCCAGCTGCTGATCATCGGCGCCTCCCATATCGCGATTCCGCTCGTCGCCATGGCGCGCACGATGGGGTTTCGGACGACGGTCGTGGATTCGCGCACAGTTCTTCTGCGACCGGACCGGTTCGACGTCGCCCCCGATCGAACGATCGCCGAGCCGCCCGAGCGGGCGCTGCGTTCCATCGCGTTGGATGACGATGTGGCGGCGGTGTGCCTCTCCCACGATCCGAAGTTCGAATTGCCGGCTTTGCGAACATTGCTGCGTTCGGACGTCGGCTACATCGGGCTCCTCGGGAGCCGATCGACCCAGGCCGCACGCCGCGACGCGCTGCGTGCCGAGGGCTTCAGCGACGCCGAACTGCGCCGCATCCGAGGTCCGGTGGGGCTCGATCTGGGCGCGCGGAGTCCGGAGGAGATCGCCCTCAGCATCCTCGCGGAAATCGTGGCGATCCGAAATGGCGTTGGAGGCTCCGAGGGTTCGAGCGCAACCCCGGAATCAGTCAGTCAGTAAACTACGGCAATGAGCGCTCCCGGCTATGCTCCCCCGCGCAACAGCGGAAACAAGGTGCTGATCGTCATCCTCGTGATCATCGCGGTCATGTGTATCGGACTGATTGCGGCCGGGGTCGGCATGTACTTCTGGAGCATGAATCTGGTGAAGAACACCTTCATCCCGACCGCCCAGTGTGCCGTCGGCTTCGAGGAACTTCGGGCGGCGCTCCTGGACTACGCCAAGGACCACGATGGCAAGCTTCCAAAGGCGGAGACGTGGCAAGACGACGTCAAGCCGTACTACGCCAAGGTCAAGCTCGGGACCGAGCAGAGCCAGGATGTGCCAAAAGGCTTCGAGATCAAGAAGTTTCCACTCGACGGGGACTGGGGCTGCAAGGTCAGTGATAAGGAGATGACCGGCATCGCCTTCAACCAGGAACTCTCGGAGAAGAAGCTGTCCGACATCAAAGACCCCTATTCCACCGTGATTCTGTTCGAGATCGAGGAGCCGTCGAAGAACGCTCACGAAGTCTATGTCCCACGTTCGAGAACGAACGCGCCCCGGATCATCATGGGCGAGCGGCGCGACTGGTTTCGCATCACGGTCGAGGGAAGGATGGACTGGAGCTTCGATAGCAAGGGGCGGCCGTCCAGCCTGCCCAGCGGCCCCACGACGGGCGGATCGGAAGGCGGAATGGAAACCTCAGGAGAGCCGGAGAAATCGCCCGGATCCGAGACCTCCGGGCAATGAACCCGTTGCCCTGGATCGCGCCGCCGCCTTTTTCGCCTCCGGACGTCGAACGGCGCCAGGCGTGGACGTGGGTGATTCTCGGGTTGCTGTTCGCGGGGTTGATCGCGCTCTCCCTCCTGAGCTACTTCGGCGTGATCGGCGGCGGCACCAGGGAGGCGAAGGGCGACGACGGCCCAGCGCCTCCACGATTCTCGAAGGAGGCCTCCGGACTCGCGTACTGGGTGGCGATCAAGACGATCGTCCCGGCGATGGGGCAGAGCGACTCGAATCGCGAAATCGAAAAGATCGCCGACGAACTGAAGCCCTCGACCCAAGAAAGCCCGGAAGCGGCCCGCCTCTACGCGGCGGCACGCTACGAGGTGGGCAAGCCGGTCGAACACCTCGAAGTTCTGACCGACTCCGAAGAAGTCGGCGATCGGGCCTTCGCGGCGATCTATCTCGACGCTTCGCCAACGATCGCCGAGGCTCGGAAGCACTCGGCCGATCTCGACGACCACGGCTTCATCACCACGCTGGCAAAAGTTCATGCCCTGGAGCGGGCCGGCGACGAAGGGGCACGCAAACGGCTACTCCCGATCGGGACTTGGTGGGGCATCGCCGGCCTCATCGGCGCGGTCCTGCTGATCGCATGTTTGGGGCTTATCCTGTGGCTGGTTTACGGGATCGCCTTGAGCCAGAAGAAGCTGATGCCGAAAGGCTTTCCGATGCCGTGCCTCACGCCGCTGGACGGGGACCGCGGCGCGGCCCGCATGGTCCTCTTCGTACTCATCTTCGTATTTGTCGGTTCATACGCGGCCATCGCACTGTCCGACCTCGCCGACGACGCGACGCAAGGCGTTGCGTCGAGCCTCGCGGTCGCGGTGGTGTTTATCGCGAGCCTGCGGACTCGGCTCTTCGGGCGGGCGACGAGCTTCCGACAGGTGGTCGGGGACACCCACCAGGTGGGCAAACTGATCGGGTGGGGGGTGCTCGGCTGGATCGCGACCGTCCCGGTCGTGCTGCTCCTCTCGTTCGCGACCCAGGCCCTCACGCGATTTCTGCCCGAGCCGACGCACCCGATCAGTGACATGCTGCCCAACGCCGGCGCGTGGCAAATCGCGATGCTCTTTATGGCCGCGGCGATCATGGCCCCTCTCCTCGAGGAGACGGCGTTTCGCGGCATTCTCTTTCCGGCGGTTTCGCGCTTGGTCGGCAGTGTCGTGCTCGGCATTCTGATCAGTTCGTTCCTGTTTGCCTCGATCCATCCGCAGGGGATTGCCGGCTGGCCGCCCCTGATGGGGATCGGAGCGGTTTGCGCGATCGTGACGTACCAGACCCGGTCTCTGATTCCAGCGATGGTGCTCCATGCCATCCATAACGGCCTTCTGGTCGGGGCAAGCTTGCTTCTCCTTTGAGCGGATGGCTAACATTGGGTCCATCGATCGGAGGCAACGCCATGACAAGGCTTTACAGCGGGATTGCAGTCCTCGTCGCGCTCGGTGCAAGTCACGCGCAGGGCCTACAGGATGTCAAATCGGTGGTCGTCAGCAGAGGGCAAGCGTACGCATTACTCCCGCCGGTCGCGGTCGCTCCCAGTGGAGTTCAGCAGATGCTTTGGTCGCCGAACGGCATGCATCTAGCCATCATACGCAAAGAAACGATTCTCAACGAATCGACGATCCGTAAGCTGCTCGACGACCCGTCGTCGGTCAAAACCTCGACCGTCATCTCGATCTGGAGTGCAAGAACGCAACAGTCGTCGGAAGTCAAGCGACTCCCGTTGACGCACCCTAGACTCGAAATGTGCTTCCTCGCGGACTCTGATGCGCTGTTGATTACGGTCGAACCTGAGCAAGAGGGAACAGGTGCGCAACTCCTCCGCTACTCCGTCGGGTCGAGGCGCCTGAGCACCCTGTTTGAGTGGAAGTCGCGTCGAATCGACTTCCTGGATGTGGAGGCCTCCCCGACGATCCCGATCGCCGTCGTGATGATTCAAGGTGGTGGTGAGTCGACTGACGCACCGTTCTCGAACCTCCACACGGTCGGCGCCACGGGTGGCCTCAGCCCGGCAATGCCTGCGCACGGTCTCGTCTTCCAATGGAGCCGGGACGGGCGCTCCATCGCGCTGGTCACGACCAACGATACAGGCCGCGAGAAGGTCTTTTTCGATGTGACTTCTTTTGCGACGCGCAGATACGATGCGAGCGACATCCTCACGGTTCCCGATCCTTTGGCAGCGGCGGGGTTGCGATCGTTGTTTTCAGTGGCGGGTGGGGGCAGGGAACGCGGCCGCGTCGATGTCGTCGCTGGACACCTCGCCGCGGTCGAACCGAAGGAACACGCCACGGCGCTGGTTGCCGCGGAGATCGACCGGACTCAATTCCACCCAGCGCCTGATCTGAGCGCCATCGCGTATGTTTCCGAAGGTGTCGGATTGGTGCGACCGATCATGAAACTCACGGCCAGCGAACTGGAGGGCCTTCTGGCAGCTGAGGAACGTATTGCTCTCCTCAGCGATGCCAAGCAGATAGCGACCGCAGTGCAGATGTTTCAGGTTGACCACGATGACCGGTTTCCTGACCATGACAGGTTCGTCGAGCAAGTCTCGCCGTACCTCAAGAACAACGACGCTCTCTCCCGATTCGTGTACACGTTCCAAGGTTCGATGGCCGACATCACCGACCCTTCGAAGACGCCCATCGGCTACATCGAGGGACCTGGAGGACGGGCCGTCGCGTACGCAGACGGATCAGCGCGCTGGATCAAGCACTGAGTGTAAGCTCAGGACATGATCGGCCTCGCACTCGCCGCCACCGTTCTCGCGCCTCCGGCGATTTCGCTCAAGTCGGGCCTCGTCATCAACCGGTCGGTTCGCGTCCGACCCGGAACCTATCGGATCGGCTCGCGTGAGGAATCGGGCCGCAAAGGCGCGATCACGATCCGAGGCAACAACCTGATCCTCGACTTCAAGGGCGTGACCCTCGAAGGGACGGCCCCGACCGTCGACCCCGATCAGCGTCGAGGCACCGGGATTCTCGTCGAAGGCAAGAACATCACGATCCGGAATCTGCGGGTCCGTGGGTACAAGCTCGGCCTTGTCGCCCGGAACAGTCCTGGGCTCAAGATCATCGACTCCGACTTCTCGTACAACTGGAAACAGCGGCTGCTCTCCGGTTTCGACCGCGAGGACGGCGCGGACTGGATGAGCTACCACCGCAACGAAAGGGACGAGTGGCTCCGCTACGGGGCAGGGATCTACCTCCGCAAGTGCGACGGCTTTGAGGTCCGGGGCACGACGATCCGTGGGGGGCAGTGCGGCCTCATGATCATGGAGTCGAACCGAGGCTTGGCCTGGAACAACGACTTCTCCTTCCTCTCCGCCGTGGGCCTCGGTCTGTACCTGAGCAGTGACAACCGGATCATGCACAACAAGATCGACTGGTGCGTTCGAGGTTACTCTCACGGCGTCTACAACCGAGGCCAGGACTCGACCGGCATCCTCATCTACGAGCAATCGAACCGGAATGTGTTTGCCTACAACTCGGCCACCCACGGCGGCGACGGCTTCTTCCTCTGGGCGGGCCAGACGACGATGGACACCGGCAAGGGCGGCTGCAACGACAACCTCCTCTATGCGAACGATTTGAGCCACTCGCCCGCGAACGCGATCGAGGCCACTTTCAGTCGCAACCAATTCATCTACAACCTCCTCGTCGACAATTGGCACGGCGTCTGGGGCGGCTACAGCTTCGACACGCCGATCATCGCCAACGTGTTCGGATTCAACGGAGAGTCGATCGCGATCGAGCACGGCCAGAACAACACAATCGAAGGGAACTGGTTCCGCGACGACACCGTCGGGGTGTACCTCTGGCAGAACGCCAATTCTCCGGATCCGAACTGGGGCTATCCGAAGTTCCGCGATACGCGAAACCGAGGCACCGTCGTTCGCGACAACGTCTTTCAGCGCCTGACGGACACCGCGATCCATCTCGGTACCGGTTTCGACGTCAAGATCGAGGACAACCGAGTCGATGCCGCCGCGACGGAGATTCGCTTCGACGGGACTCAAACCGACACGTTGATCTCTGGAAACCGCTTTGGGGGAGTCGAAGTGCCGCTCGGCGTGCCCGGCGTGACTTGGGCCAGAAACCGGTGGGCGGGGCGCTCGGCGCCGAAAATGCGGATGCACGTCGGCCGTGGCGGTGGCCCGATCGCTTCCGAGGACGGCACGACCGAAGAATACCGAGCGCGCTATGCGAACCTCGGTTGGAAGCCGTTTGCCGATCCCCGCGCGATCGCGGTCGTCGGGCGGCGTCTCACCCCCGATGAGGAGATGTTCGCGAAGACCGCACCCTACTTCGTCGCCCCGATGAAGGGGGGGATGGACCCGTTCCTTCGCCCGGAGACCCTCCGCGGCCGACGCTACATCCTCGTCGATGAATGGGGTCCCTACGACTTTCAGTCCCCGAAGATCTGGCCCCGAGGCGAGCGCGTCCTCTCGGTCGAAGAGGCCGGTCGGATTCCCGAGAGCGCTCGCACGGTCCAAACCTTTGAGATTCTCGGTCCGCGTGGTTCCGCGAAGATCATCCAAGCCAAAGGCCTCGAGATCGTCGGCAGCGAGAGCGGCACCGTCTTGGTGCCGGGAACCCTCGAGGCTCGGATCACCAGTGGCGGAAACATCAGCCTGGTCCTCGAGTACCGCGGAGGTCGCACGGTCGACGTTCGCGGCATCGCGACCCCTGCCGGTCGGCCCGTTCGATTCAGCTACTCCAAGTTCTTCCTCCCGATCGCCTGGGATGTGAAGTGGTTCCACTGGAACGCCGACACGGACCCGCGGACGAAGCCCGAGGCGTTCGCCACGCTCCTCGCCGGGTCCCCCGTCAAGAGCGAGAAGACGAACCGGCTCGACTTTCCCGGGAACGTGCCTGGAGTGAACCCGGACCGCTACGCGACCCTCGCCGAGGGAACGTTCGAGGTCGAGCCCGGCGTCTACGTCATCGAGGTCACGACCGACGACGGTGCCCGCGTCTGGCTCGATGGCAAACCCCTCATCACCGACGCATGGAAGTACCAAGGGCCGACCCTGTACACCCGTGAAGTCAAACTGTCGGGAAAACACACCCTGCGCGTCGAGCACTTCGAGATCGATGGCTACTCGACCCTGAAGGTCAACATCCGAAAGAAATGATCGAATGGGCAGACTTCGAGCGGGTCGAACTCCGGGCCGGCACGATCGTTCGGGCCGAGGCGTTTCCTGAGGCGAGGAAGCCCGCCTACAAGCTTTGGGTCGACTTCGGAGAGGCCGGTGTACGCCAATCGAGCGCTCAGATCACGGTCCATTACACGCCCGAGGAGCTGGTCGGGCGTCAGGTCTTGGCCGTTCTGAACTTCCCGCCCCGGCGCATCGCCGGCTTCGAATCGGAGGTCCTCGTCTGCGGCTTCGCCGATGCCGAGGGGGCCGTGGTTCTCGCCGTCCCTGAGCGGGCCGTCCCCGACGGCTCGCGCCTCTTCTGAAGACACAGGGGACATATTGGTGACACTTTCGCAAGAATCGCTATTGGCCGCCTGCAACATTTACTGTATTGTAAAAATCAGCAAATGCTGATTCACACGCGATGCGCTCATCAGAGCACCATCGCACGGAGAGAACTGTGAACAATCGCACCCCGCAATTCAGGCTTGTTTGCCTGGCATTGACGGCCCTTATGGCGGTCAGCGCGACTTCTTCGGGCATCACGGCTCTCATCGAATCCGCGAGCGGCGTCACCGCCTCATGGATGCGCCATTGGCAAAATCGTCCGATTGCGGTTGCCCCGGCCAAAGACGCTCCCGGCTATGATCGGGCGTCCCGCGGCGGGCTGTGGCCACGGGCCCTGCGAGACCTGCATGTGCTGAACCGAGTCGAGCAGGGCCGGATCTACGCTGACGAGACGATGGCATCGCTCCTGCTTCAGAGCCAAGGCGGATCTGAGGGTGGTGGCAGCGGAGCACCGGGAGAGTCGGGGGCGCCGGCAGGGGCCGGTGGCATGGTGAACACGCTCAACGGCAACCGAATGAGCACGTATCCCCTGGTCGATTGGCCGTCGCGGGGTGCCTCTGGTGTGGAATTCACGCTCGTCCACAACAGTCTGAGCACCTACTCGCACGAACTCGGAGTCGGGTGGACACACTCCTACGACGTCTCGGTCACGTACGGCAACGACCTCGCGACGATCCGCTATGAGGATGGGCTTGAGGTGCCCTACACCCGCGCCGCCGACCAAGGTTCGACATGGACCTTCACGCGCCCCGCCGGCTACTTTTCGGTCTTGACGCGGGCGGGTGCCAACGGCAACTGGACTCTGAAGAACAAGCGAAACGAAACGTACCGGTTCAATCCTGACGGATGGCTGATCGAAGTCGAGGACCGCTTCGGCAACAAGGTCACGGTCGCCCGAAACTCCAGCAACAAGGTGACCTCGGTCACGTGCCCCAGCGGCCGCGTGCTGACCTTCTCCTACACGAACGGGCGCATCACCGGCTTGACCGATCCGATGAGCCGGTCCTGGTCGATCAGCTATACCGGCGGCAACGATCTCGACAAGATCACCTACCCCACGATCGGCGGCAGCACGCCTCAGCGCGACTTCGACTACAACGGGTCGAGCGATATCACCCAAGAGACGGACCTACGCGGCAAAGCGTGGACGTACACGTACTCGAACGGCAAACTCCTCACCGCCAAGACACCGCTCAACGAGGAGACGTCCTATTCCTACGGGACGAACCTCACGACGATCACGTTGCCGGGCGGGCAAACCCAAGAGCATCAGTACTCGAACGGACTTCTCGCCTCGAAGAAAGATGGGACGAACCACACCGTCCAGTTCCAAGACTACACGACCGATCGACAAGTCACGAAGATCGTCGACCAGCGCGGCAAGATCTGGGGCTACACCTTCGACAGCAATGGCAACCTCGTCAAGATGCGCACGCCGCTCAACACGGGAACTTCTCATGAGTGGGCCTATACCTACAATGCGAACCACGACGTCGTCTCGATCATTGACCCTCTAGGGAACGAGACCGAGATCGAATACAACGGGCTCAAGCCGTGGCGTGTTTTCGACCCGCTCGTGCGTCAACAAGCCGAGTTCACCTTCAATTCGAGCGGAAACCTCACCTCCGTCGTCGACGCCAACACGAAGACGTGGAGCTTCACGGTCGACAGCCACGGGAACACCACCCATTCGTCGACTCCGCTTGCCAATACGACATCGGTCTACCAGTACAACACCCTCGGGCGCCTGACCCACGTGACCGAGCCGCTCGGACAGGTCTCACATACTGAATACGACAACTGGATGCGCCCCTTGCGCTTCGTGCATCCGGGAGGAGCGGACGTCGAGCTCACCTACGATCATGAGGACAATGTTCTGACCGTCACGGATGAGCGCAACAAGACGGGGTCGTACCTCTACGACGACGCGGGGCGCGTGACCCGCTTCACGAACGCCCGCGGCGACATCGAAGATTACACCTACAACACCAACGGCTGGCTCTGGAAGGTCAAGAACGGGCGCAACGTCGAGCGCGTTTACACTTACAACAATCGGGGTGAAGTGACTAACCTAGTTCATCCTGGCCAAAGCGACGAAAAGTGGAGCTACCTCCCTACGGGGCAGCTTGACATCTACGACAACAGTCTCTTCACCGTCGACCATAACTACGACGATGCCGGACGCCTGACCCTTGTCGACTATCCTGCGGGGACGACGGACACGAGCTTCACGTACGACAACGCGGATCGTCCGAAGACGATGGTGCGTGGCAGCGAGACCACCGAATGGTTCTACAACGCGGCGAGCGAGCTGACCAAGTTCGAATCGCCCGAAGGCAAGATCGAATATGAGTACCGGGTCGACGGCCTGCGGAGCAAGATGATCCGGCAGACGACCCACGTTACCGAATACAGCTACGACGACGCCGGGCGGTTGACCTCGCTCAAGAACCCCCTCAACGAGATCACGTCGTTCCTTTACGACCGCAACTCACGCCTTAGCCGTAAGACCCTCCACAACGGTACGGACGTCGTCTACGGATACGACAACCGCTCCCGTCCGACGAGCATCAACATGGAGGAGGATGGCGAAGCGATCATCTGGCAGAGCCTTGGCTACGATGCCGCCTCCAACATCACCAGTCATACGATCAATCTCGTCACGACGAACTACACGTACGACGATATCAA
>DKKT01000077.1 GCA_002455425.1 Chthonomonas sp. UBA6659 | reverse complement strand
CCCGGCGCGAAGCGCCGGGACCCCTCTTTTTTCGCGGGAGTCTAGAACTTGTAGGAGATCCCGACCATGTAGTGATACACGTCTTTGCGAACGTCGGACGCCGGTCGCGAGTGATAGTCGAGACGGACGCGGGCATCGAGCGACCAAGCCTCGCTCAGCTTGAAGCGAACTCCCGCGCTGCTGTAGATGATCGTCCCGTCGCGGTCCCGCAAAGCCGGCAACCACGTCAAGTCGTGATAGAACATCACGGTGTCGCTAACCTTGTGGGTAAGGTCGTAGCTCACCGCGAGCGTGACGTAGTCCCGGTCTTCGGTTCCATCGAGGAACTTCTCGTTGACGTACGCGGCACCGATCTGCCCCGTGAACGTCGTGGTGTCGTTGTGGATGAAGCTCTTGCCGATGCCCGCACCTCCGACGAACCGGCGATCCAATTCGCGGATCGGGTCGCGATTGAGACGAGCATTCGCGTAGAAGTACATTTCGTTGGCGAGGTAGCGGGAGTACTGAGCTCCGAGTTCCCACCGGTTCTCGGTGATCGAGCGATCCTGGTCCTTCTTCTTCTCTGTCGCGTAGTGGTAGTAGCCGTCGAAGTCGATGCGTCCGCCGGCGACGCTCGTCCAGAGCTTGGCGTCGGCGCGCACGTTCTGGGTTTCGGTGTTGTTGACGACGCCGGAATAGCTGGCCGTCAGGGTGCCGTTCACCTTGCCGATGTTCTCGCCTTCGTGCTCGTCGCGCAACTCGGCGAACCCGATCGCGAGGCCTTCCGACGGGCCGGACTGCGCCTTGGGGGTCTCGGCAGTGAGGACACGAACCTCGACGCGAGCCCCGCTCTTGAGAGTGAGCACCATCGGTGCATCGAGCGTCGTGCGCTCGATCTCTGCGACCTTGAGGATGACTTTGCCGAGAGTCTTGGACTCGACGAACACTTTGCCGCCTTGGATCCTGGTGACCTTGACGGTCAGTCGGTCGCCATTCTTGAGGATCACCTCGTCGGCCATCGCCATCCCTGCCGAAGCCAACACGCCCAGCCCAAGAACGGCCGCGCGCACGCTGAAAATAGGTTCAGAACGCATCAAACAAACCTCCTCCCCGCCTTTTACCTATGTTTCCCGGTCGGGTGCACGGCTTCGTGGCATCCGGTACCCTCACGGGATCGGATGAAGAAGATTGCCGTGATCACGAGCGGTGGCGACTCGCCCGGAATGAATGCCGCGGTCCGGGGGGCCGTACGCGCCGCCATCGGTCGCGGCACCGAAGTCATCGGGTTCCTGCACGGTTACCGTGGCATCATGGGCAACGAAGTCGTGCCCTTGACCTCGAAGGCGGTCGGCGGGATCATCAGCTATGGTGGCACCGTGCTTCGTACCGCGCGCAGCAAGGAGTTCATGACCCACGAGGGACGCCAGCAGGCGATGGAAGTCCTGCGCGAGAACGAGGTCGAGGGGCTCGTCGTCATTGGCGGAGACGGTAGCCTGACCGGCGCGCGGACGCTCTTCGACGAGTACGGCTTTCCCGTCATGGGGGTGCCCGGCTCGATCGACAACGACATTTCCGGCACCGATTTCAGCATCGGATTCGACACCGCCGTCAACACGGCGCTCGAGGCGATCGACAAGATCCGCGACACCGCCTATTCGCACGAGCGCGTCTTCGTGATCGAGGTAATGGGGCGCCGTAACGGATTCATCGCCCTCGATGTCAGCCTTGCCGCCGGGGCCGAAGCGGTTTTGATTCCCGAAGTGCCGTACTCGCTACTCGAGATCTGCGACAACCTCCGCGCGATGCGTCAGAAAGGGAAGAGGAGCAGCATCATCGTCGTGGCCGAGGGAGCGGCCCGCGCGAGCGACATCAAGGACTTCATCCAGAAGAGCACCGGATTCGAGGCGCGATACCTCGTGCTCGGCCACATGCAGCGCGGCGGGAGCCCGACCGCGTTCGATCGAGTGCTGGCGCTGCGTCTGGGGGCGTTTGCCGCCAACCGCCTCCTCAGCGGCTTCAAGGGCGAAATGGCCGGCGTCGACGGCAGCAAGCTCGTCAGCCACCCGCTGAGCTACGTCCTGAGCACCGAGCGGTCGATCGACCCCGAGAAGCTTCTCTTGGTCGAAGTCATGGCCCAATAGTCAGCGAGGGATCGAGGCGTCGAGCCAGGCTCGCACCGGCGACTGTTCTTCCTGATGGGTGAGCATGTGCGCGGGTTCTTCGCCATGAATCCAGCGCAGGATCTGGAACGCCAGCGATCGACTCTCGGTCGCGCTCAGCGTGGGCGGCCAGCCCTCGAGACGCGAGAATTCAGCGGAGAGGTTCGTGTCGCGAGTCAGGTCGAGAACGGGGACGCCGTCGGGAAAGCTCCGGGCCAGGCGCTCGGTCGCTTCGCCGATAGCCTGGTCCCGACCCACCGGCGATCCTTCCCCGAGGATGCGTCTCGCCGCGGACTCGCCGATCGCGAGGATCACGAGTTCGGCTCCTTCGAGCGCGTCCGAATAGTCCGTGAAGAGAGCAACACGGTGGGGCGCTGCCTCCATCAGGAAACTCGCGGTGGCGAGTCGACCCATGAGTTCCAGTCGTTCGTCATCCGGGTCGAAGAGCCGCACCTCCAACTCGCGTTCGCCGAAATAGCCGGCAAGGGCCCCGATGATCGGCGGCCCGCATCGCATGCTTCCCGCACCCAAGAACACGAGCCTTACCGCAGACACGCCTTAGTTTACGTCGGCGGTTTCAGGAATCTCTTGGGGCTCCGGGGGTCGGATCGGCAAGCCACCCTCCTGGCAGAGCGCGGCGATCCGTTCTCCCAGGAGGCTTGCGAAGGCCGCCTTGCGAACCTTTTCGCTCGCTCCAGGCGCGACGTCGTCATACCGGAACGGCTCGCCGAAGAGGACCGTCATCCGTCGCCGTCGGAGTTTCTTGGAGCCCTTCGGCCAGACGAACTGGGTGCCCACGATGCCCACGGGCAGAATCCACGCCCCTGATCGCTTCGCGAGCATCGCCACCCCCGAACTGATCGGACCCATCTGCTCCCCGAGGCCCCGCGTCCCCTCGGGGAACATGAGGAGCGCTCGGCCCTCCTTCAGGACTTCGATTGCTTTGCGGATTGCCTCCATGTCACCCTCTCCACGCCGGACCGGGAATGCGTCGAGACTCCGGATCAATGCGCCGAGGATGGGGACCCGGAAGAGTTCGGCTTTCGCCATGAAGAAGATCGCCCTTGGCATGGCGCACGCGACCAGTTCCGGGTCGAGGTAGCTGAAGTGAACCGGTGTGATCAGGACGGCACCCTCCATCGGGACCCGCTCTCGATGACGGACGCGGTATCCCCCCAGCAGCGGGAGCAACGCGCGGCGAGCGAGGCCTAGAATGAACCGGTACCATGCCGTGCCGAGAATCGGGAGCGGTGCCGGGTTCGTGTCCTTCATGCCTCTCGTCACCAGGAACGCCGCCGCGACGCACACCGCGCCGGCGAAGTAGTACGGGATACCCGGTTGGATGTCGAAGAGCAAGCCCCCCAAAGCCGGACCGACCATAAACCCGAACGATCGTGCACCCTGGAGGAGGCCGAAGAGTTCGCCTTGGCGATCATCAGGCGTGCACTTGCTGGCAAGGCTGTTGATGGTCGGATTCGCAAACCCGGCCCCGATCGCATACAGGGTGCTCGTGACAAAGAGGACGGCGAGGCTCGGTGCCAGAGGCGTCAGGGCCAGCCCGGCTCCCTGGAGGATGTACGCGATGCGCAGGAGCGATGCCTCTTTGATCCGCCGCGTGACCCATACCAGGAGCACCCCCTGGACCAGGACGCTGAGGAGCGACTCGTAGCCGAACAAAACGCCGAACTGCTCTTGCTCGTAGCCGAGCGTCGCCTGGATCAATCGGCCGAACGTGCCCTCGAGGGTCGCGAGCGAGAACCATGCGACCACCGCGATGAGGATCAGCGGCCGGAGTCGCGGCAAGTCACGCAGCAACGTGAGGTCGATCCACCGCGCCTTTTCGCGCGAACCGTTCTTGGTCGCCTCAACTTTCGGCAACGTCGGCATCCCGATCGCGATCGCGGCCAAACCGAGGCCCGAGGCCACGGCGGCGACGCCTCCGATCCAGGCACCATGGCCGAGCCCCGAGAGCGTCGCTGCCACCCACGGACCGACGATCAGACCCGCCGAAACCGCTGCCGCCGCGCGCCCCATCGCCCCGGTTCTCGTCTCTCCGTCGGTGGCTTCAGAGAGAAACGCCTGGGCGATTGCGACATTGGCCGCGCCAAGACCTCCAAGAATGCGGCTGAGAAGAACGAGCCAAAGGTTGTCGCCGAAGGCGTAGACGACGAGCCCGTTCGCCGAGAGGAACGTGCAGATCAGGAGCACGGGCTTTCGCCCGATGCGGTCGCTCAACCGGCCCCACCGCTGGGACACCAGGATCTGCGTCACGAACATCGAGGACAGGATCAGTCCGTTGAGCCAGCCGTCTGCTCCGAGTGCCTTGGTCCGGAACTGGATATCCACGACCACCATCCCAAATCCGAGCAGGTCGAGGAAGATCGCGATCAGTATCGGAATCTCGCGCCGGCGCACGCTCCGAACCTACCCGAACCGGGTAAATTGGGGTTGCAAGAGTATTTCGTATTGCATTTATGACAAGGCGATCTCGGCAAGCAGCGCGTGTCGCCACCCTCGGACGCTCACCCGTATCTCGAGGACGTGGAGGGCGTACATGAACCGCTCCAGGATGAGGCTCCCAATATGGATCGTGCCTTCACGGCCCGGTTCCATCCCAACGATGGCGGCTCGCTCTCGGTCCGTCATCCCGCAAAGCCACCCGACGGCCCGCCCGACCTCCTCGTAGTCGAGGATCGCTCCGTGAACGCGTTCCGAATCCCAGGTTGTCATCTGTTCTCGAATCGTGATGAGATTCGTGCCGGTCGCCCCAAGCACGACGGCCGTGCCTGCCGCATGGGGCAGGTACTCCAAACCGATCGTCTGATCGAGTTGGCGCAGCGCGGCCATCCGGGTCGGGCCGTCCGGTGCCTCCTCTGATAAGAGGCTCCCCCGGAGTTGGAGTGTGCCGATCAGAAAGCTGCGTCGGAATCGAAGATCCCAGCCGGCAGTCGCGCGCTCGGCAGTCACGAGTTCGGTACTTTGGCCGCCCGGGTCGATGATCGAGAGCCGAGTGCACTCGGAAAAGAGAGGATCGTCGGCGACGGCTCGAAAGCCAAGTTCGGCCTCTCGCTCTCCGCTCAGGATCTCCACCGGCGTTGCCTGGGCTTCCGCCCGAGCCTGGAATTCGGCGACGTTCGACGCCATCCGGGCCGCCATCGTCGCTGCGGCGACAGTCCGATCCGCCCCCGCTCTGCGGGCATCCGTGAACGCTTGGCTCAAGGCTGCGAGCGTGTCGGTCATGCCGTCCCCGGAAAGCTCACCGGTTTGAGCCACGCCGCGACCCAGTCCGGTCACGCGAGATGTCTCCAGGACCTCGTCCCAACCCCCCTCTTGATTCCGGCGGCAGACGGTGAGAAGCACGGAGTTGGATCCGACGTCGACGACCGCAAGTGTCATGCCGCGAGTCTACGGCAGTTCGAGCTTCTTTGGCTTCGATGTCTTTTTCTCGGCTTCGACCGAGGCGATCTCCTCCGCGCTGCCTTGAATGACATCGACCCCGGGCCCAGCCACCTTTTCCCAAACGCCCTTTTCGGCCCGCCGAAAGGTCGTGAGCCCCTTCTTGGCGGCTCGGTCGGCGTCGGTGGGGGTGGCGATCTTGATCGAGGCTTTGCTGATGACGCGTCGGCAGTCCAGGCCGCAGGTCGGGCAAAAGGGAAGGGGTTCGTCGTGGATGCCCTGTAGCGCCTCGAATCGGCCACCACATATCAGGCAGTCGTAATCGATCGGCTCATACTCGTAGATCGGCATCGGTCTAGCGGAAGACCTTGTTCATCTCGGCCTTGAAGTCCACCGCCGGCACGAAGCCCTCGATCCGATGCAAGACCTTTCCGTCCGCATCCATGAAGACGATCAACGGCAGCGCGTCTGCCCTGTATTTCATCGAGAGTTCGGGATTCCGGTCCGTGTCGACTTTGACAGAGACGAAGTCTTGGGCCGCGTCCACGATCTGCGGGTTGGGGAACACCTGGTCATCGAGTTCCTTGCACCAGCCGCACCAGTCGGCGTAGAAGTCGACCATCATCGGCTTGCCGGTCCGCTTCGCTTCCTCCTTCGCCTTGTCGAAGTTTGAGTACCACGTGATCGTCGATACCCGACGCATGCTCAGCTCTCGGGCCGGTCGGTCGACCTGGGCGAGGGGCGTTTCTGAACTGCCACGGCTACAACTGATCGTGGTGATCACCATGTAGCCGAGCGCGAGGGCCAGCGCTGCCGGCATCCAACGTAAAAGTCGCTTCTCCATGATCGTATGACGCCCCCAGCGCGCGAAGCATTCAGCCGGACGAAAGTCCACGTGTCGCGCAGAGCATAGGTACATTGTTCCCTATGCCGACGCCCGAACGGAAGTTCCGCCTCTACGACACGATGACACGCGAAGTCAAGGAGATCGTGCCGACCGAACCTGGTCACCTCCGCTTCTACTCGTGTGGTCCGACAGTGTACAGCTATGCGCATATCGGAAACTTTCGAACCTTCCTTACCGGCGACCTCGTGGTCCGTACGGCCCAAGCCCTCGGCTGGCGCGTGAGCTATGTGAGCAACATCACCGACGTCGGCCACCTCACGAGTGAGGATCAGGACGGCGGCGAAGATCGGATGGAGAAGGGGCTCAAGAGTAAAGAGGGCGAAAAATTTCTGAACGTCTGGGACCTCGCCGACTACTACGCGGACTGCTTCAAGGCGGACTGGCACCGTTTGAATCTGCGTACCCCGCTCGTGTGGCCGAGGGCGACTCAGCACATGCGCGAGCAAATCCTCGCGGTCGAGAAGCTCATTGAGTCCGGGAACGCGTATGAAACGCCAACCGGCGTCTACTTCGACGTCGATTCCTTCAAGGATTACGGAAAGCTCAGCGGCAACCGCGACCGGGACAATCTCTATCAGGGCGTCCGCGACGTCGTCCAAGACGACAACAAGCGCCACCCGTCCGACTTCGCCCTTTGGAAGAAGGACGACAAGCACCTGATGCAGTGGTTCAGCCCGTGGGGTTGGGGATTTCCGGGCTGGCACATCGAATGCTCGGTGATGGCGATGCAGTACCTCGGGGAGACGATCGACCTCCACGCGGGCGGGGAAGACCTCGTGTTTCCCCACCATGAGTGCGAAATCGCCCAGTCGGAGTGCCTGACCCACCACACGTTCGCAAACCACTGGATGCACACTCGCTTCCTCCAGGTGGACGGCGAAAAGATGTCGAAGAGCCTGGGCAACTTCTACACAGTGCGAGATCTCGTGGAGGGCAAGGGTGCCGATCCGCTCGCGCTCCGCTATGCCCTGATCTCGGTGCCATACGGCAAGCCTCTCAATTTCACAATGCAGACGCTGCGCGATGCCACCAAGAACGTCGAGCGGTACCGTGAGTGCGAGCGCCTCGCCCGCGAAGCGCTCGGCCATGCCGAAGACGAGGACCGGATCGGGGACGAACTCGATGCCCTCTACCACCAGGCTCTCGACGCGATGTGCGAAGACCTGAACACTTCCGTCGCCCTCGCGAAAGCGCTTGAAGGCACGGGGGCGATCTTCCGCGAAGGAGCCTCGATGAGCGCTTCTTCGGCAAGGAGCGCCCTCGGCTACCTCGGAAAGATCGGCGAACTCCTCGGTATCGTGCGCCTCACCGAAGACGGCGAGGCTCCGGAAGCGGCACGCTCGGATGAACCGCCGGCGATGCTTGTCGAGAAGGTCGCGCAGCGTCAAGCGGCCAAGGCCGCGAAGGAGTTCGCCCTCGCCGACGCTCTGCGCGTCGAGGTCGAAGCGGCGGGATGGGAGATTCGCGACACCCCGACCGGCCCGCAGCTCCGCAGGAAGGTCGAGGTTGTCGGGTAGGCGTGAACATCACGCCCGAGCAACTCCGTCTGCGACGACTTGCCCGGCAAGCCCTGATCGAGCGCGTTCCGACCGTCGAAGCCGCCGTTCACGCGATCTTCACCGTCCAAACCCAGTACGCGGCGAGCCTTGCGACGGGCGTCGCGGCTCGCTGCGAAAGCCCGGTACCGGGATGGACGGGTCCGGCGTTGGAGGTCGACGGCTGGCTCCGCAAATGCTGGACCGTGCGCGGGACCCTTCACACTCACGATCGCGCCGACCATCGCCTTCTCCTCGGCTGGTTCGGTCGCCGCCGGGCCGCAGTCTTCCGCACCCATCTGACGCACTACTTCGGCATCGCCGACCCAGACGGACTTGAGGCCGAGATCGTCGCCGCGCTTGCCGAGGGACCGCTGACGCGCCAGGAGATCCACGATAGGGTGCCCGCCCTCAAGGCGATCCCCAGTACCGGATGGGGGCGCGACGTGAAGGGTCTCGCCTACGACGGACGCCTGGTGTTCGTCGGTGAAGGGGCGGATCAGAAGTTCGCCCTGGTCGAAACCGATTTGCCCGACGTGTCCGCCGCCGAGGTCGCTCGACGCTACCTGGAGGCCTACGGACCGGCGGATGCTCGTGACTTCGCGTTCTGGGCCGGCATCTCTGCGGTCGAGGCCCGCGCGGCGTGGGCCGCGGTCGAGCCCGCCTGTGAGGTAGTCGAGTGCGAAGGGAAGCGCCTCTTGGATCTTCCCGGCATGGCGGTCGACGCTGATCCGCCGCAAGTGCGGCTCCTCGCCAAGTTCGATTCGATCACGCTCGCCCATCGGGACCGGACTTTTCTGATCCCGTCGGCCTTTCTGAAGCAGGTGTTTCGCATCGCCGGCCAGGTTGAGGCGGTCGTGCTGCTCGATGGCGTGGCGACGGGAACGTGGCGGGTGAAGCGGTCGGGGAAGCGCTCCGAGCCCGTCTTCGAACCTTGGCGTCGCTGGACCGCGCGGGAGACGAAGGCGATCGATCGGGAAGCGGAGCGAATGCTCTGCCTGATGTAATGGCCCGAATGTCCGTTCCGACGGACCGTCGAGGCGGACCAGCGTGAGAATTCGACCCCAGGAAATGAAGCAGCGCTCGTCACGCGCAAGATGGAGTGCTTGAACCCAGCAGTACGATGGCAGGGACTCCCATGGGTGAACCCCTGAGCCAGGGGGGAGAGGAGGCCTCGCTGCTGGGCCGATAGTCTGTTGAATCGCCACGGTTTCGGTATCCTGCCGAATCCAGCATGCTTTGGATTACGACCACGCGCCATCCTGCCAGGGACCTGGGCTTCTTGCTTCATAAGCATCCAGACCGGAGTTACTCCACCGAAACATCGTTCGGACGGGCTCATGTCGTGTTTCCTGAAGCGACTGCCTCACGGACCACGGCAGCCCTTATTCTGGACATTGATCCGGTCAAGCTGGTCCGTGGCAAAGATCGTGCATCAGCATTCGACGCCTATGTGAACGATCGACCGTACGTTGCGAGTTCGTTCGTCTCCGTCGCGCTCAATGAGTGCTTCGGTACAGCGATGAGCGGAAGGAGCAAGGAGCGACCAGAGCTTGCCGAAACGCCGATCGATCTCGAAATCGGTGTTCCTGTGCTACCGGCACGGGGAGGCGAATCGGTGATCCGGCGGCTGTTCGAGCCGTTGGGCTATCGGGTGAGCGTCGATCCGCTGCCGCTCGATCCGGAGTTTCCGGAGTGGGGGCAGAGTTCGTACTACGCGGTGAAGCTAGAGCACACGATCCGGCTGCGCGATGCTTTACGACACCTTTACGTGTTCCTCCCCGCATTGGACGGGCGGAAGCACTACTACATGGATTCGGGTGAGGTTGACAAGATCATCCGCAAGGGCGAGGGATGGCTCGCTTCGCATCCCCACCGTGATGCGATCGTCCGCGCCTACTTTGGGATCAAGAAGTCGCTAGTTCGTGAAGCGCTCGCGCAACTGGCACATGAAGAGGTCGCCTTGGCCGAGGGCGAGGCGACCTCGGAGGGACTTGCGGCTGAACCCGCCGACGCGCCTGTGCGGCTCCACAGTCTCCGCCATGATCGGGTCGTTGAATGGATTCGCGAGCATAAGCCACGATCGGTAATCGATCTTGGGTGTGGTGAAGGGAAACTGTTGCGGAAGCTTGTGCCCATCCAGGGGATTGAGCGCATTACCGGGTTGGAAGTCTCGTACTATGAGCTTGAGCGCGCCGAGCGCAAGATGCGACTGGATGACGCGGGGGTGCGCCTTCGCGAGCGGGTCAAGCTCCTCCACGGCAGCCTGATGTACCGTGATTCCCGGTTGGAAGGTTACGATGTTGCCACGGTTGTCGAAGTCATCGAGCATCTCGATCCGCCGCGACTGAATGCCTTCGAACGGGTCGTGTTCGGGTTCGCACGGCCACAGAACGTCCTTCTCACCACTCCGAACCGTGAGTACAACACCTTGTACGGAGACATTGGGCTGCGTCACACCGACCATCGCTTTGAGTGGACGCGCGCCGAGTTTCGCAGTTGGGCTGAGGGTGTGGCTTCGACCTATGGATACTCCGTGGTGTTCGAGGGGATCGGTGATCCGGATGACGAGCTCGGCGCGCCGAGTCAAATGGCGGTGTTCAGCCGATGAAGATCGCGATCCCTGAGTTCGCCCACGTCGTGCTCATCGGTACGAGCGGTTCAGGCAAGTCGACCTTCGCTCGGAAGCACTTCCTCCCGACGGAAGTGTTGAGCAGCGACGCGTTTCGGGGCTGGGTTTCCGACGATGAGAATCGGCTTGATATATCGGGGCATGCATTTGAAGCGTTGCACTTTCTCCTCGCCAAGCGGCTTGAACTCGGTCGTCTCACCGTCGTCGATGCGACCAACGTGCAGCGCGAGGCGCGGGCACCCCTGCTGAAGCTCGCATCTGAATGGCACGCGCTGAAGGTCGCGATCATCCTCGATACGCCGATGAACCTCTGCACGGAGCGGAACGCCTCGCGGCCCGACCGCCAGTTCGGCTCTCACGTGGTTCGCGCCCAACGCAACGATTTGCGGCGGACTCTCGGACAACTGAAATCCGAGAAGTGGCATAAGGTGTACGTCCTTACACCCGACGAGATCGATTCGGTCGAGATCGTGCGTGAGGCGATTTGGAGTCGACGGCCGAATGAGCACGGACCTTTTGACATCGTTGGTGACGTTCACGGATGTCTCGGGGAACTCCACGATCTCCTTAAGGCTCTAGGGTGGCTCGAGGTGCCCGAATGGCATCACCCTGCCGGTCGGAAGCTCGTATTCCTCGGAGACCTGGTCGATCGGGGGCCCGATTCGGTTGGCGTCCTGAAGCTCGTGATGAGCCTCCATGAGCGCGATCAAGCGATCTGTGTGCCTGGAAATCACGACGTCAAGTTGAGTCGCTACCTTCAGGGGCAGAAAGTCCAGTTGAACCACGGCCTCGCGGAGACGGTTCAGCAACTCGACGCTGAGACCCAGGAATTCCGCGCAAGTGCGGCAACCTGGATTCATGGTCTGGTCAGCCACGCGGTCTTGGATGACGGCAAGCTCTGCGTGGCCCACGCCGGCCTGCGTGAGTCGATGCAGGGTCGAGGATCGTCGGCGGTCCGCGACTTTGCTCTGTTCGGGGAGACCACGGGCGAGATCGATGAGTTCGGGCTCCCTGTTCGGTACGAGTGGGCGAGGAACTACCGTGGCCGGGCACTGGTGGTGTATGGCCACACGCCGGTCCCTACGCCGGAATGGATCAATAACACGATCGACATCGACACCGGTTGCTGCTTTGGGGGGGCGCTCACGGCGCTTCGTTACCCCGAGCGTGAACTGGTGAGTGTGCCCGCGCGACAAGTGTATGTGACCCCGGCCCGCCCCATCGGTCTTCGAGGGGAACGCGGGCACCCGGATGCGGATGTCCTCGATCTTGAGGACGTCATCGGGCGTCGGTCCGTCGAAACTCGCCTTGCAGGCAGGGTGACGATCCGTGAGGAAAACGCGATTGCCGCCCTTGAAGTGATGTCAAGGTTTGCCGCCGATCCTCGCTGGCTCATCTACCTCCCACCAACGATGTCGCCGTGCCAGACTTCGGAGCGGGACGGCTTCTTGGAGCATCCGACCGAAGCGATCAGCTACTTCACACGCGACGTTGATGTGTCCAAAGTCGTGTGCGAAGAGAAACACATGGGGTCGCGGGCAGTGGCGGTGCTGTGCCGCTCTCGAGAGGCAGCTGAGCGCCGATTCCGAGTGGGTGGCGACGAGGTCGGCATTGTCTTCACGCGGACGGGACGGCCCTTCTTCGAAGATCCGTGCCATCACGCGACGATCCTCGACCGCATGATTGCAGCCGCCGACAGGGCTGGTTTGTTCGAGGAGCTTGAGACAGATTGGCTGCTCGTCGATCTGGAGGTGATGCCGTGGTCCGCCAAAGCATTGGGACTTCTTCGTTCGCAGTACGCGCCGGTGGGTGCGGCAGCGAACGCTTCGGCGCAAGCTTGGCACCGCGTGGCGGAGGGAATGATGGCCCGCCACCATCCCGATGCAGCCGAATGGACGGAACGGGCCGCAGCTCGAACTCACTCGGCGGACAGCTTCCGAGAGCTTACGGGCGCTACTGCTGGCACGTCGACGGCATCGAGGGGTACAAACTCGCTCCGTTTCACTTGCTCGCCTCCGAGGGGCGCGTCCACATCGATCGCGACCACGTGTGGCACATGGAAACGTTAGGGCGCTGGTGCGACCAAGACCCGTCACTTCTCGTGAGAACGCCCTATCGGGTCATCGACTTGGCGTCCGAACAGCAGATCCTCGAGGCATGCCACTGGTGGGAATCGCTTGTTGGATCCGGTGGAGAGGGAATGGTCGTCAAGCCGATGGCATTCGTGGCTGAGGATCAGGGTCGGGCCGTGCAACCTGCGATCAAGTGTCGGGGACCCGAGTACCTACGGATCATCTATGGACCCGAGTACTTGGAGCCGGAAAACCTTCGTCGACTGCGTCAGCGAAGTCTGAATCGAAAGCGGGCACTTGCTCTGCGAGAGTTCGCGCTCGGGGTCGAGGCGATGGAGCGTTTTGTGCGGGGCGAACCGCTGAGACGCGTGCATGAGTGTGTGTTCGCGGTCCTTGCCTTGGAGAGCGAGCCCGTCGATCCGCGACTTTGACAGGCGTGGCGGGTCCGGTCCGGAGGGCGTGATCGGGCCAGCTTCCCCGATGCGGCGCACGACTCATCGCCGAATCGGGGGAGGATCTTCCAGACGATGCGGCGCACGATCATCGCCGAATCAGGGGAGGA
>DKKT01000071.1:279812-280063 GCA_002455425.1 Chthonomonas sp. UBA6659 | reverse complement strand
GGCGCCGAAGCTCTCGGTGATTTCGTGCGGGATCGTGGTGCCGTCGATCG
Source organism: Chthonomonas sp. UBA6659 (assembly GCA_002455425.1). Classification (GTDB taxonomy): domain Bacteria; phylum Armatimonadota; class Fimbriimonadia; order Fimbriimonadales; family Fimbriimonadaceae; genus UBA6659. Next base: position 280,013 of record DKKT01000071.1, on the reverse strand, counting down.
GCACGCGGATCATCGACTTCTTGGCCTGCTCAACACCCTTCCGTTTGGAATCAGGCACTTCACCGGCCTTGCCCAGGCCGACGCTGACCCGGCCCTTGCCATCACCAACCACAACCAGGCTGGCGAAGGCGAAGCGGCGGCCACCCTTGACCACCTTCGAAACGCGATTGATCTGAACAACCCGCTCCTCGAACTCACTCG
>DKKT01000071.1:0-279709 GCA_002455425.1 Chthonomonas sp. UBA6659 | reverse complement strand
GTGTGACCGAGGGTGTCATCGATCACCTGGGCGTAAATGTGCGCCGACGAGCGGAACACATTCAGCCGCGGCCGCGCCTGCGTGCCGCTGACGCGCGCACGAACGCGCACGTGGCGCCGCTTCCGCGGGCTAAGCGCCTTCCTGTACTTGAGTCGCATTCCTCTGCTCCCATCCGGCTCGTTCACCCGTGGGCGACCGCCAGGCCGCTCCGGATCGCGTTCGCCGGGTTCTGACTATCTCGCCTTACCGGCCTTACCGGCCTTGNNTTGTTGCCTTCAACAGCAAGGGTCACGCCCTCGACCGGCTCGATCCGCACCGGGTGCGAGTAGCCGACGTTCAGCACCAGCGTTTTGCCATCCATGGCGGCGCGGTAGCCGACGCCCTGAACATCCAGGCTCTTGCGGAAGCCATCGGTCACCCCGGTGACCATGTTCGAGAGCAGGGTGCGGGTGAGGCCGTGGAGCGAGCGGTTGCGCCGCTCGTCGTTCGGGCGCTCAACGGTGATCACGTTCTCCTCGCGCTTCAGGGTNNATTGTTTTCATCGATCACGATCTCGACGTTGTTCGGGACGGTGATCGGACGCTGGCCAATTCGTGACATGTTCGTGCTTCCTCCGCGAAGCGCTCGCTGCCGTCTCCTAGAAGACGGTGCAGAGCACCTCGCCGCCGATGCCGCGACGGCGCGCCTCGTAGCCAGACATCACGCCCTGCGTGGTGCTGACAATCGCCACCCCGAGACCGCTGCGAACGCGCGGCACGCGATCCTTGCCCGCGTAAACGCGCAGGCCCGGCTTGCTCACCCGCTTGATCTCGCGGATTGCGTGCCGGCGATCGGCGCCGTAGCGGAGCGTGACCTCGAGTTCGTTCTGCGGCGNNGCGTTGCGGATGCGCGTCAGCATATCGCTGATAGGATCGTTGATGGTCATTCATCTGCCTCCATGCGCGCCGGAAAAAGCGGCGCGGCCGCTTACCAGCTGCTCTTGGTCACGCCCGGCAGCTTGCCAGTCGAGGCGAGCTCGCGGAAGCAGATGCGGCACGTGCCGAACTTGCGAATGTAGGCGCGGCTGCGGCCGCAAAGCTTGCAGCGATTCACCTGGCGAGTCTGGTATTTCGCCGGCTTGTTCGCCTTGACGATCCATGATTCCTTGGCCATCAGTGGCTCCTCTACCGATTTCCGGTCTTGGCGAACGGCATGCCCATGAGGGTGAGCAGGCGTCGTCCTTCCTCGTCGTTTTGCGCGCTCGTTACGATGCTGATCTCGAGACCGCGGGTCTTGTCGATCTTGTCGTAGTCGATCTCCGGGAACATGATCTGGTCCCGAAGGCCGAGCGTGTAATTACCGCGACCATCGAACGAGTTCGGCGAAAGGCCCTGGAAGTCGCGGATGCGGGGGAGAACGACGGTTGCGAGCCTATCGAAGAAGTGATAGGCGCGGTCGCCACGCAAGGTGACCTTGCAGCCGACCTTCATACCCTGGCGCAGTTTGAAGTTCGAGATGGCTTTGCGCGCGCTCGTGACGACCGGTTTCTGGCCGGCGATGAGTTGGAGATCGCGAATGCTGTTCTCAAGGTTCTTTTCGTCGTTGGCCTTCACGCCCATGTTGATGACGATCTTGTCGAGCCTCGGCGCCTGCATCACGGAGGTGTACTTGAACTGCTCCATCAGTTTGGGCAGCACGTTCTCCTTGTAGTGCTTGCGCAGGCGCGGCGTCGGCAGAGTTGCCGGCGCGGCCATTTCCTGGGTGTTCTTGTCCTTCTTCGCCATGGGTCGCTAACCTTACTTCTTCTCGTCGCGGTCGATGTTGGGAAGGTCGACCAGAACCTGGCCGCTCTTCTTCGCATAGCGCACGATCTTATCGCCCTCTTTCCGACGGCCGACTCGGGTCGGTGCGCCGTTGCTCGGATCGAGGAGCATGACATTGCTGATGTGGATCGGCACCGGGATCTTGATGCGGGCCGACTTTTCGCCCTGAGTTCGGGCTTTACGGTGCTTGATCGCGGCGTTGAGGGGGATCGGTTGATCGGGGTTCTCTTCGCTTTGCTGGAGCACGATCACTTTCTGCTCCTTGGGGGAGACGGCGGCGACGAAGCCCTTTTGTCCCTTGTCCTTGCCGGAGATGATCATGACCTGATCGCCGGTTCGAATCTTGACCTTGATCTTCTGGCTCTGTTGCTTGAGTTCGGCTTTGGTCGGCATGTTAGAGGACCTCCGGAGCAAGCGAGACGATCTTCATGAAGTTCGCATCGCGGAGTTCACGCGCGACCGGTCCGAAGATGCGCGTTCCGCGCGGTTCCATGTTCGTCGGGTTGATGACGACGCAGGCGTTGTCATCGAATCGCAGGGTGCTTCCATCAAGGCGTCGGATCGGCTTCCGGGTCCGGACGATGACGGCCTTGACGACGTCGCCCTTCTTGACGGGCATGTTCGGGGTCGCGGCCTTGACGGAACCGACGATGAGATCGCCCACGCCGCCGTAGCGCGGCTGGGAGCCTTTCAAAACGCGGATGCACATTACTTCGCGTGCACCCGAGTTGTCGGCGACTTTCAGTCGAGAGAATTGCTGTATCATGTCGGTTTTTTCACTTCATGCGGAACGAAGGCGGGTTCTTACTTCACCTTCTCGACGATCCGGGTGACGCGCCAGCGCTTCTCCTTGCTGATGGGGCGCGTCTCCATGATTTCCACGGTGTCGCCCACATCGCAACTGAAGTCGTCGTGAGCTTTGAATCGCTCACTGCGCAACACGGTTTTGCCGTACAGCGGGTGTTGGATGCGTCGCTCGACCTTCACCACGACGGTCTTCTGCATCTTGTTGGAGACGACCAGCCCCAATCGGAGCTTGCGTCGGCCGCGCTGCATGCTCGTCGTCTTTTCGCTCATGCTTGGGAACCCTTTTTCTTCTCTTCGATCACGGTCAGAATCCTTGCGATGTTGTGTCGTCGGACCTTGAGTCCGGCGGTGTCGGTGATCTGGCGGAACACCAGATCGCGGCGAGCCTTGTAGAGGTCCGCGCGCTCTTTGTCGAGCAATCCCTCCAGATCGGGAACGCTCTTTTCTCTCAGTTCCGAAGCCTTCAAATCCTTCATCGAGTCGTCAATCCTCTTAGGCGTTCTCGCCTTCGGTCTCCACCGTCGTCTCTTGGGTCGGGACTTCGTCCTCCACGACCATCACTTCTTCCACCACCGGCTCTTCGGCCGGCGCCGGCTCGTCGGCCACCACCGGAGCCGGTTTGGCTGCGGCTTGGGCCTTGGGCGCGGGCTTCTCGCCGCCATCCTTGCCTGCGAAGAGCTGGTTCACAAACTCCTGGCCGTGTCGCGCCACGAGCTTCTTCGCCTCGAGCGGGTTGCCCTGGGCAAAGTCGGCTCGTGTCACGAATTTGCAGGCCATCGGAAGCTTGTGGATGGCGAGGCGCATGGCTTCTCGGGCGACATCGACCGGTACTCCGTCCATCTCGAACAGAATCCGACCCGGCTTGACGACGGCGACCCATCCCTCGACCGGCGCTTTTCCTTTGCCCATTCGCTGTTCGAGGGGCTTCTTGGTGATTGGCTTATCCGGGAAGATGCGAATCCAGACCTGACCGCCACGCTTGATGTGTCGGGTCATCGCGATACGGGCCGCTTCGATCTGTCGACTGGTCACCCAGCACGGCTCCAGGGCCATGATCCCGAAATCGCCGAAGTCGATCATGTTGCCTCGGGTGGCGAGGCCGCGCATCCGGCCGCGATGCTGTTTGCGGTGCTTGACGCGCTTAGGCATCAACATGGGCGGTTTCCTCCTGAGTGGGTGCGGGAGCCGGGGTTTCGGAGGCCGGGGTCGGCTCGGTGGGGGCGGCAGGGGCGCTCTCGACGCGGCGGCGAGGTGCCGCGGCCGCCGCGGCTTCGGCCGCGCGCTGGCGCTCGGGGAGCACTTCGCCCTTGTAGACCCAGACTTTGATCCCGACGGTTCCGTAGATCGTGAACGCGGTAGCGAAACCGTAGTCGATGTCTGCGCGGAGGGTGTGAAGCGGGATCTTGCCGACCTTGTCCTTCTCGGTTCGGGCGATTTCCGCCCCGTTGAGGCGACCGGAGACTTCGACCTTGATGCCGCGCCCGTTGTTGCGCAAGCACCGGGTCATCGCTTGCCGCATCGCCCGCCGATGGGAAACACGCTTTTCGAGCTGTTGGGCGATGCCCTCAGCCACGAGTTGAGCGTCGAGCTCGGGTTGGCGTACTTCGGTGACGTTGACTTGAACGACCGAGGTCGGATCGGCCTTGCGGACCATCCGGTTCAGCTGATCGGTGAGTTCGTCGATACCTTTGCCGCCGCGTCCGATGATCGCGCCGGGCCGCGCGGTGAAGATCGTGACCTTCACGCGGTTCGCGGCGCGCTCGATCTCGACACGGGAGACGTTGCCCGTGCCGACGCGCTTTCGGATGAACTCACGAATGTCGTGATCCGACTTGAGCGCAAGCGAATAGCCCTTCTTATCGTAGAACCAGTGGCTATCCCAGCCACGGATCACTCCGATTCGAAAACCAACAGGATGAATTTTCTGACCCAAGGTTTGTTTCCTCTACTTCCTACCGCGTGCTAGTCCTTCTTCTCTTCGTCCGCAGGGGCGTCGTCCGCCTTCGCGGCTTCGACCGGAGCTTCTTCAGCCACCGGCGCTTCTTCGGCCGGAGCCGGTTCCGTCACAGACTCTTCAGCGACAGCCGTCTCTTCGATCGCGCTCGCTTCCTCGACAGGAGCGGACTCTTCCACGGCCACGACTTCCTCGACCGGCGTCGCGTCGGCCGGCGTTTCTTCGGCCGGCGCAGCGACCTTCGCTTCGGTCTTCTTGCCCTTCTTCGGAGCATCGAACTTCGGTCGGCTCTTCGCCTTGGTTCCATGCGGCTTGACGGGGGCCGCCGGATCGTAGTCCTCGACGACGACGGTGATGTGGCTCATCCGCTTCTGGATTCGATTGCCGCGTCCCATCGCGCGCTGTTCGATGCGCTTGAGACGAGGACCCTCATCGACCCGAATCTCCGCAATGCGGAGGTTCTCTCCAGAGATGCCATGGTTTTCGGCGGCATTCGCGATCGCGCTCACCAGAACCTTGCGCAGGGCATAGGCGCCCTTACTCGGGTGAAACCCGAGCACATGGGCCGACATCACGGCGGGCTTACCCTTCACTTCATTCGCCACGAGACGAACTTTGCGGGGCTGTACCCGGACAAACTTTGCGATTGCTCTTACTTCCATCGTCGTACTGGTCTTCGGTCGCGCAAGGCTTCGGATTGTACCTGACGGCCCCCTATCGGAGCCTCGTTCCGCGGTCGGGGATCACGCCACCGTGCCCGCGATACCGCCGGGTCGGGGCGAATTCGCCGAGCTTGTGGCCGATCATGTTTTCGGTCACGAAGACCGGAATGTGCTTCTGCCCGTCGTGAACGGCAAACGTGTGGCCGATCATGTCCGGGATGATCGTGCTGCGTCGCGACCAAGTTTTGATCAGTCGCTTTTCGCCCTTCTCGTTCATCTCGTCCACCTTCTTGAGAAGGTGATCGTCCACGAAGAACCCTTTTTTGATGCTTCTCGCCATGCGTTGTGTGTCTCTCGGTCGGGAGGGGGCCTGGGGGCCCACACTCCGTTAGTTCGTTTTGCGTCTCCGTACGATGAATCGATCCGTGCGCTTATTCGAGCGGGTGCGCTTTCCGAGCGCCTTGTTGCCCCATCGGTCGACAGGACCCTTCTTGCGTCCGATCGGCGATTTGGCTTCACCACCACCGTGGGGGTGATCGCGCGGGGACTTGACGACGCCTCGGACGTGGGGCTTGCGGCCTTTGCCACGGGCCTTTCCAGCCTTGCCGAGCTGTTCGTTCTCATGTTCGGCGTTGCCGACTTCACCGACGGTGGCGCGACACTCGCAGTGGACGCGGCGCATCTCGCCACTGGGGAGGCGGAGGGTGACGTAGTCGCCTTCCTTCGCCATTACCTGGGCTGCGGTGCCTGCAGACCGAACCATCTGGCCGCCGCGACCCGGCTGGAGCTCGACGTTGTGCACGAGCGTACCGAGCGGGATGTTCTTGAGAGGAAGACAGTTGCCGGGGAGGATGTCGGAGCCGACCCCGCTTTGCACGCGGGTACCCACCGCCAGTCCCTTCGGCGCAAGGATGTATCGCTTTTCGCCGTCGAGATAGTGGAGGAGCGCGATGCGGCAGGTTCGGTTCGGATCGTATTCGATCGCCGCGACCTTGGCCTCGATCCCGTCCTTGTTGCGCTTGAAGTCGATCATGCGGTACCGGCGCTTGTTGCCGCCACCGCGGTTCGCGATCGTCAGGCGCCCGCTGAAGTTGCGTCCTCCCGACTTCGGTCGGGCCTTGAGCAACGACTTTTCCGGCTTGTCCTTGGTGACTTCCGCATAAGTCGAGACGATCTGGTGTCGTCGTCCCGGCGAAGTGGGCTTCAATCGTTTCGTCGGCATGGTTAGACTCCGTAATCCTCGAGGATTTGGCCCCTGGCGAGCGTGATCATCGCCTTCTTACGATCGGGCCGCTTACCCTTCGGGCGGGAATGGCCGACGCGTCGGCTCTTGCCCTTGAGGATCAGCGTGCGGACCCGCGTGACTTCGATCTTGTCGTCCTTACCCTTCTTGCCCTCGTTGTAGATGGCTTCGAGCGCGGCCTTGATCTCGATCTTGTTCGCGTCCGGGGCGACTTCGAACGTGTAGGTATGGACCTGATCGTCGTCCTCGCGGACTCGCACATCGCCATAGCTCAGCGCCACCGACTTCTCGGTGATGATCGGTCGCAGAATGATCTGGTAGGGGCTCTTCATTTCGTCCAGGCCTCCTGCATCTTCGCGAGAGCGTCCTGGGCGACCACGATCTTGTGGGCAACGAGGACGTCGCGGGTCGAGAAGGTCACGCTCTTGTCGGGAGTTTCTCCGACACTCGGCGCGGTGCGAACCACCACGTTCGGGAGGTTCCGGAAGCTCTTATAAGCAACTTCGTCGTACTGCGGGAGTACGACGAGGATTCGGCGAGTCTCGGAAAGTCCGAGGGCGGCGAGGAACGCCTGAGCGTTCTTCGTCTTCGGGGCGTCGAACGCGATCTTGTCGACGGCGACGACATTGCCGGCCGTCAGGTGTGCGGCGAAAGCTCCGAGAATCGCGGCCCGTCGCTCTTTCTTGTTGACCTTCTTGTCGTAGTCGCGCGGCTTGACGGCGAGCGCCATGCCTCCGTGCCGGTAGTGCGGGGACCGGATCGAACCCTGTCGGGCGTTACCGGTCTTCTTCTGCCGGTAGGGCTTGCGGCCACCGCCTCGGACCTCGGATCGGGTCTTCGCGCTTTGGGTGCCTTGGCGACTGTTCGCCTCCTCGGCGACGACCGCGCGATGGAGCAGGGCCGAACTCGGCTCCGCCTTGGCGATGGCATCGACGACATCGACTTTGCCGACGGCCTTGCCTTGAAGATTCTTGACTTCGAGCTGCGCCATTACTTGCCCACCTTGTTGATCGTGACCAGGGAGCCGTTCGCTCCGGGGACGCTGCCGTCCACGAGGATCAGGTTGCGCTCGACATCGATCTTGACGATCTTGAGGCCCTTCTGGGTGACGGTGTCACCGCCCATCCGGCCGGGCTTGCGGGTTCCTTTGAAAACGCGCTGGGGGCCGGTCGCGCCGCTCGCGAGCGGTCGGCGGTGCGTCATGTAGCCGTGGGTCATGTGCTGGCCGGCGAAGCCGTACCGCTTCACGCCTCCTGCGAATCCACGTCCTTTGCTGATTCCGGTGACCGTGACCTGCTGGCCCGCTTCGAAGATGTCGGCTTTGATCTCTTGGCCGAGTGAAAACGGACTGGTGTCGTCGACGCGAAACTCGCGGAGGGTCCTGAGGTTGTGATCGAGCCCGGCCTTCTTCAAGTGACCGAACTTGGGGAAGGTCAGATGCTTATCGCTCTGGTCGCCGTAGCCCACTTGGACTGCGTTGTAGCCATCCGACTTTCCATTGTCACGCTCGACGTCCGACTTGATTTGCGTGACGAAGACCGGCCCGGCCTGAATGACCGTGACCGTCACCATCTTGCCCTCTTCATTGAAGAGGTGTGTCATCCCGATTTTCGTTCCGAGAATTCCCGGCAGCATCGTTTCTCCTTGGTGGCATGCAAACCCGCCCCGCGCACAGCCCAAAGGGGACGCACGCACGAGCGCTTTGCGAAAACGCCGTTACCGCTCAGCTTCACGTGCTCAGTCGTCGCCTGGAAGAGCCGTTGCCCGGATGTCGGGTCGGCAGCGACGTGGCTCGAAGCCGGTCGGGCTCGATCGATTCATTCGATCGGCAAGAGGGAATCATACCCGCGTCCTCACGGCGATGTCCAGGGGTGGCGGGCACCATACTGGAGGCGTGGCTGAAATCCGCTTAGGGTTCTGGAATCTCTCGAACCTGTTCGAAGCCGGCTCAAAGGAGCGAGGTCCGCAGAGCGTCGCTGAGTTGGATGCCAAGCTGGATCGTATCGCGGCGTGTGCGCGGTCATGGTTCGCGGGCCAGGGGCCGGATCTCTTTGCTTTCTGCGAGGTCCAGAACGACCGATTGGCACGTGACCTCGTTCGTCGGGTCTTCGGACGGGACGAGTCGGTGCTTTTCGAGCCGGGTGGCTCACCACCGAGCGCAGACTTTGGGATCGGGATCGGGTTTGACGCGCAAAGAACGACGGTTTCGCGTTTGTGGGCCGACCGGACAGGAAGAGGGAGACCCCGCACCGTCTTGGCAGAAGTCACACGAAATCAGCAAAGACTGAGGCTCGCTGTCTGTCATTGGCCAAGCCGAATGCAGGGTCCGAAGGGTGCCCTCCAAAGAGAGATCGCTGCCCGCGAATTGAGCCCACGAATTTTGGATGCGGAACAAAAGGGGATCGGCACCGTGGTGGTTGGCGATATGAATGCCGAACCGCAGGAACAAGTCTTCGTCCAAGCCGATTTCGCCGTGAACAGCACGCATCGGGACGCACTCAAGCGGAAAGCCACGCTCTACGGTGCTTCATGGAGACTGGGAGCGGAAGCCGGGTATGCAGAAGACCGCGGCCCTGCGTATCGGGCTTCGAGAGCAACCGGCTCGTTCCTCGAGGGTCGGGGATCGGTGGCGATCGAGAAATCGGTTGGGGGCCGGCCGATCCAATTCGACCATGTCATCGTGAGTCGCAGTCTGATCGATGGAGTGGGCCCGAGGCTCAAGGAGCGGTCACTCGAATATGCGGCTTCCCATCCTTTTGCGGCTCTCGACGGTCTCGGCGAATGGGTGCCCGTTCCCTGGCAGTTCGACGGAAATGTAGGTGTCGGAGCCTCCGATCACCTTCCGATTCTCGTGGAAATCCTGATACCATAGAGTGATGACACCGGGCGACGGACTTGAGCGATTTCGCGAAAACCTGCGGGCGGCACCCGAGACTCCGTTCCAGAAGGCCTTGGCCGCAATCAATCGACTCCGCGAAGCCATCGAGCAGGCGCTCCAAATCGCCTCAGCCGATGCCCTTGTTCGATTGGAGCCCGGATTTCAAACCCAGTACGGGCAGCAGTTTCGGCTTGTGCTGACGAATCAGGCACAGCGGTTCGAGCACGTGCTGTGTCGCTTCTACGTCCCCCTGGAGGGAACGCCCGTCTCCCTCGACCTCGACGGAGACACGATCCGCGAGTTCAGCACGGCTGAGGAGGCCGGCGATGAGCTCCTCCGGGGGCTCGACCGCGAAGACACTCGGGGTTACCTGGTAGGGATGCTTCGCCAGTTCGCCGCGTGAGCTCGCTACTCGACGATCCGTCCGTAAAGCTCGGGGCGTCGTGAATCGAAGATCGCCATTTCGTATTCGCCGGGAATGTTCACGGTTCGTTTCGATCGTGCCTGGGCGAGGTCGAGATCGGCGATGAGAACGGCCTCTCCGTCTTCGGCACGCGCCAACGCCGTACCCACCGGGTCATAGATGCCGCTTCGTCCGATGAACGTGAATCCATGCTCGGTCCCGGTTCTGTTGCATGCAGCATAGAAGACACGGTTTTCAGCGGCGCGGGTCGGGGCAACGACCTCCGCGGACGTTTCCGCCCCTACTGGCCAGTTCGTGGGAAGGACGATCACGTCGGCACCCTTGAGCGCGAGAACTCGAGCCGGCTCCGGAGCGCGCTGGTCGTAGCAGATGAGGATGCCAATCCGGCCGATCGCGGTCTCGAAGACATCGAGAGCGTCGCCCGGTGTGACGAATCGATCGAGCCCGAGGAATGGCAGGTGGCTCTTGCGATAGAAGCGGGGCGGGGAGCCGGGCTCGAACAGTGCCGCGGAGTTCGAGACCGAGCCATCCGGGTGCCGCTCGGCAAATCCGACGATGGCCAGACACCCGGTTTCTTGTGAGGCGGTACGGATTTCCTTGAGCGCGACGTGGTCGGTCGCGATTGCGATGGCCTGCGCGGCCTCGAGTGAGCGAACGCAGTACCCCGTCAAGTAGCACTCCGGAAACACGGCGAGTTGCACATCGCGTCGTGCAAGATCGACGAGCTGGGCGACGGCTTGCCCGGCATTGGCGATCGGATCGCCGAAGGTGACGTTCAGTTGACAACAAGCAAGGCGGATGGTGTCGCTCACCACGTCACCATACCGTCATAATCCGGCCCTATGGAGGAACGAGCCCCTCATTGGAATGCCCAGTGGATCGGACCGGAGAACGATCCACGAACCGAACTCGGTGCCTTTCTGTACCGCTGTCGTTTCACGGCCACAAAGCCGGTACGGATTCGCGTCTCCGCGGATCAGCGATACAAGCTGTACTTGAATGGCAGCATGATCGGCTTCGGCCCCCAGCGCGGCGACCTCGATCATTGGTTCTATGAGACCTATCCGCTCACCCTCGTCGCGGGGGAGAACGTCCTGGAGGCGGTCGTCTGGAACTTCGGGCGATTGGCACCGATGGCCCAACATACGGCCCGTACCGGGTTCGTCTGCGAGGTGCTTGAGGGTGATGTTGCCGGGCTCTCGACTCCGGGCACGTGGGAGATCGCCCGGATGGACGAGATCGATTTTGCGATGATGCACGCCGGGGTCGGCGAGTTTTACATCGACGTCGGACCGGGCGAGATCCACGGTCCGGAAGCGGAGCGGGCTTGGCGCAAACCCCACGGCATCGCGGGCGCGGTCGACCGAGGAGCCCTGACCGGAGGTACGCCGTGGATGCTCGTTCCCCGAACACTTCCGATGATGCAGTACGAGCGACGCGCGAAGCCCCCTGTTCGGCGGCGCGGATTCCAGGGCGATGTGGCGTCTTCGCCCGATCGAACGGTTTTCGAGCCGGTCGACCTCACCATCCCGGTCATGCTCGATTTCGAAGCGCTGCTTTGCGCTTACCCTCGAGTTCGATTGACGGGGCACGGCAAGGTCACGCTCACCTACGACGAGGGCCTGTGGGCCGCGGGCGGAGGCAAGGGCCATCGTGACGAGGTGGCCGGAAAGAGCGCCAAAGGCTATCAGGACGTCGTTCAGGTTGATCGGAACATCGAGTTCGAACCGCTCTGGTGGAGGACGTTTCGGTATGTGCAACTCAAGGCCGAGGGATCGGTCCGCCTGGAAGCGATCGATGCCTATGAGACGGGCTATCCGCTTGAGTCCCGTTCGACGTTCGAGGGCGACGACCCGTGGATTCGGCCGATATGGGACATCGCGTTCCGGACGGCGGCGCGCTGCGCCGGGGAGACCTACTTCGACTGCCCGTACTACGAACAGCTCCAGTACGTGGGCGACACCCGGATTCAGGCGCTCATCGGCTACTACCTTGCGCCCGATCGACGTCTCCAGCGGAACGCCATCGAGACCTTAAGCTGGTCGATGCGCGACAACGGGTTGACTCAGAGTCGCTACCCGAGCCGGCAGACTCAGATCATTCCGCCGTTCAGCCTCTGGTGGATTCTCATGCTCTACGACCAGATGCTCTATGATCGGGCCCCCTATCGGCACGATCATGAGGAGTTGGCTCACGGGATCATTCGCGAGTGGCGGGTGCTGACTCGTGGCGACCAACAACGGACGTACTGGAACTTCGCCGACTGGATTCCGGGATGGCCGATGGGAGTGCCGCCGAGCGGAGCGACGTCGACCGTGCATCTTCTGACAAAGCTGATGGCGCGGATCGCGCTGGCCGATCTCCTCGTCCACCAACCGTTTGCGACCGCGACGATCCATGCCGACGAGCTGACCGCGAACATCCTTGAGGCGGCGCATCTCCATCGGCACAAACGCGACGCGGCTCAGGCACCGACCGAGCATGCGGAAGCGCTCTACCGGGTTTGCCAGCAGATGGTCGGCCTGGAGCCCGATCCCTGGCCGGGGCAGGAGCTCGAGGCCGCGAAAGCGGCGCGCTGCACCTACTACTTCCAGTACTACAAGCACCTTGCGATGCGCCCGACCGACTACCTCGCTGAGCTCGGACCGTGGAAAGAGATGATCGAGAACGGCCTGACGACGTTCGCCGAGAACCCCGAACCCGTGCGGAGCGACTGCCACGCCTGGTCGGCCCACCCGATTCTCGGGTTCTTCCAGCTGGTGGCGGGGGTGACCAGCATCGCGGAGGGCTGGCGTATGGCGCGCATCGAACCACGACCCGGTTCACTCCGGCGCTTCGAGGCGAAGATCGCGCACTTCGACGGCGAACTCAAGGTGAGTTACGAGGATGGTGCGCTGGCGATCGACACTCCGATTCCCGCCGAACTGCGTTGGAAGGGGCAGGTGAGCAGGATCGCGGCCGGTAGCCACCGCTTTTGAGGGACCGAACTTTCGAGCCGGATCGCGCGTCTCTCCGTTCGACACGGTCGGCAGGACCAAAGTCCCTCCATGGCCGGGGAGTGAACCTTGGCTCGATTTCAGCGTTTACGCTCCGTGATGAGCGTGTTCAGCGGGGTTACTCGATTGGCGGCCAATAGGCATCTCGATTCGGCGTCGGAAGCGGCTCTCATCGAGCAGTGCCGACTCCAGAACTTCGAAGCCTTCGGCAAGATCGTCGATGCGTACCAAGCCCGAGTGCTCGGTTTCGTGAAGCGCATGTGCGCCAACACCGAGGAGGCCCTCGACATCACCCAGGACGTGTTCATCCGGGCCTACCAGGGCTTCGGACGGTTCGACGGGCGCTGTTCGCTCCGGTCGTGGTTGTTCAAAATTGCTTACAATCTGTGCGTCGACCGGGTGCGACGCAACGACCGCCATCCGACCGAGCTGCGACTCGACGCCTCGGCGGCTGACGAGAGTGAAACGATCGACGTCGCCGATTCGCGCTGGGACCCCGAAGGGATGATCCTCGACGAGGAGTTCCAAGGGGTCGTCGAACTCGCCATCTCGACGATGAGCGATAAGCTCCGGACCGTGCTCCTTCTTCATGACAAGGAGGACATGGGCTACGAGGAGATCGCGGAGACGATGGGGATTCCGGTCGGAACGGTGAAGAGTCGCTTGTTCTTGGCACGCGCTCATTTGCAGGGCTACGTACGGAAATATTGGAACGGGGAGACGGTGCAGTGATGAATTCTGAGTTTGAAGAGAAACTGAAGCGCGAGAAGGGCCTGAGTCGAGACGAGCAGATTCGGCTTGAGATGGCTCTTGATTCGCGTGAGCATGCCGAGATTCGGTCGTGGGTCGGGGAGTTGACCGACGAGGATCCGAGCTTGGCCTGGCGCAGCGCCCTCAATGAGCGGCTCCACGCGGTGCGAACGCCGGTGCGGCAGCCCAAGATGCGATGGCGCTGGGCTTCGGTCATGGGACTCGGTCTCGCAAGCGCCCTCACGCTGACCGTCTATCTCGTTGGCTTGAAGCCCACGGCCAACCCGGGCACGACAAGCTCGGGGGAGAAGGCGTCGGTGGAAGCGAATCTCCTCGCCGCGCACCAGGACGGGCTCAGCATGCTCGACCTCGGGACGGGCTCCCCGGCCGAGCGCGCGACCGGGCTCGGGCAACAAAACGGATCGTTCAGTGAGGTAGACCTAGGAACGCTATGATCCGAATCGAGAGACTGGGCGGGCTGGTGGCGGCGATCCTTGGGCTGAGTGCCCTCGCGATGGCCCAGCCGGGTCCGCGCGGACGCCCGGGCGGACCCGGCCCGGGTGGGCCTGGGCCTGAGCTTCTCCGCAAGATGCTCCAAAGTCAACCGACGCTTCGCTTCTCCGGAACGCGCGTGGTCGAGTTCCGCAACGGTCCGGACCGTGTGCGCAATACCGAAATCGTCCTCAAGGACGGTGAACGGCAGCGGATCGAATTCTCACCCGACAGCCCGAACGCCGGCCAGATCATCGTGGAAAACGGTCGCGAACGACGCCAGTACGATCCTCAGAAGAACGAGATCCAAGTACTGCGTCCGCGACGCGAGGAGATGATCGGACGCTTGGGGATGCTCGCGCGCCAGATCCGCGAAGGTGGCCTGAGATTCAGGATCGATGCCGGCGGTGAGATCGCGGGCGTCGCCACCAAGCAGATGATTCTCACGGATCCCGAAGGCAACGTTGTCCACCGGATGTGGATCGACCCAGCAACCGGCATGCTCCTCAAGCGCGAAATCTTGGACCCGGTCGGCACGCGCATCGGCTTTTTCGAGTTCACGAAGGTGAACTTCAACCCCCGGTTCTCGCCGGACGACTTTCGGATACTGCGACGAGGCGCGAAGGTCGTGACCCTCGACGACCTCGTGGGTCGGATCGCCAAGAAGCTTGGATTCAGCCCGCTGCGCATCCCGGCGTCCGAGCCCTACGAACTTGAAGACGTCCGCCCGGTCGATCTCGGCCCTCGGAAGGGCATGATGCAGATGTATTCGGGAGCTAAAGGACGCTTCTCGTTCTACCAAGTCACCGGTGAGATCGATCAACGACGCCTGGAGCGACTCGCGGGCGGACCTCGGTTCGACGTCTACTCGTGGCGGAGCGGAGAGCGCACACTCATCCTCGTCGGGGATGTCGGCCGCTCGGAACTTGAGCGGCTTTCGAAGACGATCCGCTGAGCCTATCTGACCCCCTTGAGCGCCTCTTCGAGGCGCTCAAGGGGAAGACCCACGACGTTCGACCAGGATCCCTCGATCCGATCGATGAACGGCGATGCCCCGGCTTGGATTCCATACCCGCCGGCCTTGTCCATCGGCTCGCCGGTCTCCACGTACGCTTCGACCTCCGCGGGGTCGAGCTTGCGGAAAAAGACCTGCGTCTGCTCTGCTTCGCAGGAGAAACCGGCCGGCCACCGGAGGGCGAGACCGGTGATCACCCAGTGGCTCCGCCCGGAGAGGATCGAGAGCATGCGGATCGCATCGGAGGCGTCGATCGGCTTGGAGAGCTGTACGAAGCTCCCGTCCGGCTGAGGAAGGGCGACGACCGTGTCGCCGGCGATCACGAGGCTGTCGGGATGGGATTCAAACACCGCAAGCGCCTTCTCTCGGGCCAGGCGACACGCGGTCTGCGCGGGGTCTTCGCAGGTGAGAGCATCTTCATCGAGATGCGCAGGGACGACCTCGAACTCGGGCACGAAGCGACGGAGAAGCTCCTGTCGACGCGGCGAGGCGCTGGCAAGGACCACCGGATATCGGAGGCGGATCATACGACCGGCGGAAACTCCGGTTCGTTCGGCCGCGGCATCCGCGCTGCGACAGGCAGCAACGCGGGAAACGCTTTGTGCGGCTCGGTCTGATACCAGTAGGCCGTGCTCGAATAGTCGTTCGAGAGCTTGTTCGCGTGGCCATGCTCGATCGTCACGCGAATGCTCTCGCGGAACCGGATCGGGTCTTCGATGTGATAGCGATACACCGAATTCTTGCCTTTCCAGTTCCAGTCCCGATTCCCCGAGTAGTGGAGCACGCCGTGGTAAGGGGCGTGGTACTCCTCACGGGGGCAAAACGCGGTGTTGAAGTAGTCCTCGGTGCCGGTCCCGTGCAAGGACGGCGGCCACGGTTCGCCATCGATGAAGATCATGTCGTCGCCTTCGCCGTACCAGTCATTGCCTTGCCGCTGGAAGCAATCGACGTCGAGGTGGCAGCCGACGTAGACGCCGTCTCCGACGGCGTCGAGGATGACGTAGTTGTCGTCCCCGGTGACGTTGGGACGCTGACTCCAGATGTCCCAGAGATTCTCGTTGTTCAAGCGCTCCGTGAGCCAACCGTCGGTCACGCTCTCGCGACGCCATTGGGCATGAAACCGGGCAAGTTCGCTCGTCGGCCGGTCGTATTCCTCGTAGTCGATGTAGAAGTAGAGGTTGACGCGCTGGTCTCCATCGTTGGCGATCTCGATGCGGGCCTGGTCGAACGGCATCGGGAACCAGCAGTTCATCCCCCGGCCGTCTTGGGGGCTCATTTGGAACGGCGCGCAGACGAAGTTCTTGAACAGCCCGTGGCCGATCCCGAAAAAGTCGCCAAGTGGGCACTCGATGCTGGGATGCTCTTCGCCATCCCACCAAGCCCGGAGGACGAGCTTTCGGGGAAAGGCGTCATCGTTCCCGACCGTCATCCAAATGTGCTTTACGCAACCCGACTTGGCGACGTCGAGAAGCGTGGTTCGCGAGCCTGGGTCGAGATACCACCAATCGCTGTTGTTGCCCTCGCGGTCGAAACTGCTCGCGCGCTTTGAGCGGTAGTCGCGCAAGTACGGGAGCGAACCAAGGGAGGTGCCACCAATCATCGGCTCATTGTGCCTTGGTCGAGGTCGAGCCGGCTCGGATCACGAACCAGCGGAATCCCTGGGGCGGAACCGTGACCTTGAGCGGCAGGATCGCTCCCTCGGCGAGCTTGCGGTAAGCCCGACCGCCGTCTTCCGGCGCGATCGAGCACGTGCCGGAGAGTCCGGCGAAATAGAGCGGGATCCGGAGTTCCTCGGTTCGCTCGGCGTCGGTCGGGTTCCACACCAGTGCCATCGCCGGAATCGCAGCACCGGGATCGACATGGACGATCGCATCGAGATTCCGTCCATCGGGGCGCCGCACATGAACGACGTCGGACTCGAGGATCTTCCGGTACTTTTTGAACCAGGCGATCCACTTCTGGACCATCGCCCGGGTCTCGGGGGCGTCGTAAAGTCGCGGACCACGGTAGCAGGCTTGGGCACCGTAGGCGAGGTTGTTGATCAGATGGCGCTCGTAGTCGGCAAGATGCTCGCGGAGCGGCTCGATGGTGGCCTCAGGCCCGCCGCCCTGATATTCGACCAGGGGAACCATCATCCATCCCATGCTTGGAGTCTTCTCCCAGGTGCCGTCGAACAGGTTTTGTCGAGCGTGAAGGTGCTGCTGGGCGCGGGGAAGGGACCAGTTCGACTCTCGGTACCCCATGCCGGTCTTGTTCGAACCCGCGAGGAAGTAGTTGTCAGGCACGTTGAGGTAGATGCCGCGGCCCCGACACCAGCGATAGAGCTCGGCGATCACCGCGTACTGCTTCCACTGGGAGTCGTCGAGACCCTCATGACCGGCATGGGTGGTCGATGCGCAGACGTCGCCGGGGTAGTTCCCATCATGCTCGAGGAGGTCGAATCCGGTCTTGTCCAGGAAGTTTTTGATCTTGCGGAAGTACTCCAGCCCCCATGTGCTGACGAGGCAGGGCGAGATGCCGAAGATCGCGCCTCCCGGCTTGCCGGTCTTGGGATCGATCACGTCGGTCTCGGGGCCGACGCTCCGACTCGCGAGGAGGCTGTAGCCCCCGAGCTTGAGTCCTTTGGCATGCGCGTAGTCGGCGAAACCCTTGAACTTGGCGAGGTTCGCCTCGCTTTGGTCCTCCATATCGAGGCCGCTCCAGAACGAGATGATGACGATCTCGAAGCCACAGTCGGCAGCCTGATCGATCGCGGTGTGGACGACTTTCGGGTCGGTCGAAGTCAGGTGAAGCATGAGCGGGCTCTCTTGGGACCAGGGAGCCAGACGCCGGAACAGCTTGCGCAGGGCGAGTCCTTGGCGTTCACGATCGGTCGAATCGTGGATCAGGGTGAAGACGTGGAACGACCGGAAGGTCTCGCTCGGGGCCAGCTGGGTTGCGGGACCGATCGGGGGCTTCACCTCCAGATCGCAGGGCGTCTTGAGGTTGTAGTTCACTTGAGTCTTGTAGTCGGGGTCGGGAACCCAGTGGACGGTCTTGTTCGAGTTCCGCGTCGCCATCCCTCCGAAGGAGAAATCGGTCAACACGGTCAGGGGTGGCTTGATCCATGTGTCGCTGTCGTCGACGATCGACTCCGCCTCGGCAAGACCGAGATTCTCGGCGATGAACCGATCGATTCTGACCGTTCTCAGACCGTTGTTCTCGAGTTCGAGACGCTTCAAGAAAACCGGAATCCCATCGTACAGTTCGTAGTAGATTCTCGCTTCGATCCCTTCAAGCCCGGCCGGGGGGCGGAACCGAAGGGTCAACGCCACCCCCGGAGGGGGCCACGGCGCCCGGATCCCGAAGAGTGGCTTCCAATCCAGACGCTTTGCGGGCTTGCCGACCTCGAATCCTCGAAACGTGAAAGCGTCCGGCATCACCGACATTCGCGTGACCCAGTCCGAAGTCAGGAAAGCTCGGTTCGGCTGGCCCGCGAGCCCGCCGATCGGATAGCGCTTGCCGGCGATCTCCACGATCGCCTCCGGCTTGACCGCGCGCAACCATTCGGTCCCGCTGCGCTCCTCACGAAGCCCGACCGTCGCGAATGCGGGCCCGAGTCGGAACACGCGCGAAACGAGACCATTGGTCAGCACGAGTTCGGCGTCGGCCGACTGCTTCAGCTCGGCCCGATATCGGGAAGGGTCGAGGAGCCAGTCGACGGTTGCGGGCTGGGGGTTCCAAAGCGGAAGGAGAGCAGTCATCGGCTCCCATTTCGATGCCTGGCCGCGAATTCCCTCGCGGATCACCGCTTGACGAACAGGTAGTCCATGCTGCAGGGGAGCAGCTTCTGCAGGAATCGGGCCTTCTGGAGCGTGAGATAGTAGAACGTTTCGAAGCCGCCTCGGTTCTGGATCGTCGGATCAAACCGAAGCGTGACGTCGAAGCCGGCGGCCTCGGCCAACTCTTGGATTCGCGAGTAGATCAACACGTCTTCGGGCACCGAGGGTCGCTTCCGGTTCACGCGCCGGTGGGCGCGCTTATGGATGTACGGTTTGCAGGACGGCTCATGGAGGTAGAGCACCGCCCCACCGGGTCGCAGCACCCTTGCAAGCTCGGCGAAGGTCGCGCGGTGCTTCACGAAATGGTGCGCGGCCTCGAAACAAAAGACGAGATCGAGCGAGCCGTCCTCGACCGGTATCTCGTACGACTTGCAGGCAAAGGTTTCGTCGACCTTGACCTCGAAGACGCGCTCCCATTTGCCGATCGACGCGA
This sequence comes from Chthonomonas sp. UBA6659, assembly GCA_002455425.1. GTDB lineage: Bacteria > Armatimonadota > Fimbriimonadia > Fimbriimonadales > Fimbriimonadaceae > UBA6659. The sequence goes on along the minus strand of DKKT01000071.1, from coordinate 260,432 downwards.
CGGCATGTTCGCTGATGTCGGTCGCGATGACCTTGGCCTCAGGGAACAGCCGCTTCACGACGCAGGACGCCCAGCCTTGTCCCGCCCCGAGTTCGAGAATCGTTTGCGATCGTGCGAAGACCGCCTGGAAGTGGCGAATCTTGGCGAGGAGGGTTTTGGCCTCGCCCATTTTGTTGACGAGCACGTCAAGGGAGTCGGCCTCCGGGCGCTCCGCTTCGGAGTCGCGCCAGAAGTCGATTTCGATCTGTTCTTTCCGGGAAAGGTCGAGTTCTGGGTTCATGGGCCGCCGAGGAGATTGTCGGTACGAATCCGACGGAGGGTCAGGATCCGCCCGCCTTCCGCTCGAGCTGCATGATGACGGCCTCGGTGCGGCTGTTGACCTGGAGCTTCTCGAGGATGCTGCTCACGTGGTTCTTGACGGTCTTTTCGGCGATGAACAGCTTGTCGGCGATCTCCTTGTTGCGCATCCCCTTGGCCATGAGATCGAGGATCTCCTCTTCCCGCGGGCTAAGCACGTAGAAATCGGCCTCGACCGCCTTGGGTCTCGCATCGCGGGGCGGAAAGGCCCCGATGATGCGGGCCGCGATCTTCGGGCTGATCTTCGCTCCGCCGGTTTCGGCGACACGGATCGCGTCGACGACCTCCTGAGGGGTCGAGGTCTTGAGGAGGTAGCCGAGGGCTCCTGCGCTGATCGCGTCGAAGATGGTGTCATCGTCCTCATTGACGGTGAGAACGACCACGTTCACTGACTTCTCTTGCTGCTTGAGCTTCTTGATGAGCTCGATTCCGCTCATCCTGGGCATGTTGATGTCGGTCAGGAGGACGTCGGGCGGGTTCTTGAGGCAGACCTCGAGCGCCTCCTGCCCGTCGACGCAGACCGCGACGATATCGCACTCCGGCATCAGGGAGAGCGTCTTCTGGAGGGCGTTGCGATACGGCGCCTCGTCGTCGACGATGACGGTACGAATGGTCACGGACATAGTCGCAGTATAGCGTCGCGGCTAGCCGGATTTAGAGCATTGATTGCAGCGCCCAACGACCTCGATCTTGATCACACTCGGATCGAACCCCATCTGGGATATCTGCGCTTCGGCCGCGCTGAGGGCCGCCGCCGGCACTTCGACCTCCTGGACGTTGCCGCAGTCACTGCAGACGAGGTGCTCGGTCTGATGGACGTGCTCGCCGCCGAGTCGGCAGGCGAGGTAGCCATCGACCACCCCGATGTGATGGATCAGGCCGACCTCGTTGAGGGTCGCCAGGATTCGGTAGACGCTGACCACGTCGATGCGCCCGCCATTGGCGAGGATGCGCTCGTGGATCCCGTAGGCGCTGAGGGCCTCGTTGCTTTGGGCCAGAGTACGGATGACCTGGACTCTCGGCATAGTAATCCGGAATCCCTCGGCTCTCAGCCGGTGGATCGCACGCTCTTCAAATGCCCGGACGTCCTCGGGCCTCGTCGACGACTTCATGGCCGTCGGCGACGGCCTCTTCGCGGTTTTCATTTGCACAACACCCAATTCAGGAATCAAATTCAAGCCAAATACCGGCGAATTTCACTTCCCATCTTGCACGAACGGCCCTCCAGATTGCAAACTTAGCGAGGACTCGAAAGAGCCTAGAGTCGAGGGAGCCTCGGTCATGCGTCTCGACGCGCAAAGACGTGGCCCTCGAACCAACCGAAAAGGCCAACGGAGGGACAGATGCAGTTTTACAATCTCAAGACACGATCGCACGTGGACGTTCCGGAATCGGATGTCCGCAAGACCACGATGGAGCGCAAGACGAAGTCGGGCACCCAGATTCGCTACGCTCTCACCGCCGAGTACCAGGGCAGCAAGCTCTTCAAGTTCGTCAACGAGGCCACCTACAAGGCCACCAACGTCAAGGAAGTTTGAGCCTGGACCGCCACGAGGCGGTCCACGACAGGCCCGACTGAGCGCGACTCAGTCGGGCCTGTTTCCGTTTTCTACCAGCCTCAGGAGAGCCTGCCAGTCCTCCGGATTGTCGAAGTCGAGACACGTCGAGGGGTGGCAGTTCGGGTCGATCCAGGCTGCACCCCCGAGCGCTTGAGCCAGAATCCGCTCGGCTTCGGACAGTGAGATGCGCCCTGCCCGATACCGGACGAGGTTCCAGAGCCCCAGCTTCCAGAGCATCTTCATCTGGTTCTTGCGGGAGCGACGTATCGACGTGGCAAGTTCGAGAATGTGGACCAGCCCGTCCCGGCTACACGCGTAGAGCGCGCCGCTGAGGTGAGGCCCCTCCCGAAGCCGCAAGCTCTCGAACGGAACGCCGGGATACACGCGGGCGAATTCGGCAGAAGGCGAAAGACCGGTCGCGTACCACCGATGCGGCTTGCCCTCCGCGTCGGCTCGGCGTAGTACGGTTTCGGTGAACCGAACGAGGTCTTCGGCGCGCAACAAGGGTGTGTCGGCAGGAAGGAAGAGCACCCCCTGGACGTGCTCGCCGAGCACCTGAAGGCCAAGATGGGCGTTCTCGACGGCTGATGCGCCTTCGGGCACAAACGTGCCGTAGGTCACCTCGCTCGCGATCTCGACCCCGGTGACGGTCACGCAAGGACCGAGGTCGGCGGCTTCGACAGCGGCGAGCGTGTGGGCGAGGCTGGTTCGTCCCGCGATCACCGCCATCGCCTTGCGCCGCACGCCAAGCACAGCGTCCAGCTCGGGTTCCACTTCCCCGCCGGCGGCGATCACGACGCCCCACCTCATCCTGCCACCACCTGATAGGTGAACCACGCGGTCAAGACGAAGCCAAGGACGACGATCGCCTTGCGCAGGAGCTCGGCTTCGACCTTCTGGGACCACACCGCTCCCAAGTAGCCGCCGACGAGCGCGCCGACCATCAGCGCCAGCGCGGGAACGAGCAGGACGACTCCGGCAAATAGGAACACGAGCGTTGCCGTCGCATTGATGACGACGGCGAGCCAACTCTTGATTGCGTTGTGCTCGTGGATGTCGCCGGCGAGATAGAGGCCGAAGACGGCGAGCATCAGGATTCCCATCCCCGCCCCGAAATAGCCGCCATAGATCGCGACCAGAAACTGAAGAAGAGCGGCGATCCAGGGTGCCGCCCGGTGGGTCCGCCCCTGCGACCAGGTCTTAATCCGAGGCTGGTAGGCGAGGAGGAGGGTCGCGACGAGGAGCAACCCGGGGATCACAGCCCGAAAAACCGACTGAGGCGTCGAGATGAGGAGCCAGGCTCCCCCGGCAGAGCCGATGAGCGTCACGAGCAGGAGCCGGACGAGGTCGTCTTTGACGGTAGCGAGTTTGCTCCAGAAGCCGATCGCGCTCGCCAGCGAGCCGGGCCAAAGCGCGACGGCATTGGTCGCGTTCGCGATGAGCGGAGGAACGCCGAGCCCGACCAAGGTCGGAAACGAGACGAGAGAGCCACCCCCGGCCACGGCGTTGATCGCGGAGGCCACGATTCCGGCGAGCACGAGCAGCGCGAGAGAGAGCCCATCGGTCGGCGCTGCCAGCATGGCCGGTTATAGCACGACGTCACGGGCCAGGGTGGATCGGCTTCTTTTCCGACTGCTTGGCGAGAAGGTCGGCGAATTGCGGGACTGCCCGGAGAGCATCGACCATTTCCATCGGGAGGGTGATGATGACGGTGTTCGAGGGAGAGGTCCCAAGGCCGTCCAGGGTTTGGAGGGTCCGGAGTTGGAGCGCTCCTGGACTTGTCGACATCATGTCTGCCGCCGCGGCGAGGTTGACCGCCGCCTCCCGGTCGCCCTCAGCCTTGGTGATCGTGGCTCGCTTTTCGCGCTCGGCCGAGGCCTGGCGGGCCATCACCCGCTTGAGATCCTCGGGAAGCTCGATGTCCTGGATTCGGATGCCGGCGACTTCAAGTCCCCAGCCGTCCACTTCCGTCTCGACCAGGTGCTCGATCTTCTGCCCCACAAGCTCCCGATCGGCAAGGATCTCATCCAAGGTCATGCTTCCGATAATGTCGCGGAGCGCGGTCTGAGCGTACTGCTGGATCGCATGCTGGTAATCGCGAACCTTGATCACCGCCTCGCCCGGGTCGCTGACCCGGAGGAAGATCACGCCGTCCAGTGACACCGGGACGTTGTCCTTGGTGATCGCCTGTCGCCGCGGGATCTCGAGGGTCATGATGCGTGTGTCCACCGTCCTCACGGCGTCGAAGAAGGGCAGAATCCAGAACATCCCCGGCCCCTTCGTCGAGACATACTTGCCGAGCCGGAAGACGAGTGCCTTCTCCCATTGGGCGGCGACACGAATGGCCGAGGCAAGCAGCCCGCCGACGCCGGCGCACGCGATCATGCCGAACAGCGCGATCGGGGTTTGGGGGGTCGGCCCAAAGACCAAGACGCCGGCCGTCGTGAACCCGACGAAGATCAAGAAGGGGATCGGATTCGGAATCGTGTTCGCTCGCTGGGCCTGGTAAGCAGAGACATCGACCCCAGGCGCGAAAGGAACGGGGTAGTTCGGCTTCATCTCACTCGTAGATACGACCGCGAGCGTCAAGAGGATTTGGCGTTCCGGGCAAAGCATGCCCGGAACGCCAAGCGGACTTCACCGTCGACGGCGGCGCAGAGCCAGCAGGGTGACGCCGAAGCCGATCGCGAGGAGCGAGCCGGGCTCCGGCACGACGCAGTCGTACAAAACCGAAGTCGGAACGACTCCGACGGTTCCACTCGGAACGCCCGAATCTGGGCCACCTGGGATCGAACTTGCCCACTCGATCCCGGTGATGCCGAAGTTCTCGTAGGCGATGATATCGATGGGATACAGTCCAGCGGCCTCGAAGGAAACTCGCTGAACGATGTAGCCGAAGCCGTGGTCGCCGCCGTTGTCGATCACGTCGATCCCCCCGATTCGGAGCCCGCTCCCGTCGTCCGAACCGAGGCCGAACGTGACGTTGATGCCGGGGGCACCCGAATCCTGGTCATACGCGTCCAAGATCGAAATCGCTCCGCGAAAACGCCAAAGGGACGTCTCCAAAGCATTCGACCCGACCGCCGCGGGCATCAAGGTGCCGGCGTCGATGCCCAACCAGTCGTTGAGGGAGTTCCCGTCGAATAAGGTGTCGATGCCGCCGTTCGGGTAGTCCAGAAGCGTGCTCTTGAAGGTTGCATCAGCCGGGTTCGCCCCCGCATGCGCCCATGCCGTTGAATTGTCGTAGAACGGGCCCATGTTCCAATAATCGCCACATAGACCCGTGCCCGGCGAACTTGGATTCGTTCCGTACGCCGTCGAATACGGGATCACGACGTCGATCGCCGAAGCTCCCTGCAGTCCACCCAGAACAACCAGAGACAAAACTGTGAATCGTCTCATCATCTCTCCTCTCGCCCCGCACAACTGCGAGCCGAACGTTGAAAGGATGTTGCCCTGACGCGTGTGATACGCCTCGGCGGGCTTCGGTCACAATCGCTTCCATGGTAACCGTGGTCGGAGGCGGATTCGCGGGGGTCGAGGCGGCATGGGCCGCCGCGCGACGCGGCGCACAAGTGCGTCTGGTCGAAATGCGCCCCGTCCGGATGACGCCGGCCCACAAGACACCTCTCTTGTGCGAACTCGTCTGTTCGAACAGTTTCAAGTCGAAGCTCGCGACGACCCCGGCTGGACGTCTCAAGCAAGAGATGGTCGCGCTCGGTTCGCTCGTCATCCCGACCGGCGAAGCCCACGCCGTGCCTGGCGGTGAGGCCCTTTGCGTCGACCGCGACCGGTACGCCGAAGCGATCACCTCGGCGATCGGGTCACACCCCGCGATCGAGGTCGTCCGGACCGAATTCGACGGCATCCTGGTCGAACAAGCGCTCAGGGACGGGCCGGTGATTCTCGCGACCGGCCCTTTGACGAGCGCGGGCCTCTCCGCATACCTGGCAGAGCTCGCGGGACGCGAGCACCTCTATTTCTACGATGCCGTCAGCCCAGTGGTGGATGCGACCACGCTTGACCGTTCGGTGATCTTCGCACAGAGTCGCTACGACAAGGGTGGTGACGACTACCTGAATTGCCCGTTCGACCAGGAGTCCTACGCGCGTTTCGTCCAAGAACTCGTCACTGCTGAAAGGGCTCCGATCCATGACTTCGAGGCCGAGGATGACGAACACAAGGTGGTCGATCCGCGCCTCCGGGAGGAGCGATTTCTGGAGCAGATCAAGTACTTCTCGGGCTGCACGCCGATAGAGGCGATTGCGGACAAGGGCGCGCGATCGTTGGCCTTCGGGAACTTCAAGCCCGTCGGCCTCCGGGACCCGCGCACGGGACGCCGACCGTATGCCGCGCTTCAGCTCCGACCCGAGAATCGCGAGAGATCCCTCTTCTCGCTCGTCGCCTGTCAGACGCGACTCAAATGGGGCGAACAGAAGCGTGTGTTTCGACTTGTTCCCGGACTCGAAAACGCGGAGTTCGTCCGGTTCGGCGTCATCCACCGCAACACCTATCTCGAAGCGCCGAACGTTCTCACCGAAAGGTTGGAAATGCGAGCCCGTCGGGGGCTCTTTGTTGCCGGACAGCTTACGGGAGTGGAGGGCTATGTGGAGAGCGCGGCCATGGGCATCCTCGCGGGAATTCACGCGGCCGCCGTCGAGCGAGGCGAGCGGGTTGGACCGCCGCCACGGGCATCGGCTTACGGTTCCCTCCTGGCCCACCTCCAAGACCGGACCGAGCGAGAATTTGCTCCGATGAACATCAACTGGGGTCTCTTCCAAGAACCCGAACCTCCGATCAAGGATCGCGGCCGCCGACAGGAAGTTAAGCTGGCTGCCGCCGAGGCCGCCTTCACCGCATGGTTACCTGAGGCTCTCGGCTTCGCCGTCCGGTAGCATCGCGAGAAAGGTCGCCTCGTCGATCACCTCGATCCCCAGGGACTCCGCTTTCGCGAGCTTGCTCCCGGCCCCTGGCCCGGCAACAACGAGACTCGTCGCTTTGCTGACCGAGCCGGCGGCTTTGCCACCCCACTTGATCACCATGGCCTCTGCCCCTTCGCGTGTGATGTGCTCGAGCTTGCCGGTGAACACGATCGTCTTCCCGGCGAAGAGGTCTCCGGAGGGCGCTTCGGCTTCCACGGGAGCCACTCCAGCATCGAGGAGTTGGTCGATCAGGCTTTGGTTTTCTTCATCCTCAAGCCACGATTCGATCTCACTTGCCGTCCTCGGCCCGATATCCGGGACCGCGAGGAGCGCGTCGTAGTGGGCACGACGGAAGCCTTCGAGCGTCCGAAACTCGCGGGCGAGATCGCCCGCGGTCCGGTCGCCGACAAACCGGATCCCGAGTCCAAAGAGCAGCCGGTTGAGCGGTCTCGACTTGCTTACTTCGATGGCGGCGAGGAGGTTCTCCACGCTTTGTTCCCCCATCCGGTCGAGCTGCACCAGATCTTCTCTCCGCGCACGAAGTCGGTAGATACTGGGCAGATCGGTGAGATAGCCGAGCTCGAGGAGTCGAACGATCTGCTTTTCGCCCAGGCCCTCGATGTCCATCGCCGAACGGCTTGCGAAGTGGATGAGCTTCGCGCTGACTTGGGCCGGGCAGGCGCGATTGGGGCACTTGAGCGCAACCATCCCCTCCTGCCTTTGAAGCGGGGTCCCGCACTCGGGGCACACGGTCGGCTCGACCGGTGGCATGAGGGAACCTTCTCGCTTCTCCAGCACGGGGCCGATGACCTCGGGAATCACGTCTCCCGCCCTCTGGACGACCACGATGTCCCCTTCGCGGACATCCTTGCGTCGCAGATCCTCGTAGTTGTGGAGGGTTGCCCGACTGACGGTGACACCCCCCACGAAGACCGGCTCGAGCTCGGCTACGGGAGTGACCACGCCGGTCCTGCCGACATGGGTCGAGATGTGGAGGAGTCGCGTGAACGCTTGCTCGGCGGGGAACTTGTAAGCGATCGCCCAGCGCGGCCCGCGTGCAGTCGAACCGAGTTGATCTTGATCCTCAAAGCGGTCGACTTTGAAGACAATCCCATCGATCCCGAACGGGAGTTCTGCGCGTCGCCGCTCGATTTTTTCCGCCCAAGCGACCAAGGCATCCCCGCCATCGAGGACCTGCCCTTCCGAGCGGATCGCGAATCCGAGCCTCGCCAACGCCTTCATCGTCTCGCCCTGGGTCTCGGCGAGGCGCGGACCGGCCCCGAGCCCGTACGCACAGAAATTGAGTCGACGCGAGGCCGTGATGCGGCTGTCAAGCTGGCGCATCGCTCCGGCGGAAGCGTTCCGCGGATTCGCAAAGACCTGCTCGCCGCGCGCGGTGCGTTCGGCGTTCAACGCTTCAAAAACGCTCTTGAAGAGGAGGATCTCGCCTCGGACCTCGACGGTCCCGGGTAGGGGTTCGAGCAGCTTGAGGGGGATGTCACGCACCGTTCGTGCATTCTCGGTGACGACTTCGCCAGTCTCGCCGTCGCCACGCGTCGTCGCCCGGACGAGAATGCCGTCTTCGTAGGTCAACGAGATCGACAGGCCGTCGAACTTGAGCTCGGCGTAGTAGGCGATCGGTCCTCCACGCCCGAGTCCGCGAACAATACGCTCGTCGAAGGCGCGAAGCTCGGCCTCCCCAAACGCGTTATCGAGCGAGAGCATGGGGGCCAGGTGCCGATGGGACGGGAACCCCTCGCGCGGCGGCGCTCCGACTCTCGCCGTCGGGCTATCCGGGCTCCTGAGATCGGGGTGAGCGGCCTCAAGTTCGACCAGTTCTCGGAAGAGCGCATCCCATGACGAGTCGGAGATTTCGGGCTGGTCGAGCACATAGTAGAGGCGATTGTGACGCTCGATCTCCGCCCGGAGCCAGGCGGCCCTTTCTGCCGGACCCATGGCCCGAATGTTAGCGCGAGCCCGCCGTTTTCCGCAACGTGAGCCAATTCACCTCGTCCCACTTGCCTTACACTAGTGTCAAAGGCAATATGTCAACGAACACAGTTGGAGGACTCTCTTGAGGCGATTCTTGGCTCTGGCATCCTTGGCGACGGTGGCTGCCGCTTCTCAGGCCCAAATCTCGATCCCGCCCTTCCCGACGTGGATCAACGAGCAGTACGACTCGATGGGGATCGGCGCTTACAGCTCGTTCCCATCCATGGGGCCTTGGGCCGTGACGACGGCGATCCCTCCGGCAGGTCTGATGGCGGTTCTCGCAACAACCGGCGCGCCTCTTCCCCCGCTTACCGGGACTCAGGCGATGTTTGGTCGCCAGTGCGACGTCGAGTGGCGGTTCACCGCTCCGATGCGTCGGTTCGGGGGCTATTGGCGAACGGCCGTCGGTGGAGCTGGAACCACCGCCGTCCGGTTCCGGTTCTACAACACCTCGAACGTCTTGTTCTACACTTCGCCGCCTCTTCCGATCACCACCACCGGCTACACCTGGTACGGCTATTGGACCTTCCAGTTCTTCAGTCGCGTCGAGGTCATCGGCGTCCCAGGCCCAGGCTATGTCGGTCATGACGACACTCGTGCCAGACCCTGGTAACCGGTTCCAAGGCAGGAGATATCATGATGAAACGCATCCTTTTTGCTTTGACCGGGGCCTTGGCGGCGTCCAGCGCAATCGGGCAGCTACCTCAAGCTTGGTTCCCGACCCCTTGCGTCGAGAACTACGACACCATGCCGGCGGGCTCTTACGCAGGCTTCCCGGCGATGTTCGTGGGCGGAACTCCGTTCGCGACGGCGAATACGATCTCGGGAGCACCGCTCGACGTCGGTAGCTTCGGCTTCCTCCCGCCGTTCAATGGGCTTCAGTGCATGTTCGGGAACCAGACCGATGTGGACTGGCGCTTCATCATTCCGATGCGGCGTTTCGGAGGCTATTGGCGGGCCGCTTCGACCGCCACGACCGGCATGCAGATTCGCTATACGCTGCCTTCGGGCACGGTGTGGTTCACGAGCCCAGTGCTCCCCATCAACACCACGTCTTGGACGTGGTACGGCCACTTCCTCTTCGCGCTCTGCAACAAGGCCGAAGTTCTCGGTGTCCCGTTCGGGGGCTTTGTCGGCCACGATGGCACCCGCGCCCGATGGTGGTAGGGGCTTTCCCGTCGGCTTCAACCCACTGAGGCCGACGAAGACACACGGAGACTTGCAAATACTATGAAGAAACTGCTTCCCATTCTCGCCTTGTCCGCGATCGCCGTTGCGGCAAATGCCCAGATCGCGAATCCGCCGTTCTTCACGCCCCTGGTCGAGGACTATGACACCATGGCCGCGGGCGTTTACCCGACGTTCCCTGCGATGTCGGGCAACGCGACGGTCACTGCGATCACCGGAGCGCTGATGGACGTCGGGAATTTCACCTTCCTTCCCCCTTGGAACGGGCTCCAGTGCATGTACGGTATCTCGACCGATGTCCAGTGGCGGTTCAACTTCGGCATGCGCCGATTCGGGGGGCGCTGGCGGTCGGCTTCGACCGCGACGACCGGTTTCCGGATGCGGTTCTACACGCTGGCAAACACGCTTTGGTTCACAAGCCCGGTCCTGCCGATCAACACGACGAGCTGGCAGTGGTACGGGTACTGGACGTTCGTATTCGTAGGCAGCGTCATCATCGAGGGAGTCCCCACGCCGGGCTACGTCGGCCACGATAACACTCGCGCTCGTTGGTGGTAGTGCTTTGATCATGCTCCGGAGATAGACCTATGAAAAGACTCATCCCGTTTGTTGTGCTTGGCGTCCTCAGCGGTGCGGCCCACTCGCAGATGCCGAATCCAGTCTTTGCGTCCCCGTTGATCGAGAACTACGATTCGATGGTGGCCGGCCTCTACGCGTTCTTTCCCGCGATGAGCGGATTCGCGACGGCGAATGCGATTACCGGTGCGCCGATGGATGTCGGCTCGTTCACGTTTCTCCCGCCATTCAACGGCACGCAGTGCATGTACGGCATCCAAAGCGATGTCGCTTGGCGGTTCAACTTCCCGCTTCGACGTTTTGGGGGGCGATGGCGATCAGCCGCCACGTGGGTGACCGGCCTTCGCATGCGGTTCTTCACCACCGCCGGCGCACCCTGGTTCACGAGCCCCGTGCTACCCATCACCACCACGAGCTGGCAGTGGTACGGCTACTTCCTTTTCACTGCGTGTGGCAGTGTGATCATCGAGGGCGTCCCGAGCCCCGGCTTCGTGGGACACGACAACACCCGCGCTCGGTGGTGGTAGACCGCCGAGCCTGAACGCGCGCTCGCGCGAGGCGCGAGCCGGAGGTCCGAATGAAGAAATGCCTTGCTGCGTTGATCGGCGCGGCGCTGGGCGGGTTCGCCTGTGCCCAGATTCCGATCGGTCCGTTCTTGCCAAACATTCTCGAAAACTACGACAGTCAAGTTCTGGGGGTGTACACGACGCTCTCCACGATGGGACCTTGGGCCACGACGAACCCGATTACGCCGGGCGCGCAACTTCACATCGTCCAGAACATGACGCCGACGTTCCTGCCCCCTTTCAACGGGAATCACGCGATGGTCTGCTGGGGCGGAGACGTGGAGTGGAGATTCCTAGTTCCGATCAAGCGATTCGGTGGGTATTGGCGGGCACCCCAAGGAATCGGGTCACCTCCGACTGCAGTTCAGTTCAAGTTCTACAACACGAGTAACACTCTGTTCTTCACTAGCCCGGCCCAGGCGATCAGCACGACTGCGTGGACCTGGCGGGGCTACTGGCTCTTCTGGGCGACGCTCCGAGTCGAGGTCATCGGCATCGGGGGCAGCGGAGGGTTTGTCGGGCACGACGAGACCCGCGCGCGTTGGTAGACTCGTCGAACGGGCCCGACCTTGTCGGGCCCGTTCGCGTGTCCGGGGGGATACAATAGCGTCACCCGGATGAACAAGAAGCTCGCGATACGCTTTGCGGTGGGCATCGGATTGATAGCCGTGCTCGTCGTCGCCTTCCAGTGGTTTCGGAGCCTGCAGGGAGATTTCGACTTCGGCAAGGCGGACACGGCCGACTGGGTCGTAGCCGTCCAGCGACTGGACGAGGGAAGTCAGGTGATCGTGATCAAGCCGGACGGCGCGATCGTCGCGGCCCCCGACCATCGAGCGGGTTCGAGCGATCAAGAGCCGGTGTGGCGCCCCGACGGGAACCGCGTCTTCTTCAGCAGCAACCGCGCCGGTGGAGCCTACGAGATCTTCCGCTGGAATCCACAATCGGGCAAGGTCGAAAAGCGGTCGTCGGGTTCGCGCAGCAAAGGCAGTCTCTGGTGTGGGCCCAAAGGCGACCCACAGGCCAACGTCGACTTCCTCATCACCGCGGGCGGATTCGTCGTGCAATACGACCCCAAAACGGGCAGTGGGAGACAGGTCCTGCCTCCGACGACGGAGGAACGCGCGATGGACGAGGAAGGCGGTTCGAGCGGCCAATTCGATTCGATGTACCGCGATCTCGGCAAGAGCTTCCAGGAGGCCCAGTGGGGCCCCGGCCGCCGGTGGATCGTGGCGAAGATGGTGCGCGAGAACGGGGACGAAATCCTCGTTTACCAAGGCGTCGAGCCGGAGATGACGGACAAGGGCCTGCAGATCGCTCCCCCGGCACCGATCGCGGCCGGAAACAAGATCGACTTCGACGTCGCGCCCTCAGGCGAGGTCGTGGTGTCCATCCAGGGATTCCGGTGGCCGACCGAAGTGCCTGCCGAATTCATCAAGGACGGCAAGGCGACGACGCCATATCTGAACGGGCTCATCGTGATCAACCCGGAGACGCCCGGTGGCCCGAAGACCCTGAATCTCTTCATCACGAAAGAGCGGCAGGTCCTCGCGTCGCCACGGCTCTCCCCGGACGGCAAGAGCGTCGCCGTCGTGGCGGGGACGGTGGACGAACAGGAACAGTTCGTTCCCGCGAGCCTGGTCGTGCTTCCGGTCGAGGAGCGCGGAATCGATCGCGCCCGCCCCCTGAGCCAGGGCACGATCTACGAGCCGAGCTGGCATCCAAGCGGCACGAAGCTCGTGTTCGCCAAGCGAGACAGCGAGGGGAAGCGATCGCTCTACGCGATCCCATCGGACGGAGGAACGGAGCAGAACCTGACCGGGGGCAAGGGCGACTTCGCGAACCCGAGCTTCAGCCCACAGACGAAGTAGCATCCCACGCGAAAAGGACCCGGGCATAGCCCGGGCCTTCTTTTCGCGTAAGGGAAGCAAAGTCGATCAACTATCCACCTCGCAGGAGCGACAGCACGGCTTGCGGTGCACTGTTCGCCTGCGCCAGCATCGCAAGGCCGCTCTGCTGGAGGATCTGGAGCTTGGTGAAGTTCGTCATTTCGTTGGCGACGTCGACGTCTCGGATCGAGGACTCGGAAGCGCTCAGGTTCTCCTTGGCAATGCCGAGCGCCCGGCTGTTCGATTCGAGCACGTTGCGCTGGAAGTTGCCGATGTTGCCTCGCGCGGCGGTGATGTCTTCGATCGCTTTATCGATGACGCGGATGGCGTTGTCGGAACCGGCCTGCGTTGTCACGTCCAGATTGCTGAGGTCCAGACCCGAAACCGCTCCCCGGCCCAAGTTCGAGGCGGCGAAATTGCCGAGGGAGAGGCTCGTGGTCTGGCCCGCATTGGCGCCGATCTGGAAGATGCTCGCACCGACGTTCACACGGCCCCAGCCGCCACCGGCACCGGCATTGCCGGCCTCGGTCAACGTGATGGCGTTGCCGTACTTGTCGCGAAGGACCAGGCCCCGACCGCTCGCGAAAGATACGGTCGCCAAGGTGCCGGCTCCGTCCGTGTCGATCACGACGTCGGCAGAGGCGTCGGTGCCGCTTGCGCTTTGCGTACCTGCGGCCGTGCGCAGGACGGCGTTCGAGTCGATGAGATCGACTTTCTGGTCGGAGCCGAAACCGGTCGACGTGAGCGTGACCCCTGCACCGGCGGACCAGTTGGCGGTAACGCCGGTCTGCGAGGACGAATTGTTGATCCGGGCCACGACGTCGCTGATGGTGTCGTTGGTCGTGACGTTGAAGCTGACACCGTTGATCGTGAACGATCCGGCGTTCGTCATCGTGGTGTCGGCGGCGGCGAAGCTTCGCGTGGCGGTGACCGACGCTCGGGTCGCGGCCGTCAAGTTGGTCACGGTCACCGTGGAGTTGGTGGTGACGGCGTTGCCATTGAAGACGCCGCTGAACGACATCGACGAGACGTTGGCTCCGCTCGTGGACACCGCATAGGTACCGGCGGACCCGTCAAGCAGCTTTTTCGAACCGAACTGGGTCTGCTGGGCGATGCGGCTGACCGACGACGCGATCGAATTGAGCTGGGCTTGATTGGCCTGCTTCTGGGCGTCCGTCATCGTGGCCGAGTTCGCGGACGAAACCGCCAGAGCTCGAGCGTCACGCAAGAGCTTGTTCACTTCGTTCAGTGCGCCTTCTGCGGTCTTGGCGTAGTTGACGGCATCCTGGCCGTTCTGCATGGCCTGCTGGATGCCCGAAATCTGGGCGCGAAAGGTCTCCGACACGATGAGGCCCGCAGGGTCGTCGGCCGCGGAGTTGATCCGGAAACCGGTCGAGAGCTTGCTCATAGAACTGGAGAAGTCGGTGCCTGTCAGAGACAGACTTCTCAGGGCGTTCATCGCCATGACGTTGGTGTTTACGCGAAAAGCTGACATGGTTCCTCCGTGTCTCCCGTTGGGGGCTCATCCTAAGCCCCGGGGCTACTCCCACGACGGGTTACAGGTCGGATATTCCAGGGATTGTGCGGGGAGAACCCAGTATTTTTACTTTGATTTCACGCGTTCTTACGGGTTTTCGATCGATCCTGGTAAGAAAACGTGGGGCACGCGGTTCCCCTGGTATTGATCCGGTTATTCGGCGTCTTCGCGCGGGACATATTCGAAGTGGGTGAACCACCACATCGCGAGCCCGGTCAGCGACCCGATGAGGATGAGCAACACGGGCCAGGCGGTGCCGGCCACGAGGGCGGCGTCTCCACCTTGGCCCGCCAGGGCCGAAACCAGCATCTGCTGGGTCGGGAGGGCGGGATGTTCGGCGATCGCTTGGAGGTAGCTGAAGATCGACGTGTAGAAGAGGTCGCCGCTGAAATTGGGGATGCCGACCTCCCAGAGGAAGGCGTAGATCAGGCACACGACCATAGCCCGATTGATCACAAGCGTGAACATCGTGAATAGCGACACATAGGCCAGCGACCCGACCGCGGCGGCCTTGAGATCATTGACGAGGAGCGGGTTCGACCCAAACCGAAAGCCATAGATCGCGATCGATGTCGCCAGGATCGCTAGGACCGTCACACCGAACACGACCGTGGCCGCAGCGAGCATCCGAGAAGCGAGCAACTGCCATCGAGGGATCGGGCGGGTCAGCAGGTACACGATCGTCTTCTGTTCGACCTCCTGCGTGACGATCGCAGTCGCGAAAATCGCCGACGAGAGCGCGATCAGCCGAAACACGAAGATCGAGCTGAGGCTGGCGTAGTCCTCACGAGGGCTCCCCGCATAGACCGAGCGCCAGACCAGGCCGAGGGCGAGCAGACTGAGGGCCACGAGGATCCACACGACGATGCGACGCGGCCGCAGGAAGTCACGCAGGGCCAAAGTGTAGAGGAAGAGCGGCACCGCTTAGGCCTCCACCAGATATCGGAACACCGATTCAAGGTTGTTATCCGGACTCCAGAGCCCGTCGATCCGCAATCCGTGATCGACGATCAGCGCGGGGAGGGCGTCGTAGAACATGCCGGGTTCGCGGGTGCGGAGTTCGAGGCCCTCGGCGGTCACTTCGACGCTGAGCACGTAGGGCAATCCGACGAGATTCTGGGCGAACGCCCGAGGATCGGGGGTCTCGATGCGGATCCGGTGCGGGTGCTTGTCGATCAGCTCTCTGATCACGCGGATGTCGCCGGTCGCGAGGAGTCGTCCTCGGTGAAGCAGGAGGATGCTCCGCGTCAACTGTTCGACTTCAAAGAGGATGTGTGAACTCACGACAATGCCTTTACCTTGGTCGGCGAGGTAGCCCAGAAGGTCCATGTAGTCCCGCCGACCGACCGGATCGAGTCCGTTGAGCGGCTCGTCGAGGAGGATGATTTGGGGATCATGGAGCATCGCCTGAGCGAGCTTGATGCGCTGCCGCATGCCTTTCGAGTAACCGGCGATCTTCCGATCGCAACGGTCCGCCATACCGACGATCTCGAGAACTTCCTGCGTGCGGCTCTTGGCCCTTTCCGGGCTGAGGCCGGCGAGGCGAGCGAGGTTCTGGACGAACTGACGCCCGGTCATGTATTCGTAGAAGTTGTCGATCTCGGGGCAGTAGCCGAGGAGCTTGTAGACCTCGGGGTTCGCGAACGGCTGCATCCCGCCGACGAGGACCTCGCCCGTGGTCGTGCGAAGCTGGCCCGTGATCAGGCGCATCATCGTCGATTTGCCGGCTCCGTTCTGGCCGAGGAGAGCGGTGATGCCGGGGCCGATCTGGCACGTGACGTCGTTGAGGCCCATGACCTGGCCGTACCAGCGGGACGCGTTGCGGAGTTCGACGATCGGCTTCACTTGACCACCTCGACCGCGCGAATCCTGGACCAGGCCAGCCACAGTGAAAGGAAGGTCACGATCCCGGAGATGAGAAGCATCGGGACGAGCGGCGGGGCCGGGATCATGGCGACGGGGCTCGGAAGGCCGAAGTAGGGCGAGCCATCGGTGTTCATGATCGCCTTCGTCGTGCCGATCATGGTGCCATCGACGCTGGCGTAGTACAGCTTCGCCGCAAGCGGGTTACCCTCTTCGGCGCGAAACACGCCGCGCGACACCCGGGTGCTGGCTTGCCAGGCGATGACCATCATCTGGGTGAAGAAGTTGGTGAGGAAGTAGAGGCCGGCGAACGCCGCCCCCGCCATGCGCCCTTGGTTGAACAAGGAACTCACGCCGATGATGAGCGCACTGTAGAAGGCGGCGATCAGCGGGCAGACGAGGAGGATCTTGACGATCATCCAGGGATCGTTCGAAAGGAAACCATACGCGCGGTAGCTCAGAGCCCCGTACAGGAAATAGACCAGGGACGGCAGGGCGACGGTCAAGAGAATCGGCAGAAAGACCCCGATGAACTTCCCGATCACGTAATCGAACTTCGAGCACGGCCGGGAGAGGTAGACGAGCAGCGCATTCGCCCGGTTGTCGTTTGCGATGACGCCGGCCCCGGCGATCAGGGTTACGACGAAAATCATGATCTGTGCCCACGACAACCCGTGGACGAACTGGTCGACCCAGATCACCCGCTTCATGAAGGTCGCAAGGGCGAACGGGCCCTGCTGTCGCGGGTTGGACTCCGCCGCCAGTTCGACGAAGTACACGATGATCATCATCAGCAGGTAATACCAACCCGAGGTGATCGTCGCGACCCAATACCATTTGTTCTTGAAGGTGCGGCGCACGTTCGTCTTGGCGATGACCCACCAGCGCTGAGTCGGCGATTCCAGAGGGCCGTCGTAGCCGCGGTAGGAAAGATCGGCGATCGGAGCGTTAGCCATGGACAGCCTCCAGAAAGGCCTCTTCGAGGGTCCGCTCGGCCTTTTCGAATCCGCGAATCTGGGCTTCGGCACTCCGCGCCGCGTCGAAGACCCGCGCAGCCGACTCCTCCAGGGTGACCGGCGCTTGAAGACGGTACGTGGTCGAGCCGACCATCCCGAGGAACGTCATCCCTCGAATCGTGACCTCTCGTAAGAAGGCGTCGCTGACTTCGCGGAGCTGGACGTCGACGGGCAAGCCGGCGAGGCGCTTCAGGTCCTCGATCATGCCTTGCTCACGCAGGCGTCCTTGGTATACGAGGAGAATCTGGTCGCAGGTCCGCTCGATGTCGGGGAGGAGGTGACTGCTCACGAGGACGTTGACGTCCTTCCCATGAGAGATCGAACGGATCAGCTTGAGCATCTCCTCACGGCCCCTTGGGTCGAGCCCGTTCGTCGGTTCGTCGAGGAGCAACAGCCTTGGACCGTGGACGAGCGCTTGGGCAAGCTTGATCTTCTGCTTCATGCCGGTCGAGTAGGTCTCGACGTTGCGGTAGCGGGCTTCGCCGAGACCGCAGTACTCGAGGACCTCGTGAGCCCGGCGGAGGGCCTGAGCGGAGGGCATTCCGGCGAGCTCGCCGGCGTAAGCCACGAAGCCAACCGCGGTCATGCCCGGGATGTGGCAGTCCTGTTCGGGCATGAATCCGATGCGCTGGCGGAGCTTGGGGCCGTCTCGGAAGGCGTCGAGCCCCATGACGATCCCGCTCCCCGAGGCCGGCGTCACGAAGCCAAGCAGGGTCTTGATCAGCGTCGTTTTTCCGGCACCGTTCGGTCCGAGAAGGCCGACGCACCCTTCAGGGATGACCGCACTGAAGTTGTCGAGAGCCGTGAACGATCCATAGCGAACCGTCAGACCTCGAATATCGGCAACCGGCATAGTTGGAATTTACTCAGGTTGGGGCACCATCGTTGCGCGCGCCCCAGGACTGACGGTCGTCACTTGTTCGCCGGAGGGGCTGAACTCGAGTTCGTCGGGCCGTTCGGAGGAGTCGCGGGACGCCCCAGAAAACGGTTCAAATCGACGGCAAGCACCCCGATGACGAGAGCAAGCACAAGCACCATCCCGACCGTGCTGACCATCTGCTGGACTTCGATGCTGAGCCGTCGACCGCGTCGGAGCATTTCGACGAACGCCACCACCATCTGGCCCCCATCGAGGGGCGGCACGGGGAGCAGATTCATGATTCCCAGCGAGATGCTCAGACCGGCCGCAAGCCCGAGAAGCACGGCGAGCCCCTCTTCGAGCGCGTGATAGGTGACCGTCGCGAGCGTGGCGGCTCCCCCGACCTCGTCTTTGGCACGAGCTGGATTCTTGATCAGCCCCACGAAGCCTTCGACCATCCGAACCGGTGCCTGCCAAGCCCGCGCCATCGCCTCAGGGAGGGACAGGGCCACACGTCGGCTGGTCCAGCCCGCCCCGATCTTGCCCTGAACCTTGCGTGCTTCGGTCGGTTCGAGCTTGTTCGAGATCACCGGGGTCGGCGCCTGGTCGGCTTGGGGCGTGATCGTGGTCGTGGCCCGCTTCCCGTCGCGTTCGTAGACGAACTCCAGGGGTTGCCCGGCACGGTCACGAACGATGACGAGCATGTCGTAGAAGGTCGAGACGGGCGTGCCGGCCACGCTCACGACCTTGTCACCGGGCTTGAGGCCGCCCACGGCCGCGGGCGCACCTTCGCGCACCGGGCCGAGGATCGGCTGGTTCACGGCGCGGTCTTCGCCCACGGTGACGAAGAGAAGGGTGTAGAGAATGAGTCCGAAGAGGACGCTGAACAGAGGTCCGGCAAAGAGAACGATCCAGCGAGCGAGCGGAGACTTGCTGTAGAAGCCGGCTTCGACTTGGGTTTCGCTGCCGTCCGGCTTTGGATGCATGCCTCGAATCGCGGCGAACCCCCCGAGAGGGAGGAGCAGGAGCGAAAACTCGGTACCGTCTTTGGCTCGACGCGCGATCACGGGTCGAAACTGAACCGGGACCTTTTCGCCATCGATGTCGAGCTCACCCTCGCCCATCGGGGCATCCTCGGCCTTGTGGAGGACCGGCTGGTAATAGAGCAGGAGCACACCGACCGAGGAGGCGAAGAAGAGGACGGTCAGGGCTTGGATCGTGTCGACGTTCTTGAGCCCGGTCGTGATGAGAAGGAACGCCATCCCTGCCAGCCAGGACCCGGCAAGCGGCTTGAGCATCCGCCCGATCGAGAACCTATAGAGCGCACCGATGCGGGTCGCGACCCAGACCGGCAGCGCGATCGCGAGAAGGAACAGACCTAGGGTCTGGACGATCGGAAATCCTTCGAGGCCACCGATCGCGACCATCGCGACGGCGATCAGCGCCGACACGGTGACGCGCCACGCGGGCGCAAGGGGCTCCTTCAGACGTTTGCTCAAGTCGGAGGTCCGGATGCCCCCCATCATGACGGCGAAGGCGTCGACCTTCATCCCGAACGCTTTGGCCGCCCAATAGTGTCCGAGCTCGTGGACCGCCACCAAGACCGTGATCACGATAAGGAACGCGATCCCGGCGAGCAGGTATTGACCGAGTTGCACAAGGGAATCCATGGACTTTCCTATTTACGTATCGATTCGAGCGTCGTTGCGCGCGCCCATGCGTCGGCGGCGAGCAACGAATCCAGCGTCGGTGCCGTCGGTCGGTGCGCCTCCATCGCTTGCTCGACGAGGTCGGCGATCGCAAGGAAACCGATCTCGCGCCTCAAGAAGGCGTTGGCGGCCTCTTCGTTCGCGGCATTGAGGACGCACGGGAGCGTACCTCCGACCCGCGCGGCGTGCCGCGCGAGACCGAGCGCCCGGAATGTGACTTCATCGGGGGCTTCGAACGTCAACCCCGGGGTGTCGAGCGGATTCCAGGGGGGTAGCTGATTCGGGATCCGCTCGGGGTAGAGCAAGGCGTACTGGATCGGGAGGCGCATGTTCGGCCAGCCGAACTGGCCGAGGACGCTCCCATCGCGAAACTTCACGAACGAGTGGGCGATGCTCTGGGGGTGGACGACCACGTCGATTTGGTCGACGGGCACGTCGAAGAGCCACCGCGCCTCGATCATCTCCAGGCCCTTGTTCATTAGGGTGGCGGAGTCGACGGTGATCTTCCCGCCCATCCGCCAAGTGGGGTGGGCAAGGGCCTCATCGACGGTCACGGCGCCGAGGGACTCTGCCGTCCGACCCCGAAACGGCCCGCCGGATGCGGTCAAGATCAGACGATCGATCTGGTCAGGACGCGAGCCGAGCATGCATTGGAAGAGGGCGCTGTGCTCACTGTCGATCGGTGTGATGAGGGCGCCCTTCTCGCGGGCGAGCGGCATCACGATCTCGCCGGCGGCAACAAGGACCTCCTTGCTCGCGAGCGCAATGTGCTTTCCGGCTTCGATCGCGGCGAGAGTCGGGAGGAGCCCGACGACGCCGGCAACGCTGACAACGACGACGTCGACGTCCGGATCGGCGGCGATTTGCACGAGGGCATCCATCCCGTCCTCTTCGAACACAACAGTATTCGCGACACCGAATTCGCGCGCCTGTTCATCGAGCGTGGCGCGGTTGCGGCCGGCGGCGAGAGCAACGACCTGGAGCCGGTCAGGCAGGTCCCGGACGACATCGAGAGTTTGCCGACCGATGCTGCCGGTCGAGCCGAGGACGGCGAGTCGAAGCACGGCCAAGTTTACGGCTTTTGGACCAGGTATGTTGGCAACATGATTCCCGACAAGCCGTCGATGTGGCGGCAGTTTTTCGATGTTCACGCGCCGCATTACGACGAGAACCCGTTCACAAAGAACACGCGGGTCGAATGCGACTTCTTGATCGAGGTGATGGCGCTTTCCCCTGAGGCCCGGGTCCTCGATATGGGGTGCGGGACCGGCCGTCACGCCGTCGAACTGGCTCGGCGCGGGTTTCGCGTAACCGGGGTCGACTTCTCGGCGGGCATGCTCGAGGAGGCCCGTCGCAAGGCCGACGCTGCCGGCGTCGAGGTCGAGTGGGTGAAGGCGGACGCTCGGGCCTTCTCCGGCACCGACTTCGACGCCGCGATCTGCCTGTGCGAGGGAGCGGTGGGGCTGATCGAGCATCACGAAGAGCCGGTGGCCCACGATCTGGAGATCTTCCGGGCGATCGGGCGTGCGCTCCGGCCCGGCGCCCCTTTTGTGATGACGGCGCTCAACGCCTACGCGACGATCCGGCGGATGACGGACGAAGCCGTCCAGGCCGGCCAGTTCGATCCCGCGACGATGATTTCGTTCTATGAGGACGAATTCGAACTGCCGGAGGGAAAGACCCCGATGAAGATCCGGGAGCGACTGTTCATCCCGCCTGAAATGGTGGCGATGCTTCACCATGCCGGGCTTCGGGTCGAGCACATCTGGGGCGGCACCGCCGGCGACTGGGGCAAGCGGCCGATCAAGCTCGACGAAATCGAGGCTATGTACGTTTCCCGAAAGGTTTGAACGAGGGCATCTTCTCGACAACCGCAGGAGCGCGGACACCCATGAACGGCCGAATCTGGCCATCGCCCGAGAGCACTTCTTCCGTCTTGCGATCGATGCGTCCCGGGAACGCATAGAACGGCAACAGCAGGAGATAGATGAGGAGGCTGCCCGGAATCCACATGATGGTGAGCAGCATCGAGAGGATCGCCACGATCGGAATCGCGAGAAGTCGCAGGCGCACGAGCTGGGCATAGGCCGGAGAAACATCGGCATGAACAAAGCGCCGGGCTTCGGCATAGCGCCAGATCGCCAGAAGCAAGGCGCTGAGCACGATGAGGTTCAAGCCGAACACCGCGATCGCGACGGGGTTACCGTAATAGAGGTCCGCGAGCCGGGTCGAAAAGGGGAGGAACGCGATGAAGAGCAGAAAGTGGACGTTCATCCAGATGAGGGCATGATCGACGCGATCGATCGCGTGGAACACGTTGTGGTGCTGGATCCAGTAGATGCCGAGCGTGACGAAGGCAAAGAAGTAGGTCAGGTAGTTGTGCCACTCGCCCCGCATCCATTGAACCAAGTCCACAGCCGACGCAATCTGCCCGGCAGGGGGAACGTTGATGTTCAGGATCAGCAGGGTCATCGCGATGGCGAAGATGCCGTCAGTCAGGGTTTCGCTGCGCGCCTTACCGGGAACGAGCAGGCTGCTGATGCCTTTGGGCTCCGGAGCATCCATCCACATCAGTATGCCCCGCCATCCCGGTAGACTGACCGGCACTGCCATGACCGTCGCTCTGGTTCTCACGGCCCTGCTCGCTGCCCAGACCGACCCCAAGCGGGTCGACCTTCTGTTCGATCGCGACGTCGTATACCGGCCCGTCGGGACGATGAGCCTCACGGTCGACGTTCTGAGGGGCAAGGAGGCGCGCGCGGCCCGCCCAGCGATCCTGTTCTTTCATGGCGGCAACTGGACCACGGGCAGCAAGGATCGACCGCCCGAGCCGTTCTCGCGCTTGGCCCGGGAGGGCTTCGTCTGCATCGCGGTCGACACACGCCTTGCTCCGGGGGCGAAGTTCCCAGCCCCGCTCGAGGACGCGCGGGAGGCCGTTCGGTGGACGCGCATGAACGCGGAGCGCTACGGCATCGACCCGGCGAAGATCGGCGTGTGGGGCATCAACTCGGGGGGCAACCTGGCCGCGCTCCTCGGCACGACGGGGGACGGCGAGACCAAGGTCCAAGCCGTCGTCGTCTGCTCGGCGCCGACCGATTTTGCCCGGCTCGTGGCCCTGCGGGACAGCCGGATGGAGGCCAAACTGAGGGTAGCGCGACTCCAGGATCGGAACGGGCTTTGGCCGGAGGAACTGCTCCTTGGGGGTTCGGTGGTCGAGATGGCCGATCTAGCGGCCAAGGCGAATCCGGCCGCTTCGGCCTCGCCGGACGATCCGCCTTTTCTGATCGTTCACGGCGAAGACGACTCCGTGGTGTTTCCGGAACAAAGCCGCCTGCTTCAGGACGCCCTCAAGAAGGAGGGGGTGCGGTCGGAACTTCGGCTCGTTCCGCGAGCCTCGCACGAGTTCCGCGAACTCCGGGCTGAGGATCGTATCGTCGACTTCTTCAAGCGCGAACTGCTCGGCGACACCAGGTAAAACCCGGCGACCATGCGCTACGAAGTGCTCTACCAGCCGTCCTACGCCGTCGCACGTGTGCTCCTCGAAATGGGTGAGGCGATTCGGGCCGAAGGCGGCGCGATGCTCAGCATGTCGCCAACCCTCCATCTGGAATCGAAGATGCAGGGCGGAATCGGGAAGATGTTCGGACGCTTGCTCGGGGGCGAGACGCTGTTTCAGTCGACGTTCACGGCGACGGCAGGTGCGGGCGAGCTTCTTCTCGCTCCGGCGACCCCGGGCGACATCATCGCGATGCAGTTGAACCAGCAGCCGATGATCGTTACGAGCGGGTGCTACCTGGCCGGAGACGTCAATCTGGGAATGGAGACAATCGCGAGTCTCAAGGGGTTCTTCAGCGGCGAAAGCCTGTTCATGCTGCGCATGTCGGGCGTCGGCCTGCTCCTGCTCAGCAGCTTCGGTGCGATCCACCCGATCCAACTTGGACCGGGGCAACAGTACATCGTCGACACCGGCCACCTCGTGGCGTTCTCAGACGGAATGGGCTATCAACTGCGGCGGGCGACGAAGAGCTTCCTTGGGACGCTGACTTCGGGAGAGGGCGTCGTCGTCGAACTGACCGGTCCCGGGATCGTGTACATGCAGACCCGGACGCCTCAAGGCTTCGGTGCCTGGGTAAGTTCGTTCCTGCCGGTTCGGGGCTGAGGCAGCTCAGCCCGGCTGCGCCCTAAGAAGCTTTGTTGCGAACGACCATCACGCAGGCGACGACGCGATCAAGCCGGATCTCACCGATATCGGTGATCAAGCAAGGACCATACAGGGGCACAAAGTTGACATCGAACACTTCGGCGGTATCGACCACCTCGGCACCGACCCTGTCCTTGTAAACGACCTCGACCCACTGACCAACAAAACCCTTCGCGTCTGAAATGAGCATCTCTTCGTCCTTGCGCGGCCAGGAACGCCCTGGTCGCTGAGGAGCTTGTTCCATGACAAACCGAATTCGATCCTGTCAAAGGTCCCTGAGTACACTGGAGGCATGCTTCGCCCGGGGTGTTGGATCGCGGTGTTCCTCCTTCTCGTGATCGGCTGCGGCAGCCGGGACGGGACCCAGGCGATCCGCCTGGGAAGCGAAGAGGAGTTCGCCCAGACCCTTGCCAAGGCGCGGGAGCTCTCGAAGAAGCCGTTGGAGGCGTTCATCTGGGGGGACGAGCTTACGGAGAAGGACCGGGCCGACCTGCGCGAGTCCTCGAAGCTCTTTCGCGCGCTGGTGTCGTTCGACCCGCTGCAGTTCGCGCCCCACCTCGCGCTGGGGAAGATCGAGTATGCGCTCGGTAACCTCGACGAGGCTAAGAAGAGCCTCGAGCAAGGAATGACGCTGATGCCCGAACGCGGCTCGCGAGAGACGATCATCGTGGCGGGAGCGGCGCGGGACGATTTGGCGAACGTGGCGCTGCTCCAGGGTGACCTGAATGAGGCGGAAGCGCATGCGCTCGACGCGCTGTCGCTGATTCAGGGAGAGCCCTCGTTTCTGGCGACCTATGCCGCCGTCCTGCTCCAGAAAGGGCGCGTGAAGGAGGCGCAGGAACAGATCGATCGCGCGCTCGAGCGCCAGCCGCAGAACAAGCGAGCTCTGCGGATCCAACGCCTGATCCGGGCGAGCAACGCAAGCGGGTAGCGGTCTAGTACACTCGCTACCATGCCCGTCATCATCGATGTCGTCGCTCGCGAGATTCTGGACAGCCGGGGCAACCCCACCGTTGAAGTCGATGTCTTCCTCGATGACGGCTCCTTTGGCCGGGCAGCCGTGCCGAGTGGAGCCAGCACCGGAATGTTCGAGGCTGTCGAACTGCGGGACGGCGACAAGAGCCGGTACGGCGGCAAGGGTGTCCTCAACGCCGTGGAGCACGTCAACGACGTCATCGCGCCACAAATCCTCGACAAAGACGCCACGGAGCAGGGTGCCCTCGATCACTTGATGATCGAACTCGACGGCACCGCGAACAAAGGCAAGCTCGGTGCCAACGCCATCCTCGGCGTTTCGCTCGCGGTAGCAAAGGCGGCCGCGCAAGCTACCGGGCTCCCACTGTTTCGCTATGTCGGTGGGGTGAAAGGCAATGTGCTGCCGGTGCCGATGCTGAACATCCTCAACGGCGGGAAGCACGCAAGTTCGAATGTGGACTTCCAGGAGTTCATGGTGCTCCCGGTGGGCGCCCCGACTTTCTCCGAGGCGCTTCGTTGGGGGACCGAGGTGTTCCATACCCTAAAGAGCGTGCTCCACGACCGCGGCCTTGCGACCGGCGTGGGCGACGAGGGCGGATTCGCTCCCGACCTTGCCTCGCAGGAACTTGCCTTCGACTACATCCTCGAAGCGATCGATCGGGCCGGCTATGAGGCAGGCAACCAGATTTGGCTTGGGATCGACGCGGCCGCGACCGAGTTCTTCGAGAACGGCGCGTATCGCTACAAGGCAGGCGACGTGCGGGAGCGATCCTCGGAGGCTCAAGTCGAGTACTTGGCCTCGCTCTGCGATCGGTACCCGATCCTCTCGATCGAAGACGGCCTCGCCGAAGACGACTGGTTGGGCTGGCACGCCCTGACCGTGGCGATCGGCGATCGGGTCCAGCTCGTGGGCGATGATCTGTTTGTGACCAACACCGAGCGGCTGAAGCGTGGTATCGACACCCACACCGCCAACTCGATCCTGATCAAGGTCAATCAGATCGGCTCGCTGACCGAGACCCTGAACGCCGTGGACATGGCCAAGCGTGCCGGCTACACCTCGATCATGAGCCATCGCTCGGGGGAGACCGAGGACACGACGATCGCCCACCTCGCGGTGGCAACGAACTGCGGGCAGATCAAGACCGGAGCCCCCAGCCGCACCGATCGAGTGGCAAAGTACAACGAGCTGATCCGAATCGAAGAGATGCTTGGGCCAACCGGGCGATACGCCGGCGCATCCGCGTTCGGCAAGCTCGCCGCCCGCGTCGGCGGCTGATGCGCGTCTGCTTCCACCTGAAGGTCCGACCGGATCGTTGGGACGAGTATCGACGGCACCATGAGGCGGTTTGGCCCGAGGTCCTCGCTGCCCTCAAGGCGGCCGGGATTCGAAACTACTCGATCTTTGCTTGGCGTGACGGGCACGAGTTCGGGTTCCTTGAGTGCGACGACTGGGAGGCGGTCCAGCGCGACCTTGCCGCGAGCAAGGCGGTGGCGCAGTGGGAGGCGTTCATGGCCGATTACCTGGAGACCCCGGTCGAGCCAGGGCGATCACCGGAGCGCCTGATCGAAATCTTCCGGCTCGACTGACTACTCTTGGCTGATCTCGACCCGGATGCCGATCGTCGCAATGGTCGTGGCGATGGTCCGGCACTCTTCGGCGGCGCCGTGGTGAACCACCGACCGACCAAGATGGTGGATTTCCCAGGTTTCGATTTGCGCCTCCTCGAGGTCGCACTTCGTGGCGAACATGAGGATCTGGATGACCTCCTCGATCGTGTTGTAGTCGTTATCGAAGACGGTCACGATCCAGCCACCCCCGGTGCTCGTATCGCTGTCCGCGATCTCGGGGGCGACAGTGGTCGCAGTGAACGGAACCGTTAGTCGTTCCACTCAGGGCGCACTTCCGTTTTCACCCCGATCGACCCGATCAGGGTCGCGGCCGCATCGCACTCCTCTCGCCCGGCGAAGTGAACCGGTGCTTTTCCGTAGGTGTGGGCTTCCCAAGTCTCGATGTAGGCCTCCTGAACGTCGCAGCCCGTGGCGCGAATGAGCACATCGATCACCTGTTCGAAGGAGTTCGATTCGTTGTTGTGGATGACGACCATCCATCGACCGGCCTTGGTATCGCGATCGAGAAGTTCGGGTTGCAGTGTTGTCTGGCTCATAGGATTCGAGGCGTTTCGACCATTGTACTCAGGCCGCACAGGCCGTCCCAGGATTCTCTCTCCGCGATGTTCACTCCCCATTCAGATTCGCGTGAGGGTTTGGTCATACCCGTCTCCCTTGTTCAGGGGTGAACGAGCTTGAACCAGCTCTTGGAGGAATCATGAATCGAACCCTGAAGACCCTCACTCTTGGCCTTGCCCTCGGCGCGGCCACGCTCGCCGCGAACGCGGCGAGCCACAACGACGCGCCCCTCATCATGACCGATCCGAGCGCGAACATCTCCGACGTGTACGCGTTCATCTCGAAGTCTGGAAACCAGAGTTACCTGAATCTGATGATGAACGTGATCCCGCTTGAGGATCCGGGCAACGGCGTCAATTACTACCGTTTTGCGGATGACGTCCAGTACAGCTTCCACATCAACAAGGCGCTTCGCGGTCGTGATGGAGCCCTGATCTGGAATGGCCGCAACGACATCACGTACAACTTCCGCTTCACGACCCGCTACAAGAACAAGGGCACGATCCTTTCATACGGCCTGGGGACTGAGGCCGGCCCGATCCTGAACGTCGGGGATGCCCGGCAGAACCTCACTCAGACGTACGTCGTCGAGCGGGTCACCGGAGGACGAACCGAGATCCTGAATCGCTCCTCGATGGCGGTGCCGCCGGTCAACGTCGGCCCCCGCACGACACCTGCCTACTACGACAACACGGGTCGAGTGAAGAACGGTGCGACGATGTCCAACGATCTCGACGACTACACGCGACAAACGATCTACACCCTCCGGGATGGGACACGCGTCTTCGCCGGGCAGCGCGACGATCCGTTCTATGCCGACGTCCCCGGGATTTTCGACCTCCTCGGTGTCCGCAATCCGGGCAAGGATGGCTTCAGCGGGTTCAACGTCCACTCGATCACCTTGCAGATTCCGCTCGGACGTGTCGTAGGTGCGAACGAGGTTCCGATGGTCGGTGCGTGGGCGACGACCTCGCGACGCAAGACGACGGTGCTCGCGACCGATGGCGACAACATCCAGGGACCCTGGATTCAGGTCGGACGGATGGGTAACCCCTTGTTCAACGAGACCCTTGTCGCCCTCAGAGACAAGGACCTCTACAATCGGGAAACTCCGAGCCGAGACCCCCTTCTCTTCAAGAAGTACGCGCAGAACTGCGAACTGGCTTTCCTCCTCAACACGGTCTTCGGAACCCCGTTCCAAGTCCAAAACCGCAACGACCTCGTCGATATCTTCATTCCCGATCTCCTTCGAGTCGACTGCTCGACGGCCGGGGTTCCGGTGGCGGGTCAGAGTGCGTTCCACCGTTTGAGCTTCCTCGGCGGCGACACGATCCAGAGCCCGTTCCAAAGCAAGGCGATTCCGTCTGGCTGGCCGAACGGTCGCCGCCCCGGTGACGACGTGGTCGACATCGCCCTGACCGCGATCGCAAGCGGCCCGCAGTATTCGACGATCACTTCCCTCGGCGACTTCGTCGACACCAACGACATGGCCTACAACCAGGTCTTCCCGTACCTCTCGGCGCCGCATGGCGGCCCGACCGGCACCCTTCACTAGTCTTCGACGACCATCGGCTCCCCGCTTCGGCGGGGAGCACCGTCACCCCCAAGCCCATGAAAACCAGAACCGCGTTCACCCTCATCGAACTTCTCGTCGTCATCGCAATCCTCTCGATCCTCGCCGCCATCCTCTTCCCCGCCTTCGCTCAAGCCCGCGAAGCCGCCCGGAAGTCGACCTGCCTTCAGAACATGCGCCAGCTCGGCCAAGCCGCCCAGATGTACATGACGGACAACGAGGGCTCCCTCTTCCACCACCACGACGACTGGGTTCTCGACGACGGCACACTCGTCACCGAATTGCCGACCGATGCCGCGGACTGTGAAGGTGGCGGCTTTGGCAATAGCCAGGCCGAGAAGCCCTGGGCCATTTTCTTTCAGCCTTACCTGAAGAGCCGGGAACTGCTCTTCTGCCCGAGTGACCGAGCACCGCGCAGCACCCACCTCGCCCGAGACATCGACGCGTTCAACGGAGGGATCGAAGAGATCGGCACGGAATGCTCGGTTGCTCCCCGAAGCGAACAATGCATGGCGCACCAGAAGCAGTTGAGCATGTGGAGCTACTTGCTCAACTCGATCTTCTCTCACAAGAGCTGCCGGTACGCGCTGGAAGGTGTTCTGCCCACGTTTGCCAGTGAGTCCGTGCTTTCGGGTCTCGAAGACCCCAACGTGATCATGTTTTCGGAGCGAAATTCAGCCGGATTCCTCGATGGCGGGAGCTCGTTCCACTACGTTCCCCAGGACGACTACGACACATGGGCCGGAGAAGCCGCCATGGTCCGATGGGGAGCCGGGAGTCGCCCCGACCAGGGGTGGATCGCCTACGACCGCCACAACGGAGGCGCGAACTACGTCTACGCCGACGGCCATGTGCGCTGGATGCGATGGAGCCAGGCCCGCACCGACCAGTTCCCCGACCATCGGATTCGATACCCTCTCTCGCAGCCACCTCGCTAACCTTTTGGAGAACTATCTATGAAACCGATTCACACCATGAAGCTCTTCGCCATCACGTCTCTGGCCGCGATCACGATCGCGGTCCTTCTCTCCGGATGCGGAGCAACCCGATCCTCCGCGCACCGCCCGGCCGCCCTTCGGACCGCGTCCAAGATCGACTCGCGGGTGGAAAAGGCGCGGAGGATGTTGTCGAAGCAGCCGAACGACCTCGCCGCGTTGCTCGAGTTTGGAAGCGTCGCCATGCAGAAGGGCCGCGAAACGGGCGACCTCCAATGGTACGTCGACGGACGCAAAGCGTTCGAAAAGGCGGTCGCGCTGCATCCGGAAGAACCGGTTGCGCAGCACCGGCTCGCCTACGCTCTGACGATCTTCCATCAGTTCGGATCGGCGATCCGACACGCACGGAGGGCGGTCGCGGCGAGTCCTTACGACGATGAGGCGTGGGGCGTGCTGAGCGATGCGTACACGGAGCTAGGCCAGTACGAGAAGGCACTTGACGCCACCCAGAAGATGCTCGACGCGAAGCCCTCGCTGGCCGCATACAGCCGTGCCGCCCATCTCCGGTGGGTTTACGGCGATCCGGTCGGCGCGATGGAGATGATGGCACGCGCGATCCAGGCCGGTGCAGGATTCGAGGAGCACGTGGCGTGGTGCCGCGTTCAGTTGGCAGACATGGCGCTCAAGACCGGCAACCTGAAGCTCGCTCGGGAGCAGTACGAACTCGCGCTCGAGGCGACACCGATGAGCAAACCCGCCCATGCGGGGGTGGCGCGGCTCCTCCGGTCGGAGGGCTCGCTTGCGAAGGCCATCGATCACCTCGAGATCGCGACCGACGGTATGACCCAGATCCCGTACCTGGCCGAACTCGGGGACCTGTATCGCGAAATTGGCGACGAAGCGAAGGCGACGGCGACCCACGCGAGGATTCCGACTCTGATCGCATCGCACCGCTCCTTCGGCGTCTATGGTGACGAACTGAATCTCGCGTCCTTCTGGCTCGATCACGATCTCCACATCGACCAGGCGCTCGCCCTCGTCGAGTCCGAGGTCTCCGACCATACCAGCGTTCAGGCTTACTCGACGCTGGCTTGGGCCTACTTCAAGGCCGGGCGGTTTGAGGAAGCGGATCGGGCGATGAAGCGGGCCCTCCGACACGGAACGCGCGATGCCGTGTTGATGTCACGGGCCGCGCAGATCCGTCATGCGCTCGGAGACCGCAAAGCGGCGAGGTCGTTGGCAGCCGAGGCACTCGCGATGAATCCGTACCTGCACGACGCCCGTGCGAGGGAGATCGCTCAGGGGTAGGGCGTGCCTCTCCGAGCCCGCGGCACCACCGCGGGCTCGACCATCACCGCCGTTACCGCCCGCGGCGGATGGCGTCATCCAGTTTGGCGATATTCAACCGCCTGCCCAACTGATCTCGATAGCTGCGGTTCTGAGCGTTCACGTCGTCGCCCGCATTTCGTAACAGCTTCCGGATCGCGTCGGGCGTGAGTCGTGTCGTCCGCCGCCTCAGACAGTCCGCGATCGCTCCCGAAACGAGGGGAGCCGCGAACGAGGTACCCGACCAGACTCCGAGGGTGCCATCCCACCAGAAGCTCTTGAGGCCCGAGGCGGGCGCGCACGCGAGCGTCTTCCCTTCCCAGTTGCTGAACGACGCCTTCGCGTCGCCGGATTGAACGCCGGCCACCGACACGACTTTCGAAATCGTCGCCGGTGAGAGCGAGCGCCGCTGACCGTTGTTTCCGATCGCCGCCACGACGAGGAGACCTCTTTGCTCCGTCCAATCGAGGACATCGGACAGGGCGGGGATGCGCTGGATCGCGCCCAGACTCACGTTGGCAACTTCCGCGCCTTGATTCACCGCGAACGCCAAGCCTTCGATGATCGTCCACGCGGTCGCGACGCCATCGCTGTCGGCGACTCGAGCGATCACGAGTTGGACCTGCGGCCCGACTTGGTCGACGAGGCCCGCGACCATGGTTCCGTGACCAACGGCTTCATCCGGCCGCCCATTGCCACTCGTGTCACGCCCACGCGCGACATCATGGGGAGGCTGACCGCCCTCGATCGCGTTCATGCTCGCCGAGACCTTGGCCCACAAGGCGGGTTGCTGCGGGCTGATTCCGGTATCGAGAATCGCGAGCTTCACCCGGCGTCCGGAGGTTGCGGCAAGGCTCGACGACCACTGGATTTGGCGCAGAAAGGTGCTGTTGAGCCCTTGAAGCGTGGACCGATCTCCGACCGCGGAGATCGTCGATCCTTTGCCCGCACCGGAGTGTTCGGGCATGATGACCTGGGCGTCATCCTCGCACCAGATGGCACGGCCCTCGCTCACCATCCGAACCTGGATCGTGTCCGCGTTCAGCCCGGCCGGCACGTTGAAGCGTGCGAACGGCGCGCCCGGCGTGACATCAAGGAGTTGGATGCCATATCGAGTCGCCACCGCTCCCGCGGCGGTGTTCGTGTTCAGCTGAGCGATCAGCAACGCCGCCTGCGCGACCCCGGCCCATCCCGCCAAGACGAAGACGGAAACGAAACGCAATCCCTTCATCACTCTCTAAGTACCCGAGAATCCGCCGATTGATACCATCGAGGCCCAAAAATAGGGGTGACTGCGCAAGGACCTCGCCTTGTTTCGTCCCGACCTCATCGCCTCGCCGAGGGTCGCGCCTCCGGCAAGCGCCTCGATCGCGTGGCCAGTGAAGATCGAGGCGATCGCATCGTCGAGCGGCCATTGGCTGCCGACGACCGCCTCTGCACCAAGAGCGAGGAACGCTCGGGCGAGGCCGTCCGGTTCGTCCCGGTTGAGTGCCGTTAGCCGCGCCGTCTCGCAGGCGGAAAGGAAGACGAGCTTGGGTCGGACGCGGGCTCGTGCGAGATCGGCCGCGAACAACCTCTGGCCGCCGAGCTCGAGCGAAGAGAACATCGGGTTCGAGGCGTCGAGCCGTCCGTGGGTGGCGGCATGAAGAAGATCGATCCTGCCCCCTTCAAGCGACTCGAGCACTTCGGCGGCGGTCGTGCAGACCCGCGCCTCCGGGAAGGCGGCGAGCACGGCCCTCACCTCGGCACGGACGTGGGGAATGTCACCGGCTTGTCCGGCCCAAATCGTGACGGCCGGGCGGCGCGGCAACCGGAGATCGATGGCGGTGCCCCCGAAGCGAGGAGTCGGCACCAGCAACGCCGAGCGCGCCGGATCGAGCGCGGAGATGACGGCTTGCCAAGGCACCTGCCACAACTCACCATCCGGGCAGATCGGTCCGATGAACCCCATTCCGCTCTCGAAGAGACGTTCGGCCAGTCGCTCGATCCGGCAAAGCACCGCAGCGGGGTCGCCATCGGGGCAGATCGTGGGCTCAAGGAGATCGTACTCGATCATCCGGAGTTCGCGTCGGAGGTCCGCCGGACCCAGCCCAAGGGGCGTTGAGCGTCCCTGACCAAGTCGGTATGCTCGATCTCCGAGCACGAAGACGGTGGCCGGCGTCGCGGGACCGAAAGGACTCGAAAGCCTGTTCACCGTGTGGTGACATATCTCCCGCCACGCTCGTCGTAGGCTGACCGAAGGGCGGCCCACCCGGGCCCGCCGACTTCCTCCACTCGACTCGCCCGACACGGACAGTTCGCTCCGAAGAACTTCCAGTTGGGCGCGACTCTCGGCGCTGAGGGCTCCGGGTCGAGCGGAGAGCACTTCATCCACCAGAGCCGCCGAGCGGAGCGCCGTCACTGCCTCAAGCGCTTCGCGGACGTCGGGAGCTCGGCCACGAGCGAGAAGGAGACTCAGGTACTCTCGGACCGCCTCGCTCTTGTCGACGAGGTATTGCGTGCGGGCCAGGTGCGACCGAATCAAGAGACGCGCTTCCAGGATGCTGTCGAGCATTCGGCGGTAGAGCCGCAAACGTTCGCGTGGGGCCGCGGATCGAGCCCGAAGCGCCCAGAGCCGCCATTCGAGATCGATGAATCCACCACGACGGACGTCGCGCAGAGCGCGGGCAATCTCTGCTGGAAGTGGATTCGACCCCGCCATCTCAAGGACCACGATCGAGGACCAACACCGGTGGTATGGACCTCCAACCGATTTGAGGCGGTCCGCTACTCGCGTCGCTCGCGACCGGTCGTGGGCGAGGCGCGCCGCGTCAAGCGCCGCGACCGACTCCCAAACGGCATTGTTCACCTTTCGGTAAGCCCGCTCGGCTCGGGCGAACTCCGTGCGCGCTTCTCTCGGGCGGCCGCTGAGATCGCGAGCCATGCCGAGCCCGAGCCGGCAGTTGGCGGTGTTCAGGGGCGTCGCGCCAAGAGCGAGAGCGCGCTCGTAGGCATCGATCGCCTCAGGGGCAAGCTGAAGGCGAAGGTAGGTGTCACCGAGGAACTCCTCCGTGCGAGCCAAGTCGGGTCCGGACAGTCGATCCCGAGCGGAGAGGAGGTCGGACAGGGCCTGATCCGGCCGACCGAGGAGCAGATGAGCCTGCCCACGATTCAGGCGGCAAAGGGCGGCCGAGTAGTCCTGGTCGAGCGCCTCGAACTCAGCGAGGGCCTGGTCGGCCAGTTCGAGAGAGCGCGCGGTCGAGCCGCCGTACAACTCGCAAGTGGAAAGGCCGAGCCGGGCTCCGACCGCGAGGCTCGGTGTTTCGAGCCGCTCGATCGCTCGCTCGAGGAGCTGTTTCGCCTCCCGATAACGGTCGGCCCACAGGACCGCGTTGCCGGCGTTGAGAAGGGCGCGCCCGGCAAGATCGGATTGGCCGAGCCGGAGCAGCCGGCGAGCCAACCTTCGACCGAGTAGGACACCCTCTTCGATGCGGCCATCGCGAGCGAGGCTGTCGATCGCCCCGATCGGCAGCGATGCCCGGGCGATCGGGTCACGGGCGAGACGTCCAGCATGGATGAAGCTCTCGGCGGCGGCGGACCAGCGCCCGCGCGCCCGGCATGCGATGCCGTGAGCCCGATACCCCTGGGCGGGATCGTCTCCGTACTCGACGATCGCCCGCCAATGCCGGGCGAGTCGACCCACGTCGCCGGGATCGCTCATGAAGATCGCGATGACCCGATCGATGTAGGCGGCACAGACGCCCGGCGTTCCCCGGTGACGTCGCAGAAGGCGGCGACCCGACGCAACGCTGCAGACCTCCAGGGCAGCGACGAGGCTAGACGGGCTCACCGAGAGCCTCGGCGACGCCGGGGATCGCAACGCGCCCGGAGGGAAGCACCAGATCGAAGCCGGTGTCGGCGGTCTCACGAACGTCGATCTGGAAGCCGCCTTCGGGATCGAGCGGCACGGATGCGCCTCGGTGCTGAACGGTCCACGAGAGGTCGGGGACGCGGCCGGTGATTTGCCAGCCGGTGCCGAGGCGTGCGTACTGAACGCGAAGGACCACGCCATCGACCTCGTAGGCGATCTGGAGGGTATCGGTGTCGCGGAGACGGGCCCCGACCTGGCTCAGGGAGTGGCGAAGCACGGCGGCTCGGCGTGCTTCCGGGAAGATCGCGGCGGCTCGGGCGATCCACTCGGCGGGGGCGTTTTGCGTCACTCTCGCGATCCCGCCTTCGCCGAGCAGGTGGCGATACTCGGCGAGGCGCCGCGTGCACCCCTCGCACTGATCGAGGTGAGCCGCAGCTTCAGGAGCCTCGCCGCCTTCGGCGAGGACGATCAGCGCTTGTTCGAATCGTCGGCAGGGTCGCATGGTCGGGTTCAAGAGGTACGGACGCGCTCCGGTGATACGTCGACTTCGCGGAAGTAGGCTTCCCTCTCGAGGATCTTCCGCAGCTTCTCAAGGCACCGCGCGCGGGTCGGGCCGATCGCGCCGATCGGCATCCCGAGCTTTGCGCCGATCTCGATATAGGATGTCTCGACTTCTCCGTACAGCAGCGTGAGAAGCACGCGGCATCGACCTCCGAGTTGTTCGAGGCCTTCGCGAAGGACCAATGCTCGCTCACTCTCGATCGCGATCTCCTCGGCCGAGCGCTGTTCGACGGCGATCGTGTCCTCCAGGGTTCGCTCGTCGGCCGAGCCGGTCGCTTCCGGGTAGGTTCGACGTACCCGATAGCATTCGCGGGTGGCGGTTACGGCGATCCACCGGGGGAGCGTCAGGGCTTGATCGATCCGGTCGAGGTTGCGGTACAGCGCGATGAACGTGGCCTGGAAGACGTCAGCGGCATCGGCTTCGCTCAGCCCGAGTCGGCGTGTCACGCCGAAAACCGTGCTTTGGAGTCG
Organism: Chthonomonas sp. UBA6659; assembly: GCA_002455425.1. Classification (GTDB taxonomy): domain Bacteria; phylum Armatimonadota; class Fimbriimonadia; order Fimbriimonadales; family Fimbriimonadaceae; genus UBA6659. The sequence goes on along the minus strand of DKKT01000071.1, from coordinate 224,320 downwards.
CTCGACGAGCTTGGTCCAAGCGTCGCGATCGCCGGCGCGGCACCGCGTCAAGAGTCGTTCGATTTCGACGTCGGCGTCCTTCCACATTTTCTTCCTGTGAGTGTATCACGGGCGGAAACGGGTGCCTCTTGCGTGCCACGACCGCCCAGAGGGTGGTGCAAGGAGTAACCAACCGATGAAACTGCTGACCGCACTGTTCCTGACGCTCATCCTGGCCGTTGCCGGCCTCTGCCAGACCCGCGCCGAGTATCGAGCCGACCTCGTGGGTCTGGGCAAGACAAAAGCCGTCTTCAAGGCCCGTGGCGCCCAGGCCGAACTCCAGTTCGAAGGCGAGCGACTGCCTCGCAATGCGTCGTTCACCCTGCAGATCGGGGACAATGTCTGGGATGTCGTGACGAACGGACTCGGCCGAGCCCGGGTGACGCAGCGCTGGTCGCGGGGGGCACCTGCCATTGACCAGACCTCGATCGCCCTGCTGCTCGACGAGAACGGCGACGTGGTTGCCGAGGGTCCATTCCGGCGCAGGCGCTGAGATCTCGCCCCCCTTCTCGCTCGGGCCCCGGCGATCAGCCGGGGCCCTTTCGTTGCTGGCGGACCTACTTGGGCTGTTCGGCCTGACCGCCGGTCTCCTTACCGTCCGGCGTCTTGCCGCCGGAGGTCTCGGTACCTGCGTTGGGATCGGTCTTGGGCGTGCAGCCGGTGACGATGATCGAGGCCATGGCGGCCATGGCGACGATGAGCGCGAATTTGCGCATGGTGATTACCTCCTAGACTGGCCCACGCTAGACTTCGCGGACCTAATCCAATCAACAGCGTGGCCGCGCGGGGGTTCCCGCGGAGGACACACACAAAGAAGCGGCCCGAGAGAATCTCGGGCCACTCTGCGGCGGACACAGGCCCAGTTCTACGGGAGACGCAGCAAGATATCCCGGCCGGTTCTGCTGGCATACGATCCATCCGAGGTATCCCATGCGGCGTACCCGCCGTCTTCCATCGAGACGCGCGCCCCGTTCGCGGCAACGTACCCGTCATCCGTAGCCTGGTTTCCGTGACTCAACATGCGCCGCGTCGAAGTTGAGCCGCGCTCAACCCTGAACGCGTAGGGCGCAACATCGTTGGTCGGCCAGAAGATGTCCGTGGTCGTCCAGTTGAACCACGTCGAGTCAAAGCCAATGAAGCCCCCATCCGGCGAGATGGACGCCCTGATCGCCGTCGAGTATGCGGGACCGGACCCAGTCGCGTAGGCTAGGTTGACGGTTGTCGCGCTGTTTGCGTCCCACCAATAGACGTCGGCCACGTCATGGGCGACACCACTGAAGTTCGAGGATGTCGACTCAAAGACGACGTACTGGCCAGAGCCACTGATCGCGGGATAAGCGCTAGTTCCATTGCCATTGTAGCTCACCTGTGTTCCGGGCAGCGACCATGAGGTGGCTCGATAGATCTGCCCCCCGTTTGCATACACAAGGTATGTGCCTTCGTCGCTGATCCCAGGGGACACGCAACCGTGGGAATCATCGACGTCGTCGATCGAGCCTCCAGGGACCCATTTGACGAGTGGGGTGTATGCGCCGAGCTCTCCAGCCGCCTCGGAAAACCTGTCTTCCCAAACGAGCGTCGGCGACGTGCCATCGGTGATTGCCGGCGGCCAGTTGTTGTCGACCGTTATGTCCGTCGATGCCCCCGTGTAGATTGTCCCATTGCTTTGGTTCCGAGCATAGCCTTGGTCACTGGGATACTCTTCGCTCCCCATCGACAGGCCTGAGAGGGAAAGGCTTCGAAAATGGGGCACGGCGACCGTCGATCCCCCAATAGTGCGAAGCTTCCAGTACGCAATCCCCTGTCCGTCTCGACTGATCCGGGGAGCGCCGTAGGTGCCTGAGGCCATCTGTACCGTGGCGACGATCGCGCCCGTCGACTGGTTGATGTCCTTGATTCGGATGTTGGTGCCGGAAAGGACTCCGCCCGAGCATCCTTCCAGATAGGCGACGCGGACGACGTTCGTGCCACCGACGGTGATGCGGCAGATGGAGGGTGCCATCCGATCGTCGCTCCCCGACTCGGTGGAGACATTGACGATGCCAGCGAAGACCATGTGCGCCGAAAGCGCTCCGATCATGACAGTGAAGAGTAGTTTCATCTCGAGTTCCTCCGAGAGTGGTCATGGCCGCCCTTGTACTAGGAGGATTCTCAAATCGCGAAGCGTGATACACATGCGACAAGAAATCGCAGGATACTTCGCGGAGGAAAACGCCTGAGGAACCCATCACGACGGCCCCGCCCGAACTCGAGCGGGGCGATCCTGATCTTGCTGAGCTTATTGAGGAACTTGGGCTTTGCCACCTTCGGTGCCTCCGCCGGTCTCCACCCCGGGCGGGGTCTTGGCGCTTCCGCCGGCTTTACCCTCGGGCGGCGGTTCCGCCTTGTCGCCGCATCCGGTGATCACGATCGATGCCATGAACGCCATGGCCAAGAGGATTGCTAGTTTACGCATTCAACAGACCTCCTAGAAGAGTGAAAGTCCCGGTTCGCCGGGGCGAACCGAGACTTTCGTTTCGGATCGCTCGACCGAAGTCAAACGACCCCTGTCCCCATTAGCTTACCACTCGATGTTCGGGCGGAACAACCAGCTGTGGCAGAGGTCCCACCAGTAGAATCCGGGGAAGCCGTTGGCGTCGTATCCGGTGTACGGGTCGGTGTTGTAGTCGGTATCTCGCGGGGAGAGCGTCGCACCGAGTCGGCGGAACTTGGCAGAACCGTCGGCCATGGCGAAGTTGGCGCCCTTGCTGTAGACCCACATCGAACCGGACAGCACGAACATCGCCGACTGCTGGCCGTTGATGGCACTGGAGCATCCGGAGGCGGCCGGGATGTACGTACAAGGCAGGTTCGCCTGGTTACAGTAGAGCACCGGGTTGGCGAGAGCCGCACCGATCGTCTGAGCCTTGCCGCGACCGTTCCAGAGGACGGGGAGCTTGGACGGCGTAGCGATACCCGACTGGCCAAAGCCGTGGAGGATACCGTTGTACGTCAGGGTGCTGTTGGCTCGGCGCTTGCCGGCCGCAACCGTGGCGAGAGAAGCGCCACCCGCGCTGACCGCCGGGGTACCCGGGGAAGCGAGGATGTCGTAGTTCTTCGAATACGGCTGCATGGAGTTGGCCCAGCTGCTGACCGAAGCGACGATGCGGCGGGCATAGCTGCCATCGCCACCCGCGGCGCTCGGATAGTCGGCGGGGATGTAGTGGTTGAAGTTCCACAGCCAGACGCCGGCGGCATCTTGCCCGATGGCAAGCGGCCACACGTCATCGGTGTCGGCCAGATACATCTGGAACGACGTCGAGGACTGCTTCACGTTCGACAGGTCGGCCGTCTTCTTCGCGGCTTCCTTAGCCTGGGCGAAGACGGGGAACAGAATGGCTGCCAGAATGGCGATGATTGCAATAACAACCAGAAGTTCGATAAGCGTAAACGCTTTCTTCATCGATAGCCTCCGAAAAAGGTAGCTTAGTGTACTGCACCGACGTGGAGAAATCCACGGCTCGGCATGCGTATTTTCCGCATTTTCAGCGGAAGGCGAGGGTTGGACGGCCGCTCGCCCTACAAGGTTCGCACAGAAAGTGCCAAATCGGGGCGTCGGTCCGAAAAAACAGGACTTTTGCCCCCCCCGACCGGCCGGAACGGTTTCCCGCTCCGGCCGGCCGGCTGTGGTTGATTAGTCGCCCTGCTCGCCGAAGTGGGCGACGAGAATGTCGAAGTCATCGCTGTCGACCATCGTGTTCCCGTCGAGGTCCCCGATGAAGTTCTGCTCACCGAAGTTGATCACGAGGAGATCGAAGTCGTCGCTGTCGATGACGTTGTTGCTGTCCACGTCGCCGTTGGTGAGGGCGAAGTCGACGACTTGGAGGCCGTTCGGAGCGAGCTGAATCGGCGGGCTGGAGCGTCGCAGCCAGTGTGTGCCCTTGGCCATGACCCGGACCTCACCCGCGACCTCCGTCGCGAACTGGAACTGGCCCCACTCATCGAGGGTCACGATCTGGGAATCGATGACCGCGCCATCCTGAACAAGCAAGATCTCGATTCGCTGGCCCAGGAGTGGGCCGATGTAATCGCCGAGGTTGACGGCACCATTCACGATCGAGGCACTGTCCGCGGCCATGAAGTCGTCGAACGTCGCGAGGACGTCCTGGCGTCCGAAGTAGGCGTCGTGGGACCAGACCCAGAGATCCACATCCATCGGTCCGATCGCGCCGAACCACGTGCCAAGCGGCTGCCATTCACCATTCCACACGTAGCCGGTCATTTCCATCCCGACTCGGCGGATGCGGAGGTTGCCTTGGGTTCCGCCATACGGCAACATCGTCAAGCTGCCGCCGATGTCACTGAGGACATGGTCGCCCATGCCGAGGCCAAGGTTCGTGCGCTCAAGGGTGTAGGCCCCATGCTTGTTGCCCAGGGTCATCCCCGTCCGCACCCCGTTGTTCTTGGGCCAGATCGGGTGGTCGAACGTGAACTTCACGTCGAAGTCGCCGCACAGGCGCATGGCTCCGCGCAGTCCCGTCGAGAACATCGGCCCGAAGCTGGTGCCGGGGAGGAAGAATTCCATTCTCCCGTTTTGCTCGATGGGAAGGGGAGCATCCACGCTCCACGGCACCCACATCGGGGCGTACGTCCCATCCTCGAAATTGTCGGTGTAGGTGTTGCTCCATGCCGCCGTCGGCCAAGCAATCCCTATTGCTGTGAGAAGCATCCATCGCGTTCGCATCGCTCTTCTCCTTGCCATTCGGCTTGTCGGCTTGCGCCGATCTTCACCCTGATTCTGGGTGGTGCGTCCGGCGACTTCAAGTCTCCGTTACGGTGTCCTCCGAAGGACGGACACCCGCCATCATGCGGGGGCGAGGCGGACCGAGTGCGTCTGCGGAAGCTCGCAAAGCTCGGCGGTGCAAACCTGGAAAGTCACGTCCAAGATCCCCGGACGAGAGTCAGGTCTCCACGCGACCCGAATCGGGATCGCGCCGGTGAGGACCCCGTCCTCCGATTCCGGGAACCGTACTTCGACCGGGCCGTCGGCGGTGACCCGGACCGGCTCAAGACCCGGCGGGGCCGGGTCGGCGTAGGTGAGCGAGCCCTCGTCGAGGAACAACCACAGCGTCGCGCCCGATCGGCCGGCAAACTCCTCGACCGCGATGCGAGGCAACGGTTCCCGACCATCCAGACATCGGGCGAGGACTTCGTAGAGCGACTCAGTGGCCAGAGGTGCCCGCTGCATCCAGCCAAGCCCGGCTCGGACGATGGCCATCGCCGAAGTCGTTTCGCCCAGCTCGACGAGGCCGGAAGCGAGGGTCGCGTTGGCAGACGGCGTTGCTCCATCGGTGAATGGCTTGGTCCGCCCAAAGAGGGCCTCGTGTTCGCCGGACGTCGCGAAGAAACCCCCGTGAACGCGGTCGGAGAAGCCTCGGTCGATCTCGCCGATCCAGATGCGAGCGTGATCGTGCCACAGGGGCGACCCCGTGGCGGAGCCGAGGGCAACGAACCCATCGACCAGGAAGGCATAGTCATCGAGAAACGCGAGCCCGCTCGGCTCGCCGTGGACCACCTGGTGCGGCAGGCGACCGAACTGGCGTTCGGCCTCAAGCCAGGCCTCTGCGCAGCGACGGGCCAAAGCGACTTCGCCGAACTCGACGAGACCTCGAATCGCCATTCCGTTCCAGGCGGCGATCGCCTTCTCGTCGAGCCGAGGTCGTTCTCGGATCGCGCGACGGCTCCTGAGCGTACTCAATTGGCGATCGAACGACTCCGCGCCGTCTTCGGTTCGTGCGAGCACGTTCAGTCCGGTCCGACGTCGGGTTGCCTCATCGAAGTAATTGCCCTCCTCGCGGAGGCCAAACGCGGCTTCGAACGCGGGATCGGGCCCTGAGAGAGCGTCGCGGATGTCGTCGAGACTCCAGAGATAGAAGAGACCCTCCTCCCCATCGCTGTCGGCATCGAGCGCGGCAAAGAACAGCCCTTCCGGGGACGTCATTTCCCGTTTGAGCCAGTCGACGATCCCGTTCCCGGCCCTTGCGAACAACGCATCGGTTCGCGGATCAAGCCCTTTGGCCCGGGCAAATGCCTTGAGGAGCAGGGCGTTGTCGGAGAGCATCTTCTCGAAGTGCGGCAGGAACCACCGGTCGTCGGTCGAGTAACGGTGGAAACCACCGCCGACGTGGTCGTGAATGCCCCCGAGGACGATCTTCTCGAGCGTCGTCGACGCCATCGTTCGGGCTTGGTCAGCGAGGTCGGGCACGCCGAGGTGAGCGCCGAGCCCGGCTGGGCGCCGGGATGCGTCGAGGAGAAAGGCGATGGCGGAGTGGGGCGGGAACTTGGGGGCACCGCCAAAGCCGCCGAAGTCAGGATCGAAGTCTCCGTGGAGGGCTTCGATCGCGTCGTCCACGAACCGCCGATTGAGCGTGATGCCGCGCGGCTCGATGGCGGCGCCGAGGGCCTCGCGAAGCGCCTGGGTGAACGTGTCGGCGGCCTCGATCAGTTCAGCGCGGCGTGTTTGCCACGCGTGGGCGACCCCTTGGACGAGGGTCAGAAATCCGGGGTGGCCGTTGCGGTCGTCGCGCGGGAAGTAGGTGCCGGCAAAGAACGGCTTGCGGTCGGGGGTGAGGAAGAGCGTCATCGGCCAGCCTCCGCGCCCGCTGCTGAGCTGAACGGCCGTCATGTAGGCCTCGTCGACGTCGGGACGCTCCTCGCGATCAACCTTGACCGACACGAAATCGCGATTCAGATGTTCGGCCACGTCGGAGTCTTCGAACGACTCGTGGGCCATCACGTGGCACCAATGACAGGAACTGTAGCCGACGCTCAGGAAGATCGGCCGATCCTCGTTCGCCGCGCGGGCGAAGGCCTCGTCCCCCCAGGGGTACCAATCGATCGGGTTTTCCTCGTGCTGCCGCAGGTAGGGCGAGGTCTCCCGGGCGAGACGATTGAGCATAACTTCATTGTGCCCCTGCCAGAGATCCTCCCGCACGATCCGGATGCGCCAGGGGGAACGGTGAGTACTCTCCTTTCGGGACCTCTGACCCAAGGGGCGACATTCGCGTCGGCATCGCGGCTATGATCTCCGCACGGGCTCGGTCCGAGCCCGAAATCGGTTCTTGAGGGTGGACTTCATGTTGGTCAATGACGCCGTTCGGCACAACTACCTTTTGCGGGGGATGACTCCGGCCCAGATCGAGCGCTTCACGTCGCTCGCGAAAGTCCAGCGATTCGAGGGCGGCGACGTCATCCTCCGTCAGTACGACAAGACGAGCGACCTCATGATCATCCTGGACGGGGAAGCCCGCATCAAGTCGTTCAGCGGCGAAACCGTCGCCGAAGTCGGCCCGGGAAGCTTGATCGGTGAAGTCTCGCTCGTCGACGACCAGCCGCGGTCGGCCACTGTCACCGCGGTCGGCGCGACCGAAGTAGCCTGGTTTCCCTCGAAGGGCATCCGACAGCTGATGAACGAGGATACGGAATTCCGGGCGATCCTGATGACCAACGTGGCCAAGGTCCTGGCCCAACGGCTCCGCACGGCGAACATCCAGCTCGACAGCGCGCTGCCACGCGGCGAGGTCGCGATCGCCGATCTCCTCGGCTGACCGTTACTGGATCGAAACCCGGACGCCGACTTCGGCCCAAGGGAAGAGCCGCTCGGCGTCAGCCGGCTTGAGCCGGATGCAGCCGTGAGACGCGGGATACCGGGGAACATGCTTGTAGGCATGGATCGCGATCGGCACCCGCCTCCCTTTCCTGACGATGTCGAGACGGAGCGACCAAGGGATCGGAGCGCCGCCGTACTTGGGGAGCGCCCGGTTGTGGCGGAGCTTCTGGCGGATCGGGAACTCGCCGCGGGGGGTCGCGTTGTTCCGACCGGTGCTGCAATTGAAGACGTAGACGGGATCGTCGCCTTCGAGCGCGGTCAGCGTCTGGGTCTTGAGATCGATCTTGATCGACTTGGCCGGCTTGACCGGAGCCTTCGGCTTGACGACCGGCTTCACGACCGGTGCCGGCATCGGCGGTGCAGGCATCACGATCGCGGGAGGCCTCGACTCCGAGGCGGGCGGCGTATCCTGCGCGCCGACGAGCGCGAGTACGAAAAGCGAGCACGTGAGCATCATCGTCTCGAAATAGATCGGCTCAGCGGGACGATTGTTGCAGGGCCAGGACTATTCGCCTACCCCGACGAGGACGTCCAGTCGCGCATCGCGTCCTCAGACTTCTTGAGGCGTGTCTCGACGTTCTTCAGATACAGAAACAGCCCGAACCACACGATGAGGGGCGGCACCGCCGCCAACAGCTTCCAAAGATCCATCGAATTGCTCCCGTTGGAATTCGAGTTCGCCGACGCGGACTCGCATGCGATAGACGATCACCGTCAGCCATGCCAGCATGAAGCCCACGCTGAGGACGCCGACCCGGTACCAGCCGTCGAGAAGACCGCCGGTGACGGTCTGAGACGGGTGAAACGACATCTGCTCAATATGGGGCAGACGCGGAAAGACGAAGATGAGGAAGAGACTCGGCAACAACGACGCGACGGAATAGGCGGCGGAGATCGTCGCCCTCCGGCGCTCATCGGAGAACGCTCCCCGAATCGCGATACCGGCCCCGAAAATGGCGAGAACGAGGAGAAAGGAGGTTTGCCGAGGATCCCACTGCCACCACGTCCCCCATTGCACTTCCGAGAAGAGGATGCCGGTTGCCATGGTGAAAACCCCATACAGGGCGCCCATCTCGACCGAGGCCGCGTTGCGCACGTCCCACTTCATGTCCCGGGTCCGGAGAAGCCAAAATCCGAACCAACCCGAGAGGAAGATGAAAACGCTGCAGATCAGTGCGGAAGGAAAGTGGAAGAAGAAGATCCGGGCCAGCTCCGGCTTCTGGAACTGGTCGGCATCGGGCACGAGGAAGGCAAGAAGCGTGGCCGCCGCCATCCCCACCATCAACACGTAATGCATCGGTCTCATTCCGTTTTCCACACCGAGGCCGCGAGCACTGGTCCCAAGGCCAGTGCGGCGACCCCGAATCCTAACAATCCCAAGACGTTTTGCGTCCCGCCCGCGATCGTTCCTTCGCCGAGAGCGGCTCGAAAAGCGCCGACACCCATTGCGACCTGGGGCAGGAGGAGCGGCACCGATAAGACTGCCGCCAAGATCCAGCGGTTCGCGGCCCCGATCGCGAGCGCGCCACACAAGCTTACCGCCCCTGCCAGCGCCATACACTCCGCTACCAATGCAAGAATATAAAGCCAGACGACCGTCACCTGGAGTCCGGCGAACCCGATCAGCAGGATCGCGAGGACGAAGCCGGTCACGAGCATCTGAGTGAGGTTGTAGAGTGTTTTGCCCACAAAAACGGGTTGCGGTTCGCTGATCAGACGGAGCAGATCGAAGGTGCCCTGCTCGTCTTCCACCAGAAACGTGCGGGGCAGGGCCATCACGGATGCGAAGAGCAGCGTGATGCAGAGCATTCCGGCCAGGATCGTGCCCGACGGCTTCTGGCCATAGGAGGCGAAGGCGATCGCAACGACCGCCAGCAGGCTGAAAAGCCCCGCGGTGAAGATGCCGTGCCGCGACCGCATCTCACCGCGCCACTCCTTGCGAAACACCGTCCAGATTTCAGCCATCGATCGTCAACTCGTGGGTGGCGTAGCGCCGATCGTGGGCATCGTTGGTCGCGATGATCACACATCCGCGCCCGGTTTGCTCGTCGATGACACTGCGGACGATCTCGCGGCCCGCGTCGTCGAGCGACGCCGTCGGCTCATCGAGGAGCAGAATCGCCGGTTCAGGCTGGATCGCCAGCGCTAGTTTGAGTCTGGCCCGCATGCCGGTCGAGTATTCCCCGGTCAGGCGATCGGCTGCCGCCGAGAGCCCGACGCGTTCGAGGAGCGTCTCGGCGCGCGGGGGCACCCCGCGCAGTTCGGAGGCGATCTCGAGATGCTCGCGCGCGGTCAGGTTCGGATAGAGCGCAAGGTCGAGCCCGACGTAACCGAGCACCCGATGGTGGGCGCCCCGCGGGCGGCCGACCGAGCCTTCGCTCGGGCTCAACAACCCCGAGAGGAGGCGGAGGAGTGTCGACTTACCGGAGCCGTTGCGCCCCAGCACGACGAGAACGTCCCCCAGCCCGACCTCGAACGCGACGTGCCGAAACACCCACCGCGAGCCGAACTTCCTGCCGAGATTGGACGCCGTCAGCACCACGCTGATTATGCCCGTGAGCGACACAAGTACACTTTGCCCATGCGAGCCACCCTTCGACACTGGAAGGCGCTGTTCTCCATCTACGTCCAAGACGGGCTCGCCTACCGCGCCAGCGGCTACATCTGGATCCTTACCGACCTCGTCACGGCGGCAACGATGCCGATGGTCTGGATCGCGGCAAGCGGCGGTGGCGCGATCCGCGGCTTCGACAACCAGGGGTTCGTGCTCTACTACCTCGCGATGCTCCTGCTGACATGCTTCATCACCAGCCACTTCATGTGGGAGGTCGCGTTCGAGATCAAGGAGGGACAGCTCTCGACGTTCCTCGTTCGCCCGATCTCCTACTTCCAATTCATGTTTGTCCGCAATCTCGCGTGGCGGTGCGTGCGCACGACGCTGTTCCTTCCGATGTTCCTGGTTCTGCTCTGGCTGTATCGGGGGTATCTGGGTCAACCAGAGTTGACCCTTGGTTGGACGTTCTGGACTTCGGTGTTGCTCGGCCATATCTTGAGCTTCACGTTCGTGATGGCGATGGCGATGCTGGCGTTGTTTCTCCAGGATGCGACGGCGCTGTTTGAGCTCTACTACGTGCCGATGCTCTTTTTGAGCGGGCAGCTGTTCCCCGTCGCGCTCATGCCGGACTGGGTGAGAAACCTGGCCATCGTGTTTCCGTTCTACTACACGACCGGGCTCCCGACCGAGATCGTGATCGGACGCGTCGACCACGCCCAAGCTGTCGCCGGGATCGGTATCCAGCTGGCGTGGATCGGCGTGAGCTACCTCGCCCAGGCGCTGCTGTGGCGGTTCGGGCTTCGGCATTACACCGGCGTCGGCATGTGATTGGGCCGGGAAGATAGCCCGAACCATGTACAATCCCTTCGGGCGCGAGAGAGGTGATGAATTTGAAAGGTATTGGAGTGCTCGGTGGGGTCGTCTTGGCAGCGTCCGGATGGGCGGCGACGATCCATGTATCGCCGACCGGCAGCAACGCCCAAAGCGGGGCGAGCTGGGGCCAAGCGAAACTGACGATCGCAGCGGCCCTCGCTATCGCCCAGCCCGGCGATCAAGTCTTCGTGCGGACGGGGACGTACTTCGAACGAGTGACCCTGCCGAACGGCGTCGCGCTGTACGGCGGATTCGCGGGGACCGAGAGCAACCCGGGCCAGCGCGCCATCGCGTCGAATCCGACCGTGATGGACGGACAGAGCGGCGGGCGCGTGATCCGGATCGCGGGTGCCGTCGTCACCTCGAACACCGTCGTGGACGGTCTCACGATCCAGAACGGGAGCGCCGATCGCGGCGCGGGAATCTTCTTCGAGACCGGCAACCCCCAGATTCGCTTCAGCAGTTTCCTGAACAACGCCGCGACGCTGCAGGGTGGCGGCCTCGGTTTCGACTCGGGCTCGCCCTCCGTCGCCGGCAACCTGTTCCAAGGCAACACCGTGACGACCATGGGGCTGACTTCGACCGCGATGGGGGGTGGCATCGGCGCGAACGACCTCATGTCGGCGTCGATCGAGAAGAACCACTTCATCAACAACACGGTGACGATGATCGGCGACTTCAGCGAAGGCCTCGGCGGTGGAATCGGATTCTACGACGGGTCGCCGACGATCCGGTGGAACCTGTTCCAGGGCAATCGCATCGAGTCGTTCAGCGACACCGGGCAGGCATCCGGTGCAGGCGTGTACTTCTACGGGCTGCCTGGCTCGCCCCAAATCCTCGCGAACCAGTTCTTGGACAACAGCTGCTTCGCGATGGGAATCGGAGCCACGGCGGGTGGCGCATCGGTCTACGGCTACACCGGTTCGTCGACGATCGCGTCGAACCTGATGGCCAGGAGCACCTGCACCTACGAGGGCTTCTTCTCTGGCCCGGATGGCGGTGCGATAAGCCTCTACGAGGGGAGCCACGCGGTGATCTCCAATACCATCACCGGAACCCTCGCCGAGGACCAGGGTGCGATCGCGATCTGGACCGGTGACGCGGTCGTGTTCAACAACATTCTGAGCGGTAACACCTCCGGTCTGTTCACGGGTTGCGCGGGCAACGCCGACTACAATCTGTATCATAACAACGGGGCTTTCGACACAAGTGGAACGCTCGGACTCGGCACGAACTGCGTCCAAAACGACCCAAACTTCGTCGATCCGTTCTTGAGCGACTTTCGCCTCCAGCAGAGTTCGGCGGCCCGCGACACCGGCGATGACTCGGTGATCGTTGCCGGCTGGACCGATGCCGACGTGCTGTCGCGAATTTTCGGCGGCCGTACCGATCGCGGGGCCTTTGAATTCCGGTTCACGCCGGTCCCGGTCACGGGCCAGGTGACCCTCCAGTCCTTCCTGGGCGACGTGACCAACGAACCGGTGACCATCGAGTTTCGGGTTGCAGGCGTCGTCCACGACGCGGCCGTCGTGACGCTGGACGCCAACGGTCAGTTCTCGACGACGACGAACGTCCGCGGCCTCTACACGGTGACCGCAAAGGGCACCCATTGGCTTCGCCAGAAGATCGACGGGTTGAACGTCGGCAATTCCGGAGTCTCGGGACTCAGCTACAGCCTGACGAACGGGGACATCGACGGCAACAACACGGTCGATTCGGACGATTTCGACCTCCTCGTCGCGAACTTCGGCGGCTCCGGGCCGGTAGGGGACCTCGACGGCAACGGCACGGTCGACTCCGACGACTTCGATATCCTGGTGGCCGCCTTCGGAATGACCGGCGACAACTAGTCGGCTTCGCCGAACCAGAACGTCTCGCCGCCGATGGCGGCGAGACGTTCTGCCGTTCGGGCCAGCTCCGAAGTGCGTTCGAGGAGTTCCGCCTCGTCGCGGATGATGCGATCGAAGCTCTCGACGTAGAACGGCGGAAACCGCTCGCCCGTCCGTTTCATGATCGCGTTGCCGGCTCTGCGCTTCGCGGCTTCGATCGGCTTCGCGAATTCGATCGGCACCCCGTCCTTGACCTGGCAGACGGTGAAGATCATCTCGGTCTTCTCCTCGGCGACCACGAGCGCGCGAAGCAACCAGCGGCTTCCATCCGGCTTGAGAAGCGCCCGAAAGACGTCCAGACGCTCCGTTTCGTCAAGGGGGCGTCGGGATCGGAACGAAACGTAGTAGATCTCCTCGTCCGCACGCCAATGGGGGAGTCTCCCGCGCCAGATCGAGAAGTTCTTGAACCGCGCCATGACCGATTGTAGCGCCAAGGGCCGACACGTAAGGCGTCGGCCCTTGGGCTTGTCGGCAGCGATTATGGTCGAAGCACTGTGAGCGTCGCGACGAGCTGCGTTCCCGACTCCGTGCACGTAATGTTCACCGTCGCATTGTTCGCGAGGACCTTGCTTGTGATCTCGACGAACCCGGATTGCGACCCAGCCGGGATGATGATCGAATTCGCGGCCAGGGTTGCGGCGGCCGTGTTGGAGTTCTGGAGCGTCACCGTGACCTGGCTCGGCGCCGGGATGTTCAGACTCACGATCAGGAAGCAGTTGTCGCCCCCGGTTACGATGCCCGGGATGATCACGGCACTTGCCATGAGCGGGACCACGGTGAGGTTGTCGGATCGCGTCACGTTGGAGAGTGTCGCGTTGATCGAGACGTTTCGGACTGAGGTCACGCGCTTGGTCGTGATCAGGAAGCGGCCGCTGCGCTTGCCGGCCGGAATCGTGATCGTCGCAGGCACCGTCGCAGCGGTGGTGTCGCTCGACGAAAGCTGAACGACGATGCCACCGGTCGGGGCCCGGTTGCCGAGGGTCACGACACCGCTCGTGTGAACGAACTGCCCAACGACTCGATCCGGCTCGACGACGACCTGATCGATAGCAGAGCTCGGCGTCGTGGCGTTGAACACGAGATAATCGGAAGAGCCATTGTCGAGTTCAGCAGCGGTCACGAATTCGGAAAGGAAGACGCCAGGATTCGCGCTTCCAGGCCCTCCGAAACGGCGAACGTTCTTGGTGCCTTGGCAGTTGATGAAGAGATCGCCGGTCGGGCCCCACTTGAGGCGCGACGGATTAGTGCTCGCTCCTGTGTTGCAGAAGATCTTGATGTACGCCCCGGCGGACGTGAACTGGGCGACGCGGTTGTTCTGGGCGTCGCTGACGTAGACATTGCCGACGTTGTCCCAGAGGATGCCGTTCGGGCGCGCCATCATCGCGGTGCCGCCATTCGGGATGAAGACGTTCATGAACACGCCGGTCGCGCCGTTGTAGCGCTTGACGTTCCGGTCGGTCGTGTTGTTGGGAGCCCAGTCGCAGATGTAGAGGTTGTTGTCCGGGCCGATCTCGAACTCGTACGCATCTCTGAGAGTGCCCCCACTCAGGAAGTTGCCGAGATCGCTGCCGGTCACTGGGTTAATGCGGCGCACGTTGTTCGTGGTGAGGACCCACAGGTTGCCATCCGGGCCGAACAGGAGGTCACGTGGATTCGTGACGGTCACATTGAACGCGGCGTCACGAACGCCGGTCGTCACGTCGAACCGAACGATCTTGCTGCTGTTCTTGTTGGCGACGTAGATCCGGTTGTCGGTGCCGATCGCCATTCCCATCGGGCCGGAGAGGCCGTTCGCGGAGCTGCCGATCGTGCGGGTGGGATTACCCGTTGCGGCGTCGAATGCATAGACCTTGCTGGTCGCAGAACCGGTGACGAACAGCTCGTTTGCGGCGTGGGCGGCGCTTCCCAGCGCGACCGCAGCGACGACCATGAGCCCAGTCACCCATGAAAGAGAACTTCGCGAAAATTTGAACATGATTGTGGGACCCCAGGGCCCGGACTCCAGTTCCCATGACTGGGTCTTCTGGCCCTTCGCCATGATACCAAGGCGGCCTTCCATACTAGGCCTATGCGCCTCCAACGCCGCCTTCGCAGCCTCCCGCTTCAGCAAGTCCAGATCACCGACCGCTTTTGGGGCCGGTATCAGCGTCTGCTCGCCGCGACGACTCTGGACATCCAGTATCGCCAGTGCGTCGAGACGGGTCGGATCGAGCACTTTCGTAGCGTCGCGAGGGGGGAGCAGGGCACCTTCAAGGGGCGGTACTTCAACGACAGCGACGTCTACAAGTGGATCGAGGCAGGCTCCTTCCTCCTCGCGGCGCTCGGGTCCGACGCCGAACTGGCGGGGGCGCTCGATCGTCTGAGCGGCCAGCTCGACGACACGATCGAAGCGATCGCCTCGGCACAAGCCCCCGACGGCTACCTCGACACGTTCTTTCAGCTTCAGCACCCGGACATGCGCTGGCGAAATCTCGGCGCGATGCACGAGATGTACTGCATGGGGCACCTGCTCGAGGCGGCGGCGGCTCACTTCGGAGCCACCGGCAAGCGGACACTGCTGGACGTCGGCATTCGGGTCGCCGACCACGTCGCCTCGCTCTTTGGCCCCGACCGGCGAAAGGGCTACTGCGGGCACGAGGAGTTCGAGATCGGGCTTCTTCGTCTCGCCGACGCGGTTCGGCCCTCCGACCCTGACAGCGCCGACCGCTACGTCGACTTGGCGCGATGGATGGTCGACGAGCGCGGCAGTCGTCCGAGCCCTTTCGAAGCCGAACTCCAGGATGAGGAGGCGATGAAGCTATCGCCGTGGCTGCGGAATATGCTCGCCCCGGGCGGTGTGTACAAGGCGGATTACTGCCAGGACCACGCCCGCATCCGGGAGGCTCCCGAGGTCGTGGGCCACGCCGTTCGGGCGATGTACCTGCTCGCCGCCGCGACCGAGGCCTTCGAAGACCGGGACGACACCGAGATGGAATCCGCGATCGAGCGGCTTTGGCTTGACCTCACGCAGAAAAGGATGTACCTGACCGGGGGGATCGGGCCATCGGGCCACAACGAGGGCTTTGTCGCCGACTACCATCTGCCGAATCGCACAGCCTACGCCGAGACTTGTGCCGCGGTCGGCCTCGTGTTTTGGTCGCATCGACTCGCTCAGGCCACCTTCGACGGGGAGTACGTCGACGTGATGGAGCGCGCGCTCTACAATGGTGCGCTGGCCGGGATTTCGCTGGCCGGCGATCGCTTCTTCTATGAGAACCCGCTCGAGAGTGCGGGCGATCATCACCGCCAGGCGTGGTTCGACTGCGCCTGTTGCCCGCCGAACATCGCGCGCCTGATCGCATCGCTCGGAGCGTATGTCGTCGGGCGGACAGAGGACGCTCTCGCGATCCAGATCCCGTGCGCATGCCGTGTCGAGACGGCGTTTGGAGGCACTCCGGTGCGGGTGACGGTCGAGTCCGAGTTTCCGTGGTCGGGTGAAGTCCGGGTCACCGTCGACGCTTCGGCTCCCGTCTCATTCGAGCTTGCGATCCGAATCCCCGGATGGTGCGGCGATGTCGAAACCGAGTTCGACGGCGTCGAGGCTGAGTATCGGGATGGTTACGTGATTTTCGCGACCACGTGGAGCGGGCGACAGACCCTGCGACTGGACTTCGAGATGGAGCCACGGTGGTGGGTCAGTCATTTTCAGGTGCTCGACAACTGCGGCCGCACGGCTCTGACCCGGGGGCCACTCGTCTACTGCCTCGAGGAGGTGGACCTCGCGAGTTCGGTCGCCCGGTTCGCCGTCGACCCGACCTCAGCTGAAGTCGAAGCCTTCGACGGGGGCTTGCTGGAGGGTGTTACCCCGATCCGGGTGGAAGGGTGGATCGATCAGCCGGGCGCATGGCCGGATGAACTGTACTCGGCCGAAGAGGACCTTCCTGCCGCCACCCCCGTTCGAACCCGCATGGTCCCGTACTACGCGTGGGATGCGAGAGCCGCCGGTTCGATGCAGGTCTGGCTTCGGAGGCCGTGATTCGCGGTCGCGAAGGGACCTTGGTCGGACCGGACGCGGAAGCGTTCACAATAGACCCTATGCCGATGCTGCTGGGGCTCGAGGAGGAGTTCTTTCTCATCGAGGCGGGGGCGCTTTTGCCGACCCTGCAGTCGCTCGACTACCTACGGAAGCTCTACTGGCGACAGCCTCGAGACGGGCGCACGCGGATCGCATCGAACTTTGCCCGGGGCAAGGACCGGAAGCTCTGCTGGATGAGCAGCGTCGAGGTGTCGACCCACGCGCAACCGGGGGTCGACGCGCTGATCGACGACCTACGAGCCCGCCGACGACGGGTCGCCGAGGCATCGCGCGGTGCGCTCTGTGCACCTGTCGGGACGCCGCTCGGTCTCGACGCGCCGAGCAACACCGCCGGCCTCCACCTTCACTTCGGCGTACCGGCCGCCGATCGGGATCGGGTCTACGCCAACCTCGGATACTTCCTCCCTGTGCTGATGGTGGCAAGCATGAACAGTCCGGCATACGGCCTGCCGACCCGGGCGAAGAGCTACCGAATGGCCTGCAACTTCGCTTCCGGGACGCTGGTGGACGACCGCGAGTACCGTTTTCAGGACCTCATCGTGAGCAAGCGGCTCGGCACCGTGGAGATTCGCGCGCTCGATCCGGTGCCCGACCTCGGGCGGCTTCGCGCGATCGTCGAGGCCGCGGTGGCGATCGCCGCGCACCCCGAACCGCTTCCCTTCGATCGTGAGCGTTTCAACGCCGAGCGTCCTCACTTCACGGTCGAGGGCCTGACGCCTTGGGTCCGGGATCTTTGGGAGCGGATGCAGCCGATCGCGCCGATGCCGATCGAGCTCTTGGAGCAACCGGAGTCGGACCGGATTCTCGCGATTGCCGAGCGTCGATCACCCGAAGAGGCGTACCTCGCCCTGGATGCGGAGTGGCGCCGCGACACCGGTGTGCCGCTCGAACTGCGCGAACACAGGAAGATCCGCGCCTGGACGGGCGTTCTCGGGTACTACGTGCCCCAGTTGCCGTTCATGGCCTACAAAGGCCTCAAGGAATGGTACGGCGCGCCGCCCGACCTGTCGCGCCCGCATCGCTGAAACGCCATGATCACTCTCGCTCTTCTCGCGGTCGCCGTTCTCCTCGTTTTTTTTGGCGGTGTCCTGTTCCTCCGCAAGGTCTGGTTCTATCGCGATCCCGACCATTCGGCGACGCCCCAGGACGATAGCGTCCTCCGGAGTCCGGTCTATGGACGGGTGGCTTACATCCGGCGCATCTGCGACGGGGTCGTGGTCAGCGAAAAGCTCGGGGAAGAAATCACGATCCGCGAAATCACGAAGAGCGACTGGCCGGAAGGCGTGGAAGGCGACGGATGGCTGATCGGGATCGCGATGACCCCGCTCGATACCCACTACCAGTACGCGCCCGTGGCCGGAGAAATGGGCGAAATCCGACCATACATGACCGGGTTCAACCTCCCGATGTTCGACTTCTGGGAGTACGTTCGGATCACGTGGTTGCGGCGCCACGTGCAGCTCTTCGCTCGGCGCTACACGCTCGAGAACGAGCGACAAACGATGTGGCTCACGGGAGCGCGGTTCAAGGTCGCCCTCGTCCTCATCGCGGACAAGTTCGTGGACAAAATCACGACCTTCACACAAGAGGGCGCGGTGGTTCCTGCGGGAGGGAAGCTCAGCTTCATCGCGCGGGGGAGTCAGGTCGACTTGGTCGTCTGCGGCCATCCCAACCTCGAGGTCGAGGTGAAGGAAGGCCAAGGCGTTTATGGGCCGCTGACGGTCGTGGCCCGGCTGTTCTAGGCTACTTCGCCGGTTCCTGACCGATCCGCAGGCTCTTGGCGATCTCGTCGTGATCGATCTTTGAGGCATCGGCGGTCGTAATCGAGAGGCCGAACATCCGCTTGCCATCGGCGAGAAAGTAGGCTGTCGTGTGGCCATCTCCTTTGGCGAGTGTCATCGCGAATCGACCTTTCTGGGCTCTGCCGATGGGCAGATCGACCACGCTGGTCGCAAAGTCGGAGACCCCATGGCCTTGGGCCTTGAATGAGTCGACGAAGCCCTGGATCGAGTCCCGCAGGTCCTTCTCGCCAAGCGCGTCCTTGGCCTCGATCGCGGTGACCGAGATCGATTCGACGTTCTCGCCGGCCTGTCGAATCGCGACCAGGGACGGGAGATTCTGGGTGAGTCCTTTGGCATCGTCAACGGTGCCGACGGCCGGTCCTCGCTCGACGCTGAAGTCCTCGGGCACGGACACCGTTGCGGGCATGCCGTCGATCTTGGCGGTCTTCCACCCTTTCTTGACCGTAGGTTGGGGCACGTCCTTGGCAACGTCCGTCTTCGGCTTGCAGCCGGCGACAAAGAAGAGGGCGGTGAAGGCGATCATGAGGGCCGGAAGGCGCATGGGGAGAGTATAGTCGCCTCCCAGCGGCGGATCACGTCGGGTGGCATACTGGACGTCAGTGCCTGCTCCCTCTTCGGGACGTCCGAGTCGATTCAGCGCCCCGCTCGCGATCACGGTCGCGAGTTGGGGCTTCAATTTTGTCGCTCTCAAGGTCCTCTATCATCAGATGACACCGCAGGCGGTCTCCGTGGTGCGGTACCTCCCGATGTGGGCTATCCTCGTCGGCTTGTGCCTGTGGAAGCGCGAGAGCCTCCGCTATCCGAGGGAGGACACCTTCCGGCTGCTGGCCTTGGGCGCGCTCTCGATGGGCGTGTACATGGTGCTCTTCCTGGAAGGGATGCAGCGGACCTCGGCGGCGGAGGGCGCGATCATCCTCGCCACCGCTCCGATCTTCACGGCGTTGCTCGCCGCGGCCGTCAAGCAGGAGCGGTTCCGGTGGAGCGTTTTGGTCGGGACCCTCACGGCGTTCGTCGGGGTCGCCCTCGTCGTCCTCGGTGCGAACGGCTCGATCCACGGCCAGTTGATCGGTAACACGTTGATTCTGGCGTCAGCGGTGATGTGGGCGGGTTGTGCGGTGTTGACTCGAACACTGGTCGGTACGATGTCACCGCTCAGGGTGC
Organism: Chthonomonas sp. UBA6659; assembly: GCA_002455425.1. Taxonomy (GTDB): domain Bacteria; phylum Armatimonadota; class Fimbriimonadia; order Fimbriimonadales; family Fimbriimonadaceae; genus UBA6659. The sequence goes on along the minus strand of DKKT01000071.1, from coordinate 204,279 downwards.
TGACGCTCTCGATGCCAGGTGGATTGGTCGTCCTCGTACCGTATGGCTTTTCGGCGGCGATAGCCGTCGATTGGGTGGACCTGAGCTGGGCGTCCTGGGCCATGCTCGCCCACGTGACGGTGCTGGCCGGCGTGGTCGGATTCACCGGCTTCTACGCCGGCGTTCGCCAGATCGGGAGCAGCGGCGCGATGCTCTACCAGTTTCTCGTCCCGCCGACGGCGGTGTTCTTTGCTTGGCTGGTGCTGCACGACCCGATTCAGTGGATGCAGGGTGCGGGGCTCGCGGTCATTCTCGGGGGCGTGATCTACACGACGCGGGCACGCCGGGGACTGTAGCGGCGCGACGATCGTCTATGATCGCTTCAGGATGAGCGAAGCCTCGGTTGGCGTGATCCGGAATCCTGAAAGCGGTCGGGGAAGGGGCGCAAAGGCGTGGCCCCCGATCGAATCCCGTTTGCGGGCTTGCCTGGGCTCTCGCCTGGTTCGCATCGAACAGACCATCGAACCCGGCTCCGGCAGAAGGCAGGCCGAGCGCATGGCCGGAGAAGGGATCGAGATCGTGGTCGCAGCGGGAGGAGACGGAACGGTCTCTGACGTCTGCCAGGGCCTGCTCGGAACAGGCTCCGCACTTGGCATCATCCCACTTGGAACAGGGAATGACTTTGCCCGTACCATTGGCGTCGGACCGCATCCGAATCAGGCGATCGAAGCCCTGTCGGTATCGCGCAACCAGCGGGTAGACGTTGGGCGATGGCGTCAAGGCGATCGCGAGGGGTTTTTCTTGAACATTGCAGGATGCGGGTTCGACGCGGCCGTCGCACACCGGATCAACCATGCCTATCGGCGAGTCCGTGGAACACTTGCCTACGTTTTGGCAGTCATCGAAACCCTCCGATCCTATCGAGCCACGGACCTCACGCTGGACCTCGACGGAGAGCCGCTCAACGAGCGGGCCATGCTTTGTGCCATGGCGAACGCCACGTACTACGGCGGAGGTATGAAGGTCGCACCGACAGCCCAAATCTCGGATGGTCGATTGAACTTGGTTCTCGTCCGCGACATGCCTCGTCTCAGGTTCCTGCTGTCATTCCCGCGAGTGTTCAAAGGCACGCACCTGAGTCACCCGAAGGTGATGCATCGAACTTTCAAGCGAGTATCGCTCACAAGTACACCCGAGGTCCCATTCTTGGTCGATGGCGAGGTCTTACCGGCGCAAGCGACGACGGTCGAGGTCGTTCCTCTGGCGCTCGACGTCGTTGTCGGTTCGCCATACCCCTGAGCGAAAGTGCCGACAGCCCATCCCGTCGACAAACTGACGCCCGGACGGACTCGACAAAAGAGAAGGGACTTCGGATGATCCGAAGTCCCTTCTCTTTGCGAATCCGAACAAGCTTACTCGTCGGTCTTCTCTTCGGCTTTTTCGTCGGCCTTTTCTTCGGCGACCGGATCCGGCGTTACCGCTTCGACGGTCTCGACGGTCTCGACGGTCTCGACGGTCTCGATCTCGTCCTCGTCGTCGGTCCTTCCAAGGAAGCCCTTGAGCATGCCTAGCCGCTCACCGATCGTGGCACCGCCGGTCGGCACGCGGCCGATGATCGGGCCATCGTAATCGTCGATCTCCTCGTCGCGGCCTCGACCACCGCCGCCACCGCCGCCGCCACCGGGACGACGCTTGCCGCCTCCGCCGCCGGCCTTCTTACCGCCGACGCCCATGCCCCGGCCCTTACCGAAGCGGTCGTCGTCGAATCCGCCTCCACCGCCGCCGCCACGGTCGTAGCTGTCGCGGCCCATCGGTTCGCTCGGCATGCCGCTGCGGAGGCTGAGAACCATGCGACGATCGTCTGGCTTGAGGTCGATGATCGTCAGCTCGACTTCCTGACCCTCGGCGAGGACATCGCTGGGTCGTCCGATGCGGCGAGTCGACATTTCGCTGATAGGGAGGAACGCTTCCGCGCCCTCAGGCAGCTTGACGAACGCGCCACTCTGAACGAGGCGATTGATGACACATTGAATCTTCTGGCCGACCCGGTAGTTCTCGCGGATGAGATTCCACGGATCGGGCAGGACCTGACGCAGACCGAGGCTGATCTTGCCGGTTCCCGAATCGAGCCGGAGCACCATCACCTTGATCTTCTGGCCCTCCTTGAGGACTTCGCGCGGGTGATTGATCCGCATCCAACTCATTTCCGAAATGTGGAGAAGTCCATCGACACCGCCGAGGTCGACGAAGGCTCCGTAATCGGTCAGGCGTCGAACCGTACCCTCGAGAATCTCGCCGGGAGCAACCCGTGTGAAAATCTCCTGCTTGACCTGCTCGCGACGCTCATCTTCGGCGTTCTTGTTCGAGAGCACGACCTTCTTGCGCTCTCGATCGATTTCAAGGATCTTGAGCGAGATGACCTGGCCCACGTACTTCTCGATGTTGCGCAGCTTGCCGTTACCGACGTGAGTCGCAGGAACGAAACCGCGCACCCCGATGTCGACGACAAGTCCACCCTTGACGCGATCGACGACCTGGGCCGTAAGGATCGAACCTTCGCCGTACGAATCCACGATCCGCTGCCAGGCGTCTTCAAAATCCGCTCGTTTCTTCGAGACGATCGCGTTGCCGTCGGCCCCTTCGGGTCTAAGGACGACGACGCTGATCTTGTCGCCGGCCGCGACGTGCCCTTCGGCGGTCTCGAGATTCCCCTCGGTCAGCTCGGCAAGCGGAACGACACCCTCGGACTTCGTGCCGAGGTCGACGAAAACTCGGTCCTTTTCGACCTGGATAACGGTCGCCTCGATGCGATCACCCTTCGCCAGCTTGCGGAAGCCCGACGAACTCGTGGTCTCGGTCCGCTCTTCTTGGTCGAGCGAGGCAAGCGCGGCCTCGAAGAGGCTGGCGTCGTCCATCGCCGCCGGAGCCGGAGCCGGAGCCGGGGCAGGAGCCGGAGCGGGCACCTCGACCACAGGCTGAGGCTCCGGCATCGTCGCCACCGGCTCGGGGGCAGGCGGCTCGACGGGNNTCGACGGGGGTCTCGGCGGGCGGTGCGGCGAACTCGGCCGGAGCCTCTTCGCTCGGCGTGGGGTCGGAAAGGGTGTGGGTCGTTGCGACCTCAGGCTCGGGGGTTTCGACGCGCTCCTCCACCGCAGTGGGAGTCGGAGGCGTCGGCTGAGCCGGGCTCGGGGTCGTCGGTTCGTCGTTCATGGTCGTGGTCACTGGTCGTAAAGGTCCCGGATGAAAAGATGCTCTATGGTACCCGATGCCATCGCTTAGCTTGGGACGGACTGCTCGCCGCCGAAGTTCCCTTCTGCTGCCCCGACGCGAACGACCGCAACGGGATTTCCGGCGAGCGACCATTGAACCCAGATTCGAGGCTCATCAAGCCCGAGCGTGCGACGAGGATTGAGGCAACAAAGGCGAATCGCCGTTTCGGGCCCGAAATCGGCGACGAGGTTCTTGAAGGCGTCGCGGAGCGTGATCGTGCTCCCCGCAAGGGCTCCACCGTCGACGAGGCGGACATCGTCGCGCTCGACCACGACGGGATGCCCCCACATCTCAAGGCGCGTGCCGAAGGGGAGCCCGGTTGCCATCGTCGAATCGCTCACCGCGATCACGTTATCCGCTCCCTTGAGCATAAGAAGCACATCGACGGCCGCCTTCGCGACATGAACACGATCGTAGATGAGCTCGGGCGTGAGGTTCGGGTCGACGAACGCGCATCCGAGGGCGCCCGGCTCACGATGGTGAAACCCCCGCATGGCGTTGTAGCAGTGGGTGACGCGCCGGAATCCTGCCTCTACGGCGGCTTGGGCTTCCAAGAACGTCGCGGCCGTATGCCCCATCGAGAAGGTCAGTCCGGGGCGACCGATGCGCGGGACGAGCTCGAGCGCACCCTCGAGCTCCGGTGCGAGGGTCACCACCCGGAGCGCAGGGTGACCGAAGATTTCATCCCATTCGGACGGACCCGTCGGCGGCATACGAAGGAACTCCGCCGGCTGGGCTCCTGGGTAATCGGGGCTCAGAAACGGACCCTCGAGGTGGATTCCGGCAAAGATCGGTCGTTCAGGAATCTGGGCGCACGCGCGGCGGATCGACTCGAACGGAGCGGTCACGGTGGTCAAGAGGACGGCTTCGTAGCCGAGGCCCTCAAGGCGGACGCCGAGCTCCGTGAGCTGGTCGGGCGAGGCGGACATGAAATCGATCCCGAAGGCTCCATGGAAGTGGAGGTCCACAAGGCCCGGGGTCACGATCCCTTCCGGTTCGCTGTCCGTCGGTTCAAATCGAGCGCCGGTCTGATCGAGTTCGATGCGGTAGCGCCCGAACCCTTGCGGTCCGACTGCCCAAGCACACGACGACGTCTTCATCGGGTTCATTGTGCGGCAATCCATAGCCCCGGTGAGCTACCTTCATGGCATGCCCGAACTCCCCGAAGTCGAAACCGTCCGACGCCTGCTCCAAAGAGCCCTCGTCGGTCAGAAACTGGTCGAGGTCGAGGTTGCTCCCGATGAGATCGTTTTCGAAGGCGCCCCGCCGGAAGCGATCGTGGAAGCTCTCCTCGGGCGGACGGTCACCGGTGCCCACCGGAAAGGGAAGGCGTTCTGGCTGGCGTTCGACGACGCGCCGTGGCTTTTTGGGCATCTTGGAATGGCGGGCTGGGTTCGGGAGCTCGGTGCTGGCACGATCCGGCTTCGCGAGCATGGCGAGGCCCCGTTCGAAGATGAGGAGGGCCGGCCACGCTTCTTGAAGCTTCGGCTCGTGGCGGAGAACGGAGCGCAGATCGTCCTTACCGACCTGCGCCGACTCGCGCGCGTGTGGCTCGGCGAATCGGCCGAGAGCGACGAGTTCGTGCGGGGCCTGGGCCCGGATTGCCTTCTGGAGCCGGCCACGGGCAAGGACCTCGAACGGCGACTCGCCGGGCGCAAGGCTCCGATCAAGGCTCTGCTGCTGGATCAGCGTCTCTTCGCCGGGGTCGGGAACTGGATCGCAGACGAAGTGCTCTACCATGCCCGGATCGACCCGCGCCGTCCCGCCGGCACTCTGACGACCGGGGAGCTCAGGCGACTCGCAGAGGCGCTGTCCGTGATCATCCAGAAAGCCGTCGACGTCGGAGCGGATTCGGCCCAGTATCCCCCGGAGTGGCTTTTCCATCACCGTTGGGGCGGCGGCAAAGGCGCCGACACGATCGGCGGACGAACCCTGGTGCGCGAGCAAGTCGGGGGGCGAACGACGGCGTGGGTTCCGGGGCTGCAAAAGTAAGGCGCGCCGCTCGGTCCTCCCGAAGGAGTCCACGCGACGGCGCGCCGTTGCTGCGACTTTGTGTGCCGGTCGCCGAAGCATCCTGCACATCGCAGACTCGCGATTTCGTGTCTTTCTTGCCGAGGCAAGTCGGTCCAACTCATCGCATGGATCGCACCAGGAGCCGAAAGCCGAAGCCTCCGACTCCGCCCGCCGTCTGGCCGAAGCCGCGCGCCGGGACTTGCGCGATCCTCGAACACTCGGTGCACCGGAGACAGGCTTGGCTCTACGGCGCTACGCTGGCGAGGCTTAGGTCCAAGGGACCTCGTCAGGTGGCGAATGTTCAGTTTTTGCGATCCGAGCAATCTTGAACGCGCTCGATCCGCTCCTGTGGAACGGTGCGGGACGGATTCCCCGCTTTCGCGGCAACCCTTGTGCCTCTGGGATTGACGTCTCGGGCGACCTTCTTGCGTCGGTCCGGCGATCCTCCATCGCCGCTTGGGTTGATTTCATGATAGGACGATTCCGGTACAGCGCCAAGAAGTTTTGCGAGGTCTTTCCCACCAGTTATGCACACGAACGGTGGAAACCGGTTCTCGGGAGGTCTTGGGCAGAGGCACGGCGAACTGAAGGGCAATGCGCAGACTCGTCTTTTCCCTCGTCGTGCTGAGCGTGACCCTGGCCACGCTCCCGCCGGTGCTCGCCCAAAAGACACCGGCCGAGCAGGTCGCCTCGCAACTGCGCTGGCGATCGGTCGGTCCCGCGCGAGGGGGCCGCTCCGTCGCGTGCGCCGGGTCGAAGGCGCGCCCGAACGAATACTACTTCGGTGCGACCGGAGGCGGCATCTGGAAGACCGAAGATGGCGGAATCGAGTGGCGCTGTGTCTCGGATGGCTTTCTCGGAACCGCATCGGTCGGTGCTCTCGCGGTGGCCGCCGACAATCCCGATGTCGTGTATGCGGGAATGGGCGAGAAGGACATCCGCGGCAACATCTCGCACGGCGACGGTCTCTATAAAACGACCGACGGGGGCAAGACCTGGACGTCGATCGGATTGAAGGAGACCCAGACCATCAGCCGGATCGTCCTCGATCCTCGCGACTCGAACACGCTCTATGTGGCGGCGCTCGGGCATGTCTACGGTCCGAACCGTGAGCGCGGTCTGTACAAGTCGACGGACGGGGGCTCGACGTGGAGTCAGATACTCTTCGAGAGCGAGCGGGCCGGTGCGATCGACGTCGAGATCGATCCGTTTCGCCCCGACACGGTTTACTGCGCGACGTGGGAGGCTTGGCGCACTCCGTACACGATGAACAGCGGCGGTCCCGGCTCGAAGCTCTGGAAGAGCACGGATGGCGGCAAGACCTGGAAGGACCTGAGCCGCACTCCGGGAATGCCGGACGGCATTCTCGGCAAGATCGGGGTCTCGCCGTCGCCGGTCAAGCCAGGACGGGTTTGGGCGATCGTCGAGGCTCATGAAGGCGGGCTGTTCGTCAGCGATGACGGGGGCGGCACGTGGCGACGCACCAGCGCCGACCGCAACTATCGCCAGCGCGCGTGGTACTACACCCACGTGATCGCCGACCCGGCCGACGCGGACACGGTCTATGTGCTCAATGTCTCGATGGGCAAGTCCACCGACGGAGGCAAGACCTTTCGGGGCATGATCGCGGGGCATTCCGATCACCACGACCTGTGGATCGCTCCGGACAATCCGAAGCGGATGATCAGCTCCAACGACGGAGGTGGAGCCGTCTCGACCGACGGTGGAAGCTCCTGGACCGAGCAGGACTATCCGACGGCCCAGTTCTATCACGTCAGCACCGACAACGCCTGGCCCTATCGGATCCTTGGGGCTCAGCAGGATAACAGCACGGTTCGGATCGTGAGCACCGCCCGCCCCCGAGGGCGAACCGTCGGGCCGAGTGACTGGACGGCGACGGCCGGCGGTGAGTCGGGTTACGTCGTGGCAAAGCCGGACAATCCGGACATCGTCTACGGCGGGAGTTACGGTGGCGAACTCGAGATGCTCGACCATCGGACCAATCAGCGTCGAAGCGTCAACGCATGGCCCGATCTCGCGATGGGACGCGCGGCGATCGATCTCGACGAGCGGTTCCAGTGGACGTTCCCGATCGTGTTCTCTCCCCACGATCCGAACATGCTGTACTGCTCGTCGCAGCACATCTTCAAGTCCCTCAACGGCGGAGAGACTTGGACGAAGATCAGTCCCGATCTCACCCGGAACGACCCCCGAACACTCCAGTCGAGCGGCGGTCCGATCACGAAGGACAACACCAGTGTCGAGTACTACGGCACCGTGTTCACCCTCGCGGAATCTCCGGTTCGGCCGGGGACGATTTGGGCGGGGTCCGACGACGGTCTCGTCCATGTCAGCACCGATGCCGGCGGAAGCTGGCAGCGAGTGACCCCAAAGGAGATGCCGGAATGGGGGCTCTGCAGCATGGTCGACGCCTCGGCGCACGACGCGGGGACCGCCTACCTCGCGGTCGACAATCACGAAAACGACGATCATCGACCCTACATCTTCCGAACCTACGACCACGGAAAGACCTGGAAGAAGATCGTCGACGGCATACCGGAAGACGACTTCATTCGGGTCGTACGCGAAGACCCATCCCGCCCTGGCCTCCTGTTTGCGGGTTCCGAGAGGCGGGTTTACGTTTCGCTCGACGCGGGTGAGCACTGGTTCAGCGTGCAGAACAATCTCCCCCTCACCCCCGTTCATGATCTCGTGTTCAAGAACGGGGATGTGGTCGTGGCGACCCATGGGCGCTCGTTCTGGGTCTTGGACGACATGACGCCCCTCCGTCAGGCCACCTCCCTCAAAGCGGAGGCACCATTCCTTTTCAGACCACGAGAGTCGTTCCGGCCGGGTGGCATTGCGTTCAGCTATTACCTCCCGAAGGATGCGGACAAGGTGGCGCTTGAGGTCTTCGATGAAGAGGGCGTCGTCGTCTCGCGCGGATCGGGTGTCCTCGAAACCGGGGCTGGTCTCCAGCGGCAGAGCGCGTCCCTCAGCTACCCGGGGTTCCGGGGCTTCCCCGGCATGGTGCTTTGGGGTGCGGGGGGCCGTTCGATCCCAGCGCCTCCCGGCCGCTACACGATCCGCCTGACCGTCGACGGCAAGACGCTCACCGAGACGATCCGCTACCGCGTCAATCCGAACTCGACGTCCTCTGAAGCGGATGCGAAAGCCCAAGCAACGTTTGCGCGCCGCGTCGCAGCGCGGACCCAGGAGGCCAACGACGCCGTCGTGGCGATCCGGTCGATCAAGAAGAAGGTTGCCGAACTCAAGAAGGGTGACGCCAAGATCGATGTCGCGGCTCAAACGCTGGTCGACCGTCTCTCGGGGATCGAAGGCGAAATCTACCAAGTTCGAAATCAGAGTGGCCAGGACCCGCTGAACTACCCGGTCAAGCTGAACAACCGCCTCGGAGCTCTTCTCGGCGAGATCCTGTCCGGTGACTTTCGACCGAATGACCAATCCTATGTGGTCTTCGCAAAGCTCTCCGATCTGCTCCAGGTCCAACTCGATGCGCTTTCGAAGGTGCTGAAAGAAGATCTCGGAAGCCTCAACACGCTCCTCAAGGGACGAGGGATCGAGGCGATCGCGCCCTAGAGAGGAAACCGGTGTGTTTGCGAGACTCAACGGCACGGGTCTTGATGGGCGCTCATAGCGTCTACAATGAGTAACACCCGAGCGATATGACGACAGCATTTGCGCAACGCGATCGAGAGGTCGGCGAGAGGATCCGGCAGGCGGCCGAGCAGGTCGGCATGTCGGTGCGCGAGTTGGGTCAGCGAATCGGTGTTTCCCGCCCCACGATCTATGCGTACATTGCGGGTCGTCTTGCCGCGTCGCCTCAGCGTCTCCAGAAGATCGCCGAGGTGACCGGCCGTCCCCTCGAGTTCTTCGTCGGCGCAGTTCGCGACACCCGGATCTTGGCCCAGCCGATTACGGCGATGGTTGACGCGCTCCTCTCCCAACCCGACCGTACGCGAGCATGCATGCTGGCCCTCGAGGGAGCGGCCGCATTCGATGCCGAGGGTGCCCATGCGTCGGCAGCCGCCCTCGAGCACCAGGCCGGCAACGTCCTCGTTCTCGAGGGCGACTACTTGGAGGCGATCACCCATCTGACGTCCGCGCGGAGCTCTTACCTGCGGGTCGGGATGCGCGAAGAGGCGGCGTCTTGCAGCCAGTCGCTCGGTTACGCCTACATCAACGTCGGCAAGATCGAACGCGCGGAAGCGTGCTTCGATGAGGCACTCCGTGACCTGCCCCCGGAGCGTCGCTGGATCGGTGAGGTTTCGATGGCGGCCCTGGATGAGCGGGTCGGCAACTTCGACGGAGCCGAGGCCCGCTTGGATGCCCTGCTCAAACGCAACGGCTTGTCCGACGCTGGTCGCGCGTTCGTGCTCTTCAACCAAGCGAGTCTCAGCGGAACTCGTGGCTTCTTCGAACTCTGCTACGAGCGCAATCTGCGCGCGCTCCCGCAGGCGAGGGCGCTGAGGGCGTACGACCAGATCGCCGAGCGCCACATCCAGTTGGCCCGGGCGACCCTCAAAATGGGCCGCTTGGAAGAAGCGTCGCTGTGGCTCGTGCGTGGCTTCGAAGCGATCGACATCAGCGGCGACAACGCCCGGCGTGTCCTCGCGCAGATCGTGCTGAGCCGGCTCCTGATGGTCTGCGGCGATCTCCCCGCCGCACGGAAGACTGCGGTCCGCGCGTTGGGTGACGCGACCCAACATGAGTATCGGCGGAGCCAGGCGATGACGCTCGAATTGCTCGCCGAGATCGCGTTCGCGCGTCACGACCTCGACCAGGCTCAGGACTACGCGATTCAAGCGGCCACGTTCGGCGACAAGAACACCTACCCGGTCACCGCTTTCACGAGCCGGATCATCGGTGCGTTCGCGGCGATCAAGGCCGGCGAAAGGTCCGCGCCGATCGAGACCACGATGGACGTCGCAACGCTCGGCTTCCCCCGAGCCCTCGCGATGAGCCTGCGCGCGCTCGAGAAGTCGATGGCGAACGAGCCGCTCCTGGCCGTCGAGGCGTCCGACGAAGCGATCCGATTGGCCGAAGTGACGGGCGCAAAGCTATTGGCGATGGCCGAGGCGATCCGATGGCAGGAGTACCGGAAACAAGCCGGACTCGCGCCGGATCGGACGATGGAACAGACTTGCGGAACCTGCAGACAGACCATCGAGTCACAACGACCCCACATTCCGCAAGAAGATGGGCTGGAGACTCGAGCCATAACCCCCAAGATCAACGGCGGGGGCATCGCACATCCTTGATATTGAGAGTAAGAACGACTATGAAGTGGCAGAACGTGCTGATAATGGGAACGGTGGCCGCGCTGATCATCGCGCTGTCCGGCTGTGGAGGTCAGGGCCTATCGGGCGGACCGACTCGCGGAGAAGGTGACATCCCGATCGGACGGGCACGTGTGAGCCGCGGTGGGACCCCGGCGGTCCGCATCGAACGGACCGGTGGAACCAGTTCCGGGTCGATCGATGCCAACGGCACCGTTTGGGCCGCTCCCCTTGAGGCCGGCGACGCGATCATCACGCTCACTTCGGAAGATCCGACCGTGGAAGCGGTCTCGATCCCGATCACGTTCGGCGCGCAGCAACGAAACGTGTTCGACGCACAACTGGTGACCCGCGGCGTCGGTGCCGTCGTGCGCACGATCGCGATCGACCTGATCGGGCCCATGCCGATCGCCGTCGGCCAGTCCTACACGATTCGGGTTCGGGTCGAGGGCGACAACTTGAACGGGGCCAAGCCGACCCTTTGGGTCGATGGCGGCGTGGGTGCCCTTGGTTCCAACGATCGGTTGACCTTCACCGCAAGCGGCACCGGTGAGATTCGAGCCCAACTCTACGGCGTTCAAGGCTCGTTGTCCGTCGACGTCCCATAGCGGACGGGGTCTGACAAAGAAGACCGGTGGCCATGGGCCACCGGTCTTCTTTGTTGGAGCCGCGGATGGTCGTCAGCGCGGGCGGACTTCGCGGATTCCGAGTTTCTGGATCAGCGCGCGGTACCGAGCGATGTCGACTCGTCGCAAGTACGCCTCGAGGCGACGGCGCTTGCCAACCAGGACCATGAGGCCGCGTCGGGAGTGGAAATCTTTCTTGTGGGTCTTCAGGTGGTCGGTGATCTGGAGGATTCGCGCGTGCATGATCGCGATCTGCACTTCAGGCGATCCGGTGTCACCGGCGACGCGAGCGTTGCCTTCGATCTGTTGGGTCTTGATTTGCTTATCCAGCGGCATAGCGTGTTCTTCTGGCCTCCAACGACGAGCCGGCCAGAGCCGGACCTCGGCGCACGAGGATACCCGATCGTGTCTTGATCGGGCAACTCGGAACCGTTGGGGCCTCTCGATGCGTCTTTAACAATCGACTCCTTCGCTGTCACATTCCACCCGCGATGACGCCAAGACAGAGATTCGACGAGAAGCTGAACCAGATCCGATCGGAAATCGTGCGGATGGGCAATCTGGCGAGCGACATGGCGAGTCGGGCGATCGAGGCGGTCCAAACTAGCGACACGACCCTTGCCGCCGCCGTCGCGGCGCAGGACGACGAGGTCGATCGGATCGAGGAGGATACGATCCGATCCTGTGTGCAGCTCGTCATGCAGGAATCGCCGGTCGCGGGCGACCTTCGGTTTCTGACCGCGACGCTGGGGATCATCGGCGAGATCGAGAAGGTGGCCGACGACGCGGTCAAGCTCGCGCGGCGTGCAAGCCGTTTTCAGGGCCAGTTTCCCGGGGAGTTCCGGGCACCACTCCACGAAATGGGTCGCGACGCTCGTCAAGCCTTTGCTTCGGCGCTTCGGCTCTACACGGCCTACGACCCGGAGTTGGCTCAAGAGATCATCGCGTCCGACGAACGGGTCGACAAGTCGTATTCGGCCGCGCGGCAGCGCGCGATCGAACTGATGAAAACGAGCCCGGGGAGCACCGAGATCCTCGTCCGAACGATCGACTCGTTCCACGCCCTGGAACACATCGCGGATCGGGCGGTCGCGATCGCGAAACGGATGCAGGTCCATTACGAATCGGCCGGGGACGCCTCTCGCGAGAGCTGAATCCAGACCCGCGTGATGCGTCGACGGGCCATGTTCTCGACCCTCAGTCGACCGATCGGCAGATCGACGATGTCCCCGACGCGCGGCACCCGCTCCACGTGCTCGATGACGAGCGTGGCCAGGGTCTCGGTCGAGGTTTGCTCGTCCGTCTCGAGCCCGAGAAACTCGAGGAGTTCGTCGTAGCGCACATCGGCGCGGGCCGAGATTCGGTGTGTTCCCAAGCGCTCGATCGGCGGACGACCGCTCTCGGGTTGGTCTTCGAGTTCGCCGAACACCTCCTCGATGATGTCTTCGAGCGTGATCAGGCCACTGGTTCCGCCGTACTCGTCCATCACGATCAGAATCTGGGTCTTGGCATCGCGCATCCGGTTGATTGCGCGGGCGAGACTGAGATTCTCGGGCACGGCCTCGACGGGCCGGAGGATCTTCGCGAGTTCGAAACCGTCCTCGTTCCGGTGGCTCAGGACGTCCTGGAGGTAGCCGATGCCGATCACGTCGTCGATGTCGTCCCTGCAAACCGGGAAGCGACTGTGTCTCAGCGTCGAAAGCCTGTCCAGAAGCTCACCCGTTGGAATCGACGCATCGATCCACTGGATATCCAACCGGTGCACCATCACGTCGGCGACGTCGAGAACATCGAGTCGGAGCGCCTTGGCGACCATGTGAGCGTGATCTTCCTCCAGCACGTCACCGCCCCCGGCCTTGACGAGGAGGCCCAGCTCCTCCTTCGAGACGGACTCGGTGCGGAGGCTGTCCATGTTCAGGCCGATCAGCCTCAGGGCGAGGTTCCCCGTCGATTGGACCACCCAGACCAAGGGCTTGAAGGCCAGGACCAGAAAATGGGTCGGACGTGCGATCGAGAGCGCGACCTTATCGGGGTGAGCGAGGGCGAGGTACTTCGGCAAGATTTCGCCGAGCACGACCACGATGTAAGTGACGATGAGGATCGAGACGATGCTGCTCGCAAACGGCGGCAGGTTGGGGACCGTACGGGTGATCGCCTTGCGGAGCTGCTCCTCGGTGATCGCGCCGATGCCAATCCCGAACATCGTGATCGCCACTTGGATACCCGCGACGTAGGCGGTGAAGTTCGCGTAAATCGTCTGCAACAGCTTCGCGTTGCGGTTGCCGCGCTTCGCGAGCGCGTCGATGCGAGACCGTCGGGCGCCGACGAGACCATACTCTGCCGCCACGAAGAACGCGTTGCCGAGTAGGAGTGCGCCACTCACCGCAACTGCGGCCCAAGCATTCTCCATAGGGTCATGCTATTGTATCCGAGAGCTCGCCAGGGCTCGACGAGGCGACGATGACGATCACGGTGCTTGGTGCTGGAAGCTGGGGGACGGCGCTTACCCTCTTGCTTGCGCGAAACGGTCACACGGTGACTCTTGCGGGCCGCGACGCGGACGAAATGGAGGCGATGCAGCTGCGCCGCGAGAATCTGCGCTACCTTCCCGGATTCGCGCTTCCGAACGACATCTCGGTCACCACCCTCGGTGCGGGTCTGGGATCGGCGGATCTCTGGGTCGTGGCGGTGCCCTCCGGGGCCATCCGGGAGGTCGTGCATCTCATCGAGGATGCTCAGCCCAGCCTCGTCCTGTGCAGCAAAGGTCTGGAACCCGTCTCCGGGTTGATTCCGAGTGTGGTCGCAACTGAAGTACGTCCCTCGGCAACCGTCGCGGCGCTGAGCGGCCCGAACCTCGCGATGGAGCTCGTTCGCGGCGTGCCGACGCTCGCGGTGGCCGCGTGCGCCGATCCCGACGTCGCCGAGCAGATCCGCAGTGTCTTCCTGTCCCCGAACTACCGCGTTTACGTCGGGGACGATGTCACAGGGGTGGAGTTGGCGGGCGCACTCAAGAATGTCCTGGCGATCGCCGCCGGGCTCAGCGACGGCCTGGGATACGGGGATAACACAAAGGGCGCGCTTCTGGCCCGAGGCCTCCACGAAATGACCCTTCTGGGCATGGCGATGGGGGCCGATGCCCATACGTTTTTTGGGATCGCCGGAGTCGGCGACCTCATCGCGACGGCCAACAGCCGCCTGAGCCGCAACTACCGGGTCGGAGAGGCGCTCGGCAAGGGCCGTCTCCTTCGGGACATTCTCGCCGAGATCGGGCAAGTCGCCGAAGGCGTCACGACCAGTGAGTCGGCCGTGATGCTGGCTCGCAAGCATGGCGTCGAGGCGCCGATCTTCGAGGCGACCCATGGCGTGATTCGCGGACACTTGCGACCGATGGACGCCGTCAGTCGTTTGATGGAGCGCATTCCGCGACGGGAGGGGTTCTTCGATGAAGCCGAAGCCGGCCATCCGGCTTGAAACGGGCGGCATCGGGCTCGATGAGGCGGGCCGTGGGCCGCTCGCCGGCCCGGTCGTCGTCGCCGCCGTCTGGCTCCCGGAGACGTTCGACGTTCTCGGACTCGACGATTCGAAGAAGCTGACCCCGGCCCGCCGCGAGGAGGCTGCCGAACGGATTCGGGGCGAGGCAGTCTACGCGATCGAGATCGTCGCGGTCGACGAAGTCGATCGGCTCAACATCCTCTGGGCCTCGATGGAGGGGATGCGGCGCGCGTGGAGCCGCGTTTGGCCCCAGGTGCCGACGGGCACGGTTGCATACGTCGATGGGAATCGCGTTCCGCCCGGAGTCGAGGGTCCCCAATGCGCCGTCATCCGAGGCGACGGGACCATGGCCAGCATCGCGGCGGCCTCGATCCTCGCGAAGACAACCCGGGATGCACTGATGGTCGAGTACGGAAGCGAGTACCCCGAGTACGGGTTCGAGCGGCACTTCGGCTACGCGACGCCGGAGCATCTCGCCGCGATCCGCCGCCACGGGCCTTGCCCGCTCCATCGTCGCACGTTTTCGCCGATCCGGGAGATGGTGCTTCAGCCATGTCTGGCGTTCGACGTCTAGGCGCGGAGTCCGAGGACGCAGCCGCCGCGTACCTGCTTCAGCTCGGCTACACGCTGGTGACTCGGCGGTTCAAGGCGTCGCGTGGTGAGATCGACCTGATCGCGCTCGACGGCGAGACGTTGGTCTTCGTCGAAGTCAAGACGCGTCGCCAGGGCTTCGCCGCGGCCCACGAAGCAGTCGACGCGAAGAAGCGCGAGCGACTGGCTCATGCGGCCGAGGAGTACCTCGATCGTGTCCGGGATCGACGTCACGCGGCTCGCTTCGATGTGATCCTGATCGATGGGCAGGCGCTCCATCATGAGATCGACGCGTTCCGCGTCCCCTAGGTCTTTGGTCCTGCGCCGCCCGAAAAGGGTCCCAGCGGCGTGCTCGCGGGGGCGCTTTCTTCGGTATCTCCTCTCGGTGGAAGACGAACGCCGTTCAGGTTGGACTCTGGGTCATCTCTTGGCGGTAGCCGTCATTGCCGTCGCCGTGCCGGCTCTCCTGGTGCCGGCTCTGGGACTCGCTTTCTTCGGTGACGGTGCGGTGCGGGCCCGCATGAGTTCCCTCAGGCAAACCGGGGCCGCTTGCCTGGTCTACACCATCGATTACGACGACCGGCTCCCTTACCCTTCGAGCCGCACGTCTCCAAACGATGCGTGTTCGACCGGGGCGACTTGGAAGCAGAAGGTGCTCCCCTATCTCGTCTCGAAGGCGTCCCTGCTCGAGGCGACCGACCCGTCGGCGATCGACTGCCCGGCGGACGCGCCGCTGCGCCGTCTGGGCCGGTTCGGAGCAAACGTGTATTGGGCAGACCGGACGCCGACGGCGCTCGTCGAGCTGCATCGCTTCCAGATCCCCTCGGCGACCTTCCTGCTCGGACGCAACACGGACGGGCGCTGGTCGGTCGCACCGGCAGTCGGCTTTTGCCCGGGCGCGGTTCGGGTCAACGGTCCCGGTGTCGTTCGGTTCGACCGCCAGAAGGGCGGCCTCTGGGTGTATGCCGACGGGCACGCCGACTGGCTCTCGGTTCAGGAGACGTATGACCGCGACTGCGCACGCTGGAAGCTGGCGAAGCCGAGCAGCTACTTCGAATAGCCGAGGCCCGAAAAGAGGCGGCGCGCATTGGCCGTCGTGAGTTCGGCGCACGCCTCCGGGGTTAGATCCAGGACTCCGGCGACGGCCGCGTTGATCAACGGCAAGAGCGCGGGCCTATTGCGCTCGGATCGGTGCGGGTGGGGCGTCATCCAGGGGCTGTCCGTCTCGAGGATGAGCCGATCGCGGGGCAAGTCGGGAATCTGCGCTCGGAGCGCGTCCGCCTTCTTGTAGGTCACCGGTCCGTCGATCCCGAACCAACCTCCCAAGGCGATCGCGCGGGCCGCATCGTCGCGGTCGCCGCCGAAGCAGTGGAAGACCCAGTCTCGGGCCGGCTCACGTTCGAGGATGTCGAGTAGCGCTGGGTACGCCTCGCGGCAATGGAGCACGATCGGCTTGCCGACTTCGGCGGCGAGATCCAGTTGCGCCCTCAGACAGCGCCACTGCTCGTCCTTCGTGGCAAAGTCCCAGTGGGTGTCGAGCCCGATTTCACCGAGGCCGACCGCCTTGGGGTGGGCGAGGAGCTCACGGTAGATCTCGAGATCCGCCTCCTGAAACTCGTGGGCATAGTTCGGGTGATGGCCGGCGGTGAAGTAGACGCCCTCGAGCCGGTCCGCGAGGTCTCGGGCCAGGCGACTCGACGCCAGATCGACTCCGATCACGATGATCTGCTCGACGCCGGCAACGCGCGCTTCGGAGGCGGCCAAATCCGGGTCCGGGAACGCCTCCGTGTCGTTGAGATGGCAGTGGGTGTCGATCAGCGTCACGGCTCGTTCTACCTCGGTATGCTCGCGTCGACCATGAGCACCCCTGTTCCCGATTGGGAGAACCCCAAGGTTTTCGGCATCGGCAAGTTGCCCCCGAGGGCAACCTCCTGGCCGTGCGCGAGCATCGCGGAGGCGGCCGAGTGCCGTCGCGACGCGAGTTCGTTCGTGCAGCTCCTCAATGGTCTCTGGCGTTTCCGATGGGTGGGACGGCCGTCCGACCGCCCCGTGGGCTTCGAGGATCCAGCCTTCGACGACTCCGATTGGGGCACGATCGCGGTGCCTTCATGCTGGGAGATGCAGGGCTACGGGGTGCCGATCTACAGCAACGTTCGCTACCCGTTTCCGGCCGACCCGCCCCGGATTCCTCATGACGACAACCCCGTCGGGAGCTATCGGCAACGATTCGAGGTGCCGGAGCGGCTTCTTTTTGGGCGGAAGCTGGTGCTTCGATTCGAGGGGGTGTATTCGGCGTTCTATGTCTGGATCAACGGCCAACGGATCGGCTACAGCCAAGACAGCAAGGGCCCGGCTGAATTCGATATCACGAAGTCGACTGTCCCGGGGACAAACCTCCTCGCCGTCGAGGTGTACCGTTGGTGCGACGGGAGCTACCTCGAGGATCAGGATATGTGGCGCTTTGGAGGGATTTTCCGCGACGTCATGCTCGTTTCCATGCCCGCCGACGGTATCGAGGACGTCGAGCTCGACGCGGACTACGACCCGGATCGAAGTTCGGGCGCGCTGTCGGTGCGGGTGCGGGCATCCGGTCCGGTCCAACTCGAGATTCCTGAACTGGGGTTGGACGTGCCGCTTGAGGAAGCGATCACTTTGGACGGACTCGCGGTCGAACCGTGGTCGGCTGAGAGCCCGCGACTATACACCCTGTTCCTCACCGCGGGATCGGACGTTCGGAGCTTCCGGGTCGGCTTTCGGAGAATCGCTTGGGATGGGGGCGTGTTTCGCATGAACGGGCGGCCGGTGAAGCTCCACGGTGTGAACCGGCACGAGCACCATCCTGACACCGGACGTACGATCACCCGGGATCAGATGATCGCCGACATCC
Source organism: Chthonomonas sp. UBA6659 (assembly GCA_002455425.1). Taxonomy (GTDB): domain Bacteria; phylum Armatimonadota; class Fimbriimonadia; order Fimbriimonadales; family Fimbriimonadaceae; genus UBA6659. Next base: position 186,121 of record DKKT01000071.1, on the reverse strand, counting down.
GGCTCATGAAGCAGCTGAACATCGACACCGTTCGCTGCTCCCACTACATGAACCACAGCGAGTGGTACGGACTCTGCGACGAATTCGGACTCTACGTCGTGGACGAGGCGAACATCGAGTCGCACGGGATGGGATACGACCTCGACAAGACACTCGGCAACAACCCGGAGTGGCTCGCCGCCCACCTCGACCGGACCGAGCGACTGGTCCGTTGCCATCGCAACCACCCCTCGATCGTCATGTGGTCCCTTGGGAACGAGGCGGGACCCGGCTCGAATTTCGCGGCCACGGCCGCTTTCGTTCACCACCTGGACAGGACGCGGCCCGTCCACTACGAGCGCGACAACCCCGTCGCCGATGTCGACAGCGTGATGTACCCGTCCGTGGAGAGCCTGGCCGAAGCCGGCGAAGCGCGCTCCGAGAAGCCGTTTTTCGTCTGTGAGTACGCCCATGCCATGGGCAACGCGATCGGCAATCTCGTCGAGTATTGGGAGGTGTTCGACAGGTATCCACGCCTGATGGGGGGCTGCATCTGGGACTTCGTGGATCAGGGACTGCGGCGCTACTTCGACGCGCCTCATCCCAACCCGGCGGAGCCTGACCTGAGCGGCAAGCCTTGGGATCGCAAGTGGTTCTACGCGTATGGTGGCGACTACGACGACCAACCAAACGACGGTCCCTTTTGTGGCAACGGCGTCGTGCTGCCCGATCGGCAGATTCCGGCGAAGGCATGGGAAGTCAAGCATGTCTACCAGCCGATCCGATTCTTGTGGGCGAAGAACGAGCTGACGGTCCAGAATCGATTCACGTTTCGAGACCTCGACGGAATCGAGATCCGTTGGCGCGTCGAGGAAGAAGGCCTCGTCGTCCGCCAAGGGTGCTTGGACGTCCCCGGCGTCGGCCCTTCGCAGGACGCTTCGATCGATCTCGACCTCGCCGCACTGCCCGATGTTCCGCCTGACCGGGAGCGATTCCTCCGCGTCAGCGCACACCTTAAGCAAGCCACGCCCTGGGGCGAATCTGGCCATGAGATCGCTTGGGACCAGTTTCCAATCACGAGTCGGCAAGGGGCTCGATTCGTATGCGGGGCTCTTCGGACCACGCCGGCGGGGGCCTTTGTCGGGGACGGAGTCGAGTTCGCTTTCTCACCGGATGGTGTCCTTTCCTCACTCGCCTTCGACGGTCGGGAGGTCCTCGTCCGTGGACCACGATTGAACTGTTTTCGCGCGTTCGTGGACAACGACGTTTGGCTGCAACAGGCCTTCCTCGACTCTGGCCTAACTCAGCTTGCCTACCACGTCTGCCGGTTCGAAACGAGCACGGATTCAATCGAAGTCGTGCACGAGGTCGTCGGTTTTCGGGGGACCGGCTCTCTTCATCGGCAGACCTACTCCGTGGGTTCCGGTGCGCTCCGAATCGCTAGCGTCTTCGAACCGATCGGGGCTTTGCCTCCGATCCCGCGGCTCGGGTTGGTCTTCGCGCTCGCTCCCGAGCTGAACACGATGACGTGGTTCGGGCGAGGACCCTTCGAGAGCTACCCCGATCGCAAAGCCGCGGCACTTGTCGGACGCTACAAGGGTTCGGTGGCGGATCAGTTCGAAGAGACGCTGCGGCCCCAGGAGCACGGCAACAAGGAAGAGGTTCGGTGGGTCACGTTCACGGACCGCGACGGTTGGGGCATCCGGATCGAGGGACAGCCCCATCTTTCGGTGAGTGCGTCGCACTTCACGGCCGAAGATCTGGACCAGGCCCGCCACAAGAACGGTGAGCCGCGGCGTTTCACGCCTCTGCGTCCGAGGCCAGAGGTGATCGTGTCGCTCGACCGCTTTCAGATCGGACTGGGTGGAGCGTCGTGCGGGCCAAGACCGCTCCCCCAGTACTTGTGGACGCCCGGGGAAGAGGTCCTCGACATCACCCTCCGCGTCGAACGATGAGCCATGGGGCGCCGACGAAGTCGACGCCCCATAGTCCTTCCCTTCACGGGCCGACGCGATACGGTCGCATCATCTCGTGATCCTCGTGGGAGAGGATATGGCAGTGCCACACATATTCACCCGGTCGATCGAACCTTGTGATGATCCGGGTGACCTCGCCCGGGAGCATCTGGGCGGTGTCCTTGAGGCCTAGCTCGTTCGCGGCCGCGGGACGCGGCTGCCCGATCAGACGGATGTTGGAGAGCTGACCGGTCGCCATATCCTGGTCGGCTTTGAACCGCTGGCGATTGAGGATTCGGAAGCCGACGAGGTGGAGATGGATGGGGTGGGCATCCATCGTGGAGTTGTAGACCTCCCAGATCTCGGTGTCGCCCAATCCGGGGTTCTCCGTGATCGGATCGTGCCACATGAGCGCGCCGTCATCGGTGGTTCCAAGCAGCGGCTGCAGTCGTCCGTACTCGTCGATCCCCTCGAAGAGGAGCAACTTGCGCGTGCGGACGGCGGGTCCGAACGTCGGCACCGGACCGGAGATCGGCCGCAGGTTGGACGGCAAGGTCGCGATCGGCACCATGGGGTTGAGCGGCTTGGTGACACGGAAGGCCATGACCTGCCCGGTAGTGTTGGGATCGACCGGCGTCCCCATCGGGTAGGGCGAGCGCGCGTTGTTGCGCAGGACGATGGTCTTCCCCTCCAAGCCGCGGAAGTCGAGCACCATTTCGCACCGCTCTCCCGGGGCGATGACGAGGCGGGTCATCGGAACCGGTGAGTTCAGCATCCCCAGGTCGGTGGCGATCTGGGTCATCATCTGTCCGCTGGAAAGGAACAGATCGAGGAACCGAGAGTCGCAACCGTTGAGCATGCGGAATCGGTAGAGTCGCGGTTCGACCTCGAGGTAGGGCCAGATCATCCCGTTGACGAGCATGGTGTCGCCGAAGAACTCGGGGAGCACGCTCGGCTCCGGCGCATCCGCGACTTCGGGCTCGGACGGGTAGAACAGCCGACCCTGGGCGTCGAACATTCGGTCCTGGATCGCAAGACCGATGTCGTAGTCGCCCCCGGGAATGAGGTTGTTGGCAACGAGGTACTCCTCGTTTTCATCGATGATCGGGAAGAACCCGGCCATGCCGGCGTACACATTGAGCCGGGTGATGCCGAGCGCGTGGTCGTGGTACCAGGTCGTCGCACCGTCCTGGTTGTTGTCGTAGGTGTAAACCGGGTTGAAGATCGGCCCAGTTTGGGCGTACCCCGGAGTGAACCAGGCATCCGGCAATCCGTCGCTGGATGCGGCCGAATTCGCGCCGTGCACGTGCGTGACGACCGGCACGGCGGCGACACTGTCGTTTCCGAACGGATCCGCCCAGTGCACCGACGTATCGATCGGCAAGAGATGGGGAATCGGATCCCCGTTGCCGTCGACAAGATCGTTGATCCACTCGACCGTGATCGGCGAACCCTTCCTGCAAAGAATCGTCGGTCCCGGGTAGGACCCCTCATATCCGAAGGTTGGCGTCAAAACGGGATTGCCGAGGGCATCACGCAGGCCAAGCCATTGCATCTGATGCGTCACCCGGAACGCAAAATGACCCCCGGCTCGAGCATCGATTACGCTGGGAATCGGCAAGGGGTTCGCGAAACGCCGCGGACGCATAACACCCGCGTTCGGTCCGGGATGAAGCTGGGCCCAACCAGCCATCGGAACCGTAAGGAGGGACAGGGTCCCCGCCTTCAGTAAGTCTCGACGAGTGAGCATTGTAGCCTCCACTAGACTCTTAAGAGCCTTCTCGACGCTAGAGCGTCTTGTTCAGATCTTACTGCAAATAGACAATCGTTTAGATCCCTAGAAAGCCCTTGTCATCAGAAACAATGACACGCAAAAACACAAGTCCCCCACACCGGTCGGCGTGGGGGCCCTTGCCTCGTGCGGGAGCAATCCGCTCTACGGATCGCCCTGCGTGCCGAAGACGGCCACGACGATGTCGAAGTCGTCCGAATCGACGGTCCCGCTTCCATCGAGGTCGGCCCACGTGCCGCTGGCGCCGAAGTTCGAGACGATCTCGTCGAAGTCGTCGGAGTCGACCCGGTTGTCGCTGTTGACGTCACCGTTGACGAGGCTGACGGCGATTCCTGACAGGTTGCCTGCTCCGAGGGTCGCGACATACGCCTTGCGGAGCCAGCGGACCCCCTTGAAACCGAGGGTCAAGTTGCCCTTCCAGGGGGTGACGAAGGCGAACGTCCCACCTGAGCCGAGGGTCACGGTTTGGGTTTCGACGATCGCGCCGCCATTCGGTCGGACCGTAATCGTGATCTGCTGTCCGGCGGGAGCGGGAAGGTAGCGCTGCAGGAGCACCGTGCCGCTCACCGTCGAAGGCGGTGGCACCGGGTACTCGACGAAGTATCCTGCGCCCGAGCTCGTGGACGCGGTCGCGCCGTTGACATCGTTCCAGCTCCCGAGGACCCCGCCGATAAAGAACTCGAGCGAGTTCTCGACGCCGGCGGCATTGTCGGGCTGGCCGGGGCTCCAGTTGTTGTAGGACCACGGGGCTCCCGAGACCCAGCTCCAGCCGGCGGCAGGCTCGCCCGAGCCAGCCGGCTGGGTCCCGCCGAGCCAGTGGCCCCGGACGAATTCACTCTCGAAGTTGGCGACGACCCAAGAGTTCAGGGTCGCCGAGGTGAGACATGCGAGGCGCCCGGCGACGCCGTACACGGACCGCGCAGCCGCGCCGGTTTGGGCTTCGGGCCACGTGCCCTTCCGCGTGACCCGCTCATAGAAGAAGCCGTTGGCAGGCGCTTGCTTGATCGTCGAAACCGCTTGAGCGACGGATCGATACACGTTCACGCGGCCCCAACCGTAGAAGGAGTCGTTCCCGGGGGTGCCGAGATCGTCGCAGCCGGATTCGAGCAAGTCCTCGACCGTACCGGGGGTCAGGCCGGGCTTGGCCGCTAACATCATCGCGCAAACGCCGGCTGCGACCGGTGTCGCCATACTCGTACCGTCCCAGGCGGCATAGCTGTTGCCGGGGGTCGTGCTCAAGATCCCGGTGCCGGGGGCGAAGACGTCGATACCAAGTCCGTACGCGGAGAAGCTCGCCTTCCCATCTGTGGAGGTGCTCGCGCCGACGACGGTTACGTTCGGGTGATCGAATCCGCTGAGGTTGCGGTTGTCGTTGCCGGCCGCGTACAGGTAGACCGCGCCGAGGCCACGGCAGTAGGCACCGGTCGTCTCGATGGTCGCGCCGTCGACTCCGCTGTAACTCGTGTTGATGACCTTCGCTCCGTTTTCGGCGGCCCAGCGTGCGCCACGGGTGAGTTGTTCATATGAAGCGCTTCCGCTCGAAACATCGCTTACCCGGATCGGCATGATCCGGACGTCCCAGTTCACGCCGGAGACTCCGATCGAGTTGTTGCCGACGGCGCCGATGATCCCGGCGACGTGGGTTCCGTGGGGGTGGACCGGCGTGACCTGGCCCCCCAGGGCCTGGGGAAGCTGGGTGACCGAGTTGTAGCCCGAAACGAGGCGACCGGCGAGGTCCGGGTGAGCGAGATCGATGCCTGTGTCGCAAACTGCGGCGACGACCGATGCGCTGCCTCGGAACTGATCCCAGCATCGAGGAGACTCGATCTTGAAATGGTGCCATTGGGATCCGAACGACGGGTCGTTCGGAGATAGACAGGGATAGACACGGTAATTCGGGTGCACGTATTGGTAGGCACCCGTCCGCAAGAGTTGGGCCGCGTAGGAGTTCTCATCCATCCCCACGGGAATGCGGAGAATGTACTCGTCGACCTCGGGGTAGTAGCGCAACGTCGTGGCAGCGAGCGCCGCGCGCGCGTGCCGAAGCATCTGCTCGGCTCTCCAGTCGTCGCCCTGTAGCCTCTCGGCAAGCAGGTCCACCGGCATCGGACGCGCGATCAGGGATCCGGTGAACTCCTTCACCCCCGGGATCTCCTCGAATCTCTCCAGACGCCCTTGCGCCAACGCCGCCGAGCCCGCAAGGAGCGACCAAGCGAGCACGATCGAAGCACGATAATCCAGTTTCAAATTCACACCTCGTTCACCAGGAGCCCGATCGTCAAGAAACGGGCCAAGAAACGCCGAATCGGCCACCCGCCCAACTATAGTCCTTCAGGCGTGGCCCAAAGGTTCGAATTGCCCGCAGTTTTGCGTAGTCCGCACGATCAAGCGAGGGCAATCATCGTCGGGATGCGGATCGCGGGTAGTCGCGATAGACATAGTCGGAGGACTTCTGCGATCGATGACAGTCCTGGCAGTGCTTCACGTCCTTCGAGATGACCGCCTTCGCATCGCCGGAGACCGCGAAGTACTCCCAGTCCCCGTTGCCGGGGTCGAAGCCCTTGTCTCGCTTGATCATCACGGTAAGGAGTTCGACCTTCGTGCCGGGCGTCTGCTTGAGAACGTCCTGCCCGACGGCCGGCACTTTCTCCTTGACGATCACCGTTCCCACGGGGAACGGCTTCGTCTCGTCGGAGAGCATCGCCGTCCGCCCCGTGGCGTTGACATAGACGGTGAAGAACTTCCCGATGTGGGGACTGGGATCGCGCCACTTCGGGGGCGGAATGGCGGCGCACAGGACGGCGACCGACGGGGCCATCGAAACCGGCTTCGCATTCACTTTCGTCCAGGAGCGGTAACCCTGAATCGCTTTCAAGCGGGCATCGGTGGCCCCGGGAAACCCCGCGAACAGCGCCCCACCGACGAAGATCGACAAAGACCCGACCAGCACCTTCATACTTCCCAGGACGTCCTTTGACCGGCGTGAGGTTCCGTCAGCGACCGAGTCGCGCGAGGAGTCCCTCCCGGACCTTCGGCCACTCCTCGTCGAGAACACTGTAGAAGACGGTATCGCGCACGTAACCGTTGGGCTGGATTCCATGTTTCCGGAGAACGCCCTCCTTGACCGCCCCGAGCTTCGCGATCGCAGCCTGGCTGTGCTCGTTGCGCAGGTCGGTTTTGAGGGTGACCCTAACCGCTCCGAGGTCTTCGAACGCATGCCCAAGGAGAAGGAGCTTGCACTCCGGATTCACCCGAGTGCCCCGCACCGCTTCGATGTACCACGTCATTCCGATCTCAAGCGCTCGATGATCGGAACGAATGTCGAGGTAGCAGCTCATGCCGAGCACCGAACCGTCGGTCCGCGATCGAACCACGAACGCAAGGGTTCCCGGAGCTTCGAGGAGCTGATCGACGAAGTCTCGGATCCCTTCGAGATCGTAGGAGCGCGGCTGGATGGAAACGAAGTACCGAAAGGTCTCCGGAACCAGCACGGTCGCAATCACCGGTGCGTCTTCTCGGACAAGAGGATCGAGGCGGACGCCCTCTCCGACGAGGGGGATCGGTGTGACGAGCATCGGATCGGGATGGCTCACGCCGAGATTATGGGTCGAACCGATACTCCGGGGATAATGGAGGCACGTTGGATCACGCAGGCTTCTTTCAGGCAGGCGGCACACTTTCTGCGGACTCGCTCAGCTATCTCGAGCGCGCCGCGGATCGCGACTTGATCGACGCCCTCGCGGAGGGCCGCTTCGTGTTCATTCTCGATTCGCGACAGAAGGGCAAGTCGTCCGTGGTCGGGCACGCGCTGTCGGTGTTGCAGAAGCGAGGCACCCGAATCGTGCGCGTCGACCTTCAGCGTCTCGGTTCGAACCTCGATGTCGAGAAGTGGTACGCGGGGATCCTGAACGTCATCGGCCGCGACCTGGGCGTCGCAGCCGATCTGTTCACGCTCTGGAAGGAGCGGCTCGACTTGGGCGCGCACGCTCGGTTCATGGAAGTGCTCGAGCTTGGCATTCTCGATCGAGTCGAGGAGGACATCGTCGTGATGATCGACGAGATCGACTTCGTCCGGAGCCTCCCGTTCGAGACCGACGAGTTCTTTGCCGGTATCCGAGAGTGCTTCAATCGCCGCGCCGCCGAGCCAAAGTTCTGCCGACTGACCTTCTGCCTCGTCGGTGTCGCGTCAGCGTCCCAGCTGATCGACAATCCCGAAACCACGCCATTCAACGTCGGCGACCGAATCGAGCTGAACGACTTTTCGCGGTGGGAGCTGCGACCCTATGAAGTGCCCCTTTCGACCCATGAACGGCACGGGGCATCCTTGCTTGACCGGGTTTACCATTGGGTGAACGGCCACCCGTATCTGACCCAGCTGCTCTGTCGGTGGATTGCCGAGGACGAGACGTATCGCACCTCGAAAGACGTCGACCGACTCGTCGAAGCGCAGTTTCTGAGTGCCGAGTCACGCCAGCGGGAACCCAATCTCGCCGACGTCGAACGCCGACTCTTGAAGCCGTACATTCCGGGCACCGATTCCACCGAGGCGACAGCTCTCGTGCTCGACGCGTATCGCCAGGTCCTGGGCAAAGGTCTGCCGTCCCGCTCGGTTCGTGACGATGTCGCGACCGTTCTCAAGCTTTCAGGGGCGGTCGTCGAAGAGCGTGACCGTTTGGTGAGTCGAAACCGCCTCTATGCCCGGCTGTTCGGACCCTCCTTCGTCGAAAGCGCGATTCCCCGAGGCGAAGCCGAGCGGATTCGGCTCGCGACAAAGCGGGCCAAACTGCGCGTCAGCCTCGCGGCTTCGATCGCGGTCCTCACGCTGGGGTTGATCGCCGGGACCTTCGCGGTCCTCGCCCGGGATCGCAACATCGCCCTGTCGGAGTCGCGACAAGTGGCAAGGCGCGCCGCGGATGAGGCGTATCGGACGTCGATGCTCCTCGCGTCGCGGGAGGCATTTGACGGCGCATGGCCGACCGTCCGCGAGTTGATCGAGAGCCAGGCCGAGTATCCGGAGCGGGGCTGGGAGTGGCGGTACTGGCATCATCGGTTGACGCGCGCGAAGGTCGTACTTCCCGCTGAACCTGGACCCGGGTTCAGCCGGGTCTGGGTCGAAGACGGGCACATCATCCGCCGCCGCGAGAACGAATTCTATATTGACCGTGAGGGCCCGTTTCGAGTCAGAAACTTTCAGATCGCGATGGAGTCCGCGTACCTCCTCGAAAGGACGATCGGCAAGGGTGCGATCAAGGAACGCGCTAAGCGTGCCGATCGGATCGCGGAACTCACTGACGGTCAGGCGGTCGCGATCGCGGCGTTGACCGGTCCGATCCTCTTGAGGGACCCCTCCGATGAGAGGTCGATCGAATTCCTCGATGCCACCGGCAAGCGTCGATACCGTCACCCAGAAGCCATTCGACGTGCTGAATTCAGTGGTACCGATGTGGTTCTCGTCGCCGATGGGCGTGTAACACGGCTCGATTGGACCACGGCAACAGAGTTGTGGACGGTCTCGGTCCCTGGGACCCCGGTCGCCACGGTCTCGACAGAGCTGTCGCGGGTCGTCCTCGAAAGCAACCACTTCGGGCTGGCCGTCCTGGACCTGAGCTCCGGACGGAGCGTCGCCAGGGCACCGGGCTTGACATCGACCCCGGTGATGGTCCGCGTGTTGCCAGACCTGGATCGAGCGATCGTCTCCTATCAGAACGGAGCGCTCCTGGTCTACGACACCCGAACATGGCAGCCCATTACCGAGCTCGACGATCACGTCCGACCGGTGATCGGATTGTGGCGGGATGGCGATCGCCTCCTCTCGATGGACTCCACCGGCGAAGTGCTGAGCCGACCGACATCCTCGCTGATCGCGAGTGACAGCATTGCCCTGGGGGCGGGAGAACTGCAGTCGCTCGTGATTTCGCCCGACGGGAGCCGGCTGGTCGCCTCATCCATCAACGGCAAGGTCATCTTGCTCGACGCGAAGAGCCTGCAGCGGATCCGGACGTTTGAACCCGGTCGGATCCCGAGTCGCCACGACATGGCATTCTCTCCCGACGGCCGTCAGCTGCTGTACGTGACCCCGTCCGGCGTTCTGCACATCGTTGAGTCGGAGAGCGGAACACCGGTTCAGACCTTCGCGGCGTTCCCGTATCTGAGTGCTCGCTTCCGACCGGGCGGCGGGCTCGCGGCCACGACCCGCCAGGGAAAGCTCATCCGGATCGGCGAGGACGGAACCGAAGCCAAGGTCTCACTCGACTTCCTTGCCTCTTCCCTTGCATTCTCCAGCGAGGGCAATGTGGCGGTTCGCGGCTTCCGGGGCGAAGTCGCGCTTTTCGATCGGCGATTCGGCCTGCTGCGGCAGCTTCCGGCCGCTGCCTCGCCCTCCATGGTTCCCCACCTCACGGTGTATCCGATCGAATGGTCGAGTGACGGGAGGTTGGCGGCGATACCGACTCCGGACCGGACCGTGCGCCTCGTGGGAATCGACGAGGCCGACGACCGCACTCTCGGACCCTTCGAGAGTCGCCTTTGGGAGGCTAAGTTCTCCCCCGACGGCAGCCTTCTCCTGGTCAACGGCTTCGACCTGCGACCCTCGCTGTGGGATACGGGCACGGGCAAGAGGATCGCGTCCTTCTTGCACGGAGGGTGGGTTGCCGGCGCCTGTTTTTCGGCGGATGGGAGCCGGATCGCCACCGCGTGCGAGGACGGCACCACTCGGGTTTGGGATTTGCAGGGTCATGAACTGGCGCGGCTCACCAAGACACCACGCCCCATGTTCGACGTCGTCTTCTCTCCAGACCATCGTACGCTGTTCGCGTCGGGGACCGACGGCATAGTCCGAGCATTCGTCGCAGGAAAGTAACCGAACGGACTTCGTCTTCGATCCGTCCTTGGGTCATAGCCGTCACGTGGCAGGCGTCACGTTTTGCCTCCCGCAACGGAACTTCGAGGAAGGACGATGTCGAAATTTTCTTGGTTTACATGCTTGTTCGTTGGTCTCACGCTCACCGGCTGCGCCCCCGAACGCGTCGCTCCTCGGCCGGAGCCGACTGAAGTGCCCACCGCGGTGCGGGCGATGCGCCAGCGATGGCAGGCTCGTCTCAGCGCCGACGGCACCTTGCCGGAGCGGGCGCTCTCGAGGGCCCTCGCTCAACGGGCCACCCTGATCGGAAAGCAGGAGACGGGTGAGGTCGGTGTCCAGTTTTCCCCTTGGCAATGGCTCGGTCCAGCCAATATCGGGGGCCGTATCCGCAGTATTGCGATCGAACCGAACAACCCCACCACGATGTACGTCGGCGCGGTCGGCGGAGGTGTATGGAAGACCACCAACGGAGGCACCAATTGGTCCCCGCTCGACGGGTTCATGAGCGCGATCGGTGTCTGCTGTCTCGTCATGCACCCGACCAATCCGAACGTGCTCTACGCGGGCACCGGAGAAGGCTTCTTCGAGAGTGTCGAGGGCTCCCAGAACACGGCCGCGATTCGGGGTGCGGGGATCTTCAAGACGACCGACTCAGGCCAGACATGGACTCAGATCCCGGCAACCGACACGTCGGATTGGTATTTCGTCAACCGGTTGGCATTTCAGCCGGGGAGTCCGGCCACGATGCTGGCCGCGACGAGTACCGGAATCTGGCGCTCGACGAACGGCGGCGACACCTGGACGCAGGTTTGGACCGGGCACGCCTACGACGTCGACTTCCATCCCACCAACGCGAACCTCGTCATCGCCGGTATCCACGGCAATCCCGGAGTCGTGTATTCGAGCAACGGCGGGCTCAGCTTCGCGAACTCGACGGGCATGACGAGCGTCCACCGGGCCGAGGTCACCTGGGCCGCCAGTACCCCGACCACGTGCTACGCGATCATGGGCAACATGAGCCAGTCGGCGCGGATTTTCAAGTCGACGAATAGCGGCCAAACCTGGGTCGACGTCAACGCCGCCCTCACGATCCCGACCTATCAGGCCTACAACCTCGCGATTTGGGTCGATCCGACCAACCCCAACTTCCTCGTGTACGGAGCCGTGAATCTCTACCGGAGCACGGACGGGGGCCTCACCCGCTCGAACGCGTTTCCCAACATCCACGCCGACCATCACGACATCGTCGCGCATCCGCAGTACAACGGCACGACGAACCGGCGGCTGTTCTTTGCCGGGGATGGCGGGGTCGGCTTCACGAACGATGCCACCACCGGGTCCGGCGGACACATCAACAATGGCCTCGGCATCACCCAGTTCTATGGCGCGGCCTACTCGCCGAGCGGGAAGATCATCGCCGGCGCCCAGGACAATTACACGAACATCTACTCCGGCTCGCTCAACTGGACGATCGGCGTCATCGGCGGTGATGGAGCGTTTGCTGCTGCCGACCCGACCGACGGCAACTACCTCTATGGATCGTCGCAGGTCCATGGCATTCGGCGCAGCACCAACGGCGGATCGAGTTTCGCGAGCATCACGAGTGGGCTTACCGACGCCGGCTCGACCAGCCGCTGCAACTTCATCCCCCATTACATCCTCGACCCGAACAACCCGAACACGATGCTCGCGTGCGGGCTCAATCTGTGGCGGAGCAGCAACGTCAAGGCGACGACTCCGACCTGGTCGATCATCAAGCCGCCGATCCCGGGCGGGCTTGGCGGAGGAACGGGGAAGGAACTCTCTCACATGGAGAATTACGACCCGCGGTTCCACTCCACGGTGACGGTCGCCCAGGGTAACTCCAACGTCATCTGGGTCGGGCACAACAACGGGCAGATCTTCAAGACGGCCAACGGTACCGCCGGCTCGCCGACCTGGACCCGGGTCGATCAGAACTTCCCGGGCGGGAGCGTCGGACGCTGGGTTTCACGGATCGTCATCGATCCGGCCAACCATAACCGGGCGTTCGTCTCGTTCATGGGGTGGGAGCCGAACAACATCTGGGCCACCACCAACGGCGGTACGACCTGGGCCCAGGTCACCGGTGTTGCCTCCCGGCGAATTCCTGAAGTCCCGGTGAGCGCCCTCGCCCTCGATCCGGTCTACCCGAATCGTCTTTTCGCGGGCACCGACATCGGGCTCTTCATCTCCTGCGACGGGGGCAACTCGTGGGGTGCGGTCACCGACGGGCCCGACACCTGCCCGATCGACGAATTGGTGTGGAAGGACGGTGACGAACTGATCAACGTCACCCACGGGCGGGGTCTCTACCTCGTGAACGTCACTCCGACCGGCTCGGCGGCAACCCCGACCGCTTTCACCGTCGGTGGTCTGACCCGAAGCGGGAGTCTGGCAAGCCTTCAAGCGAGCGAAGACAATCGGCTCCACATCGCCGGCGTGTTCCGGTCCGGCGGCCCGACATCGCTCCACGTCGAGGCGAACGGGGTCGCGCCGTACACAAACCCCTTGACGTTCTCGGTCACCGTCGAGGCCCAGGCAACAACAGGCCAGACGCAGATCACGGAGTTGTTCAACGCAGACACTTCGGCGTGGGAGATCGTCGACACCCGGCCCGCCTCCCTCGGGGATACGGTCGCGGCGATTGCTCCGGCCGGGTTCGTCTCGCGGTTCATCGAACCCTCCACCCGCGCGGTTCGCGTTCGGGTTCGGTTCGTGCCCATTCCCGGGAGCTCGCTCGGAAAGCCCGAAGCGAAGATCGATCGGATCGGATTGAGCTTCTCGAAATAGGCCGAGCTTGACTGCGGGATCGGTTGGCGACTGTCGACCGATCCCGGTCTTTCAGGCCGAGAACGCGCGGTCCGGGAGTACTTCGGGAGCCTCCCCGCTCGCTACCTTTTTCACCCCGTTCGAGTAGACTAAGGTGATACTTCCCAAAGGATTTCACCCTCATGAGCGCGACCACGTATCCAAATTACAGCCCCGGCCTTGAAGGCGTCATTGGCGGCATCACCACGATTTCCGAGATCGATAGCGACCGAAGCAGCCTCGTTTATCGAGGCATCGACGTCCACGATCTCGCGGAGAAGGGCTCCTTCGAGGAGACCGCTTACCTGCTCATCTACAGCAAGCTCCCCAATCGGGCCGAACTCGAGAACTTCCGCGAGGTTCTCGGCAAGGAGCGAGAGGTTCCCGAGCAGATTTACACGGTGATGAAGCAACTTCCCAAGCAGACTCACCCGATGGATATGCTGCGGACCGCGTACTCCGCGCTTGCTCCGTTCGACCCCGACTACGCCGAACCCGCCACCAATCACGACGCCAACGTTCGCAAGGCCGTCCGCATTATCGCAAAGGCGAGCACGCTCGTCGCGAACGGGCATCGGATTCGAGAGGGCAAAGATCCGATCAAGCCGAATCCCGACCTGAGCATCGCGGGGAACTTCCTCTATCTGCTCCACGGCGGTCAGGTCGCCGACGACTTCACGACACTTGTCATGGACGCGTCCTTGACTCTGTACGCCGAGCATGGCTACAACGCGTCGACTTTCGCCTGCCGGGTGACCGTCGCCACGCTCAGCGACCTCTACAGCGGTGTCGTGTCCGGCATCGGGACGCTGAAAGGCCCGCTCCACGGGGGCGCGAACGAAGAGGCGATGTACATGCTCCAAGAGATTGGCTCGCCGGCGAACGCCGAAGCCTGGATTCGAGATGCGCTCGCCAACAAGAAGAAGATCATGGGATTCGGTCACCGCGAGTACAAGAAGGGCGACAGCCGTGCGATGTTCCTGACCAAGGTCGCCAAGGAGATCGGGGCGCGGAAGGGCAACACGACGTGGGGCGAGATCGCCGACACCCTGGAGCGTGTCATGCTTGAGGAGAAGGGCCTCTACCCGAACGTCGACTTCCCGGCCGCCTACGCCTACTTCCTTCTCGGGATTCCGATCGACCTCTACACCCCGATCTTCGTGGTGGCTCGCACCACCGGTTGGACCGCGCACGCGATCGAGCAGCTCGACAACAACCGCCTCATCCGCCCGAAGTGCATCTACGAAGGCCCCCAGAACCAGCCGTTCATCCCGATCGAGGAGCGATGATCAGCGACCCACTCGGGCCCCCTTTCGCATCCACGAGAGGGGGCTTTCTCGTTCTTGGCGTGCTAAAGTCTGCACTATGCGCAACACACGCTTTGCTTGGATTCTCGTCCTTGTCGCGATCGCAGCCTTGATCGGGTGTGGGAAGGGCGACAAACTCGCCGGCACCTGGAACGTCGCCGGTATGCCCATGGGCTCCGCCACCACGACCTTCGAAAAAGGGGACGCCATGACGATGGTCGTCAAGGCAAGCGCACCTGGCATGGGCGAACTCACGATGACCATGAAGGGCACGTACAAGCTGGAGGGTAACAATCTCACGATGACCCTCTCGTCGGTCGACGTCAAGAGCGGCAACCAGATGGCCTCGGATGCGGCCAAGAAGGCGATGGAGAGCAGCCTCAACAAGCCCGACACGGGAACCATCACGTGGAAGGGGGACGACGAGTTCACGCAGGTCTCGACGCGTGGGACCCTCACGTTCACGCGGCAGAAGTAACTTCATGAAACGCCCCGCCCACCGAAGCGGTATAAGGTTGAAATGAAACAAGCCCTCGCTCGATTCGCCCTCGTTGCGGCTGTCCTCGTCGTAGCTGTCGTCGCCCACGCTGCCAACGCTGTCGGCAAGTGGAACGGCAAGCTCGAAATCAAGCTCCCGGCCAACATGCCGAAGATGGAAGCGGCCCAGAAGAAGATGATGGACGACATGCTGGCGGAGGCTCGCAAGATGCGCGTCGCCCTCGAGCTGAAGGCGAACAACACTTACGTCCTCAAGGCAACGAACATCCCAGGTCCCAACAAGAGCGCGACCAGCGAGGGGACCTGGAAGCAAACCGGTAGCAACATCGTCATTACCGCGAAGAAGGAAGACGGCAAGGCGGTCTCCGGCGACAAAGCCAAGCCGCAGACGATGGTCCTGAGCAAGGACGGCAAGTCGATGACCTTAAACCTCCCGGGTGGGATGGGCGGCTCGGCGAAGGTCATTTTCACACGCTGAGAGGCTTCCTTTTGCGCAAGGGTCCGTGCGAGTCGCACGGACCCTTCGTGCTAAGTGGTGCGCCGGCATAAGGCGGCGCGAATCCCCGACTCCCCCGGAATCACGATGATCGTGAGAGGCTCGACACCACCCGGATCGAGTCGCTTGCGTTCCTCGTCCGCGTCCAAGCGGTGACCGCGTGCTTTGAGCTCCTGAACCCGACCACCAAGCTCACGAACGCGCTGCTTGACCCGCTTGCGATCGAACGGCAGCACCTCGATCACCTCGTACGTTCTGAGCCAGGGGGATTCCAGCCGCGTAGGTCCGGTCAGATAGCCGGGAGCAACCCCGACCGCGACAAGGTCGTACGCCGATGCAAGGGCTCCGAGGGCATGAGCGCGAACGGCGCAGGGGTGCGCGTCGAACAGGAATCGGTGGATCTCCCCGACATGCGGCATGGGGCCGGCTTCGAGCCGCTCTCCGGTGTCAGCGAGCACGGCCCACCGCCCGGCGGCGGCCTCGCTCCCGCACAGAACGAGCACCTCCGAGCACTCGCCTCGGCGCCCGACAAACTCGAGCCCAACCCCGAGCGCTTCGAGGACGGCGTCCGAGAGCATCGGGCTCAGCTTGATCAGGCCCAGTTTCAGAGTGCGCATCCGGTTCGCGACCGCCACCGGATCCGGAACGAATGCTTCGGGGTCGAGCGTGCGCCGCCCTCCGACGCGACGTGCGGGATCCGCGATCGCGTATTCGAACTCCCAAGCACCATCGAGGGCATCGCCCTCCACGACGACCGAGTCGGGATCGACGAGGTCGAGATTGTGCCGTAGGATTTCGGCGCGCACCGGGTTCCGCTCGAACGCGAGCACCGGCCCGCGCTCGGCGAGCCCCATCGCGTCACCACCGATGCCGGAGGTGAGATCGACGACTAGCACGCCCTCGGGGAAGCGCGCGGCGTGATAACGTGCAAGGACCTCGGAGGTGGCCTGTTCGAGCGCTTCGCGCTCGAAGAGCATCTCCGCCGCACGCGAAAACTTCGCCTTCGCGCGCTCCCGAAGGGACCATTGTTCGAACGCCCAGCGCGCGGCTTCGGGTGAAACGGCTTGGCCGACGCGCTCCAGTTCGGTCGGCGTAGGGGCGCGGCCCTGGGCCAGTTCCAGGGCTTCGGCCTGAAGCGCGGTCATGCGAGTGCGCCGATACCGAGATGGGCGGCGGCCTCGACGACGTCGTCGAACGTCCGCATTCCGGACGGGAGATTCTCGAGGATTTCCTCGCCGTAGCGCTTGCTCCGCAAGCGCGGATCGAGGAGCGCGATGAGGCCATAGTCTTCGGTTCGACGGATCAGGCGTCCCGATCCCTGGCGCATCATCATCTTCGCGAGGGGCAGCGTGTGGGCGGCGAACGGATCGAGGCCTTCGGCCTGAAGGTAGGCCATTCGGGCGAGCGCGGCCGGCTCGACCGGCACTTCGAACGGCACGCGCACCAGCGTCACGCAGCGTAGGGTCTCGCCGGGGGCATCGAATCCCGTCCAGAACGACCGGAGAGCGAACAGCGACGAGTGGACATTCTCGCGAAAACGATCGCCCGTCGTCGAGGCTCCCGTCGCCCGCTGAAGATAGACCGGGTAGCGCGTGGACTCGAGCCCCAGCCGGCCGTAAACCGCCTCCATCTCGCGCCGACTGTGGAAGAGCGCGAGGACACCGCCGCCCATCGTTTGGATGATGTCGCGCAGTTCGCGAGCGAGGGCGTCGTAATACACCTCCTCCTCGCCCGACTTGCGGGCCCAGGTCGGGTCGGGGATGCGACCGTTCGGAGGCAGGTAGAGTGCCGCCTGGCTCGGAAAGTCGAACGGCGTCGGCAGGATCTCGGCGAAGTTTGGTTCCGCTCCGGTCGATCGAACGAAGTAGTCGAAACTCCCGTCGAGAGCGAGTGTCGCCGAGAGGCACGCCCACGGGGTCTTCTCCCAAAGCAGCGTCCGGAGCGGTTCGCGAAAGTCGATCAGGTCGAGCCGCAGGACGGGTCCCCGGTCCGGAGTCATCGACAGATGCGTCACCGAGGCGGGCCCAAGCGGGCCGGGACCCTCGATCCCGTCGGGGGTGTCGTCGAAGAGGGCGAAGCAGCCGTAGGCGTAATCGGCGAGGTAGGTCGCGTATCCGCGCACGGCATCCAGCGCCGATTTCGCGATCTCGCCACCGATCTTGTCGGCGTCGCGCCAGGCTGTGACCTGTCGCCGCGCTTCGCCGGTGAACGCGAGCGTGGCCGCCCCGACTTCCGTCGCGATCGCTTTCGCTTGTTCGAGCCGCTCGGGAATCGCCGACTTCTGAACCTGGGGATGCCGCCAGACTGAGTCGGGGGTGGCGGCCAGGATGCCCGAATTCTGAACCGCCATGCCGAGGTCGACGAGACCGCGCTGGGCACCATCGAGCACCGCCTTGTAGCCTCGGAAGAGCTTCTCCCACTCCGGGACGGATTGAGCCGTCAGCGCGGCCGAACCCACGCTTTGGAACAGCCGGATCGCGAGCGATTCCAGGGTTGCGAGCTTCGCGGCGCTGAGTTCGAATTCGAGACCGTTTTGGGCGGCCTGGACGAAGTCGTGGGCCTCGTCTAGGATCGCGAAGTCGACCTTGCCGAGCATGGTCTGCTCGCCGTCGGACGCACGCCTCAGAAGCGCATCCTGGAGGACGACGCTGTGGTTCGTGATCACGACTTGGGCCCGCTCGGCCAGGCGTCGGGCCTTGTAGTAGAAGCACGGCTCGTAGTGGTCGCAGAGCTTGCCGGGACACACGGGCGGCGCAGAGATTTGGCCCCAAAGGCGGCTTAGTTCGCGGGCCGGACGCTGGGCGAGGCTCCTGAACTCCGACTCGATCCCCATCTCGGCGCGGCGCTGGAAGTCGCGGATGAGGGCGGGCTGGGTCTCGAGTCCGGCGGCCAGGCACGCGTAACGAGTGCGCCCGATCAGGAATTGACAGGCCGGCAACGCGGGCGGCCCCTCGTCACCTTTGAGATCGGCGAGGAACGGCTCGAATAGGCTCAGGGCGAGGGGCAGGTCGTGCCGCCAGTACTGCTCGGCGAGCACGTTGGTGTAGGTCGCGATCACCACCCGCTTACCTAGGGCCATCGCGCAGGCGATCGCAGGGATGAGGCAGGCGAGCGACTTGCCCAATCCGGTCGGAGCCTCGAACGCCCCCGAGTTCCCGGCTTCGATGCAGTCGGCGAGAAGCAAGGAAATCTGTCGCTGGTCTTGGCGCTCGACAAACCCGGGACGGGTCGCGAGCACGGCGTAGGCGCGCTCGATCAGCTCCTGCGGAGAGATCATGTTGTCTTGAGTCTACCGTTCTTTCGGCTTGGTTCCATCGGAGTCGAGCCTATCGAGGGTCGACTTGACCATCGGCTCGACGTCGACACTGCCCTGGTTCACCAAGACGATCACGCACCGCTTCTGGGCGGGCACCCGGACCATCAGCGTCGTCGTACCGACCCACCCGCCGCCATGAGACTGGGTCAGCCGTCCGTCGCGACGGGAGATCATCCATCCTGCCGCGTAGCGGAGGTCGGACCGCTCTGGAGAAACCGGCAGGGTGTCGGGCGCAAAGAGGTTCTCGACGACGCGCTTGGAAAGCACGCGATCGCCGGAGAGGACCTGATCCCACGTCATCAGATCCCGAAGTGAGGACATCGCCGGGCCATCCCCGGTTTTGCTCAGCGATCGGCTCGTCGGTGCCTCGTTGAGGATCGACGCACCCTGACGCATCGTGCCTCGCGCCCGATTCGGGATGATTGCGAACGGGTCGTTGAGCCTCGTCGCGTTCATCTTGCTCGGCCCCCACACGCGTTTGTGGAGGAACTCCCCGAGGGGCTGCCCGGAAACCCGCTCCGCGATCAGGCCGAGCAGCATGTATCCGGTGTTGCTGTACTGCCACTTCTCGCCGGGCGGACGGAGCACCGGCTTGTCCTTGATCGACGCGACGAGGTCGGCGTCGGTGACCTCCTTGGCGATGTCGCCGACCGCGGTGAGGTAATCGGGCAGACCCCCCGAGTGATGAAGCAGGTGCCGCACCGTGACCGGCTTCCATGTCTCGGGCGCATCCTTCAGGTAGGTCGTAATCGAGTCGTCCAGCTTCAGCTTGCCGTCTTCCTCGAGCAGGAGGATGGCGGTGGCCGTCATGTGCTTGCCGAGCGAGGCCAGGTAGTGGACCGAATCGGCCGTCATCGGCCGCTTCTGCTCGAGGTCGGCAAATCCCAACCCCTTCACGTAGAGCGGCTTGCCGTTCTCGACGACCGCCACCGCCATGCCGGTCGGCTTGAGGGTCTTGAAGGCCGCCTGAACGGTGGCGTCGATTTCGGAGCGGAGATCGGCAACGCCGAGAAACCCGACAAGGAGCGCAAGCATGGTCGATTGTGGCGCAGAGCGATCAGCAGTCCTAGGAGTACTCGAGGTCCCGGAGCATCCGCGGATTCTGACGCCAATCCTCGCGGACTTTGACGAAGAGCTCAAGGAAGACTCGTTTGCCGAGCATCTCCTCGATTTCACCGCGTGCTTCGGTTCCGATTTGCTTGAGCATCGACCCGCGTTTGCCGATCAGGATCGCCTTCTGGCCCTCACGCTCGACGACGATCGAGGCCGTAATCCGGACGAGGTCGCTGGTCGGCTCCTCTTCCCAGAGGTCGACGACCGTGGCGAGCGCGTGGGGGATCTCCTGCCGTGTGAGGCGAAGCGCCTTCTCCCGGATGAGTTCGGCGGCGAGTATGCGCATCGGGACGTCCGTGACTTCGTCCTCAGGAAAGATCGGATCCCCTTCCGGGAGCCGCTCGACGATCATCTCCACAAGCTTATCGGCGTTGTGCTGCCGCGTCATCGTCGTCATCATCTGGTCGTCGGTCCCGAAGAGCTTCGTGTACGCCTCGACGTGCGCGACCACATTGTGGGCCTTCAAGAGATCCATCTTGTTGAGACAGAGGAGAACCGGCGTTGCCTTCGGTCCTTTGAGCGCGTTTTTCACCATCGCCGCAATCGATTCGTCGCCCTTGTCGGGCGGCTTCGAGACATCGCAAACGACGAGGATCAGGTCCGTGTCAAAAAGAGCCTGACTGGCCGTTTCGTTCAAGATCTTCCCGAGCGTCGTGTGCGGTTCATGGACGCCCGGCGTGTCGACGAAGCAGATTTGATAACGGTCGGTGGTCGCAATGCCAAGGATCCGGCGACGCGTCGTCTGCGGCTTGTCACTGACGATCGAAACCTTCTGGCCGACGATCGCGTTGAGCAGCGTGCTCTTGCCGACGTTCGGCTTCCCGATCAGGGCGACGAATCCAGCGCGGTACACGTCAGTTTCGCTTCCTGAACACGACGTTCATCCCGAGCGCGTCGAACGGATCAGGCATATCGGCCCCTTCCTTGCGCGCCGTCACGACCTCCTCGCCACCCTTGCGACGCCCGCGTCGGCGGCGACCCCGTTCTCGGTCCGGCCCGACCGGCTCCTCGACTTCGGGCTCGAACATCGACGGCTTCAGGAGGAGGTCGTCGGCGAGATCCTCGGACCACGTCTCTTCGACCCACTCGTCGAGCTTCATGATCGGCACGTCGAACATCACGCTGTCGAGCCGAAGCGTGTTCTCGGCTCGCTCGGGGAGTTCGGCCATCGTCAGCAACTCTTGGGGGTCGCGTTGGAGGAGGCTCTCGATTTCGGCCTGCGTACCGACGAGAAAGACGTGGGTCTGACCGTCGGTGGCGTTGAACCGCAGGTGCGTGGCATCGGTCGAGACCCACGCCCGCTCGATGAGGTCGTAGGCGGACCACTTGTCGGGCAACGTCAACGCCCGCACGCCCGCGCCGGAGCAATGGACGGTGAGGAAGGGCGGCCGTACATGGACGACATCCTCTTGGTAGTTCCAGATCGGCGCTCCCGCCATCTCACCGAGGGCGCGGAAGAGCGCGGGGGTGACGACCGGCTCGCCGAGGAAGACCGATTTCCAGTTGAGGCTCGCGTCGTCGTGGGTGAACTCGCGAACGACGAAGCTCGGAAGTCCTGTCTGGGAGTACTCGCCGAGAACGACGCCGTCCTCGGGGATTGCGAAGTAGCTGGGTTCGAGCTGGCCCCCGTCCGCCAGAAGGCGCTCCGGCAGGGCCTCGCCCAGCACGTGTCGCCGATTCAACAGCGTCGTGCCGGTCTTGGACGCGAACGGCTGGGGCTTGAGAGCGATACCGGTGACCTCGCGCACGCGCTCGAGCGAGTCGCGCCCACCGTCGAAGAGCCCGGCGGCATAGAGCCAGAACAGCACCTTCCCGTCCCGTTGAAGTCGCCCTTTGATCGCACTGCGGACTTCGGGCCGGATGTCCCAGGCGTTCATGAAGACGTACAGCTTGCTCTCGGGGAACCGCTCGCGATGCGCGAGATCACTGAGCAGATAGAACGCAGCGTTGAGCCCGCTCCGGAGGACGGCCTCGCGCACGTTCTGGACAAGCTGGGTAAAGGCATGCTGGTCGACGAGGTAGGCGAGAGAGCGCTCGTCGATGAAGACGGCAACATCCGGATCGGCCGGGTTGGCTCCCATGCGTCGGACCAGGTCGTCGATCGCACTCGCGCCGCGCTCCCAAATGCCCGCGGTCGACAGCCAGCCGTTGCCCCACAGGTCCATCCACGAGACGCCGGACATGTGGGCAAGGGCGGCACCGACGCCGCGCCAGTGAACCGACTCGAGAGCTTGTGGCGTTCGCATGATCGGATTGAAGTCGTCCGGTTCCTGCTGCCCGCTGATGGAAGTCTTGAAGTCCTCCTCGCTGATGTAGAGCTTGCCGTTGAGCGCGAAACTGTCGATCGGCCCGGGGAACGGTGCCGCTCCGCCTGGCTCGCGGTTCTTGTAGCTTGGCGGGCCTGCGATCATGTCGACCTCGGGCGTGCGAAGCAGTTTGCCCAGCGAGAGGTGCCCGCTTGCCGGGTGCGACCACTCGAACGTGTACCCATAGGAAACGCTGACGAGGTAGTAGCCCTCACTGGCTTCCTTGGCGGCGTACGCGAGCTTGCCGATTCGTTCGACGGTCGTGTCGCTGAGGAACAAGTGATAGTCAACCCAGCGCCGGGCCTTTCGACCGGTGCGAACGAACTCCTCCCCGGCACTCGGCTCGCGTCCATACTCGGGCACGGAGACGGTCGCGAAGTGAACCTGGCCATCGAACCACGCCGCCCGCAAGGAAACCACGTTGTCGCGGTACCGAAGCCGAACCCACTCACGGAACTTGTCGTAGGCCGCGGCGGAGGTGTCATAACCCCAGCCGGCCGCGAAGAACCACTCTCCGCGCTCCAGGTGGAGCCCGAGGATGTGCTCGCTTTGAGGGAGGCGTCTCGTCGTCGCGATGAAGTCGCGCAGGCACGCCTCGGCATCACCCCAGAACGCTTCGTCGCAGAGGCTCGGCTCTGCCATCCCGCCTTCTTCGGCGACGTAGGCGGCCTTAGGGTACTTCTGCTGCCACCCGCGGGGGGCGGTGAAGACGATCCGAAAGAGAACCTGAGCATCGGGACAGACCTCGAGCGTCTTCTTGAGGAGGTAGCCCGCGAACGACACGGCGTCCTTGACCGTGCTGGGGTCGACCTCGAGTTCGACAAGGTGAGCGAATAGCTTGACCCCGTTTCCAGCCGCCATCCGCATCTCTTCGACGACGGTCGCAGCGCGGCGCTCGTCGGGCGAACTGCCAAAGAAGAACAACGGCGGGTAAATCCGCCCATTGCGTGTGAGCACGGGCACTCCGTCCCGAGTCACGACTTGCGGGGCGTCGGCCGGAATCGGAACGAGCTTACGGGTTGCCGGAGGTTTGGGCGGTGTTGGGGTCGACACCTCGCGTGGAGCGTCTTGTGGGCGATGCCGACCGCTCCGCACGTTCGATGGCGCGTCTTCGGCGACGGCCGAAGCGGGCGCGGCGGCTTCCGTGATGGTCGCCTCGTCGCGGCCGCGACCGCCGCGTCCACGTCGACGGCGACGTCGACCCCGCTCGTCGCCGGGCTCCTCGGTGGGCACGACGAGCGCCTCAGCAGCCGTGATCCTGTGCTCTTTCGCCTCGTCTCCCTTCTTGTTGCGGGTTCGACGGGGGGCGAGATTCGGTTCCACGGTGCCATCGGCCACTTCGCGGGTGGCCGATCGTCGGCCTCGGGCCGGCTCGGCGGCTTTTTTCGGGATCGGCTGGGCCGGACGCCAGGTTGGAGCCGGGAGATCTTCGACCGTCGAACGGAGGATCGCCTCGCGGGGATCCGTCGACTTGGCCGCTTTCCTGATCGGTTTCCTCGACTGCGGCTTGGCCGGCTCGCGGGCCACGACCGGCTCTACCTTCTTGGCTTCGGGTTTGATCGGTGCCTGTCGGGGCTCGGGCTTGGCCTTTCGTGCCGGCTTCGCGGGTTCGACGGCTTCAGGGGAAGGAACCGAAGCGGCTAGAGCCGGCTTGACCTTGGCTTTGCCGAAGAGGGGGGCCTTGGTCAAGCCTTTCGGCTCGGAGACGGGTACCGACTCGGGCTTGGGCTTCACTGCCTTCACCGGACGAGCGCTCGGGGTCGGAGCGGCCTCTGGCTCGGGTGGGCTCTTCTTGGCTCGGGGTTTGGCGACGGGCTCCTTTTCAGGGGTCGGCTTCACGGCCTTAGCTCGAGAGGTCTTCGCGGCGGGCTGGGGTGCCTCTTCGACCGGCTTCGCCTCCGCTTGCGGAGCGCGTCGGCGAGACGTCTTCTTCGGTTCGGTCGACTCGACCGGCAGAGCGGGAGTCGGGGTAGGTTCGGTGTTTTTCTTACGTGGCATGGAGGGTGGTCAGGTGTTCGGAAACCCATTCGTACAACGCGGCCGGCGTCGAAATCAGGGCGGCCGGATGCTCGCGCGCGAGGGTCTCCTCTGTCGAGGCGCCGTAGGCGACGGCAATCGGGGTAACCCCGGCGTCGCGGGCGCATTGGAGATCGAAAATGGAATCGCCGATCAGGATCGCATCGGCGGGGGCGACATCGAGCCGGGCACAAGCGAGGCGCGCGGAATCGGGCGCCGGCTTGGGTCGGTCGACATCGGAAGCACAGACCGTGACGTCCACAGCGCCTCGCGCCGGGAACTTGGGGAGGAAGCCACGCAGTTCGTCGGCGTTCTTGCTCGTGACGAGCGCCGTGCCAAGGCCGGCCTTGTGGCAGGCGCGGAGAGCCTCCACTGCCGGGTCGAAGAAGCCGCTCTTGTCGGCATGGAACGCGAAGCGATCCATCGTGAACGCAATGCGTTCAGGAAGGGGTGTGAGGCTCGAGTCCAGTCCGTAGAGGTTCATCTGCGCGGCCAAAGGCATGCCGATCAGACCTCGGAGTGTCTCCGCGCTCGGACGAACACCGGCGAATTGCACGAACGCATCGCCGAGGCCGGCCACGATCATGGGGACGCTATCCGCCAGAGTGCCGTCGACATCGAAGAGAACCGCACGCACGCGAACAGGCAGGGGCGGACAGTTCATCGACCCCCCGAGTATGGCAGATTCAGGCGAACCGAAGGCCGAAATCAGTGCGCTTCGGTCGCACCATGGCTTTCGCCATGCTCGCCGGCCGCCTTCTTTTCGGGTCGGTAAGGTTCACGCGGAAGAGCATTGGCAGGATTGCCTTCCCATCCTGCAACCGGCTCCCAGTTCCGGGTGCCGTAATCGCACCACATGATGAACATGAGGGTGAACCAGGTGAAGCCGGTGTAGGCCCACATCTTGACGAGGGTCGTGGTGTAGCGCACCCCCATGAAGACGGCGACGACCAAACCCGCCTTGATCGTGGCGATGAACAGCGCGACCACGTTGTTCATCAGCGGCGATTCCGGGTTGCCGGGCGTGGGAATGTGGATCTGTGCCGCGCCGATCGTCGCGAGCATCAGGATCGTCAACACGACGAGATTGAAGACGTAGTGCTTGACCGGCGGATGGTTCAGGTGAGAGTCGCTTGCCATAGTGTCCTACTTCGGGATGAGATAGAAAAGCGGGTACAGGAAGATCCAGACCAGGTCGACGAAGTGCCAGTAGAGGCCAACCATCTCGGTGTTGACGTAGTCCTGGGCCGAGGGGGTCTGCTTCTTGTGGAGGACCATCAGGCCGACGAGCACGAGGATACCGACGAGCACGTGGATACCGTGGAGGCCGGTCATCGCGAAGTAGAGGCTCAGGAACAGTTGGGCGATGTTGGGTGAGACGCTCAGCAGGTCAGATCCCGGTTTGATGTACTTTTCGAGGGAGTGTTCGTTCCACTCGAAGCCGGGTCCCGGGAAGAGGTTGTGCTCCCATTTGGGCCACCACTCCCAGCCGAGCTTGATCACGAGGAATGCGCACGCGCAG
This sequence comes from Chthonomonas sp. UBA6659, assembly GCA_002455425.1. Classification (GTDB taxonomy): domain Bacteria; phylum Armatimonadota; class Fimbriimonadia; order Fimbriimonadales; family Fimbriimonadaceae; genus UBA6659. The sequence goes on along the minus strand of DKKT01000071.1, from coordinate 160,133 downwards.
AGCACGGTGAAGGCGAGGCAGCGATTCACGAGCGCATGCTTCTTGAGCGTCGCGTAGTGGACGCCCATCGCCATCGAGAACGAGCTCAGGAGGAGGATGAACGTGTTGATGCCGCCCAGCTTCCAATCGAGGAGATTGTGGACCTCCCAAAACTCGTGGCTGTACTTCCACCGGTAGATGCTGTACATGATGAACAGCGCGCCGAAGAACATGATTTCCGTGACGAGGAACGACCACATGCCGACCAAGTAGGACTCGGTCTGCTGGTGCATGTCCTCGAACTGGTGGTGCAGAAGCGGGTCGTGCCCGTGTCCGTGCTGTTCGACCGGTGATGAACTCTTGGTACTCGTGGCCATGCGTTAGTCTCCAGCCTTCGCTGCCGATTTGGCGACTGCTTCGGCGTCGGCGACGGGATCGTAGTTGTAGGCTCCCTCGGTGACGATCGGAGGGTGCCGGAAGTTTTCGGTCGGCGGCGGCGAATCGGTCTCCCATTCGAGACCCTTCGCTCCCCACGGATTCGGTCCGGCCGGCTTGCCGTTCTTGATCGACCACGTCAGATAGAACGCGGGAAGGATGAATCCGATGGCGAGGATCGAAGCACCGACGGTCGAGAGCACGTGCCAGACCTGCCACGTCGGCTCGAAGTAGTAATAGTGATAGCGTCGCGGCATTCCCAGGTAGCCCACGACGAACTGCGGGAAGAACGTGAAGTTGAACCCGAAGAAGGTGATGATCGCGCTCGCCTTGCCCCAGCTGTCGGGGTACATGCGTCCGAACATCTTCGGCCACCAGAAGTGGAGGCCGCCCATGAACGCCATGATCGTGCCTCCGACCATGACGTAGTGGAAGTGCGCGACGATGAAGTAGGTGCCCGTGAGGTGGACGTCGGTCGAGAGCGAACCGAGGTACAGACCGGTCAGACCGCCGATGAGGAAGAGGCCCATGAATCCGAGCGCCCAAACGAACGGCGCGTTCCAATGGACGGAGCCCTTGTAGATCGTCGAGGTCCAGTTGAAGACCTTGATCGCGGACGGGATCGCGACGAGGAACGTCAGGAACGAGAACACCACGCCTTGGTACATCGACTGACTGGTCACGAACATGTGGTGACCCCAGACGAGGAAGCCGATTCCGGCGATCGCGAGGCTCGAGAATGCGACGAACTCGTAGCCGAAGACCTTTCGGCGGGAGAAGCACGCGATCAGCTCACTGATGACGCCCATACCGGGCAGGATCATGATGTAGACCGCGGGGTGGGAATAGAACCAAAAGAGGTGCTGGAACAGGACCGGGTCTCCTCCAAGCTCGGGGCTGAACACGCCGAAGTGGAAGACGCGTTCGGCGACGACGAGCAGGAGCGTGATCGCGACAACCGGGGTGCCAAGCACGATGATGATGCTTGTCGCGTAAGTTGCCCACACGAACAGCGGCAGCTTGAACCAAGTGAGGCCCGGCGCACGCATTTTGTGGATGGTCGCGATGAAATTGATGCCCGTGAAAATGGAGCTGAAGCCGGCGACGAACGCACCGCAGATCGTCAGGGTGACTTGGCTGTTCGAGTAGAGCGAGCTGTACGGGGTGTAGAAGGTCCAGCCCGTATCCACGCCGCCCATGCAGATCGCGACGATCCCGAAGAGGCCGCCGAGGACGTAGAGGTACCAGCTCGCCAGGTTCAGGCGTGGAAAGGCGAGGTCTCTCGCCCCGACCATCAGCGGGATCAGGAAGTTCCCGAGCACAGCCGGGATCGCCGGGATCAGGAAGAAGAAGATCATGATCACGCCGTGGGCAGTGAACATCTTGTTGTAGGCCTCGCTCGACATCATCGTCCCGGTCGGAGACGTGAGTTCGAGTCGAATCATCGAGGCGGCAAGACTTCCAAGAAAGAAGAAGAACGAGACGCTGATCAGGTACAGAATCGCGATGCGCTTGTGGTCCCCGGTCAGGAGCCACGACTTGATCGTGTGGCTCTTGTTCAGGTAGTTCGTGCGTTCTTCGGGGCCAGGGGCCACCGTCGGACCGGCTACGGCGCTCATCGAGTCATATCTCCTTCATTCGACGTCCGCAACGTCAACGGATCGGGGGTTGTCGGCGTCGTCCCCGAAGGGGCCGACGGCGCGATACCGAGCGTCTTGATGTACTCGATCACGTTGAGCATCTGTTCTTCGCTGATCTGCTCTTTCGTGTACGGACTCATGGTGTTCTCGTAGCCCGCAGTCATGCGGGCGGCGGGGTTGTAGATCGAATCGCGGATGTAGTCCGCATCGGCGACGACTTCGACGCCGTTCTTGAGTTTTCGCTTGCTGTTGAAGAGCGCGTAGAGGCTCGGGCCGCGTTCGTTGTCCTTTGGTCCATGACAGCTGCCGCACGCATATTTGTCCCAGATCTGCTTCCCGGCCTCGGCCATCGTCTTCGGCTGGGGTTGGAATCGATTGCCACCGTTCTCCACCCACTGTTGGAACTCGGCTTGTGGCAGCACGTAGACGTATCCACCCATTTCCGAGTGTTGGGCCCCGCAGTGCATGGCGCAGAAGATATGGTAGCGACCGGGCTTGGTCGGCGTGAACCACATTTGCGTGTAGCGTCCGGGAACGACCTGCCATTGCAGTCGGAACTCGGGGATGTAGAAAGCGTGGATGACATCCTGCGAGATCATCGTGAGGCGGATCGGACGTCCGACGGGAACGTGCATCTCGTTGTTTTCACGGATACCGTTCGCGTGCTGGACGTGCCACATCCACTGCTTGCCGATCACGAAGATGTCGGTCGCATCCTTTGGCGCGTTCGTCAAGCTGATGAACTGCTTCGTGCTCCAGAAGAACACGAGCATCGCGAGGAGGAGCGGAATCACCGACCAGGCGACCTCGAGCCGCGTGTTATGGTACGGCGCGTTCGACCGATCGACCTTCGAATTCGTGCAGCGATACTTGACGGCGAGGAAGAGAAGGATCCCGCCGACGACGACCGTGAAGAAGATTGTCAGGGCCGTGATGAAGAAGAACAGCTGATCATGCTCGACCGCTCGCTCGGAGGCGGCTTCGGGTTGGATCTGCAGGTTCACGATGCGGCCCCCTGGGTTCGAGCCCGTCGCTTTGCTCGGATCGTCATGACCGCGATCCACGCACCGATCACGAGGACCGTGACCACCCCAAGGAACTTGAGCGTATTCATCACGTTGATCATCAGCGCGCCGGTCTTCGGGTCACGGGCAAGGCATCCAAACCAGACGGGTTCGGTCACCACCCCGATCTCCTTGTGTCCGGCATCCTCGATCGAGCGCATCACGAGCTTGGAGGTGTAGTTGACGTTGATGAAGTACTGCGAGATCTTCCCGTCCGGGGTCGCGATCATGATCGCGGCCGGATGGTCGACGAAGCCGGTCGGCTCTTCGTAGATGTAGCGGAAGCCGAGGGCGTCGGTGAGTGCGGCAATCGACTCCTGCTTGCCAGTCAGGAAGTGCCAGCCTTCGGCCGCCCCCTCACGCGGATAGCGGAGCATCGTCTCAACCTTGAGTTTGGCCGCCATCTCGGGGGTTTCTTTCGGGTGGATCGTGAAGGTGATCGCGGTGTAGTCCTTCCCCACGTTCAGCTTCTTGATGTCGTTGAACGCCTTGAGGACGCCGTCCATCGTCAGCTTGCACACACCCTGGCAACCGTAGAACACGGGGATGAGCACGACGGGCTTCTTGCCGAAGTAGTCGCCGAGTTTGACCGTCCGCCCCGATTCGTCGGTGAACTCCAGGTCGAGGGGTAGCTGGTTCCCGAGCTTCTGGTCGACGCCGAGGGCGCCGCTCTTGAACGGGCTCGGCTTCTCCAGTGCGGGGTTTTGGGCCCACGCGAAGGTCCCGAAGACGAACGCGCCGGCGGCGAGCCGCGCGATCCCCTGCCAAAAGCCGTTGCGTTTCATTGCGGTTCAGATACTCCTTCTGCGGGTGAGCCAGTCTTGGTCGTGTCGATCGAACTTGGGGCTGGGACCGCGGAGCCCATGTTCTTACGGGCATCTTCGAGTGTCGGCGCGCCCGGGCGAACCGGAAGGCCTCGTTCAAGGACGAGGGCCATCGCCTGATCGATCGGGAGCCTTACGACGCCCTTGTTCTTGTCGACCCAGCCATAGGTCGAAATCAACTCGTTCTCCTCCTTGCGGAGGACTTTGATGTCTTTCTTCGCGGTCACGTTGCCCTGGACGTACGGCGCGTCCTTCGGGGCGAGCCGCAAGGTACGTGTCGGGGGCTCAGGTTGGGGTCCGATGTGTCCGGCCGCCCACAAGTAGAAGCCGGCCGAGGCCGCGATCGAGACGACGGTGAACGCGAAGAACGCCACGACCGACTTGTTGATCTGCGACATGTCGATGTCGCGATCTTCGTAGGCCATCTTCCGGAGTTCTTCCGGCGAGCGGTCATCGACCGGATCGTGATGATCGTTGTGTTGATCGTGATCAGTGGGCATGCTTCGCCTTGGCCTCCACCAGCCGGGTGTCGTAGTTGGGCACCAGCGGTGCCTGCCGAATCTGGATGCCGAACATCAGGGTCCAGACACCGCCGACGCCGACGAGCGCGGCCAGATCCCAGACATTGAACAGGGTCGAACGCATCGCCGGAATCACGTGGTAGTACATGTCCGAGAAGCGCATGGCGAAAAGGAGCGCCGCGACCGGCAAGAGGACCTGCGCCACCGCCTTCGTCCGCGGAAAGAGCAACAACAGGAACGGGACGAAGAAACCGACGAAGATGTTGAACGCACCGAACATCGTCCACTCGAACGTGCCTCGGTTCTTGTAGTAGGTGATGAACTCGGGCAAGTTGCCCGACCAGATAATGATGAACTGGGAAAGCGAGACGTAGCACCAGAACATCGTGAAGGCGAGCATCAGGTTGCCGAGGTCCTTCGTGAGCTGGGGCGAGATGATTCCACGGTACGGCTCCGCCTTGGCGTTGCGGCAGACGATGATCGCGCCGAGGGCAAGTGCACCCAGGACGCCGCTGACCAAGTACCAGACGCCGAAGATGGTCGAGAACCAGTGGGGGTCGAGGCTCATCACCCAGTCCGTGATCGCGAAGGTCACCGACACCACGAACAGCACGAGCCCGGGGGCGGCGAGGTTGTTGCGCCGACTGATCTCGTTGGAATTCCCGGATTTCTCCTGAGCGAGGGTCGACGCTCGCATGAATGCCGCCAGCCCGAACCAAATCGCGAAGTAAATGCCGGTCCGGATCAGGAACGCCGGCTCATTGAGCCAGGCCGCCTTGTGCGCGAGGATCATGTCGCCCTTCGCCGGATGCATCCAATGGTGGTAGAGCGTGTCCATGTTCAGGGCGATCGGCACGAACGCGAACGCCATTCCGATGAAGGACAGGGGGCCGCCGCCCGCTTCGTAGATGCGGACCACCGCCGCGCCCCACGAGCCCCGCACCGTGTGGAGCAGAAGCTGGAGTCCGAGACACCCGAGGGTCAGCGCCATCCAAAGGACGTAGGCAAAGAGATACGACGCGAGGAACTTCTCGTTGTCGTTCGTCAGCATGCCCGTCACGCAAAAGGCTCCGCCGACGACCAAGGCGCCGACGCCCAGGTTTCGGGCCCCGTTCAGCGTCACTGTCGAGTTCGCACTTTCGCTCATGACTTCTCTTCTCCGGGCGTTGCGGCATCGGCGATCGACGGCTTCCCGGCACTGGCCTCAAGCTTCGATCGCTCGTCGCTCGGTACATCGTTCAGGTTGCCGTTCATCGCGGTCTGGAGCACGCGAATGTAGGCCGCGATCGCCCATCGGTCGGCGGGTTCGACCCCTGGGGCCTGGCGATACATCACACCGAAACCATTGGTGATCACATCGTAGAAGTGGCCGATCGGCATGTTGCGGAGCCGATCACTGTGGTAGCTGGCGGGTGGGCGCACGAGCACGAGACCCCGCTGGTTGATCATCCCTTTGCCGTCGCCGTTGCGTCCGTGGCAGTGCGAGCAGAAGATGTCGAAGCGCTCCTGCCCTCTCTTGAGGACCATTTCGTCGACCTGGATCGGGAGTTCCTTGACGAGTTTGCCGTCTTGGAACCCGGTAAAGAACGCCTCGTCGAGCTTCATCTTGCCGCGCGGAACGGTGCCGGCGACGAGCGGCCGCGAAGCGGCCTTGTTCGAGAAGCCCTGGAATTCGCTTTTCTGCTGGGCTTTGACCTTCGGCTGCTGCCACATATCCGTGTGGCAACCCGCAACGAGGAGCGCCGCGCCAACCAGCGTCAGCCCAATCGTGATCTGTCGTTGCATCAGTAGACCTCGTCCTCCGGGTTGTAGGTGACCTCGCTGACCTTGTAGGCGCCGAGCCCTTCGAGGAAGGCGACCGTCGCCTGGCGATCGAACTTCGGGTCGGTCGCCTCGACCGCTAGGAAGAAGCTCGTCTGCGAGGCCAGCTCGAACCGAGGGGTTTCGAAAATAGGATGGTGGGGCCTCGGGAGCCCGTTGAACGCCAGCATGCCGATGACGGCGCCGAACGAAGCGAGGAGGACGGTGCACTCGAAGGTCACCGGGACGAACGACGGCCAGCTGACCATCGGTCGACCGCCCACATTCATCGGATAGTCGACGGCCGAGACGAAGAACTGAAGCGAGAAGCCGATGATCGCGCCGAGGAAGCCGCAGATCCCGATCGTCCATTTGATTCGAGGATCGCTGAAGTGGAGCGCGTCTTCGAGCCCGTGGACCGGGAACGGTGTGTAGGCATCGAGGTGACGATAGCCTTCGTCGCGTGCCTTTGCCGCCGCTGCGACAATCGCGTCGGCGTCATGGAATTCGGCGACGATCGCGTAGGGCTGAATCGCGCCTCCGCCCTCTCCGTGACCGATTGGTTCGTGTGTTGCCGCTGCCATAGTCTTGTTCCGTGCGAATCCGCGCGACGCGCTACTCGCCTCCCTTCCCTCCACCCATCGCCGGGGCCGCGTGGGCAGCTCCGTTCTTATGTCCGTCATGCTCCTTGCGGAGGAGCAGGTCCTTCATTTCGAAGATGTTGATCATCGGCAGGAACCGGATGAAGAGGAACATCATGAAGACGAAGAAGCCGATGGTGCCGAAGAACATCCCGAAGTCCCAGATGGTCGGGTAGTACATGCCCCACGAGGACGGCAGGTAGTCGCGGTGCAGGCTCATCGGGATGATCACGAAGCGCTCCAGCCACATGCCGACGCTGACGAACTGGGAGATGATCATCAGCGCGACCAGGTTCTTGCGGACCTTCGGAATCCAGAGCGGGAGGATCATCAGGCCGTTGCAGATCCAGAGCGACCAGAAGGCCCACGCGTAGGGGCCACCCATCCGGTTCTCTTTGAGGAACAGCTCATACGGGTTCCCGCTGTACCACGCGTAGAAGACTTCCATCACGTACCCGTAGAAGACGATCGTGCCGGTCGCGAGCATGACCTTCGCGCACCAGTCGAGGTGGGTCGGAGTGATCAGGTTCTCGAGCTTGTACCACTTGCGGATAGGGATCGCGAGGGTCAACACCATCGCGAAGCCCGCGAAGACCGCGCCGGCGACGAAGTAGGGCGGAAAGATGGTGACGTTCCAGCCGGGGACGATCGACACGGCGAAGTCGAGGGAAACGATCGAGTGGACCGAGAGCACGAGGGGGGTCGAAAGCCCGGCGAGGATGAGGTAGGCCGCCTCATAGCGATGCCAGTGCTTGACCGACCCCCGCCACCCCATCGCAAGGATGCCCCAAAGCTTCTTGAGCCACATCGGCTTCGAGCGGTCACGCAGGGTGGCAAAGTCGGGAATCAGACCCACGAACCAGAACAGCGCCGAGACCGTGATATAGGTCGAAACGGCGAAGACGTCCCAGATCAGCGGGCTGCGGAACTGGGGCCACATGCCGAGGATATTCGGGTACGGGAAAAGCCAGTAGGCGACCCAGGGCCGGCCGGTATGGAGGAGCGGGTAGAGGCCCGCGCACATGACGGCAAACAGCGTCATCGCCTCGGCAAACCGGTTGATCGAGTTGCGCCATTGCTGGCGCATGAGCAGGAGGATCGCGGAAATCAAAGTGCCGGCGTGGCCGATACCGATCCACCAGACGAAGTTGATGATGTCGAAGCCCCAACCGACCGGCTGGTTGTTGCCCCAGATGCCGATGCCCATGTAGAGCAGGTAGCCGATGGACATCAGCATCACGTTCACGAGCAGGAACGCGGCGCCGACGATCAACCACCAGCGCATCTGGTGTCGCTTCTGATCGAGGACGATATCGCCGATCTCGTGATCGAGTGAGCTGTAGGACTGTTCGCCCGTGAGCAGCTCGGCCGGATCGCTGATATTGAGCTTTTCTTGTACTGCCATTACGCGTTCTCGATCTCCGGGTTGGGATTGCGAAGTCGGGCCAGGTACGTCACGCGGGGCCGCGTGTTGATCTCTTCGAGCATCGCGTAGTTCCGCGGATCCTGCTTCTTCCGGCTCACCAGGCTGGCCTTGTCCGTGATGTCGCCGAAGACAATCGCGTGGGTCGGACAAGCCTCCTGGCATGCCGTTTTGACCTCGCCTTCTCGGATCTTACGGTTCTCCTTCTTGGCTGCGATGCGGGCGCTGTTGATGCGCTGCACGCAGAAGGTGCACTTCTCCATGACACCGCGGCCACGGACCGTCACGCTGGGGTTGTTGAGCAGGATCAACGACTGGGCGTTGATCCGCTTTCCCGAGAACGGCGCTTGATGCCAGGACGGGAAGTCGGTTCGGTCGGCGTAGTTCAGGTAGTTGAAGCGTCGGACCTTGTACGGGCAGTTATTCGAGCAATACCGGGTGCCGACGCAGCGGTTGTACACCATCTGATTGATGCCCTCGTGGCTGTGAACGGTCGCCGCGACAGGGCAGACCGGCTCGCACGGGGCCATCTCACAGTGCATGCAGGTGACCGGCTGGAACACCGTGTCGATGTTTGCCGAATTCAAGAGGTCGGGATCGTTCCGCGAGGCATCGCGCAGCTCTTGACTGTGCTGGGACGCATCGACGAGGTCGTTCCCTTCGCGAACTTTGTAGTAGCGGTCGATGCGGATCCAGTGCATCTCCCGGCCACGCTTGACCTGAACCTTGCCCACGACCGGGATGTTGTTCTCGGCCTGGCAGGCGGTCACGCACGCGTTGCAGCCGATGCAATGGTTGAGATCGATCGTCATCGCCCACTGCGATCCCTCGAACGGCTTCTCCGGCTTGTACGGATTCTGCGTCCACGGGTTCTCGGGGTACATCGAGATTCCGGTCTTGACGCCGACCGGTTCCTCCTTCGCGAACTCCTTGTTTTTCAGGTACTCGGCGACGGTGCCGGAGCGCATCAGATTGCGGCCCTCCATCGAGTGATGGAGCTGGGTCGCGGCGAGCGGGTAGAACCCGGCCCCTTTCACGAGACGTGCCCCGTGGTCCGACCAAATCGCCTTGCTCGATCGCACCGGGTAGAGGTTCACGCCGGCGCCGTCGGCAACGATCCCGCCCTTCGTGCGGCCGAAGCCTAGGTGTACGGAAACCACGTCATCCGGATGTCCGGGCATGACCCATACGCCGATCTCGATCCGCTGCCCGTTGTATTCGAGGACCGCCATGTCCTCGCTCGCCAAACCGAGCTGCTCGGCCGTTTTCGGGCTGATCTGCGCACAGTTGTCCCACGTGATCGTCGTGAGCGGATTCGGCAGTTCCATCAGCCAGCCGAGGTTGGCGTATCGGCCATCCCAGAGTCGGGGGTCGGGTCGGAACACGATTTCGAGGCCGGACTTGGTCTTCGACGTCATGCCGGTGATGAAGCTCGGGTTGACGGCCGGACCCATCACGATCGGCGACTCGGTTCCCGGGATCAGTCCGGCATTGAGCCAGGTCTGCCAGACCTGGTCGAACTTCATGCCCCCAACCGTTGCCTGGGGCTGGGTCTTCCAGTAGCCCTGGACGATTTGGTAGCCGTCCATCACCTTGCCTAGAAGCCCGTTGATCACCTCATGGAGCGAGTGGCTGTCATAGAGCGGGGCGATCAGCGGCTGGACGATACTGACGGTCCCTTCGAGGGCTCGGGCGTCGCTCCATGCCTCAAGATAGTGGGTGTTCGGAAGCGACCAATCGCACTGCGCCGAGGTTTCGTCGTGGTACAGGCCAAGCCGGATTTTCAGCCCGACCTTGGCCATCGCTTCCGCGAACTTGAAGTCCGACGGTGCATCGTAGATGGGGTTACAGTCGGCGATCAGGAGGACGTTGACCTTTCCCGCGGCCATCGCATCGACAAGATCGCGCAGGGACTCGACTTGCGAAAGCGGTGAAACCGTGGCGGGCTCGACATAGAACACGGTCTGCCCGACGTTGGCGAGCTGTGCGTTGATCGCATGGCACAGGGCGTGGACTTCGGGCGTCTGCTGATCGCCCGGAACAACGACCGAGCGGCCCCTGTGGCTCTCGAGGTCCTTGACCAGGGCGCTCGCCCACTTCGCGGGGACGGCCTTCGGGAACGAACCTGAGGCGTTCGGCACTCCCAGCGCGGCAGCGAGGGCCAAAGCGAAGTCTTGCACTTCGGAGGCCTTCATCGGGAGCCGGTGGTCGGCGTTTGCGCCCGCGAGCGTCGGCGCGCTCTCGACAGCATAGAGCCGGCTCATCGCCTCGACGTTCTCGGTGTTGCGCTTGGCCGCAAACTCCTTCGCGTACCGGATGCTGCCCGGCAGCTGGGTGAGAAACTCGGAGTCGAGCGAGAGCACGACGTCAGCCTTGTCGAACCGGTAGATCGTATCGAGCGGCCGCTCGAGCGCGATGGTCGCGCCGGCTCGGACGTTGTCGCGACCGCAGGCTTCCCACTGGTGCCACTGCATCTGGGGAAACGCCTTCTTGAGGTCGTTCATCTGTGCGACGAGGGAGGGGGACGACACCGTTCGGGTCAGGATCCGGAAGCCGGCCCCGCCGGTCTTCTTCTCCTCGTCGAGCGCCTTGTCGGCGAAGCGGAAGAACTCGTCCCACGATGCGATCTCGGATTTGAACGTGACGTTCGGCGCGCGATCCGGGTCGTACATCTGGAGGATCGTCGCCTGGGTCATGGCATCGAGCGAGGGGCGGCGGAGGTTCGGATCGACATGACCGTCGATCGCGGGGTGATCGGGATTGCCGTCGACCTTCGTCGGACGCCCTTCATGCTGTTCGACGACGACGCCGGTCGCGTAGCCGAGGAAGGTCGATGCCGTCGCGTAGAACAGGGGCCGACCGAGCACCAGATCTTCGGGCGCTTTGACGTAGGGCACGATCCGCTGCTGGGGCAGAATCATGCCGCGGCAGCCGCCGAGGCCGGCCAAGAGCATCGACGCGCCCATGAACTTGAGGAAGTCGCGCCGATCGAGACCGAGGATGCTGCGTCGATTCGGGAATTCGTCCTCGACCCAGTCTTGGAACTCCTTGGTCTCCGCGATCTCCTCAAGCCCGCGCCAATACTCCTGACCCTTCTTTCCGCGGAGCTTCTCGCGAACGGCGGCCATGTCGAGCCGCGACCGTGCCCGCCCTTCGCCCTCGCGAGCCTGAGCCAACTCGATCAGCGAAATCGCTTCGTCCTGATGTTCCGTGACCTGATGGATGTTCATCGTGCAGTTAGTGGTGGCAGGTGTAGCAGTCGACGTTGGATTCCTTCGTGACGCCGTACTTCTTGACCAAGGCCTTTCCTTCTTCGATTTCCTTGGTGTTCGGCGAGTAGCGGAATTCGTTCTTGTAGAGCATGTTGTACTCGCGCTGGGTGAGCTTGGCCCCCTCTTGAAGCTTCATGTAGAGATTGAAGACCTGCTCGCGACCGGACAGATTCGGATTCGCCGCATCGGTGTAGAGGTACTTCTCGGGCTCACGGTGACACTCGAGGCACCACCGCATCTGGAAGTCGTTACCCTTCCAGGTGATCTGCATCTTGTTGACAGGGCCGTGGCAGACGTTGCAGTTGATGCCCCGGTCGATGTGGATGCTATGGTCGAAGTAGACGAAATCGGGAACGGCGTTGACCTTCGTCCAGCCCGGGCTGCCGTCTGCGAAAGCGATCGGCAGGCCGGTCTCATAGCTCTTGCGGACCGGCTCGAGCAGTGGGCTGTTCGTCCAGATTTGGGAGTGACAGCTCATGCACGTCTCGGTCGGCGGGACCCCCGCAATCGCGGTCTTCTCGACCGTCGTGTGGCAGTACCGGCAGTCGATGCCGAGTTCGTACGCATGGTGCTGGTGACTGAACGGGATCGGCTGGTCGATCGGAATATCGACTTTGGTGTTGTAGGGCGATCGACTGACCGTGACTCCCGCGTACAGCACCACGACCGGCAGGAGTCCGGCGAGGATGACGCTCAGTTTCGCCAGCGTGTTGGCGCTAGGCTTGAATAGCTGCGGCATTAGCGTGGGCCTCCAGTGCCCGGAGCCGCGGAGATCCGTCTCACGTGAAACGGATTCGACCTCGGCGTCAAAAGTCCTTCCATCGATTGCATCGTTAGCCTCCCCACCAGGATCGGTCCACCGCGAACATCAGGAAGAGGAGCGCAAGGTAGACCATGGAGTAATGGAATAGCTTCACGGCGCGGGGCCGATCGGGCTGCTTCCAGAGCTGGAAACTGTAGAGGAGGAGCATGCCATTGAGGAGCACGCTCGGCGCGAGATAGATGAATCCGACCTCGCGTTGAACGAACGGGATCGTGGAGACGATCGCCGTGACGATCGCGTAGAGGCCGATCTGCATCACCGTCACGCGTTCGCCGTGCACGACCGGAAGCATCGGGATACCGGCCTGTTCGTAGTCGTCCTTGATCAGGAGCGCCAGCGCCCAGAAATGGACCGGCGTCCACATGAAGATGATGGCGAAGAGCCACCACGCCATCGGACTCAGCGAGTTGCTGACCGCCGCGTATCCGACCAGGGGTGGGAAGCACCCGGCCGCCCCGCCGATGACGATGTTGTGCCAGGTCCGGCGCTTGAGAATCAGGGTGTAGACCACCACGTAGAAGGCGAGCCCGGCCATCGCAAGCAACGCGGACAGGAGATTTGCGGCGCTCCACAGAATCGCGAAAGACCCGACCGCGAGGACGATCGCGAAAATCGTCGCATGGGGGGTCGGAATCTGCTGGGTCACCGTGGGACGGGTCGCCGTCCGATGCATGCGGCGATCGATGTCGCGATCGATGATCATGTTGATCGTGTTCGCCGCGCCTGCGGCCATGTAGCCGCCGATCGCGACCGCGATGAGGAGCCAGAATCCGGGCCAGCCTTGCTTGGCCACGAACATCGCCGCCAACGTGGTGAAGAGCAGGAGGCTGATCACCCGAGGCTTCGTGAGCGCGATATAGGCCTTGAATGCGGCGACCCCAGGCTTCACGGGAGCGACTTCGACGGCCGCGTGGTCCGCATCGGTTTCCAGGACACGGCGCGGGGCCGCAGGATCAAGCGCGAACAGGCAGAGCGAAATCAGGGCGATCCAGAGGACGTCCGCGACGAAAAGATGCACGATCTGCATCCAGATCGGGGCCAACAGGACCACGTTGAGCAACCCGAGCGCGAGCTGAGCGAAGTACACGCCGATGATGAAGTTGGCGAGCTTGCGCACCCTTGGGGCCGGCCTCAAATGGGCGACGAGACCGGTCGCAAAGATCAGGAAGAGCCCGACCGAGATCGCGATCATCGGATGCCACATGCGAAGGCGGATCAGAACGTGGGCGGTCGGAGAGAAGTCCTGGTATAGCGCGTCCTTCAGCGAGGTGGACGGGAAGAGCGTGTCGCCGAGCGCGGCAACGGCACCACTCGCCCCGAGCAGAAGCATCCCGACGATCGCCGCCCCAAGGGCCCAAACCGTCGAACCCTGACCTCGCAACTGAATCGAGCCGCTGATCCGCTCCCCGAACGTCTGAAGTGTGCGCCCAGATAGGAAGACCACGGTCGTGGTAAGGCAGGCCAAGAGGAGGAACGTGTTGATCAGATGGACCGACATCCACACGCCACGCCCGATCGAGGCGTTCTCGGCTACAAGCTCAAAGACCACCAGGAGTGCGCCGACCGCTCCTTCCGTGATGGTGAAAAACAGGGAGCCGAGCGCGGCCTTGCGCGCTGCACTACCCTTGCCGAACTGACGCAGGACGATGATGCCGAGTGCGACGACCAACGGGAAGACGAGCCCGCTCGAGACCCGATGCGAGAACTCGACGATCTTTTTCGTCGACCCCTCGAACGAGGGCAAGAGCGATCCATCGCACAACGGCCAGTGGCTGCCGCAGCCGTCACCCGACGAACTGGCTCGCACGAACGCACCCCAGAGAATCACCAGGACGACGTAACCGAGCACGAACCAGCCGAAACGGGCCGCACGCTGAGACTGGATCATCGAACACCCCCGAAAGGCGGGAACCCTGAAAATCTGTACACTCGTGTACTGATTAGCGGAGGATTCTCCGCGGGTCGCGAAGCCCAAACTAGGCTTCCTCGAAAAAGCAAATCTCGCCTCAGAAAAGGCGTTGAGCAGCTTTTCACACCCTGAGATTCGATACAACGCTGCAAAACTCCTCCCGAATATGTCCCCTCGAGCAAGCGATGTCAACCACCCCCCGCGCCGGCGGCAGGCCCATCCGAAGCCTCGAAAGAAGTAGACGTTCGTCTTAGTTTCAGTAAGGGGATCAAGGGTATTCTGCCCTACAGATGATCATCGTAATGCAGTTGGGCGCCACTCAGGAACAGGTCGACGCCGTTGCCCATGTCATAAAAAATCTCGGCCACGAACCCCTCGTTTTGCCGGGAGAGGACCGGGTGGCGATCGGCATTCCGGACAGTCTCGGACAAGACGAGCGCATTCGCTTCGAAGCGATCCTCTCCGCGATGGAGGGAGTGAGCAAGGTCACACAGACGAGCCGACCTTACAAACTCGCCTCCCGCGAGTTCCATCCCCAGTCCACGACCGTTCGCGTGCGCGACGTCGCGATCGGGCCAGGGACTTTCACGGTGTTCGGCGGCCCGTGCTCGGTCGAGTCGTACGATCAGTTTCTCGGCGCGGCGAGGATGGTCCAGGCCGCAGGCGCAAAGGTGCTTCGCGGCGGGGCGTTCAAGCCCAGAACCTCACCGTACTCGTTTCAGGGCCTCGCCCTCGAGGGCCTGAAGATCATCAAGCAGGTGTCCGACGAAACCGGGCTCGTGACGGTGAGCGAGGTCATGAGCGGCGACATGGTCTCAGTCGTCGCCGAGTACGTCGATATCCTCCAGATCGGGGCGCGCTCGATGCAGAACTTCCCGCTTCTGATCGAGGCGGGGCGAAGCATGAAGCCGATCTTTCTCAAGCGTGGCCCGAGCGCGACGATCGATGAATTCCTGCTCGCGGCGGAGTATGTCCTCAGCCAAGGTAACCCGAACGTCATCCTGTGCGAGCGGGGTGTGGTGCCGATCGATCGCAGCTACACCCGCAACACCCTCGATCTCGCCTCGGTGCCCGTCCTCAAGGAGTACTGCCAGCTCCCGGTCGTGGTCGACCCCTCTCATGGAACCGGCGTTGCGAAGTACGTGCAGCCGATGGCGTTGGCGTCGATGGTCGCGGGTGCCGACGGCGTCATGGTCGAGATGCACCCCGATCCGCGTGAGGCACTCAGTGATGGATCCCAGGCGCTCACGCCGAAGCAGTTCGAGGCCTTGATGGACCAGATCCGGGGCCTCGCCGGCTACCTCGAGCTCAGCCTATGAACCTCGTGATCCGTCGAGCCGACCTGAGTTCCGATACCGATGTCTCGGCGATCGTGACGATGACCCAGACCTACGCTTCCGATCCGAACGCCCTCGGTCGCCCCCTCGGACCGGACGTCGAGGCGAGGCTTCCCGAAGCCCTTCGCGCGCATCCCGGCCTCGTAATCCTCCTCGCCTGGAACGATGAGAGACCGGTCGGCATCGCCCATTGCGTCCTCAGCTTCTCGTCGTTTCGGGCGGCGCCGGTCCTCAACATCCACGATCTCGCCGTGGCTCCGAGCGAGCGAGGGCGCGGCGTGGGCAAGCAGTTGCTCGAGGCCGTCGCCGACACGGGCCGTAAACTCGGCTGCTGCAAAGTGACCTTGGAAGTCTCACCCAAGAATCCGGCGCGCGCGTTTTACGAATCCACCGGGTTCGCCGTGACGTCGCACTTCATGGAGCGTGACCTTGACGAAACCGGCAACCCTTGGGCCAAGGATCGCTAGGCGCTGCGGACGACACTCTCGCGGGCGAGGCCGCGGAGACTCGCGCAGTGCCCGATTTCGTCGAGGATCGCGAGCGCCCGCTGATGGAGTTCGGTGGCGAAATCGCGCGCCCGCTCAAGCCCGAAAAGCCCCGGATACGTTGCCTTGCCGCGCGCCCGATCCGAGCCTGCGGCCTTGCCGAGCTGCTCGGGCGTCGAGGTCTCGTTGAGGATGTCGTCCTGGACTTGGAAGGCTAGCCCGATCGCCATCCCGAAGCTTCGGAGCGCATCGACGGTCGGCGGGCTCGCGTTGCCGATCAGACCGCCCATGGCGCAGGAGGCCGCGATCAGGGCGCCGGTTTTGCGTTCGTGAATCCACCGGACGGTGTCGAGGTCGACGGGCCGGCCCTCGACGAGGATGTCCAACGCCTCGCCGGCGACCAGTCCTTCGGATCCGGTCGCACGGGTGAGTTCGAGCACGAGATCGCGAGCGAGAGTCGCCGGCTCGTACCGAGCCACGGTCTCGAACGCGAGCGCGAACAACGCATCCCCGGCGAGGATCGCGACGGCTTCGCCAAAGGCCTTGTGGACGGTCGGGATACCCCGTCGGAGATCGTCGTCATCGAGCGCGGGCAGGTCGTCGTGGATGAGGGAGAAGCAGTGGACCATTTCGACCGCGGCCGCGGCGTCGTGCGCACGGCTAACATCGCAACCCACGGCCTCACAGCTGCCCAAGACGAACGCGGGGCGCAAGCGTTTACCGGGCGATAAGCACGCATAGCGCATGGCGGCATGGAGTTCGGACGGGAGCTGGGTTTCGGGAGGGAGCAGGCGGTCGAGGGCGGCATCGCTCACGGCTCGATGGGACTTCTGCCCTAATTCGCCCTGCACGGTCGAATTGTACCTAGGGCCAGGACGTCATCCCCTGGTAGACTCTCGCGCCAATGGCGACGATCCGACCGTTTCGAGGACTCCGGTATTCGGCGACGGCGGGACCCCTGGCTGACCAGGTGGCACCCCCCTATGACGTGCTCTCCTCGGACGAACGGGATGCGCTCGCGACGCGAAGTTCGCATAACGTGGTTCATCTCACACTTCCCGAGCAGCTTCCGGACGATCGCAGCAAGTTCGTCAAGTACGCCCGGAGCGCCTCGCGCCTCGAGCAGTGGCGTCACGACGGCTCCCTCGTCGTCGAGGCCAGACCCAGCTTCTATCGCTACCGCCAGACCTTCTCGGTTCCCGGCTCGCCGGATCGCCTCGAGCGACTCGCGTTGATCGCCACGATCAAGGTCGAGCCGTACGAGAAGGGGGTCGTGCTCCCCCACGAACAGACCTTTCCCAAGCACAAGGAAGATCGCCTTCGGATCCTCGAGGCCACCCGCTCCCACCTGGAGTGTATCTACGGCCTGTTCGAAGACGACGACCGGGCCATTTTCGAGGCGATCCGGAGCGCACCGGCCGAGACAGTCGCCGACGTGACGACCGAGGACGGCGTCCGACATGTCGTTGAGCGCATCGACGACCCGTCCGTGACGGCTTCCCTCGCCGCAAGTCTTGATCCCAAGCGAATCTGGATCGCCGACGGACACCATCGCTACGAGACGGCCTGCACGTTCCGGGCGCAGTTCGGCGAGCGGGATGTCCTGATCGCCGAGGACTTCATGATGATGGCGCTGAGTTCGATCTCCGATCCCGGCCTCGTCCTCCTTCCGACGCACCGAATTCTCGATCGCCTCCCGGACGGGGGCGAATCGCTCCTTCGAGGCGCGCGGCACTTCCGCGTCAGCGACGTGCCCAACGGCGATCTGATGGCCCGCATCGAAGCGATCGCCGCGGCCGGCGGCCGCGCTTTCGGGGTCGCTCTCCCCGGCGGGAATGGGCTGGTCCTTGAGATCGAAGACCTCGAGGCTTTGGCAAACCTGGTCGGGGACACGGGAAGCGAAGCCCTCCGGAAGCTTGACGTCTCGATTCTCCACGCGGTCCTCCTCGAGGGGCTCCTCGGGGTTCAGGGTCTCGACCGGATCGCGTACACGCGTGACCCCGAGGAGGCCGTCGCGGCCGTCGAGCAAGGAGCGGGTGCCTCGTTCCTGATGAACCCGCCGACGGTCGACGACATGCGACACATCGCGCTCCAAGGCGAGAAGATGCCCCAGAAGAGCACCTACTACTATCCCAAGATCCTGAGCGGCCTCGTCGTGTGGTCCCTCAACGACTTTTGCCTATGACGATTCGCCTGCTCGGCACCGGCGCCGCGGATGGCATCCCTGCGCTGTACTCGGAGACCGAACTGAGCCGTTTCGCTCGCGAACATGGCGGGAAGGATGTTCGGACGCGGGCGGCAGCGGTGATCGACGACACGCTGAAGATCGATTTTGGGCCGGACACCCTGGCCCAGATCCAGCGAGAGCGCCTCGATGCGCGCGACTGGAGCGCGGTGATTTTCACCCACAGCGATGCCGATCACCTCGCGATGAGCGAGCTCCAATACGCGCTGTTTCCCTTCAACGAGTTCGAGTACGCAGGGTTCACGATTTACGCCAATCCCACGATCTGCGCGATGATCGAAGAGGCCTACCCGCTCTGGCCGTTCGACCTGCAGCGAACTCACAGCTTCGAGTGCTTTCGTCACGCCGAGTACACGATCACTCCGATCTCGGCGTTCCACAAACCCGAAGAAGACGCCCATAACCTGATCGTCAGCGACGGCGCATCGACGTTCCTTTACGCGACCGACACTGGGATCTGGGAAAAGCCGACCTGGTCGTATCTGGACGGGGTACGGCTCGATGGTCTGATCATCGAGTGCACAGACGGCTTCGCTCCGACCACGTACGACGGCCACCTCGATCTGAGAGAGTGCCTCGATGTGGTGACCCAGCTCCGCGAAATGGGCACACTCAAGCCGGGTGCCCCGGTGGTCACGACCCACCACAGCCACAACGGAATGGCGACTCATGCTCAGCTCGAAGAGGCACTTGCCCCGTACGCGATCGAGCCAGGTTACGACGGCATGGTCGTGACCGTGAAGCCCCTCTGACACGATGACGCGACCCCGGCAAGCCGGGGTCGCGTCACGTTGCCTAGCGTCGCGGTCGGAACCGAGCGTTGATGGGATCGTCGGAGTCGTTCTTCCGCTGCGGGAAGTCCTCCGGAACCTCGGGCACCTCGCCCTGATTCACCACGGCTCGGGGCTCGTTGGACGGCCGATCGTTGCGATCGCCTCGATCTCGGCCGAACATCCCTCGACCTCGGTCGCGATCTCCACCACGATCTCCGCCGCGGTCCCCTCCCCGATCGCGTCCTCCACGGTCACGATCTCGGTCGCGCCCGCCTCGATCCCCACCGCGTCCCCGATCGGGGCCCGCTGACACGACCACGGTGCTCGGGTCGCCATCCTCGTTGCCGGCGAGAGACGGGAGCGACTGCTTGATTCCGAGGGCGGTGAGGTTCACACGGCCCATGCCGTCGATCTCATAGACCTTGACCTTGACTTCGTCGCCGATGTTGACGACATCGTCCGGGCGGCGGACCTGCTTCACGGTGAGGTGGCCGGTCGGCACGAGGCCTTCCTTGCCGTTCAGGTAGTCGATCATGGCCCCGCGACCCATCAGGCGCGTGACCTTGCCGGTGAACTCCATACCGATCTCGGGGCTCATCGTGAGCGACTTGATCGCTTCCACGGCCAGGCGAGCCTTCTCGCCGTCAGCGGCGGCCACGAGGACGCGACCGTCCTGCTGCACGTCGACCTGGGCGCCGGACTCGCTCGTGATTTTGCGAATCGTCGAGCCACCCGGACCGATGAGCGCACCGATCTTCTCGGGATTGATTTGGACCGTCGTGATTCGCGGCGCATGCGTCGCGAGTTCAGAGCGCGGAGCCGGGATTTCCTCTTCGATGACGTCGAGGATGCTCATTCGGGCGTCCTTAGCCTGGTCGAGCGCATCGGCGAGGACCTTATCGGGGATCCCCTCGAGCTTGGTGTCCAACTGGAGTGCCGTGATCCCTTTACGGGTTCCGGCGACCTTGAAGTCCATGTCGCCGCTGAAGTCCTCGACGCCCTGGATATCCGTGAGCACCTTGAAAGTCTTACCGTCGGACATGAGGCCCATGGCGATTCCGGCAACCGGCGCCAGGATCGGTACCCCGGCATCCATCAGCGCGAGCGTGGAGCCACAGACCGACGCCATCGAGGTCGAGCCGTTCGACTCCAGCACTTCGCTCGTCAGCTGGAGGGTGTAGGGGAACTCGGGATCGTCGAGCGGAATCACCGGCAGCAAGGCTCGTTCGGCCAGGGCGCCGTGTCCGACTTCGCGGCGGCCGGCTCCTCGCAGCATCCGCACTTCACCGACTGAATACGGCGGGAAGTTGTAGAAATGCATGTAGCGCTTGTCGGTGTCCTCCCCCAGGTCATCGAGGATCTGCGCATCGCTCGGCATACCGAGCGTGAGGACGGTCATAACCTGGGTCTGACCTCGGGAAAAGAGGCCGGATCCATGGACGCGTGGCAACAGGCCTGCGACCGCTTCGAGGGGCCGGATGTCGCGCAGGCCTCGACCGTCGGGACGCTTCTCGTCCTTCAGGACCATCGCCCGCAGAACCTCCTTGACCGCCTTGTCGATCGCCTCCTTGAGCTGCTTGAGCACGTTCTCGTCGTCGGCATACTTGGCGGAGTACTTCTCATGGAGATCTCGCTCAAGGTCACCGGTGGCCGACTCCCGCGCTTGCTTGCTCGGGTCGGTGATGGCGGCCTTGATCGCCTTCTCCTCCGCTTTGCGGATCGTCTCGACGAGTTTTTCGTCGACGACCTGGAGTTTCGGCTCGCGCTTGTCTTTGCCGGCCTTCTTGGCGAACTTCTCGATCTCGGCGCAGATCTGTTTGATCGCGTCGTGACCGAACTTCAACGCGTCGGCCATCACCTTCTCGCTGACTTCTTGGGCTCCGGCTTCCACCATCGAGATCGCGCCCTTGTGCCCGGCGACGACGAGATCGAGGTCCGACTCAGCCATCTCCTCCCGCGAGGGGAAGAGCACGAACTTGCCTCCGACTCGACCGACGCGAACGCCGGCGATCGGCCCCTTGAAGGGGATATCCGAGACGGCGAGGGCCGCGCCGGCGGCGGTGATCGCGAGCACGTCGGGCGGGCAGGTCGGGTCGACTGCAAACGGCATCGCGATGACCTGAACGTCGTTGCGCAGTCCTTTCGGGAACAGCGGCCGGATCGGACGGTCCATCAACCGACTGGTGAGGACCGCCTTCTCGCTCGGCTTGCCCCCACGCTTGACGAAGCCACCGGGGATTTTTCCGACCGAGTATTTGCGCTCTTCGAAGTCGCACACCAGGGGAAGGAAGTCGATCCCTTCGCGGGCGTTTTCGGACATCGTCGCCGTCGCCAGGATCACGGTTTCGCCCATGCCGAGGAGCACAGCGCCCCCCGCTTGCTTAGCGACACGACCGGTCTCGATGCTGAGGGTCTTGCCCCCAACCTCGAATTCGTGGGAATGAATCATCTATTGCCTCCTGCGCGAAGGCGTCAAAACCGCCCTTGCGCCGGGCCGCGATCAGCCGCTCTACGCAATCTCTCTTGAGAGACTCCGTGCAACGGCGGACACTCCGACCCGTTGGGCGGATTCTACCCGATCGGGGCAGGTTCAAATGCGGTCGTCCCCGCTAGTTCGCCGGGGTGAAGCTCGTCCCGCAGCCGCAACTGCGCTTCGCGTTCGGGTTCTCGAAGCTGAAGCCTCCCCCGATCAAGTTCCCGGTGTAGGTGAGCGTCGACCCCTCGAGAAAGACGGCGGACCGGGCGTCGCACACGACCACAACGTCCTCGACGGTCAGTTCGAGATCTTGGGGCAAGCGCTCCGTGTCGAGCCGGAGAACATACTCCAGTCCTGAGCAGCCGCCGCCTTTCACCCCGATCCGGATGAACGTGCCTTCTTGGCCCTTTCGGCTCAGGATCCGCTGCATCTGGAGCACGGCCTCGGGCGTCACCTCGACCGGAAACTCGCTCATGGCATCGAGGCTACGCTACCGCGTCGGGCGATCGGTTGCAGCGTAATCGGCTCGTCGACCATCTTTCCGTCGAGGAGATCCTGGAGCGTGATGCGGTTGACGACGGCATCGACTGCGCTCTGAATGCGCGTCCACAGTCCTCGCACCGAGCAATCGTGCAAGTGGACGCACTCGTCACTGGTTCCGGAGTGGCGTTCGCAGAACCCGAACTCGAACATCCGACCCCCGAGTTCGGCGAGCACATCCCCGATGATGATCTCCCCCGGTCGCCTAGCCAACATGTATCCGCCGTATTGGCCACGCGTGCTGCGAATGAACTCGGCCTTCCGCAGAATGGCCAACATCTTGGCCACATGGGGCTGGGTCATCGACTCGATCTTCGCGATCTCGGGGATCGTCAGACCCGATCCGAGATCGCGGCTCGCGATCGTCATCAGGCAGCGGAGTCCGTATTCTTCTTGAGCGCTGAATTTCATAGAAGTCCCAGTTCGAGCTTGATATGATCGGGCATTCGGTCCATCGAGTACGGGGGGTCCCAGACGAGTTCGACCTCGGCGCTGCGGACGCCGGCGGTCTCCCGGACCTTCTGTTCGACTTCGCCAGGGAGCGTGCCGGCGACCGGACAGGCGGGTGAGGTGAGGGTCATCTGGACCTTGACGTCCCCAAACTCGCCCACTTCGATCTCGTAGATCAGACCGAGGTCGTAAACGTTCACCGGAATCTCCGGGTCGTACACCGTTCGGAGAGACTCGATCACTTCGCCTTCCAACAGGGCGCGGCGGATCGGATCGAGTCGGGTCGGGGTTTCGAGTTTCTCCGGCATGGTTTACTCCGTCGAGGCGACTCCTTCGCCCTGGATTGCGGCCTGAAGGGTGTGCCACGCCAGCGTGGCGCACTTGACCCGGACCGGAAACTCCTTGACACCGAGGAGCACTTCGAGCTTGCCGAGATCGTCCGACTCTCGATTCTCGACGACGGCGGCGCGAAACTCGTCGAACAGGGCCATCGCCTCTTCGACCGACTTGCCCTGAATCGCCTCGGTCATGAGGCTCGCGGAGGCGGTCGAAATGGCGCAGCCGGAGCCCTGAAACGTCGCCTCGCGGACCACGCCATCCTCGACAATGACCTGAACCGTGACGCAATCGCCGCAGAGCGGGTTGTGACCCTCGGCACAGTGAGTTGCCTGTTCAAGGGGGCGAAAGTTGCGAGGTTTCTTACCGTGGTCGAGGATCACCTCTTGGTAAAGCTCGCGGAGGGCGTCGTTCATCCGAGGATCTCCTTGGCCTGCTGCACGGCCGCGACGAGAGCATCGATCTCGGCTTCACTCGTGTACATCGCGAAGCTCGCCCGGACCGTCGCCGGTAGGCCGAATCGTTGCATGAGAGGCATCGTACAGTGGTGACCCGCCCGAATCGCGACACCGTTCCGATCGAGCACCGTGCCGATGTCGTGAGGGTGGATGCCCTCGAGGGAGAAGGCGACGATCCCGGCCTTGTCGTCGGCGGTGCCGACGAGCCGGAGACCGTCGATTTCGGAGAGCCGGTGCTGAGCGTAGCGGGTGAGGGTCTGCTCATGGCGACCGATCGCGTCGATCCCCATCCTGTCGACGAAGTTGAGCGCTGCCGCCCAACCGATCGCCCCGGCGATGTTTGGGGTCCCCGGCTCGAAACGGTTCGGCAGATCGTTGAAAGTCGTCTTCTCGAACGTTACCGTTCGGATCATGTCGCCCCCCGCTTGGTAGGGCGGCATCGCTTCCAGCAGATCCCGCTTGCCGTAGAGGGCACCGATGCCGGTCGGACCGTAGACCTTGTGTCCGCTCATCGCGTAGAAATCGACATCGAGGTCTCGCACACTAACCTTTTGGTGAGCGAGCGCCTGCGCTCCGTCGATCATCACTCTGGCCCCGACCCGATGGGCCATCGCCGTTATCTCGGCGACAGGATTGATCGTCCCGATCGAATTGGAGACGTGGACGATGCCGACCAACTTGACCCGCTCGGTGAGCATCGACCCATAGGCGGAAAGGTCGATTTGCCCGCGATCGTCGATCGGGATCGGCCGAATCGTCGCACCGGTCATCTCCGCCACGAGTTGCCAAGGCACGATGTTCGCGTGGTGCTCCATCGTGCTGAGGAGGATCTCGTCCCCCTCTCGGAGCATTGTTCGTCCCCAAGTCGCAGCAACGAGGTTGATCGCTTCGGTGCAGCCCTTGGTGAAGAGAATCTCCGCGTCGTGAGCGGCGTCGACAAAGGCTCGGACGGTTTGCCGGGCCTCTTCGAAGTCCCGGGTGGCGCGCTGGGAAAGGGTGTGGACCCCGCGGTGGACATTGGCGTTGTCCTTTTCGTAGAAATCCACCGTAGCCCGAATGACCACATCGGGCCGCTGCGTCGTGGCGGCGTTGTCCAGGTACACGAGCGGGCGTCCGTGGACCTGTTGACGCAGGGCCGGGAACCGCTCACGGAGGGCGGCGAGATCGATCGAGGCCGGGACGGTACTGGCGACGCTCACACTTCTTCCTACGTGCGATTATATCGGAAACTCTACGGTTTCGTCATGTTTGTGTTTTGCAATGGGATCGCCTTGGCCTTTGTCGTATGGCCGAGAACGGCTACAATCCGGGCCGAATGGTTCGGACAGAGGCGATCGGGAAGGAGTTCATCGATGCGAAGCGGGGGGTGATCCGGGCCGTTCGAGACGTGACGATCCACGCCGAGCCGGGCCGGATCTTCGGTTTGCTCGGGGTCAACGGCGCCGGCAAGACCACCCTGCTCCGGATGCTGTCGACCGTCCTTCAGCCGACCCACGGGCGGGCGACGGTGGCCGGGTATGACGTGGTCGGTCAATCCGAACAGGTTCGCGCTTCGATCGGCTTCCTGTCGACGTCCACGGCGCTCTATGGACGCTTGAGCGGGCGTGAGGTGCTCCAGTACTTCGGTGGTCTCTACGGACTGGAGGGCAAAGTCCTCCAGGACCGCCTCGATTTCGTCATCGAGAAGCTCCGACTCCAAGAGTTCGTCGATCGTCTCTGCGATAAGCTTTCGACCGGCCAAAAGCAGCGTGTGTCGATCGCTCGAGCGATTCTCCACGATCCCCCGGTTCTCTTCTTCGACGAACCGACGGCGGGGCTCGATGTCGTGACCGCCCAGACGATCATGGAGTTCATCGAGGAATGCCGGGAGCGCGAGAAGACCGTCGTGTTCAGCACCCACATTATGAGTGAGGCGGAGCGCTTGTGCGACCATATCGCCGTCATCCATGCCGGTGAGATTCGGGGCGAGGGCACCGTCGAATCCTTGATGAACCAAGTCGGAGAGACAACGTTGGAGCGCGCCTTCCTCAAGCTCGTTGACTATCGTCCGGAGGAGGTGGTGTGAACAAGATCCTGATTGTTTTCCGAAAGGAAGTTCGCGAAATGTTCCGCGATAAGCGCGTCATCAATGGAGCCTTCGTGATGCCGGTCTTCGTGATCGTCCTGATGCTCTTCCTCTTCGGTTTTCTTCAAGATACCGTCCGCAAAAAGCGACCGATCGACCTCTATGTCGTCAGCGCGACGGCACCGGCGAATGCGTTGAGTGAGCAGATTCTCGGCAAGGATGCCCTGATCAAGACCGTCCCATCATTGGACGAGGGACGACGCATGGTCCGAGACGGGGACGCGAAGGTCGTCATCGAATTCGCGCCGGACTTCGGTAACCGGATCGCAGCCGGTGCCGCACCCCTCAAAATCCTGTTCGACGAGACGTCGCCGCTCTCGCAGCTGGCGATGCGGGACGTCGTCGGGAAGATCGACCTCTTCAACCGGACCCGGGCGGCCAAAACCCTCGAATCGAAGGGGATCTCCCCGGCCGTGATGATCCCGATCGCTCCAAGTCCGGAGAACGTGTCCAAGCCGACCGGTCTCAACAACGAGTTCCTGATTTCGCTGTTGCCTTACCTGATCATCATCTGGGCATTCTACGGAGGCTTCAGCATCGTCAGCGACCTTGTCGCGGGTGAAAAGGAACGCGGCACCCTGGAGACACTCCTGATCTCACCTGCCCACCGCAACGAGATTTGCCTCGGGAAGTTCCTGGCCTTGGCGATGGTCTGCCTGGCGAGCAGCCTCATTTCGGTCGTCGCGGTCTTCCTCTTCGCGAGCCTGCCGATTCCGATGATCGCGAAGCTCTTCCCCCAGGGCATGAGCGTGAGTTTGCCGACGATCGCGGCGGTCATCGCCGTGCTTCTGCCGCTCGTGGCTTCGTTCGCCGGACTGCTCCTCGCGGTCAGCGCGCTCGCCAAGAACATGCGAGAGGCTCAGACCTACCTCACCCTCGTCAGCTTCGTGGTCCTGATGCCGGCCATCTTCAGCCAGTTCTTGGGATTCACCGATTTGACCAAGTCCACATGGGTGCGCTTCGTTCCGATTCTGAACACCGCCGTCGACGTGCGCTCGGCCCTGACGGGGAAGATCGAGTGGGGCTGGATCGGCGTGACGGTCGCAATCAGTCTCGGCATCGCCGCGGTGATGCTCTTTTGGGTGGTGCGCCTCTTCCAAAAGGAGCAGATCCTTACGAGAGTTTGATGCTCGCTTTTGATACAATTCGCTGAAAACACTCGTAACAATGCGGGCTTCGCCCCGGGACCATTACGGGGTCAGTTGCCAGGCCTTTCGCAAGTCGATTCCGAAAAGTTGGTTTCGTATTCTCGCCTGTGTAGAATGCCAAGAACGAAAAGCCGACTTGAAGTCGGCTGACCATTCGCTCATTGTTCTTTTTGGAGGACGTCCTTGGTGATGAATAGATTCTATGTGTGGGGAGTTCTGGCCATTTTGGGGGTGGCGCTGGCGCCCTCGGCGTCGGCGCAAACGAGGTACCGAGTCACAGACCTCGGGCTGATTTCGGGAGGCACGTGGTACCAGCCGCAAGCCATCAACGACCTCGGCGAGATCGCCGGAACCGCCGGCGTCGGCATGGATGCCCGTGGATTCCGTTGGTCGCAGGCAGGTGGCATCTCGGTGATCCTGCCCCTCGGCACCGACACGTCTTGCGGGGCCTACGGGATCAACAACTTGGGGACCATCGTGGGAAGAAGCTGGTCTACGCCCGACGACAGCCGTGGCTTCGTCGCGCCCGCGAACACCCCCCAGGCGATGAGCCTCACGACGGTCGGTCCCTGGACCGCCGGCAACGCGATCAACGACAGCGGTGAGATCGTCGGTTATGGGATGGATTCGATCGGTCGAACCTATGCGGCACGCTGGGTCGGCGGAGTCGGGATCGTGATCGGCCCGGTCCACAGTGCGGCGACCGACATCAACGGCTCAGGCAAGATCGCAGGCTACTTCGGAATCGGCGCAAATCGACGCGGGTTCGTTTTCGAGAATGGAAGTCTTACCGATATCGGCGTTCCGTCGACGCCCGGCTACGACACGGCCGCGACCAGCGCCGAAGCCATGAACAGCCTCGGTCGCGTGGTCGGGACGACCGAATACACGCTTTCTGGTGCGCCGTTCTACGCCGGTTTCGACTGGACCTCCCAGAGCGGCATCTCGGATTTCGGCGTCGAGAGCCGTACTTGGGATATCAATGACAGCGGCCGGCCGGTGGGATTCGGACGGTTGACGACCGGTGCCGCCGTTGCCGTCGTCTGGGAGAATGGCGTTCGGGTGAACCTGAACACCCGGCTCGACTCCAGTACCGGCTGGAGCCTCTCCACGGCCTTCGCAATCAACAACTCGGGCTGGATCGTCGGCGAGGGTTGGAGACAGGGCCCGCGCGGCTGGCTGGCGAAACCGATCCCGGTCACGCTCGCGGGTACCGTCAATCTCGCCGACTTCCTCGGCACCTATACGACGCAGAACGTTGTCGTCGAACTGCGGCAGGGGCCTTACCTGATCGAGTCGCGAACCGTCGCCCTGAACGCCTCGCGAGCATTCAGCTTCACGGTCGAACGGCGAGGCAGCTTCGACATCTTCGTCAAGAGTTCGACGTTCCTGCGTAAGAAGCTCGCCGGAGTCACGATCGGGGACACGGGCGCTTCGGGCCTTGTGTGGACGTTGGCGAACGGCGACGTCGACGGGAACAACGAGGTCAACTCAGATGACTTCGACCTTCTCGTGGCGAACTTCGGCGGTGCCGGGACCGGTGACGTCAATCGAGACGGCGTCGTGAACTCGGACGACTTCGACATCCTGGTGCGAAACTTCGGCCTCCTCGGCGACTGAACCACAGCCGCAGCCCCGCCCTCGATCCGAGGGCGGGGCTTTTTTGCGTGTGGTCGGAAACCGGCTCTGGGCAACCACCCAAGAGAGTGCGAAAACGTACCTGCGGAGGCCTGCGGCAGTGCGCGGACCGGGAGGGATGGTGCTACCCTCTTCGGCGGCATGATCGATCGTTACTGCACTCCCGCAATGTCCAGCCTCTGGAGCCGCCAGGCCAAATATGAGCGCTGGCTCGACGTCGAACTCGCGATCTGTGAGGCCTACGCTGCGGACGGCGTGATCCCTCAGGGCGACTGGGACGCGATCCGCGACCACGCGGGCTTCACGCTTGAGCGGTGCGACGCGATCGAGTTGGAGACGCGCCACGACCTAGCCGCGTTTGTGCGTGCGCTCGAAGAGTCCGTCGCGGCTGCGGCCGAAGCCGACCGGGCCAACGCCGGCCGCTGGATCCACTTCGGCGTCACCAGCTACGATGTGATCGACACCGCCCTTGGGATGATGCTTCGTGACTCGTGCGATGTTCTCCAGGGATCGCTGGCGCAATTGATCGATGCCGTGCGGCAACTGAAGACGACCTACGCCGCGACACCCGCCATCGGGCGCACCCACGGGATCCATGCCGAGCCGATCACGTTCGGATCGAAGCTCGCCGGCTGGGAGACCGAGTTGCGGCGTGGCCAAGTGCGGCTGACGGCCGCCCAGGACGACGTCTCGGTCGGCAAGATTTCGGGGGCGGTAGGCATCCACGCCCATGTCTCGCCCGAGCTCGAGACGCGGATTCTCTCTCGCCTCGGATTGCGATCGGATCCGGTCAGCACCCAGATCGTGAATCGCGATCGGCTCGCGAACCTGCTTTGCGTCCTCGCGGTACTTGCGGGCGGCCTCGAGCGGATCGCGACCGAGTTGCGGAACCTCCAGCGGACCGAGATCCTCGAAGTGCAGGAAGCGTTCGCCAAGGGCCAGACCGGATCGAGTGCGATGCCGCACAAGCGAAACCCATGGAACTCGGAGACGGTCGTCGGTCTCGCGCGTATCGTTCGCGGCAACGCCGGAATGATGCTCGAGACGATCGCGACGTGGCACGAGCGGGACCTGACGAACTCGTCACTCGAGCGCGTCATTCTGCCCGACACGTTTCAACTCGTGGATTTCATGCTTGGGCGCTTGACGCGAATCCTTGCCGGTCTGGTCGTCATGCCGGAGCGCATGCGGACCAATCTCGAACAGATGGGCGATCTGGTGTTCAGCGAGCATCTCATGATCGCCCTAATTCGCAAAGGCCTTTCTCGTCGGGATGCGTATGGCATCGCTCAGCGCCACGCTGCGCGGTCGTGGGAGGGAGCGGACTTTCAGACTTCGGTCCGCGAGGACCCGGACGTCGCGGAGCGCCTTACCCACGCCGAACTCGACGAGGTCTTCAGCCTGTCGCACCACTTGCGACACGCGAACCATGCAGTTCGGATCTCGGAGTCGCCGCAAGGGTCGCGATAAGCTCGAGGTCGACTTGCGCCTTGAGGAGCGCGTTCTCGGCGGCCTGAGGCGCGAGGCCCGCGAGCTTGGCGAGTCGGTCGAGCCGGGTACGAATCGAGCGGTATCTCACCGATGACACCATCGGGTCGGCTCCATTGATGATCGCAGCCTTCGCAAGCGCGGTCATCAGAGGATAGGCTCCGACCGTTTTCGAGGCGGTCTCGTCGGCTTCATCCTCGTGGCGGCGCTTCATGTTGACCAAGATGCGGAAGCAGATGGCGAGGGCGAGAACGGTGAGCCCGACGGCAATCGGAGCGAGTTCGGCAATACCCAGCCATGAGATGGCGGTCCCGACCGCGAAACCGAGAAACAGGGTCGTCGCGAAGCCGAGCAGCAGGATGCGGACGGTCTCGCGGGTCTGGGTGAGGTGGCGTAGTTCGTGGGCCATCACGCTGAGAAACTCATCACGGTTGAGGGCGGCAAGCATGCCATCCGTTATGGCGACGTCGCCCCCGCCGAGTGAGTAGGCACCGGCAATCCGACCTGATCGTGTCCGGCAGACCTTCAGAGCTCGCAAAGGTGCGCCGATCTGCCTAGCCAACGCGCGAACATCGGCCTCGCGAGCCGGGTTCGCGAACGCGATCAGGTAGCCGGGAATGCGGAGCTCTTTCAACACCTTCCACGTTCCTGCAAAGAGGGTCCCGATCAGGACGAGCCCGAGCAGATAGGAGAGTTCCTGCCACAACTCGAGTTCGCCGTGATAGGCGATGACGTGGGCCCCGACTCCGATCATTGCCAGGGCCAGGCCGGGCGGCGCGGTCAAAAGCAACAGATTGCCTCCGCAGAGCCGGAGAAACTCAATGGGCGAAAACCGGGCGTATCGCTTGTACCCGGCTCGGTAAAGAAGTGGACCGGTGCCGTATTGCAGGATCGACGGAAGGAGAGGAAGCCCGAGGCCGAAAAGGGCGAGCACCAGGTTGGAGTCGATGGAAAGCCGCGATGCTGCGAGCAGCAGACCCCAAAGTCCTGCCCCGACCACGACATTGATCAACGTCCACTTCTGGACGGAGATGTTGGCCGCCCGCTCGAGCATCGCCTTCGGCCACCGCATGCTTCTTAGCATTGTCGGCAGAGTGGGCCGCTGCGCTCAGGGTCGCGGGAACCTACGCCGAGATCGAATCGGCCCGTTCCGACCCAGGTCCAAGGGCCCAACCGCTGAACACGACAGAGGCCCCCGTCGCCCTACGAGCATCACCCCGCCATCAGCGGATGCAGAACACAAAACTCGAAACGAACCCCGGAGAAAACCCATGCGAAACTTGAAAGCCCTCACCCTCCTCGCCGCTCTCGCCACGACCGTCGCCGCCCAGGCCGCCCTCGCTCCGATCGCACCGTTCGCCAGCCCGAAGATCGAGAAGTTCGACGCCCTCGCTCCCGGAGCTTACGCCGGATTCCCCGGCATGGCCGGCTTCTGCGGCTTTGGCCGGATTCCAGCCGCCAACGCGATGGTCGTCGGCGGTGGCGCGATCCTCCCGCCGCTCTCCGCTCCCCACGCCATGTTCGGCCGCGGCACCAACGTCGTGATTCGACTCCAGGCGGATCGACGCGCCTTCGGCGGGTACTTCCGTGTCCCGAACGCAGGAATCGCCGTGACACACGCCAAGTTCGTGTTCAAGAACGTCGGCGGCGCCGTGGTCGGCGTTGCGATCGCTCCGATCAACAACGCGATGTGGCTGTGGCGCGGCTGGGTTTCGAACATCCCGTTCCGCTCGATCGAAATCCACGGCATCGGCGGCGCGCTCCCCGGCTATGTCGGTATGGACGACGTCCGCGTCAACCCGTAAACCCGCTACGACACTCCAGCAGAAGGCCCCGGCGCGATCGCGCCGGGGCCTTCGCGTCGATCGGTTCAGGCGGAAAGACCTTCCTTCGGAAGGGGCGCCGGCGCCTCGAAGCCACTGTGGATGTCGATGTGACGGCCTTGATCGCTCGACTCACCGACTGCATGCATCACGTCGAGCACGTGGAAGGCGAGCCCTCCGCTCGCCCGGTGTGGGCGACCCTCGGCTTCGGCCAACACCATATCCAGCACGCCGAGTCCACGGCTGTTCTGCGCATAGGCCCGGTCCAGGCCGACTTCGTGCCACTCCCCGCCCGCCCGGCAGAGCCGGACCGGGCCACCGAATCCGTTGGGATCGGGAACACTGAGCGAACCCTCGGAGCCATAGATTTCGATGCAGGGCTGGGTATGGCCCCAAATGTCGAAGCTGGTGGTCAGCTGCACGATCGGACCTGCGGCGAAATCAAGAACCGCGGCGAGGTGCGTCGGCGTTTCGACGGCGATCGTCCGACCCTTCTTCGGTTCGCTGGTGATCGTGCGGGTCGGGAAAGTGACCGCCGTCGCGCCCGCGACACGGCGAATCGGGCCGAGCAGCGCGACAAGGGCCGTCAGGTAGTAGGGACCCATGTCGAACAGGGGCCCGCCGCCGATCTCATAGTAGAACTCGGGCGAGGGGTGCCAACTCTCGTGGCCATGGCAGAGCATCGAGGCGTGACCCGCGACCGGCGTCCCGATCGCGCCCTGGTCGATCAGCTCGCGGCAAGTTTGGATGCCGGCACCGAGAAAAGTGTCCGGTGCGGCGCCGACGCGGAGATTGTGCTCGCCGGCGATGCGGAGCATATCGGCACCATCGGCGCGGCTGACGGCCAAGGGCTTCTCGTTGTAGACATGCTTCCCGGCATTCAGTGCTTGGAACGCGACCTCGGCGTGCGCCTTGGGAACGGTGAGGTTGACGACGACCGCGATGTCCGGATCATCGAGGACCACCCCAGGCGCGCCCGCCCTTGGAATCCCGTACGCGCTTGCCCGTTCTCGAGCGCGATTGGGATCGAGATCGGCGACCGCGACCACCCGCGTCGCCGGAAAGTTGGAGAGGTTCTCGATGTAGATCGGGCTGATATTCCCGCAGCCCACGATGCCGACGTTGACAGGGTCCACATGCGGAGAATATCTCGTGCGACGGGCTCCACGCTGCCGTCGATGACCTCGGTGTGAGGGCTTCCCGAGCAACCGGGGCGAAGCGGAGCGGGCTTAGGTTTTGCCCTTCTTCTGGGCTTTGCCGGCGCGAACCGCCTTCTTGGTGGAGTGCTTGACTTTGGGTCCGAGCTTGAAGCCCAGTCGGGAGTTCTTGGCCATGAGCGTGACTATACCGCCGTGAGGTGATCCGCGAGGCTACTTCACGCTCCCCATCGTGACGCCGCGCACAAAGTACTTCTGGAGCAGGAGGAAGATCACGATCGGCGGAATGAGCACCAGGACGGCAGCGGTCATTTGGAGGGGCCAGTTGGTCGCGCCATAGCTGTTCTTGAACACGCTGAGTCCAACTTCGAGCGTACGCATGTCCATCGAGTTCGTGGCAAGAAGCGGCCAGAAGAAATCGGTCCAGACGGCGAAGAACGTGTACGCACCGGCCGTCGCGAGGGCGGCCTTACTGAGCGGAAGGATGACGCGACGGTAGATGAGGAACTCACTCGCCCCGTCGAGGCGGGCGGCCTCGTCGAGTTCGACCGGAATCTGGAGGAAGAACTGTCGGAGCAGGAAGACATTGAACGCGCTACTGAGCCCGGGGATGATCAGCGCCCAGTAGGTATCGAGAATGCCCATCGCCCGGACGGTCAGATAGACCGGAATCTGGGTCACCGGCCCGGCGAACATCAGGCTCAGCAGAAAGAGCATGAACAGCGGATCCCGGCCCCGGAAGCGCAAACGAGCGAACCCGTAAGCGGCGAGGGAAGAAACGAACAGTTGGCCGAACACTACCGCCACCGTGACGATGACCGAGTTCAACAGAAACCGAAAGACCGGAATCTCCGGCATGAAGAGCACCGTGCCGTAGTTCTTCCACTGCGGCTGCTCGGGCACGAGCTTGGACACCTCGGGAATCGCGGCGTTGCTCGGGTGAAGCGAGACGAACACCATCCATGCGAATGGGGCGATCAAGAACAGGGCGAGAGCCGAGAGCAACCCATACGTCGCCGCCGTCTTGCCGATCTTCGCCACGCGGATCACGTCCCCATTGTGGCCTGCCCGGGCATGCCAAAATCCCACCATGCGCGGTGAAAGAATCGAGTTCGATGGCAACGGTACACCGTATGTCGGCTACCTCAGTCGCAGCGACACCGGCTCAGGGCCGGGCGTCATCGTGCTCCAGGAGTGGTGGGGGCTCGTCGACCACATCCAGGACGTCGCCGATCGCTTTGCCGCCGAGGGGTTCACGGCACTGGCTCCCGACCTCTACTTCGGCGAAGCCACGACGGAACCGACCCGCGCCGGCGAGCTCATGATGGCGCTGAACATCGGCGCGACCGAGAAGCTCCTCGCCGGAGCCGTCGATCGGCTGTTGGCCGACGACTCCGTGACGAGCGAGAAGGTCGGAGTCGTCGGGTTCTGCATGGGCGGGCAGCTCAGCCTGTTTGCCGCGGCGACCAACCCGAAGATCGGGGCATGCGTCGACTTCTACGGAATCCATCCGAAAGTCGAGCCTGATTTCGCCGCGCTCCGTAGCCCGGTTCTCGGGCTGTTTGCCGAGCACGATGCCTATGCGAGTCCCGAGGCAGTGGCGTTGCTTTCGGCCGAGCTCGACCGGCACGGCAAGGCTCACGAGTTCGTCACTTACCCCGGCACCCACCACGCTTTCTTCAACGACACCCGCCCTGAGGTCTTCGACGCCGACGCTGCAACCGACGCGTGGAAACGGGTCGTCGGGTTTTTCCGCGCCCACCTTAACTAGGTTCAAAATCGAGTAAGAAGGGTCGCCTCCGGGTATCCTGGCGGTATGTTCCCCTCCGTTCGCAACGTGGGCATCATTGCGCATGTCGATCACGGCAAGACGACCCTTGTGGACGCGATCTTCCGACAAGCCGGCATCTTCCGCGAGAATCAGCATGTCCAGGATCGGGTCATGGACTCGAATGATCTCGAGCGCGAAAAGGGGATCACGATCCTCTCCAAAGTCGCAAGTGTCCGCTACAAGGACATCAAGATCAACATCGTCGACACCCCCGGGCACGCCGATTTCGGCGGCGAGGTCGAGCGCGTGCTCAGCATGGTCGATGGAGTGCTCCTCATCGTCGACGCCTGCGAGGGCCCGATGCCGCAGACGCGCTTCGTGCTCAAGAAAGCGTTTCAGAACGGATTGAAGCCGATCGTCTGCATCAACAAGATCGATCGCGACGGGGCCCGCCCGCTCGACGCCTACGACAAGACGCTCGATCTCTTCATCGATCTCGGCGCGGACGAAGATGATCTGTTCTTCCCCCATCTCTACACCAGCGGCTCCGGCGGCTTCGCCCGCGTGTCGCCCGACGGCAGCGAGCACGACATGCGCGAGCTGTTCGAGATGATCGTCAACTCGGTGCCGCCCCCCGACGTCGACGTCGAGGGCCCCTTCCAGGTTCAGATCAACAACCTCGACTACAACGACTATGTCGGACGGATGTTCGGCGGCAAGGTCCTGCGAGGCACGGTAAAGGTCGGCGACCGACTCCAGCACCTCAGCTCGGAAGGCGGACGGGTCGCCGGCTTCAACGTCACCAAACTCTGGACGTACGAGGGGATCCAACTCAAGGAGATCGAAAGCGCGAGCGCCGGCGAGATCGTGATGATGGCCGGCCTCGACAACGTGCTCCTGTTCGACACGATCGCGAGTCCGGAGGACCCGACCCCGCTTCCCGCCGTCGAGATCGAGCCCAGCACCCTCACGATGAACTTCTATCCCAACAACTCGCCCCTCGCGGGCCGAGACGGCGGCAAGTTCCTCACCATCCAGAAGATCCGCGAGCGGATCGCCAAGGAAGAAGCGGTCAGCGTCAGCGTCAAGATCGATCCGGACGCACCCGCAGACACGGTCAAAGTGAAGGCCCGGGGCGAACTCCAGTTGGCGATCCTCATCGAGACCATGCGGCGCGAATCGTTCGAGATGCAGATCTCCCGCCCCCAGGTCATCCTGCGGCGCAACGAAGCTGGAGAGGTCGAGGAGCCGTACGAGATCGTCACCCTGGAACTACCCGACGACTCGGTCGGGTACGTCATGGAGGAGCTCGCCCGCCGCAAAGGCGAAATGCGGAACATGGAGCAGCAGGGCAGCACCGTCCGCCTCGAATACCACATCCCCACCCGAGGCCTCATCGGGTTCCGATCCAACTACCTGACCCTCACCCGCGGACTTGGCATCCTCTCGTCCCTCTTCGACGGCTACGGCCCCTACAAGGGAGAGGTCGCCGCGCGGACGCAGGGCTCGCTGATCAACAAGGACCCGGGCAAGCTGACCCGCTACTCCTACGAGAATATCCAGGAGCGGGGCACGCTGTTCTATCCGGTCGGAACCGAGATGTACGGGGGCATGGTCGTCGGGGCCAACGCGCGCGATGAAGATATGATCGTCAACGGCACCAACCAGAAGGCAGCCACGAACATCCGGTCGGCCACGAGCGAGGCGACCACCGTCCTCGATCCGCACAAGGACTTCTCGCTCGAACAGGCGTTGGCGTGGCTCCGCGACGACGAACTCCTCGAAGTCACGCCGAAACAGCTTCGCTTCCGCAAGAAGATCCTCGACCACAGCGAGCGGCGCGTCGCCGAGCGCCGGAGCGAAGTGACGGTCTAGGTCGTGGAGCCCGAAAGACCGCCCGAAGTCGACGTCGAGCTCCTCCGCCATAACCTCCGACTCACGCCGGAGGAGCGGGTGCGCCGCGCGACCGAAGCCGCGAAGAACCTCCTCAAGTTGAAGCATGAACTGGAGCGCACCCGATCTCGAGAAGCTCGTCACGACCCTTGATCGCCATGGCGTGCAGTACGTCCTCGTCGGCGGCTTCGCCCTCGTCATCCACGGCGGCGATTCCGTCACGACCGACGTCGACCTCGCGGTCTCGCACGAGCCCGACAATCACGAGCGCCTCGCCCATGCCCTCAACGAGATCAACCCTCGTCTGAAGAGTGGTGCTGCGGTCCGGCTCGATCGGCTTGCATTCGGCGGCGAGTTCTCCGGCTTTCTGACCGACGCCGGTCCGGTCGACATCATCCGCCGTCTCGGCCCCTTCCCGTTCGGCGTCCTTCATCGCCAGGCCGAGCGGATCGAGCTTTTCGGGGTGCTGGTTCCGGTCGCGCGCCTCGAGGACCTGCGGGCGCTCAAGGCGGACAGTGAGCGCCAGCGCGACCAAGACCACGTCCGCACGATCGACGCGCTGCTCGCGCTTCGCGCCGAAGGCTAGCGCCCCCGGCTGAAGTAAGCGGTAAAACCCCACGAGGGCCTCGCCACCTCTCCGCCCCTGGGGGAGAGGTCGGTGAGCGAAGCGAACCGGGTGAGGTGGTCCCCACCCGAAACCCAGAGCTCCGGCCTCCTCAACCGGTTCGGGCTACGCCCTCACCGACTTCTCCTCCNNNNTCCTCCAATGGAGGAGAAGTCATAGAAAGAACCCCACGAGTGGATGAGCGGATCACACGAGTGGATAAGCCGAGCACACGAGTGGATGAGCCGATCGCACGAGTGGATGAGCCGATCACACGAGTGGATGAGCCGATCGCACGTGGGGATGGAGCGACCCCAGCGGCGGCGACTTCGCCGAGGAACCCATGACATCCGGGTAACCTGCGCCCGATGCGCGTCGCTGCGTGGTCGCGCGAGTTGGCGAGCCTCCCTGGGCTCGCAGAAGCGTTCCAAGGTCTCGAGTCGTCGTCGTGCGTTTGGCGCGCGGTTCCGCTGGAGGCCCGTCCGCTCCTGCTCGCCGCCCTCTATCATCGAGCCGAAGGGGCACCCTTCAAAGCCCTCGTCGTCGCCCCGACGTACGAGAAGGCGCTCCAATGGCAGGCTCGGCTGACGCTGTGCGGTGTTCCCGACGGCGCGATCCGACAGCTCCCGAGCGGCATCGCCTCGCTCTTCGAGGACGCCTCCCCCGAGACCCACGCGCTTTCCGATCGGATCGGGGCGCTGCGATTCCTGGTCGGCGAGGAGCCCGGGATCGTGATCGGCTCGCCGCAGGCGATCCTCGAACGGACGCTTCCTCGCGAGGCGCTCGAAGGAGCCTTCTTCGATGTTGGAGTCGGCATCGACCTCGATCTCGGCCAGGCCCTGCGCGCCCTTGAGCGGCTCGGCTACGAGGCGGCCGAACCGGTTCGTGCGCCCGGCCAGTACAGTCAACGCGGGGGCATTCTCGACATCTTCGCGACCGGTCGGACCTTGCCCGTCCGCATCGAGCTCTTCGGCGACACCGTCGAGAGCCTTCGAGAATTCGATCCTTCGAGCCAGCGCTCGATCGGCCCGGTCGGGAGTCTGAGCCTCGCACCGAGCCGGGAGACGCTCTTCCCCACCGTTGACTCCGACTCGCCCGGGCTCGAAACCTTCGCCGAGATGCTCGGGCGCGAGGCCGCTCGCGAGGCGCAAGGGCTCTCGGAAGAAGCGGCCGAGCGCCTGCAGCAGCATATCGCCGCCGACGCGCGCTCCCTCGACCGTCGGGTCTTCTTCGATCGGCTCGATCTCTATCGGCCCCTGATGCACCCCGACAGCAACTGCGCCATCGACCTTCTCGGCGAGACTGCCTGGATCGTGCTCGATGAGCCGTTCGAGTTGGAAGCGATCGCGGCACGGGCCGAAGAGGAATTGGGCGAGGCGCTTTCCGCCCGGGCGGAGCGCGGCGAGATCCTCCGCAGCACGGCCCACGACTTCATGCTCCCGCCCGAGCATCTCGCCGGCCACCGCAGAGTCCTCGCGCTGTGCGGCATCGCCGACCCGCCGGCTTGGGTCGAGACGGCGGCGACGTTCGACCTCAACGGCGCATCCCTGGAGCCGTATCGGGGTCGTCCCGAGACCCTGACCCAAACCCTCACGAACTGGTTGGCCGCCGGCTTCCACGTTCTGGTCGGAACCGACCAGCCGACGCGGGCGCGGGCGGTGCTCAGTCAGGTCGACCTTCACCCCGCCGATCTCGAGACGCCTCACTTCGATCCTGGCTTCTACATCGCGGCGGGAAACCTCGCTGGGGGCTTCGCGCTCCCCGAACTGAAGATCGCGCTTCTGACCGACCAGGAGCTGTTTGGCGTCGGACGCCTCAAGCTCCCGCAGAAACGGTTCAACGAGGGGGCGCCGATCGCGACCGTCCTCGATCTGAAGCCGGGTGACTATGTCGTCCACATCAACTTCGGGATCGGGATCTTTCGTGGTCTCACGACGCGAACGGTGGACGGTGTCGAGAAGGAGTACCTGTTCATCCAGTACCAGGCTCCGGACAAGCTGTTCGTCCCGACCGATCAACTGGACCGGATCCAGAAGTACCTCAATCCGAGTGAAGTCGAGCCGAAGCTCAACCGGCTGACGGGAGGTGAGTGGAAGCGCACGGTGGGAAAAGCCCGGGAGGAGGCCCGGGAGTTCGCTCGGGGACTGATCAAGCTGTACGCGCAGAGGAAGAAGGTTCAGCGCAAGCCGTACGGCGGGGACACGCCGTGGCAGGCAGAGATGGAGGCGACGTTCCCGTGGGTGGAAACCCCGGCCCAGCTTCAGGCGATCGTGGAGACGAAGCAGGACCTGAATCTCGAATGGCCGATGGACCGCCTGATCTGCGGTGACGTCGGCTTCGGCAAGACGGAAGTCGCGATACGGGCGGCGTTCAAAGTCGCTCAGGAGAATCGCCAAGTGGCGGTCCTATGCCCGACGACGATCTTGAGTGAACAACATTTCCGGAACTTCGTGGAGCGCCTCGCGCCCTTTCCGATCCGCCTTGAGATCCTCAACCGCTTTCGCTCCGCAGGCGAACGGAAGGACGTCCTCGACGCGGTCAAGGCCGGCGAGGTCGACATCCTCATCGGCACCCACGCCCTTCTCAGTGCAGAGGTCGACTTCCATGATCTTGGCCTCGTCATCATCGACGAGGAGCAGAAGTTCGGGGTCAAGCAGAAGGAAGCCCTCAAACAACTGAGAGTCTCGGTCGACGTCCTCGCGATGTCGGCGACCCCGATTCCGAGAACCCTCAGCATGGCGCTGATGGACATCCGCCAGATGTCGCTGATCAACGATCCTCCCCCGGGCCGGCTGCCGGTTCGGACGTTCGTCCGAGCGTTCAGTCAGGAAGTGGTCCGGGAGGCCGCCCTCCGCGAGGCCGCCCGAGGGGGCCAGGTCTATTATGTGTACAACCGCGTGCAGGGGATCCAGCACGTCGCCCAGCGACTCCGGAAGCTCCTGCCGAACCTACGGATCGGCGTCGGTCATGGCCAGATGACCGAGCAGGAGCTCGAGCCGGTAATGGTGGCGTTCATCAAGGGGGAAATCGACCTCTTGGTGAGTACGACCATCGTCGAGAACGGACTCGACATCCCGAACGCAAACACCCTGATCGTCGAGAACGCCGACATGTTCGGCCTGTCCCAGCTGTACCAGCTCCGGGGCCGGGTCGGGCGATCAGACCGCCAGGCGTACGCTTACTTGCTCTACCAAACCAATAAGGAACTGGGCGAAAACGCGCTCCATCGGCTTCAGGCGCTCCAAGAGTTTTCCTCGCTCGGCTCGGGCTATTCGCTCGCGTTCCGCGACCTCCAGATTCGAGGTGCCGGTGATCTGCTCGGGGCGAAGCAGCACGGGGCGATGGCGACCGTCGGCTTTGAGCTCTATACGCAGCTGATCAATGAGGAAGTCGCCGTCCTCAAGGCGTTCGCCGACAGCGACGGCAAGAAGAAGGCTCCCGACGCCGACCCCCTCGAAGGTCTGGTTCCACTCCCAACCGTCGATCTCCCGGTTTCTGCCCTGATCCCCAACACGTACATCGGAGATTCGGCTCAAAGGCTCTTCTATTACAAGGAGATCATGAGCTGTCGCACTCTTGACGAACTGGCCGAACGGGCGAAAGAGATCGAGGATCGGTACGGGCGCAAGCCTGCCGAAGTCGAGGCGGCATTCGCAGTCATGCGTCTCCGAATGCGCTCGGATGGACTCGAGATCGAGAAGGTGGACGGCAAGGGCGGGCGCCTCTCGGTGGTCTTCCGAGAGGACGCAGAACTTTCGCCGCGGATGTTTTCGCTGCTTACCAAGCTGAATCGAGAGTGCTATTTCTCGCGGACCCACTTCATCTGGCCGTTCAGCGGGAGTGCGTTGACGGCATGTGACGCGATGCTGACCGCCATCGAATCCGTGCTTGCCGCAATCGAAGCTCAGCGAGCCCAGTTGGAAGCGGCGTCGTCGTAGGGTCAAGGCC
This sequence comes from Chthonomonas sp. UBA6659, assembly GCA_002455425.1. Lineage (GTDB taxonomy): Bacteria > Armatimonadota > Fimbriimonadia > Fimbriimonadales > Fimbriimonadaceae > UBA6659. The sequence continues at coordinate 119,107 of DKKT01000071.1, read as the reverse complement.
CGTCTGGACATTGATGTCGAAAATGACTCGGTCGGTGATCCTCTGGGCCATTGCCTGCCTGATCTTCGTTGCGATCGTTCTGGTCGGCACCCATACCGTGATGCTTCGTGTGTTCCCGAGCCCGAAGCATGGCGGCGAGTATGGCGACATGTTCGGGGTGGCCGACGCGGTCTTCTCCGGACTGACTTTGGTTGCGGCGTTCCTGGCGCTTTGGTTCCAAGGTCGGGAAGTGCGTGCTTCCCTCACCGAGATAGCCCATGCCCAAAAGGAGCATCGGGACGCGATCGAACTTCAAGGGCTCGCGTCACTCATCGACGCGATCGACGGTGCGGTTCAGCGAGGCGAGACGCAATCGTACACTTTCGAAGGCAAAACGCTGAGCCTGACCGAGCTTCGCGCCCTGCTATTGGATCGCCTCATCGGAGATTACGAACAGCTGGGCGGAGGCAGACATCGAGTGAAACGATGAGTTCCAGGACGAGCATTGAACCAGGCCGGAGACGGCAGTCTACAGCAGGCTCGCTCCGGAGGCCGCCGCTCGCGATCCATCGATCAAACGTTTGCGAAGGTCTTCCTCGGTGAAGCGGTCCCGGAGGATCTGACCGATTCGATCGATCGACCTTCGTTGTGCGCGGCTGAGGGGGACGCGCTCACCATCCCTCAGGCCGATGATCGCACCCGCGACGCGAGCCGTCATCGCGGCGTCACCGCTCGCGTCGGCCGAGTCGAGGAAGTGGCTCAGGATCGAAATGCTGATTCGGTACTTCTGCTGGCCGGCAAAGCCGCGCCAACTCAAATCGAGCGCGTCAAACGCGTCTTGGGCGCGACCCGATCGTCGCGCCTCCAGCGACTGCATCATCATGCGTCCGATCTGCGACCACGGCCAATCTTCGCAGGGGATCGCGTCGTACTGCTCCTGGAGCAGACCGATGTCGGCGCGCGGATTTGCATCGGCCCAATTGAGCAGAGCCATCTGAGCCTTGAACGGTTTCCCTTCGTCGAGCGCCATCGAGCGTGCTCGGCGTAAGCATCGGCCCCCCCGATCGAGGTCTTCGGCTTGGATCCAGAAAAGCGCCTCGGCAAACTCGGTGCATGCTCCACCGCATCGGTCCTTCATTCGCGTGATCGCGTCGCGCGCTGAGGCGAGGTCTCCGACCTCGAGATATGCCAGCGTTTCGCGCTCCGCACTCGTCCCCATCAGAGCCTTCAAGCCCTCGCGCTCAGCGAGCACGTACGCCTGGTGGCCGTACTCGGCAGCGAGGGTCGATTGCCCACGGTCCAAGTACACACAACTGATGAGAAGCAAGAGCCGGATCTCTTTGGCAGGGTCGAGTCCGCCGACCTCGAGCGGGATGAGAATATCCACGGCTTCGTCGGATCTGAGCTGACGGAGCGCTCCGCCGCTGGCGAGCGCTATCTCCGCCCCAGCCTTGGGGTCGACCGAAGATGCGTAACGAATCCACCGGGTCGCGGCGTCGGCCGCGGTCGCCGGTACCGAAGCGGTGAGCGGCTGGACGCGGCCCGAGGTGTCGGCGGAAAGAAGCTGCCGGACATCGCGCACCCAGCGATCGTTGGTGCCCCGCATGAAACCCTCGACGGTCCAGGCCTCGCTTTGATCGATTTCGATTCGATCTGGGTTGCGCAAGACGCGCTGCGAATCTGTCACAAGCACGTCGGCACCGAACTCGCGTCGAATCGTGGTGAGGGCTTGCCGGAGGGATGTCCGCCCCTGCATCGGCGGAGAGTCTGGCCAGAAGTTGTGAATGAGGCGGGTTCTCGCCACGCCTTCGTCTTGGGAATGCACGACATAGGCGAGCAGTGACGTAACCTTCTTCTTGGTTGACTTCAACTCGAAGTCGTCGCCGCACAACCGAAAGCCGCCCTCAAAGCGAGCGATGAGTCGCTGGGTTACATCCTGTTCCCGACACATTCGAATGTCCTCGAATCAAGGACGGATTAGGCTGAGGATTGGAGTCAAGTTCGTGACGATGCGGCGATCTACCCGCTGAGCAGTTCTCGGAGGCGGCGCTGCTGTGCGACCGCGCGGAGCTTTTTGATCGCTTGAAGCTCGATCTGGCGGATCCGCTCCCGGGAGAGCTGCAGTTCCTTGACGAGTTCGTCGCGGATGTCGGCGGCGTCCTCGCCTTCGTTCGTCATCTTGAGGCGGTAAGTCATGACGCGACGCTCGCGATCGTTCAGCTCCATGAGGATGTGCTGAAGCTCCTCCGCCATCTCTCCGCTCAGACATTCCGTTTCGGGATTGCCGACGGAGTCGTCTTTGATCACGTTCGCGAGGGTCGCATTGTCGCCGTCCCCGACTTTGGCGTCGAGGCTGAGCATGTCTTGCGAAGCTTGGAGGAGCGCTACGAGGCGCTTGGTGCTGATCCCCATCGCGGCCGCGACCTGCTCCGCGGAAGGTTCCCGCCCGAGTTCACGGACCAACCGAGCCCGTTCGCGCTCGATCTTGCGAAGCGATTGGGAGATGTGAGCGGGGATCCGGATCGCCTTGGCTTTGTTGTCGAGTGCGCGCCCGATCGATTGCTTGATCCAATGGGTGGCGTAGGTCGAGAATCGGAAGCCCTTTTCAGGATCGAAGCGCTCGACCGCATGCATGAGTCCGATCGCTCCTTCTTGGATCAGGTCCTCGATCGGGATCGCCCGGGAACGGTACGACTTGGCGATATTAATCACGAGTCGCATGTTCGACTCGACGAGCCGCTGGCGCGCCTTGGCGTCGCCGGTCTGAGCGGCGCGTGTCAGCACGACCTCCTCGTCCGAGGTCAGCAACGGAGCCTGCGTGAGCCGGCTCAGATAGCTCGGTAACGATTCCTCTTGCTCGGTCCAGTCGTACTGCATGTGTGTTGCCTGTGACATGAATCGGATTCCGGGGTCCTTGCTTAAGAACGCTCCAAACCCGCCAGTCCCGCAAGCTTCATGCCAAAGGACCTATCCTGCCACGATGCGCCGTGCTTCCCTGTACGACGAGATCCGTTCCTATTATGTTTCGTTCCGACGCGGCCGTGCGGGGTTCCGTTCAAGTTTTCACCCACAATCGGTACGGAAACCCATCATTTCTCCCGGCGCAACGAGCCGGGAGCCTGGACGAGGCCCTTGGGAACGTGCCATAATGGGGATTCCGTTCGGACTTGGAGTTCGGGCGACGAGGTTTCAAGATGAAGCAAGGCATCCATCCCCCGACGTATCCCGTGCTGTTCGTGGACGGCGATCACACTTGGACCGGCATTTCGACCCTGAAGACCGCCGAGACGCGGACCGTCGACGGAGTCGAGCACTACGTCGTCAACGTCGAAATCAGCGCGTTCTCTCATCCGTTCTACACCGGCCAGAAGAAGATCATCGACAGCGCGGGCCGGGTCGAGAAGTTCATGCGCCGCTACGCGAATCAGACCGGCAAGAAGTAGCCCTTCTCCTCCAAGAACGCACAAGGGTGGCGGACTATAGTCCGCCACCCTTGTGCGTTCTTCGGGGGGTCTAGAACCGGCGAAGATACTTCAGGGTCGAGTAGAGGGAAAAGAGCAGGGGTCCGATCAGGAGGAGCCCCATCAACCAGGCTGCGGTCGTGCCCGGGAGCCACGGGGCGACGAGGCCAAACGGCAGCGCTGCGAGCATCGCGATGCCGCCCGCGACGATCATGCCGCGACCACTATGCCGGTTGCCCAGGTACCAGGCCCGATCGCTGCTGAGGGTCTTGGAGGTCCGGAATCCGTAGATGCTGTTTCGCCTGACCCGCCCAAGCGCCAAGGGGAACCCGATCAGGGCGATCATCATCCCTCCGAGAAAGAGGGTCAGCGTCAGCATCCAAGTCGTCATGCGGTCCTCACCCAGGATACGCCGCCTGCGCCTTGTGGCCCTGGGCCGAAAGTCCCAGCGCCAAACATCGGGGAACTCGCTCAGACCTCCATCAGTTCCGCGTCCTTCTTCTTCTGAAGGTCGTGGCACTCGGCGATGTACTTGTCCGTCATCTTCTGGATCTTCGCCTCGAACGAGCGCTCGTCGTCCTCGCCGATCTCCTTGTCCTTCATCGCCTTCTTGAGGTGCTCGTTCGCGTCTCGTCGCACGTTCCGGATCGCGACGCAAGCGTTCTCCGTCCTCGCGTTCACCTGCTTGACGAGTTCCTTGCGCCGATCCTCGGTCATCTGAGGGAAGTTCAACCGGATCGCGACCCCGTCGTTCGAAGGGTTGATCCCCAGGTCGCTCTTCATGATCGCCTTCTCGATGGCCGCCACCATCGACTTATCGTAAGGCGTGATCAGGAGCTGCCGTGGCTCGGGGACGCTGATGTTGGCCATTTGGTTCACCGGCGTATCGGTGCCGTAGTAGTCGACGTGGACCCGCTCGAGCACGATCGGGTTGGCCCGGCCGGTACGGTACGTCGAAAAGTCGTGGACCATCGCCTCGACGGCATGCTTCATCCGCTTATCGGCATCAGCGAGAATATCCTCAACCATCCTAATCTCCTCCAACGAGGGTGCCGACGCCGCTCTCGCCCTGTACGGCGCGCTTCATCGCCCCCTCATGGTGCAAGTCTAACACGATGACCGGCAACTTGTGCTCACGGCACATCGTAAACGCCGTCTGGTCCATGACCGCAAGGCGCTTCGCGATCGCTTCCGAGAAGGTCACTCGCTCATAGCGGACCGCGTCGCTGTGCTTCTTCGGGTCCTTATCGTAGACCCCGTCGACCTTCGTCGCCTTCAGGAGGACGTCGGCTTCGATCTCCAGCGCACGGAGCACTGCCGCGGTGTCGGTGGTGAAGTAGGGGTTTCCGGTCCCACCGCCGAAGACGACGACCCGGCCCTTCTCCAAGTGGCGGATCGCCCGACGCCGGATGAACGGCTCGGCAACCTCCGAGACATTGATCGCGCTCTGAACCCTCGTTTGGATTCCCAGCTTCTCGACCGCGGCTTGGAGGGCGAGCGCGTTCATGATCGTCGCGAGCATCCCCATCTGGTCGGCTACGGTCCGGTCGATGTCCCCCTGCTCGCTGAACACTTCGCCTCGAACGAAGTTTCCGCCCCCGACCACGACCGTCGTCTGCACCCCCAGGTGATGGACCGACGCGATCTCGCCGGCGATGTAGTTGATCGTGGCGGCGTCAAGACCAGACCCATCGGGTCCGGCGAGAGCTTCGCCACTGATCTTGAGGAGGACACGGTCGTAGGCGCGCTGGATCGCATTCATGGGCCGACGGGATGATACACCCGCCCCTGCCTCCGACGCCCAAGGCCGAAGAGGTTTTTGACCTCGTGGCCGGACCACCTCACCGATTCGCGTCTCTCACCGACCTCTCCCCCTGAGGCGGAGAGGTTCCAGGGCTGCNNCACCCATCTCCACTTCTCCTCCACTGGAGGAAAGGTTCCAGGGCCGGCGCATCCTGCGTCCTGTGCGACGAAACTGTCTGCCGGGGACTCAGAACAGGCTGAAAGCCGGTTGGATCAACAGGAAAGCAGCCACGCGGAGCTCCTGCGATGACAAGGCACGCTGAAGGGTCGACAACGCTCGCGTCGATGTGCTCCTCAGCTAGGGAAGCCATCCCAACGGCGGCTGTTGCCACGACGGAAGCTGTCGTTGCCACGATGGAAGCTGTTGTTGGCGGCTTTGACGCAACCGTTGGAGTCTTTGAGGCAACCGCTGGATCCTTTGACGCAACCGTTGGAGGCTTTGACGCAACCGTTGGAGGCTTTGACACAACCGCTGGGTCCTTTGACGCAACCATCGGAGGCTTTGACGCAACCGCTGGATCCTCTGACGCAACCGTCGGAGGCTTTGACGCAACCGCTGGAGCCTTTGACGCAACCGCTGGAGCCTTTGACGCACCACTCAGGCCTCGAACGGGGGCGAAGGGCCTCGGGCACCGCACGCCCCTCGGCGGCATTGCCGCCCGGGCTTCGATCCCGGAAAGATTCGCGGCTACACTGGGCCTATGACGACCCAGGACTTCGAAGACGTCCTCTCGAGGCTTCGGCATTCGTTGGAGCGGGGCTTTGCCTTGCGTCAAGAAGCGATGCACGCCTTGAACGAGCTCGATGGCTACGATTGGTCGGGGATCTATCGCCTCGAGGGCGACACCCTCGTGCTGGACGCTTTCGTCGGGGCCGAGACCGACCACACGCGGATCCCGGTCGGGCGAGGCGTCTGCGGTACCGCCGTCGCCGAGAACCGGAACCAGGTCGTCGAAGACGTTCGTGAACTCACGAACTACCTCGCGTGCAGCACCCAGACGCGCTCAGAGATCGTCGTTCTGATTCGGAGGGGCGACACGATCCTTGGCCAGATCGATGTCGACGGCCACCGTGTCGCGACGTTCGACGAACGACACGAGAGATTCCTCGAGGCCGTCGCGTCGGTGCTCGCCGACCGCTGGGATTAGCCGCGAACGCGCTCGGACTCGACCCGGTTCTTCTCGACGTAGTCTCGCCACTTGGCGGGTACGTCCGTGTCGACGAAGATCGCCGTCACGGGACACTCCGGTTCACAGAGCCCGCAGTCGATGCACTCGTCGGGGTGGATGTAGACCATATCGTCGCCCTCATAAATGCAGTCGACGGGGCAAACGGACATACAGGACTTGTCCTTGACTCCGATACAGGGCTCGGCCACAACATACGGCATACGCCACTAGATTACCGCTTCGGCGTTGCGTCGCGACGCCGCGACGTACATCTCCCGACCAGGGCAAGAGGCCATTCCGTTGCTGAAGTGGAGCCGACTTCCGCCGCGCCGGGGCAAGGGACGGAGCGCCGAGATCCGGGCTTCGCCCGGAGCGAAGGCAAACCGTCCAGGGCGTGGCCTCTGGGCCGGCGCGGCGGGAGTTTTCGGGCAGGGAAATGCTTTCGTGCGTCGAATCCTGATCCCATGTCGCTCTCTCGACGGAATCTCCTCATCGGGGCCGCCAGCCTCGCCGCTGCCGGACCGGTCCATGCTCTTTCCCAAAAGATGCAAAACCGTGAACTCGTGCTGGGCTCGGGATCGAGTCGTTACCTCTGGGTAGGCGACTGGCTCGACATTCCCGATGACTACCGTCTCGGCGATACCCATGGCGTCGCCCAGGACTCACGGGGCCATATCTATCTCGCCCACACCGTCCACCCCTCGAGCAAGAGCAAGGACGCGATCCTCGTTTTCGATGAGGCGGGACGGTTCCTCCGTTCATGGGGCGACCGCTTCCAAGGTGGGGCCCACGGTCTCGACCTGCGCAAAGAGGGCGAGCACGAATACCTCTATCACTGCGACGTCGCCCATCGGGTCGTCGTGAAGACGAAGCTCGACGGCACCGTCGTCTGGGAGAAGAGCACGCCGCCGGAGTTTGGCGAGTACGCATCGAAAAACCTTCCCTACATCCCCACGAATGTCGCCTTCGGCGACCACGGCGAGTTCTATGTCGCCGATGGCTATGGGTCGAACTGGATCCACCGCTACGACCTCGCCGGGAACTACCTCCAGACGTTTGGCGGCCCTGGGAGCGAGCCCGGTAAGGTTCAACAACCCCATGGTCTTTGGGTGGACCGGCGCGGCCCCGAGCCGCTTCTTGCCGTCGCCGATCGCGCCAACCGCCGGATCCAATACTTCTCGCTCGACGGAAAGCACCATTCGTTCGTGAAGAACGGGATGCGCCTTCCGTGCCACTTTTCGATTCAGAACGGGAAGATGCTGGTGCCCGACCTCGAGAGTGTTATCACGATCCTGGATGAACGGAACGACGTGATCACACACCTCGGCGATGGGCATCCGTCGGGCCTCCGCGACCACCCGAGGAACGACTTTGTGCCGACGAAGTTCATCCATCCCCACGACGCCATGTTCCTGCGCAACGGGGATATCTTGGTCGCCGAATGGGTGCCGATCGGTCGGGTGACCCTCCTGCGCAGCCTGAACTAACTCCGACCGAGGATCGCGTCCGCCGCAAGCGCCAACGTCGTTTCGCCATCGACGGCGCAGACCAGTTCGCCTTGAGGACCGACCCCGATCGCGACCGCGTCCTCGCCGGTGGGCAACCGGTAGAGCTTGCCCGGAGTGTCGTCGAAGAGGTCCCAAATCGGATAGAGGGGGTCCCACCGGTCCGGCTCGGGCAAGGAGTCCAGCCGCTGCAAGATCGCCTCGGCGAGCTCGGGAATATCGATTTCGCGTTCGCGGTGTAGCACCAGACTCGTCGCGATCGGTGCCAGCTCGGGCGGGAACTCGCGAATCGCAACATTGACCCCGATCCCCACCACCGGGACCGAGGTGCCGTCAGGTGCCTGAACGAGCTCGGTGAGCACACCCCCGACCTTCTTTCCGTCGAGAAAGAGATCGTTGGGCCAGCGCAGGCGAGCATGGATCGCGCCTGCGACCGCGATCGCCGCGCGCATCCCGACCAACCACGGCCGCGAACTCGCGGCGTACTCGGGGAATGCGATGCTCATCGCCAGCGAGCCCGTTTCCGCTCCGTACCATGAGCGCCCGAATCGGCCCCGTCCCGCCGTCTGGCGATCCGCGAGGACGGCTCTCGGTGCTTCGCCGGCGGCGATAGCCGCCTTCATCCACTCTTGAGTCGAGCCGACTTCGTCGAGACGAACGAGGGTCGTCATCGGTAGGAGTACTGAGGCTCCCACTTTCCGACGCCGCCCTGGAGCAAGTCGAACATCGGCCACACGGCACAAAAGTCATCACCCGGCCCGAAGAACGCCATGCCGGTGCGGATGATGGAGCCATCTTCGAGCTTGGCGAACGCCGAGACGCCTGGCCAATAGCCGTCCGCTTCCTTCCAAAATCCCATGTCCTGGGTGAAGGTGTCGCCAGAGCTGCTGAAGATTTTGAATCGCCAGCCGCGTCCTTCGGCGAACGCCTCGGCGACCGCCGGCTCGTCGGGGCTGACGAGCGCGAACGCCGCCCGGTTTTCGAGGTGGTCGGTGAACCCGTTCAGGCCGTCGGCCCAGAGCGTGCAGTAGACGCAACCCTGCCCCATGTTGTGGATGATCAGGAGCTCGTTGCGATCGCCGAAGAGCTCGCTGAGGTTGACCGTGCCCTTGGACGTGCGGAATTTGTAGTCGCGGACGGGCTCGGGCGGGCGCCCGCTCCTGGCTTCGGCGAGTTTCTTCTTGAGAACGTCGATCTCCTCGTGGATCTTGGCGATCTCCCGGTCGGCCTCGATATGGCTCATCTCCCGATTCTATCCGATCCGGGTCCTTGCCCCTCATCCGGCCCCGGGGTACACTGACGTTTCGTCCGGACCGTTAGCTCAGTTGGCAGAGCAGCTGACTCTTAATCAGCGGGTCGTAGGTTCGAGCCCTACACGGTCCACCAAGATTTAGGTTCAAAAAGCCCCTTCCGAGGGGCTTTTTTTAGTTGGAAGAACGGCCGTCCTGAAGGCAGAGAGAAGTCGAAGGGGGCCATTCCCGATCTCTTGGGAATCGTTCCATACTTATGAAGGGAATGATGAGATGCTGATTGGGAAACGCGAGCGAGTTCAGGATGTCAAGCAAGTCTGGAAGCGAGAGACCGACTTCTCTGACTGGCTCGTGACAGAGGATGGCATCACGCTCCTCGCCGAGGAACTCGGAATCGAAATCGAGAACCTCACCCGCGAATCTCGACCGGGCGACTACCCGTGCGACGTGGTTGGAAACCTGCTCGGAGATGAAAACCATATCGTGGTCATCGAGAACCAGTACGGGAAGACCAACCACGATCACCTGGGCAAGCTGCTCACCTACGCTGCCGTTCATAAGGCCATGACGGGTATCTGGATTTCGGAAACGATCTCAGATGATCATCGCCAAGTGATCGATTGGCTCAATGAGAACACGCCAACGAACGTGAACCTGTACCTCGTCGGCCTCAGGCTGTACCGCATCGGAAACAGTCCGGTCGCTCCTCAACTCGATGTCGTTTGCCGACCAAACCTTGCGGTCAAAGAAACCAAAGGTGGCCTCTCTCAGGCGGACAAAGAGCGCCATGCGTGGCGACGCAGAATGTGGGTCGAAATTCAAGAAGCGATCAAGGCAGGCAAGCCTCCGTTCCGCCTCCAGCGGCCCGGAGACGACCATTGGTCGAGCATCAGTATCGGGAGGGCCGGATTCCATCTCAACATGCTTCTGACTCCAAGAAACGAAAGCATCGGGATCGACCTCTACATCACTGTTCCCTGGAAAGCCGAAGCCTTTGAATCACTTCAATTTCAAAGGGTAGAGATTGAGTCGGAACTTGGAGCGGCTCTCCAATGGCTGCCCCTGCCGGGCAAGAAGACCGCCCGCGTGCTTTTGGAAGCCAAGATTGACCCCCGCAAACCCGAGAACGAGGCTCAAGTTCGAGATTGGTTTGCCGTGAACTCGGTCAAAATGTTCAAAGCGTTCAAGAGTCGAGTCATTGCGTTGGTGGAGCCACCTGAAACCGAAGGCACCCCGGAATTCATTTCTGCGGTACCGCCGGGTGATCGCATCGAGTCCGATGAGACCGACGCTTGACCAAGGCAGAATTCCTAGAAATTGGACTTCTGCGGTATCCCGGTCGGCTAGTGCCGGTCAGGGTCGGCTTGGTTTGGTCAAGCCAACTGATCGGTTTAGCGAAGGACCTTACCGCCGCATTTCCCTTGCCAAGCGCTTCGCGCATTCGCTCGGTCTCTGGCCTTACTCGCAACGGGAGGCCTCGAGGGAGCGGTCCTGGAGGCAGAGGACTAACCCAGCGTGCCAGAGGCGACGGCCCAGAAGAGGATGAAGGTCGCCTCCGCTCGGAAGCCGAGCGGAGGCTGAGGGAGGCTAGTCGCCGCCTAACCCGAAGTTGGCGACGAGGATATCGAAGTCGTCCGAGTCGGTGTTGCCGCTCCCGTCGACGTCACCGGCACCGCTGCCGCCGAAGTTGGCAACGAGGATGTCGAAATCGTCCGAGTCGATGACATTGTTGTTATCGAGGTCTCCGTTGTAATCGAGCGTCGTGGAGACCGTCGCGCCGCCGGAGCCCACTGCAACGCTGGCGATCTTCTTGCGAAGCCACGTGGTGCCCTTGACATACACGTCGTAGTTGCCGTTCGCCACCGACGTCGGGAACGAGTAGCCGTTGGAGCCGTCGAGGTTGAGGGTTTGGGTTTGGACCGTCGTGTTGCTGCCATCGACGAGCTCGAACGTGATCGCTCGGGAGCTCGGGTTACCCACGTAACTCGCAAGGTTGATCGTCCCGCTGATCGTCTTCTGTGCGCTCGAGAAGGTGATGTTGTCGTAGTAGACGCCCGAGGGTTGGTACAGCGTGGCGTTGCTCAGGAATCCAAACTGCAGGATGTGCCCGGTCCAGCCGCTGCCGATCGTGATGTTGATCACGCCCCTTGCCCAGTTCGACGTCGACGCGGTCGTGGTCTCGACGACGGGGAAGGCGACCAGCGCGTAACCGGAATTCGGGTCGAGGACCTTGATGAACGCCATCGTTCGGGTCTGGCCCGAAGGTCCGTTCTGGCTCGAGGCCTTGTAATCGAAGGCGAACTGGTAGGTGGAGCCCAGGTCTCCCGAGGCGATGACTTGCTCCTGGAAGACGTTGGCCTCGATCTTGTTTCCGAAGCCGTGGTCGCCGTTGAGGTAGTCACTGAAGACGTTGAGGTACTGCTGGCCCTGCTCAGCTCCGCCTTCGCCCGTCGCGATGCTCGAGAAGCCACCGGTACCGTTGGGGGCGGCAAAGGGTCCGTATCCGTAAAGGTAGTTGTCTCCACTATCGAAGACATTGCCGAACACCAGCCAGCCGTTGCCCGACAGAGCGGTCGGGGAGGCGATGTCGAGCGTCTCGAAGTCCTGCGAGTAGGGGGTCAGAGCCGCTTGCGAGCCGGCCATCACGGCCATCGCAAGGGCGAGGGTAGCAACGCGTGTAGTCATGAAGTTCATCCGAGGTTCCTCACATTGCGAAACGTTTCGCGAATCGTTTCTCATTATACGACAGGCTCACAGGGAGCAGGGATAGAACCCGTACTAATGCGGGCAGAAATGTGTCTCTTCCGGGTTAGACAGCCCTCAGCGTCGCTTCCGGATCGATCAGTGCGAACGAGTCGAGGCCGCGACGGGGATCCAGTCCGTTGCGACGAATCACGTCGCGATACCACCAGCCCGAGTCCTTGATCGTTCGCTTCTGGGTTTCGAAATCCACATGGACCAGACCGAACCGGTGTCGATAGCCTTCGGCCCACTCGAAGTTGTCCAGGAGCGACCAGTGGAAGTAGCCCTCGATGGGAAACCCCTCGGCATCGGCCCGATGGAGGCTGCGCAGGTAGCGGCTCGTGAAGTCGATGCGCTGCGGATCGTGAACTGCTCCGTCCTCAGAGACCCAGTCGAGTGAGCTCAAGCCGTTCTCCGCAATCATCATGGGCAGCCCATACCGCTCGTGGTGGAATCGAACCGACCAATAGAGCCCTTCCGGCGTGATCGGCCAATCGAAGCCCGTGCGCGGGTCCCCCGGGTTCGCCTGGACAACCGTCGGCTCTCCGTTCTCACCACGCCGGATGATCGGGGCGGAGTAGAAGTTCAAGCCAAGCAAGTCCACGGGCTCAGACATGAGCCGAAGCTCTTCCGGACTCACGGCCGGCCCTCGGTCTGTGAAGACGCGCACACACTCCTCCGGCCATTCGCCCAGCACGACCGGATCGAGGTAGAGGCGTGCAAACCAGTACTTTCGTGACGCGTCCGGGACGCCGAACGTAAACTCGCGGGCTGCTTGAATACTCTCTGGCGACTCATCGGCCGGAATGCCGATGTGGCTGATCGGGACGTACCCAACCTGCGCGGGGGTCTTGCTATGGGCGCGGAGCGCCTGAACGGCGCGTCCGTGGGCCATCAGCGCGTGCTTTGTCGCGATGAAAAACTCGGGCCAATCTAGCTTCGAACCTGGTGCATGAATCCCGTCCATATGACCCAGCCCTAGGAAGCAGGGGGGTTCGTTCAGGGTCCACCAGTTCTGGACTCGATCCGAAAATCTGTCCGTGACGAGCGCCGCATACTCTCCAAACCACTCGACCGAATCGGGGTTGAGCCATCCCCCTCGAAGGAAAAGTTCATAGGGGAAGTCCCAGTGAAAGAGCGTGGCATACGGTGTGATGCCGGACTCGAGAAGGAGGTCGACGAGACGATCATAGAACGCGACTCCATCAGGGTTCACAGCACCGCGTCCGGCGGGGAGCACTCTCGACCATGAGATCGAGAATCGATAGGCCTGAACCTCCAACTCGCGCAGGATGCCGACATCCTCCCGATAACGATGGTAGTGGTCGCAGGCCACTTCCCCGCTCTGCTCGCCAAGAACCGCACCAGGCATACGGGCGAACATGTCCCAGACCGAAGGACCACGCCCGCCGCCGGCTACAGCGCCCTCGATCTGATAGGCGGCGGTCGCCGCTCCCCAAACAAAGTTCTTTCTAAAGGTCATGTTTTTCTATCCAGTTGTTCGATGATCACTTCAGTCCGGTCATCGAGATTCCTTTGACAAAGTAGCGCTGTCCAAGGAAGAAGATCACGATCAAGGGGATGGTCACGAGGATGCTGCCCGCCATCAGCAGGTGCCATTGCTCGGAGCGCAGAGAATTGTAAGTCGCCAATCCTGTCTCCAACGTCTGCAGCTGCGGATCGTTGAGGTAGATCAGCGGGCCCATGAAGTCTCGCCAGTTGTAGATGAAGCAGAAAACTCCCACGGTGGCAAGCGCGGATCCAGACAACGGCATGACGACCCTTGAGTAGATCGTCCAGTGACCGGCACCCTCGATCTTTGCGGCCTCATCGAGCTCCTTGGGAATGCTCATGAAGAACTGTCTCAGCAAAAAGATGTTGAATGCACCCCCGCCAAAGAACGCGGGAACGGTCAAAGGAAGGAACGTGTTAACCCATCGCAGCTCTTTGAACAGGATGTAGGTCGGAATCATCGTGACGATGGCGGGCAGCATCATCGTGCTGAGCATCACCGCGAAGAGGCGATCGCGACCGGAGAATTTCATCTTAGCGAACGCGTACGCGACCAAGCTTGCGCTGATCACGGTCCCGATCGTCGCAAGGGTGGAGATGGTGACCGTGTTCCAAAACAGGCGAAAGAAGTTGACGTTCGGGTTGCTGAGCACCTCATCATAGTTCGCCACCGTCGGGTTTTGGGGCCAACTCCATGCCGCCGTCGTCGCGAGTTCGGACGGAGTCTTGAGCGACATCGCGAAAGACGTGTAGACCGGCATCACGAAGACGACACACCCGATGACGAGCAACCCAACAATGAGCATCCTGCCGAGAAGACCCAGGACTTTCGCTCGCGTGACGCTTCCAGGCTTGCTCATGCGGCTCCCTCGTAGTAAACGTATCGATTCAGTTTCCACTGCAAACGAGTCACGACGAAGATCGCACCGAAGAGCAACCAAGCAAGCGCCGACGCATAGCCCATCCTCAGACTTCCAAAGGACTGGTCGTAGAGGTGCAGCATGTAGAAGCGTGTTGAGTCGTTAGGCCCACCTTGTGTCATCACGAAAGCTTGAGTGAAGACTTGGAAGCTCCCGATCACGCCGGTAATGAGCGTAAAGAACAGCGATGGAGAGACCATGGGGAGCGTCACCGCTTTGAACTTGCTCCAAGGTCCCGCCCCGTCGAGGGTAGCCGCCTCGTAATAGTAGTCGGGGATACCCTGCAACCCGGCCAAGAGAATGACCATTCCACCGCCCACGCCCCAGAGACTCATGATGATCAGCGAGGGCAAGGCGAGACGCTCATCGCCTAACCAGTTGGGCAGCTGACCGTTCGGCGCGAGCCAAGAGGCGAGGCCCAGAAAATCGCCTCGTCCGTCCTTACCGAAGAGTACGAAGTTCAACAAGCCGCCTTCGGGCTGGAAGATCTTACGCCAGATGAGCGCGGAGGCGACTGCGCTCGCCAGCGCCGGAAGGTAGAAGAAGGTTCGATAGACCGGAATGCCCCGTACTTTCGTATTCAACAACAGCGCCAACGCCAGAGCAAAGGCCATCCCCAGCGGTACCGAAACCAACGTGTAGACGCCGGTCACCTTAACCGTAGTCCAGAAGCGTGGGTCCTGGAACAGGGCCTCGCGATAGTTGCCTATCCCCCGATAGTCGGCCGCCTGAATGATGTCCCACTTTGAGAAGCTCATCAGGAAGGAGAAGATCATCGGTCCGATCGCGAAGAGCAAGGCCCCGAGCAGCCAAGGCGCTAAGAACCAAAGGCTTGCACGGTTCTCCATGCGTTGGGCTGTGGTCCGCTTCTTCCGCAGTTCGGGGCCGTAGACCCAACCGAGCACACCCGCAAGGAGGAGAAAGCCGACGATGCAGCCGACTCGCCAGTCGAATCGAGGCAGAGACTCCTCTTTGAGAATCGTCTCGAGGCGTTTCGAAGCGATGGTTTGTCCTTCGGTGAGCGCTTCTTTCGCCGTGGCCGTACCGAGATAGATCGACTCTGTCTTCGAAAACACGAGCCCGCTGATCTCGGTCCAGTAGTCCGCGGTCGGGGGAAAGACGACTTGCTTGGCGGCGATGTCGGTGATGATCCGGTTCGCGGGATACCGCTGCTCGATCGGCGTGTTCGGCCCGGGAATCCAGTCTTCTCCCTGCGCGAGGCGCATGATCGCAGGCTGGGCAATTCCGGCCTTCGCCATCGCTCGCATGCCGGGTTCACCTGCCATCCATTGGGTGAGCAGCCAAGCCTCTTTCGGGTAGCGGGTCGAAGCGAGGATTCCATAGCCGGAACCGCCGGTCGGCGCCGCCCGCGAGATCGTACCGGTGACGGGATCCTTGTAGCCCGGAGCAAGGGTGATGTCCCACTCGAAAAACTCTGGCGAGCCTGGCCGAAGCGCCTTGCGGATTTTCGGGACATCCCAGATACCGCACTGATACATGGCGACTCGCTGGGAGATGAACAGATCGACGGCCGTGGATTGGACGACCGAGGTCAATTCCGCTTGGCTCGGCATCCACTTCCGGTCGGTCGCGAGTTTCGCGACAAAGTCGAATGCGCGGATCACCCTCGGGTCCGTGAAGTTCATGCGGCGAAAGGCTTCCGGATCGTCCACGTACCGTGCCCCTTGGGAGAACACCACGGTGTCCGTGAAGGCTCCGGTCCACGAAGGCGCAAAACCCCACTGAACCACCTTGCCGGTGTTGTCCTTCTTCGTGAGGCGGCTCATGACGTGAGTGAAGCATCCCACGTCCAGTTCGGGGCGCGGTTCGAAATCCCAGGTCCATGAGCCGTCGGGCTCGGCCAACCCCGCTTCGCGGAAAAGCCGCTTGTTGTAGTAGATGAGACCGATCGGGGCGATGTCGCGCGGGAGCACGAAAAGCTTGCCGTCCCACCGATGGACGGCTACGATCGGTTCGTAGTATTCGTCAAGCCGGAACCCGGGCGTCTCGGCAATGAGCGGATCGAGGGGCAAGAGGGCTCCGCGCTTCGCGAACATCTGCATGTTCTGCGGGTCCATCATCGCGACATCGGGAGCCGAGTTCCCCGCGATCTGGGAGAGAAGCCGCTGGAAGAAGTAGCGGTAGTCGACGGCTTCGAGCCGCACCTTGATCCCAGGATGAGCCTGCTCGAAGTCGCGAGTGACCTGCTGAAGGACGCGCAGACTTTCGTCGCCATCCCAAACCACCAACCGAAGCTCGACCGTCGCCCGGGCGAGTGTCGGGAACATCGCTAGCCCTAGCAAGAGGGCAAGGATGGCAAGGTGGAGTGCAAGTCGTCTCATGCTGGGAACCAGGCACGCGCGCTCAGCGGTCGGACGGCGTTCGTGGTGTAGGCTCGGGCGCCGACGGATCGATCTCGCCGTACTTCTTGGTCTGCTCCCGAATCTGCGCTTCGACTTCGGGTGAAAGCCGGCCCTTCAGGTGATCCGGGATCTCTTGCTTGACTTTGATCTTCGGCGCGGGCAGCTCACGAGGCCCCATCGCTCCAAAGATCACGACGAATCCTCCGATCAGAGCGACGGCGGCGATCGAAGCGATGACGGCCCAGGTTGGTATTTCCTTCTTCATGGCGTGGGTGGGGACCTGAAGCGGCATGCAAGCACGCCGCTTCAGAGGGAGTGAGTTACTGCTGGGGCAGCGGGCAGTCGTTGGCCGGCCCGTTTCCCGAGAAGTCGTCGGCATCGAGGCAAACGCCTTTCAGCGTCGGATCGACGGCCTGATTGAAGGCGCGCGACTGGCGATAGCCGGGGAACAGATAGCCGCGCGGGAAGGACTTGACGTGTCCATCTGCGAAGCCAAAGCCTGCCGTCCCCGCGGTCTTGTAGTCGATGCCCGACCAGAACTGATTCACGTTGACGTCTTCGTAGGCAAGGGTGTTCCGCGACCCGGCACCCCAAACCCATTGCTCCCAGAAGGTCGACCAGATCCAGTAGTCGTTCGTGTAGAACTGGGCCTCGTTGCGTTGTTCGGTGAGCAGAATCGAGGAGGCCGGAACCGGGATCGCCGTCGTCGAATACACCTGGACGTTGGTCTCGGTGGTTCCGCCCCAAGTGTTCACTCCGCCGACACCGCGAATCAGATTGCTGGCGACGCGGTAGGAGCGCTTGATCTCGCCGAGGTTTGAAGGCTTCCGTGGAGAACGATCCAAACCGGCTTCAAACAGCTGGTAGCTCTTCTGGTACGGATAGATGAGCTTGTCCCAAGTCGGACAGCCCCATGTATCCGCGCTACAGCTGCCTGTCGTCCAAGATTGCCCGTTGCCGTTCATGGTGCCGCGCTTCATGTACGTATCGTCCGAGTCGATCACGTACAGGTTGACCGCACTGAGGACCTGCTTCATGTTCGAGATCGAGGCGATCTTCTTTGCGGAGGCCTTCGCTTGGGCAAAGACGGGGAAAAGGATCGCCGCCAAGATCGCAATGATCGCGATGACGACGAGCAGCTCGATGAGCGTGAATGCTCCTTGTTTCTTGTTCACTATTTGTGCTCCATTGGACGGGACGTCGAGGCTCTGACGATGAGCTGTGCAGGAAAAATCGGCGACTCTTCGGGCTCGGTATTCTCGATGAGTTGCTTGAGGGCGCGGACTGCGGCAGCCCCAAGATCGCTGATGGGCTGGGCGACCGTCGTAATGGTCGGATAGACGTGCGCGGTGCCGGGCGAATTGTCGAACCCCACGATCGAAATGTCATCGGGGACCTTGCGGTTGCACGCATAGGCCTCCATCAGCGCACCGATCGCCATTTCATCGTTGGCGCAGAAGACCGCGGTCGGAGGCTCGGGCAACGAGAGCAGCGCGTTCATCGCGCGGCGTCCGCCCTCGATCATGAATTGCCCCATGCCCACCCACTCTTCGCGGTACGGAATCCGCTTCGAACGCAAGAAGGCTTGGTAGGATTGGAGGCGTACGATCGCGTCCTGCATATCCAGTCGACCCGCGATATGGGCGATCTTCCGATGCCCCAGATCGTACAAATGCTGCAACGCCATTGCGACGCCGGCTTCGTTGTCGACGCAGAAGGTCAAGACGCCCTCGACCGGGACACCCGAGATGCTGACGCAGGGGGCGTGGGTGCTCATCGCCAGTTCGACCGCCTTCTCGCTGAAATGCGGGGCAATGAAGATCACGCCGTCGACGCGTCCGTCGACCAAGATCGAAGCCATCTCTTCGCGCTCCGTCTCACTGCAGCGCGTGAAGAGCAGGACATCCTGATGCTGCCGCCCGGCCTCGTTGAACACGCCGTTCAGCGCAAGGTGAAGATACGGACTCAGAAAGACGTCCTCGGACACTTCGGGCGGTACGACACCGATGGTGTCGCTTCGGCCGGTCACCATCGCCCGCGCCACCCGGTTCGGGCGGTAGTCGAGCTCCTTCGCCACCGCCAACACGCGAGCGCGAACGTCATCCGGGACCCGGCGCGGCCCGCCGTTGAGCGCGTAGCTCACGGTGCTCACGGAGATATTCAGCCGCTCGGCGATGTCCTTGATCGTGCTTCCCATGATCTTCCGAAACGTTTCGCAAACTCCCTCATCCGCAGTATACGAGACAATTCGCCCGTTTCGTCAATCTTTTTTTGAGATTCTTCTCGGCCACCCACATTTGAACCTGATTCGACCTGTTGACGGACTTGCGACATCAGAGCCCACCTCAAAGCACCGAATGCGTGTTACAATGCGGCCATGATCGCTTCGGGAAACGTTTCGCAACTCGCGGTGCTCGGCGGCGCCATCCTGGGAGCAACCGGCGTCTTCGCCGTCCTTCATGATGCCGCGCCGGACGGCCCCAGCACGGTGAAGCTGACCGGAACACCCGGTCAGTTCGAGCTTACGCGCAACGGGAGGCCCTATTTCATCCGAGGGGTCGGCGGTAACGGATCCCGGACACTTCTCGTGGAAATCGGCGGTAACTCGGTGCGGACCTGGGGTGCCGAGCAATTGGACGAGGCGCTCAGCGAAGCCCAGCGGCACGGCCTGACCGTGACTGCCGGAATCTGGCTCGGACACAACGGGGACTTCAACTACAGCGACCCCACCGCCGTGAAGAAGCAGTTCGAGATGTGCAAGAGCGTGATCCTGAAGTACAAGGATCATCCCGCCCTCTTGATGTGGGCCTTCGGCAACGAGATGGAAGGAAATGGGAAGGACCCCAAAGTCTGGGAAGCCATCGAAGCGATCGCCGCGATGAGCAAGAGCATCGATCCCAATCACCCGACGATGACCGTGATCGCGGAGATCGGCGAAGATAAGGTCAAGTCGATCCAGAAGTACTGCCCAAGCATCGACATCATCGGGATCAACAGCTACGGTGGAGCCCCGACCTTGGCCGAGCGATACGCCAAACAGGGGGGCCGCAAGCCCTATGTCGTCACCGAGTTCGGGCCGTTGGGGCAATGGGAGGTTCCGAAGACGCGCTGGGATGCCCCCATCGAAGCCTCCAGCACCGAGAAGGCCGACTTCTACCGACGATCGTACAAGAGTGCGGTTGCTCAGGCCAAGGGAACGTGCCTGGGCTCCTACGCCTTCCTATGGGGCAACAAACAGGAGGCCACCGCCACCTGGTTCGGCATGCTCCTCCCCGATGGCACCCCCCTCGCAGCCGTGGAAACCGTCTCCGAATTGTGGACCGGCAAACCGCGGGTGAACCTCGCGCCACGCATCGAGGAGCTGTCCGTGCCACAGTCGGACAAACTCAGTCAAGGACAGGTCTTGGAGGCGACGCTCGTGGCCGCCGATCCCGAGAAGCGACCGCTGAAAGTCCGTTGGATCCTTACGGGTGAAGCCGTTGAGCGCCTGACCGCTGGTCGCGACGAACGAGTGCCGCCAATCTACCCGGAGGCCATCCTCGAATCGAATGATCGCATGGCGAAAGTGAAGCTGCCGTCGAAGAGCGGAGGTTACCGCCTGTTCGCGTACGTCCACGACGACGCGGGTCTGGCGGCAGTCGCCAACGTACCACTCTTCGTCGAGGGTCCGTAGCGCGCAAACTTGGGTCTAAGCTCTCTTTCCGTCGGTCCGGATCAACGTGAGGGTACCGGATGAACCGATCAGATACAGGAAGTCCCGCGCCCGGCTGATCCCAACGTACACCAATTCACGCAGTCGGTCGGATTGTGCGATCGCGTCATCCAGCTCGACCAGGATCACCACCGGGCTCTCCAGACCTTTGAACCTGCGGATCGTCGACCAACCGATCTCATCGTCCTCCCGCAGTTCGTAGGCCGACAAGTCCCACTTTCCAACCTGCTGAAGATCGTTCAGGGAGGTCGACCCGACTCCCTTTGGCGTCAGGACAGCGACGTCCTTGGTCGCGATTCGCTGCTCGTCGATCAACCTTCCCAGCACCAGTTCGAGTTGTGCGATCTGAGCATCGGGCGACTCCGCTTCGATCCACGTCGGTGCGACCCCTTCAGGTCCGAGAGCAGTGGGTACCGTCTCACCGCGGAAGAACCGTAGCGCTTCGCGATGGATCGCCTGGGTGTTTCGGACGTTCTCACCAAGATCGATCTCCGCGAACACTCCGTAGCCGTCGGGAACGCCCCGATTGGTGCCATAGAGCAGTTGGTTCGCGTCGGTGAAGACGGTCAGGGACGCGTCTTCTCCAGAGAGGAGTGCTTCGATGACGATCCACCATTCGAGTTCGAAATCTTGGGCCTCATCCACGATCACCGTGTCGAATCGTAAGGAAGGGTCCGAGTCAAGCGCTGCGAGCGCAGCGTCGAGCAGCGCGGTGTAGTAGACGCTCGCATTTTCCGCGGCGGGCGGAGTAAGCGCCATCCCGGCACCCTGAGCGAGCCGCTCACAGAGGCGATGAAAGTTGGTTGCGGTCACCCGCGGGAGGCCCCCCAATTCCTCCTCCAAGAGGTTTCCGAGGAGATTATTGAAGCACACCGTAAGCACCCGCTCCCCTCGCGAGGATCTCTTGGCCGCCAACCGTTTCGCCAGGAACGTCTTCCCGGAGCCGGCGCAGCCCCGGACCAACAAGCGGCGATTCGCCGCCACCATGTCGAGCACGCGGAGTTGGTCATCGGTCAGCCGATCGAACTCGGCATGGTGTTCGACGATCTCCAGGGACATGTTGCGGTAGCCGGCAACGGGATGGCTATGGATGCGCCGGATTGCTCTGAGAACCTCTCCATAGCCCGGGCCCCGCAATTCGACACCGTTCGCCCAGTACTCGAAAGCTTGCTCGATGCTCTGCTCGAGGTGCGACAGGCCGCCTGCGTCGATCGTGGTCCGAGGCGAGGCTGCTCCCGGCAGATCCTCGGGCCGGATCAGACAATGGGGCAGGACGACACCGTGGAAGAGGCGCATCGACCCGCGCTCCGAAACCAACTTCTGGATGCGGGCGACAAGACCGTAACAGGACCGTTTGGCCTGTCCAAACGGATCCGTGATCTTGTTCGTGTACCCACCACGACTCGTGGAGGTCCATCGGCGCTGCTCCGGGTCGAACGCAACGATCCCGCCTTTGACCTCAAGCACGAGGAACCCGTGCTTCGGATGGCCGACCACAAAGTCCGCTTCCCCATCCTGCACCGGTTCGCTCGATACCGGGGCGGCATTCCACTCGACGGAATAGAAGACCGTGTATTCGTCACCGAGTTGCCGCTCGAGCGCATCGTAGACCTCGACTTCGGCAGCGCGCGCAGGATCGCTGCGGATTGCATCCAACAACTGAGCCGGGCTCATTTTCGCCATAGCCGTGTTCGATATTGGCACTCGGCTGCAAGTAACGTGCTCCGTCGA
The DNA here is from genome assembly GCA_002455425.1 of Chthonomonas sp. UBA6659. Taxonomy (GTDB): domain Bacteria; phylum Armatimonadota; class Fimbriimonadia; order Fimbriimonadales; family Fimbriimonadaceae; genus UBA6659. The sequence goes on along the minus strand of DKKT01000071.1, from coordinate 96,960 downwards.
GCACATTTGAGTCAGGACTCGCCCGCATGCGAACCTTATCGTCGGTCTCGTCACGTGACGGATCGCCGGTACGGGAGGACTGGCCGCCCGGGCTGTCGAAACCTCCGAAGGCGTGAAGGCGAGGATCGAATCTTGAGCGTGCGGCTGCCCGCACTTCAATACCGTGGGTTCCGCGAGTTTCTCGTCGGCAGCTTCATTTCGAACCTCGGCAATCAGGTCCAGGCTTGGGCCATCGCCTGGCAGGTCTATCAGCTCACGGACAGTTCCCTCTATGTCGGCCTGCTCGGCATCGCGCGCGTGGTTCCGCTCCTGATCTTCAGCCTGTTCGGCGGTGTGCTCGCCGACCATGCGGATCGCCGCAAAGTGATCCTCGTCGCCCAGTGCGGGCTCGCAGCGGTGGCGGTGGGGGTGGCGATGCTCACCATCACGTCTCGCGTCACCGTGTGGAGTCTCTATGCCCTCGTCGCGCTCGGAGCCGTCGCCCGCGCGTTCGAGGGTCCAGCGCGACAGGCGATGGTCGCCGGGCTCGTCCCGAAGGAGGTCTTCCCCAATGCGGCCAGCCTCAACGGGGTCACATGGCGTCTCAGCGATGTGACCGGCCCGATCGTGGCCGGGCTCCTGATCGGGTGGCAGGGCTGGGCCGGGATCAGCGGCCTCGCCTCCTGCTACCTCGTGAACGCGGTGTCGTTCCTCGCCGTGCTCCTCGCGATCTATCGGCTGCCCCCGCGTCCGCCGGAAGGGGACGTCGGCGACCGCCCGCGCACGGTGCGCGAAGTGTTCCAGCGGATCGGCGAGGGATTCACGTTCGTCAAGGGCACCCCGGTGGTGCGCCACGCGATGTGGATCGACTTCTGGGCGACGTTCTTCTCCGCGGCCGATGCGCTACTGCCGGCGTTTGCCGGGCCGATCCTGAAGCTCGGTCCGACCGGATACGGGCTTCTGGCTGCATCGAGCGGCCTTGGAGCGCTGATCGCCGCACTCGGGCTCGCGTGGCTGCCGACCGTTCACCACCAAGGACGGCTTGTCATTGTCATGATCGCCTGCTACGGACTGTTCACGATCGGGTTCGGGCTCGCGCCGAATCTACCGCTCGCGATGCTGTTTCTCGCGCTGACCGGAGCGAGCGACATGATCAGCACGGTGATGCGCCAGACGATCCGGCAGCTGGCGACCCCGGACGCGATGCGCGGCCGGATGACCGCGACGGGGATGCTCTTCCACATCACCGGCCCCCAGCTCGGCGACTTAGAGGCGGGCGCGGTGGCGAAGTTCACCGGAGAGCGTCTGGCGGTCGTGATCGGTGGCGCGATGAGCCTGCTGGTGGCGGGGCATTGGACGCGGGCCAAAGCGCTCCGCGACTACACCCATCGCTAGGTTCATTAGCCTGCGCCGAGGCGACCGCGCTATACTACCGTTCGAATGACAAACAACCTATCATTTCATCGAGGTGAATCGAGATAGCTGGGTTTCGCAGACCCCCTCAACGTGATGAGGGCCCCCCGGTCAATGAGCGTTGCCTCCGATACCGGGACCTGAGAGTCATCGGTCCGGACGGGCAACAGGTCGGGATCATCCAAAGCCGTCAGGCGCTCCAAATGGCGCGCGATGCCGGCCTCGACCTCGTCATGGTCTCGCCCCAGGCGCAGCCCCCCGTGTGCAAGATTCTGGATTTCGGCAAGTTCAAGTACCTGACCGAGAAGCAGGAGAAGGAGAAGAAGCGCACCAAGCAGGAGCTAAAGGGTATAAAGATGCGTCCGGGTACGGCGGCCAACGACCTGGAGACGCTTGGGCGGAACGCGCGCAAGTTCCTCCTCGAAGGCCACAAGGTCAAAGTGACCTGTCAGTTCCGAGCCCGAGAGATCACCCACCCGGAGATCGGTTTGCGGAAGATGGAGACATTCGCCCAAAAGTTGGGGGACGTCTCCACGATCGAGCGACCGCCGTCTCTCGACGGCAAGCTGATGATCATGATCCTCATGCCGAAACCCGGGGCAGTGGGAAAGAAAGATGCCAAAGATCAAGACAAACAAGACGGCAGCGAAGCGGTTCAAGATCACGGGGTCGGGGAAGATCACCCGGCGGAAGGCGTACAACAACCACATGTTCTATCACAAGAGCACGGGTCAGAAGCGCCGCCTGGAGCAGGAGCCTGAACTTTTCAAGGGCGAGCAGAAGCGCGTGAAGCGGCTGCTCGTTCTGTAACGCTGCGAGCGACATTGAACGGGCCGACCTCTGCCACTACCGCCCACTGAGGCTGGGAACTGGCTCGGCCCCCGGCACTCAGCCGGTGACGAAAGCAAAAACGAGGTGAACCTATGGCACGCGTGAAACGCGGCTTGATGCGCCACAAGCGCCACAAGAAGACAATCGAAAAGGCAGCCGGCTACTGGGGCCGTAAGAAGAGCAACTTCAAACGAGCCAACGAGCAGGTGATGAAGTCGGGGCAGTATGCCTTCCGCGATCGGCGCCAAAAGAAGCGCGACTTCCGCCGACTCTGGATCGCTCGCATCAGCGCTGCCTGTAAGGCCTGCGACGTCCGCTACAGCGACTTCATTCACGGCATGACCTCGAAGGGCATGGCGATCAACCGCAAGATGCTCAGCGAACTCGCGATCGCCGACATGGACGCCTTCAAGAAGGTCGTAACGGAAGCCGTCGCCTGATCCACAATGAAGGGGCCGGGTCCGCTGGGACCCGGCCCCTTCATGCTGAGCGAATGTCTCTCAGAAGCGGAAGCCGATCATGGCCATGAAGCCACCAGGATTCTCGCCCTCGACGTTGTCGATCCACGTGTAGTTCAGCTCGGCGAAGAAGCCCGACGGCGTCTCCACGCCGAGGAATCCCTTTCCGCCGAACACGAACTTGCTCTCGGAGAGACCCGCCACCCGCCAATGGACGGAGTAGCCGCCGAGACCGGCGCCGAGATAGAACCGAGCCGCGTTCTCCTGAGCCTCGCCAAGATAGACCCGGGCATTCAAGCCGAAGCCGAGGTTCGTGAGACGGTTGTCGTCCTTGTCGCGGAACGTCCCGTCGAAGTAGAGCGCCGCGGCCCAGTCGTTGCCCGCCTGGCCCGATTTGCGACGCCAGAAGTCGTACGACAAGCCGAACGCGAAGTGCACATTGTCGGTGATGTCGCGAATCTCCCGATCGCTCGGGAAGAACGCTCCGACGGACAGACGGAAGGGCTTCTCCAACTTCTGGTCGTCAGCCGCAACCGCCGAGCCTGCGACGCCCAGCGCCACGCCAGCCAAGAGCAACGCCTTCATGTTGCTTCGAATCATCTTTTCCTCCTCACACGGGGCGAGCGATCGCATCTCCATCTTGGAGACTCGCCTGAACGAAGCAGAGTGCCCATGTTTCCTCCGACCCGTCGAGCCGCGTTTCGCCGTCCTCCCTCAAGAATTCCACGTTTGCCCTCCGAGTTTCCACCCTGAGGGCGTTCCAGGGCGAAAATAGGCCTTTGGAGCTAGAACTTCCAGGTGTAACGGGCACCGGCGGTGAAGTCGGGGCCGATGTTCGCCCCTTCCGGAAATCGCCCGTTGAACAGGTCTCGATCCTCGCTGAAGAACAGCTCGAGGGTCGCGTACTCCGACAGCTTCCGCCGATATCCGAACGTCACCAGGCGATGGGTCGCGTCGACGGCCGACACGCCCGTGACAGTCGGCGACCGCTCCGACTGCCACTGAGCGATCCACGTGTCCTTCGAGTTCTTTGCCCAAACGAGGGCCATCGCCTCCTGGTCCACCAGGCTGCGACTCCCGCTCACGCGCGTCGCGTTCCCCTGCGCGATCAGCCCGATCTGCCCGTACAGGCTCCATCTGCGCCCGAGCGGCGTCCAGCCCTCGACCGACACGCCGGCGTCGACCGCGCCGCTGCCCAGGAGCCGGCCTGCATCACCGGTCGGGAGTTTGACCGCCGCCGAGACCGCGAATCGCGGACCCAGTCGCTGCGTGATTCCGACCGTGACGTCCCCGACCCCGGTCGCCGACCCGAACGAATACTCCCCCTCGAGCGCGACGACCGACCGACCCCGCTCCGTCGTGATCCGAGCGCGGTCTGACCACCCGAGGACCATCCGATGCCAAGCGTCGATGATCGGATCGAGAAAGCCGCCGGATCGTGAGAGAAGCGCCCCCTCGACCCACACCTCGCGACTTCGCCCGAGCCCCCAGCGATAGGTCACGCCGAGTCGATCGACCTCGGAATCTTCATCGACCTCTAAGCGGCGACGGAAGTCGTTCGCGAGCGTCAAGTCGAGTTCGAGGCGCCCTTCCTTCACGCCAAGCGGCTCACCGGCAAACGGCATCCGCAGGAAGATGAGGCTCATCGGTCGGTGGTTGCGGGTCGCGATCGGCTGCGTATCCGACGACCAAGCCGTAGGTGCGCCGGCAGCGATAGCACAGAGCAGCAATGCACGGACTCCTCTCACGGTCAGCTCCCGATGGTGTGATATTCGAAGCCCGCGGCCTCCGCGATCGCCCGATAGTACAGCCGTCGCCCGTCGAAGAGGATCGGTTGCCGAACGAGGTTGGCCAAGCGGCCGAGATCGAGACGCCGAAACTCGTTCCACTCGGTCACGAGAATCACGGCATCGGCACCCTCGGACGCCTTGTAGGCATCGTCGCAGTAGTTCAAGTCCGGGTGCAGCTCGCGCACATGGGGCATCGCCTGGGGATCGGTGGCGCGGATCGTCGCGCCGGCCGCCTTCAGGCGTTCGATCAGGCTCAGCGACGTCGCATGACGGATGTCGTCGGTGTTGGCCTTGAACGCCAGCCCCAAGAGAGCGATGGTCTTGCCGCTGAAACCGCCCAGCCGCGTTTCGAGCCGGTTCAGAAAATGGAGCGGCTGCTCGTCGTTGATCGCGTCGACCGCGCGCAACAGCTCGAAATCGTAGCCAAGGGTCCGCGCGGTCGCGATCAAACCGTTGACATCCTTCGGAAGGCAGCTCCCGCCCCATCCGAGGCCGGCTTGGAGGAACTGCTTGCCGATGCGGGCATCCGCGCCGATGCCCTTCGCGACCACACCGATGTCGGCTCCGGCAAGTTCGCACAGGCGGCTCAGCGCGTTGATGTAGCTGATCTTCATCGCGAGGAAGCAGTTCGCTCCGTACTTGATCAGCTCGGCGCTCGCCCGGTCGGTGAGAATCATCGACGACTCGAACGGCGCATAGAGCAGGATCAGACGCTCGGCGGCTTCACGGCGCTCGAACCCGATCACGATACGGTCGGGGTGGAGGGTGTCTTCGATCGCGGACCCCTCGCGCAGGAACTCGGGGTTACTGACGACATCGAAGAGGGACGGATCGACGCCCTCGTCGGCCATGATCTTCTCGACCAGGGTCCCCGTGCCGACCGGTACCGTCGACTTGTTCACGATGACGGTGTACTGCCGAATCGAGCGGGCGATCTCACGGGCGACCTGCTCGACCGCGGAGAGGTCGGGGCTTCCATCCGGGTTCGGTGGTGTGCCGACCGCGATGAAGACGACCTCGGCGGACGCCATCGCTTCGGAGATCGACGTCGACACCGAAAGCGTGCCCTTGCGGAGGGCTTGTTGGAGCAGTTCGCTCAGGCCCGGCTCGAAGATCGGCGACTCGCCACGCAAGAGCATTGCGACCTTGGCCTCGTCGCGATCCACGCAGATGACATCGTTGCCGAGATCGGCCAGAACCACCCCCGTCACAAGGCCGACATAGCCTGTGCCAATGACCGCGACTTTCACGAGCGAGGAGTCTACCGCCGGTCTGGGAGCGTCCGCCTGCGACACAATCACGGGGATGAGCGCGCTCCGCCTCGGCTTTCTCGGCATCGCCCACATGCACGCCTACTCGTACGCCTCGTGCGCCCTCCGGCAGGACGGCTGCACCGCGGTCGGAGTCTGGGACCCCGACCTCGAGCGCGCCCAGGCTTTCGCGCAGCGATTCAGTCTGCCCGTGTTCGAGAGCGCCGAAGCCCTCCTCAAGGATGTCGATGCCGTCGTGCTCGCGAGCGAGAACAAGCGGCACGCCGAGATGGGCGCCCAAGCGGCGGGCGCGGGCAAGGCGATCCTCTGCGAGAAGCCCCTCGTCACGAACGAGGCGGAGGCGGCCCAGTTCGCGAGGGCGCTCGCCGAAAGCCCGGTCCCGGTCATGATCGCCTTTCCGTGTCGCTACTCTCCCGCCTTCATCAAAGCGCGCGACCAGCATCGCCAGGGCGACCTCGGGCCGTTGCTGGCCATCTGCGCCACCAATCGCGGCCGCTGCCCGTTCGACTGGTTCGTCGATCCTGAGCGCTCGGGAGGTGGGGCGATGATCGACCATGTCGTCCACGTCGCCGACCTGCTGCGTGCCCTGCTCGGTATCGATCCGGTTCGGGTCCAGGCTCAAGTCGGGAACAACCTGTACGGTCAAGCATGGGAAGACACGGCGATGCTGACCCTCGAATACGCAGACGGACGGTTCGCGACGCTCGATTCGAGTTGGTCACGCCCCCAAAGCTACAAGACCTGGGGCGATGTCACGATGAACCTGATCTACGAGAAGGGAGTCGTCGAACTCGACCTCTTCAACCAGCACCTCGACCGTTTCTCGAACTCGGGGTCGCCGTCGCATGCTTGGTCCGGCTACGGAAGCGATCTCGATGGCGCGCTCCTCGCCGACTTCGTCCGGGCGGTGACCTCCGGAGGACCGACGCCGATCACATTCGAGGATGGGCTGGTCGCGGCCCGGGTCGCGATGGCCGGCTACGCCAGCGTCGCCGCCGGGGGGCAGGCGGTCTCGGTTACCCCGACCGCGGCCTGAGGTCTATTCGAGGTAGAGCCCGTTCACGCTCAGCCCGAATCGATAACCGAAGGTGTCGGCAGCGCGGCGACACATCACCATGCGCGAGAGGAAGATCTCGAAGTACTCCATCACCGTCGCGAAAGCGGTGTCGATCTCAAGGGTCAGTTCGAGCGTCCGCTGCTCTTTGTCCATGTTGACCCTGCTCTTTTGGACGGCGGCGTTGACGCGATCGTGGATGTCGTACGTTTCGAGGATCGGGTTCTGGACCCGGCTGAAGTGGACGTCGCTCTTGTCCGCGACGATGATCGCGGCCGACATCAGGCTCACCGGCGTTCCGGCCGTCTCCTCGTGGTTGCCGATCGCCCCTAGAATCGGAGCGATCTCGATCACGTCCATCCCCATTTCGTTGAGGAGGGTGAAGGCGATACTCGCGCCGGTTTGCGGATGCCCGATTCGGTTGACGACGTTTCCGATATCGTGAAGGTACGCCGCGATCTGGCCAAGCTCGATCTCGCGGGGTGGAGCCTCGACGTTCTCCATGATGTAGCGGGTGATGCTGGAGACCACGCCGACGTGGCGTAGGCCATGCTCCGTGTAACCCATCGCGCGCATGACCTCGTTGGCCCCTTCGATCAGGGACTTCACTTTCGGGTTGCCTTTCACGTCCTTCAGCGTGATCAGGCGGGGGGACTCGGCTCTTACGTCGGTCGACGGCTGCATCGTTCTAGTCTACGCCCAAGAAGATCGCTGCGCTCGCGAAGGGCGGTTCAGGTAAACCGGGCCATGCGCCACATCGCTGCCGCCTTAGGGACGATCCTCATGACATCTTTCGGCGTCGCTGCCCCGAATCTCGACGAATCGAACGTGACTTGGACCACGCCGAGCGCCAACGCCGCCGGGTCGATGCCGATCGGCAACGGCAACCTCGGCGCCAACGTCTGGGTCGAACCGAGTGGAGACGTTCTGCTCCTGCTTGCCCGCACCGACGCATGGAGCGAAGCCTGCCGGCTCCTCAAGCTCGGGCGGTTACGGCTGCGGCTCGACCCCAATCCTCTTCCCTCCGGGCCGTTTCGCCAGGCGGCTGTCCTGCGTGAGGGGCGGATCGACCTGACCCTGGGCGACGCCCATATCCAAGTGTGGGTCGATCCCGATCATGACGTGCTCTGGATCACCGGCAAGAGCGGGACTGCGCGCCGCATCGAGGCCCGGCTCGAGACCTGGAGGACGACGCGTCGGCAATTGGTCGGGGGCGATCTCGACGCCTCGTGGACGATGAAAAACGCGCCGATGGCGGTGTTCGAGTCGGGTGACGTCTACGCCGGCGAGCCCGCCGCCCTCAGTCTTTACCATCGCAACGAATCCTCGATCGTGCCTTTGACGCTCGCCCACCAGAGCCTCGACGCGTTCTCTGCGGTCGTCCACGATCCGCTTCGAAACCGCACCTTCGGGAGTCGCCTTAGTGGAAAGGGCTTTGCCCGGCTCGGCGAGGCGGCGCTCGTCTCGAAGCCGACATCGTCATTCGCGCTTCAGGTCGCAACCGCGTCGACCCAGCCCGATACAGCCGAGGAGTGGCTCCGCGAGGTGCGAAGGGTGGCTCGCGAGAGCCGACTCGTCGATGCCGACGCCCGCCGCGCCGCCTGGTGGAAGCAGTTCTGGTCGCGCAGCTGGATCGAAATCGGCGGCGAGAGCGAGGATGCGAAGCGCATCACCCAAGGCTATGCCCTCCAGCGCTGGATGCTGGCGTGCGGCGGCCGTGGCGACACCCCGATCAAGTTCAACGGATCGATTTTCACCGTGGAGCCGACTGCCCTTGGCGAGAAGTTCGACCCGGACTGGCGTCGGTGGGGTGATTGCTTCTGGTGGCAGAACACGCGCCTGCCGTACGCGCCGATGGTCGCAAGCGGCGACTTCGACCTCATGGAGTCGCTGTGGAAGATGTACGAGCGGTCGATCCCGCTCGCGAAGGAACGGACGCGCAGCTATCACCAAGCCCGTGGCGCCTACTTCCCGGAAACGATGACCATCTTTGGGACGTACTCGAACAACGACTACGGATGGAACCGGACAGGGCACCGACCGAACGAAGTGCTCTGCCCCTGGTGGCAGTGGACCTGGAACCAAGGGCCCGAGCTTCTCCAACTGATGCTCGATCGCTGGGAATGGTCGGGCGAAGACACATTCCTCCGCGGCCGGATCGTCCCGATGGCCCGAGCGGTGCTCGACTACTTCGATTCGCGTTTTCCTCGCACGGCTGACGGCAAACTCAGGCTCACACCGACGCAGGCCGTCGAAACCTATTGGAACGACGTGATCGACGATACTCCGACCGTTGCCGGCCTCCACGCCGTGCTCGATCGCCTTGTCGCGATCCCTGCCGGGAAGGTTCCGCCTTCCGAACAGGCCTTCTGGCGACGACTCCACAGTCAGCTACCGCGGATTCCGGTCCGAAACGGACAGATCCTCCCTGCCGCCGCTTACCGCAACGAGCGCTCGAACGTCGAAAATCCCGAACTCTACGCGCTCTGGCCTTTCCGGATGTACGGTATTGGCCGCCCAAACCTCGAGGTGGCGCGCAAGACCTTCCGTGAGCGCATCGAGCGGGCCAACGCCGGCTGGCAATACGATGGCCAATGCGCGGCGCTGGTCGGACTCACCGAGGACGCCCGCGCGACGCTGATCGCGAAATCCCGGAATTCGAACGCCGCCTACCGGTGGCCTGCGACCTGGGGTCCGAACTACGATTGGCTTCCCGATCAAACCCACGGCGGTAACCTGATGGTGACGCTCCAAACCATGCTCCTGCAGTGCGTGGGAAGCAAGATCTACGTCATCCCCGCCTGGCCCGCGGATTGGGACGTCGCGTTTCGGCTCCATGCCTCCGGCAACACCGTCGTCGAAGTCGAAGTCCGGGGCGGAAAGGCGGTCCGGATCGAGACGGAGCCTAAATCCCGACGCAAGGACGTGATCGTGGGTCAGCCGACGCCCTAATCGGCTTCGACTTCGTCCATGAGCGGCAGCGTCGGCTGATCGACGGCGAGCTTCGGCAGCTGAGACAGGTCGTTCAGGTTGAACTGGTGGAGGAACTGCTGGGTCGTCCCATAGAGCACGGGACGACCCGGCGTCTTCTTGCGCCCAACGTCGCGGATCAGCCGGCGCTCCTGAAGCTGACGCACGCTGTAGTCGCTCTGGACCCCGCGAACCGCATCGACCTCGGCCAAGGTGATCGGCTGGCGATAGGCGACGATCGCGAGCACCTCCATCAGGCTTCGGCTGAGCTTGGGCCGCTCGGGCTTCAGGAAGCGCGAAACGGTGTCCGCATAGGCCGACTGGGTGCAGAGCTGAAAGCCGCCCGCGATGCGAACCAGTTGCAGCGCGCTTCCGTTGAGCAACGCCGCCCCCAGCCGTTCGAGGCCCTGCTCGATCTCCGCTTCCGACACCTCGAGCGCGTGAGCAAGACTGACGACACTGACCGGCTCCTCGGCGACGAAGAGGAGCGCTTCGAGCGAATGAACCAGATTCAGGCGTCCGCCTCCAATTCCCGGACGGGAAGATCGTCCTCGGGCATCCGACGGCGGAACACCACCTCGCCTTCGTCGAGCCGGACCGCGACTTGGCCAAGCCGGATCAGCTCGAGCAAAGCCAAGAACCACCAAACGGCCTCCAGCCGTGTGAACGGGCTCTCGATCAGGCCATCGAGCGGCCGCCAGGTTCGATCCACGACCCGGAGCACAAGTTCCATCTGCTCGGTGAGCGAGCGTCGCGGCTTCCCGAGGGACGGCGGGGGCTCAGGCTGGGCGCGCAGGATCAACCGCTCGAAGGCGCGCGCCAAATCGTCGGCGGTGACCTCGCCGAGATCGAACGGAATCTCGTACCCAAGTTCGCCTTCGCCGGCGCGGAAGAACCGCTGCTCGCGCTCTTGCATCCGTCGACTCAGGAGTTCGATCGCGGGGGCGTATTCGTGGGCCGTCGGCTCGATGAGCTCGGGCGGATCTTCGTACTCTGGCTCCTCTTCGGGAGGCGCCGGGATCAGGAGCCAGGCTTTGCGTTCGACCAGATAGGCGAGCGCCGCGACCGCGGTCGCCGCCGCTTCGAGGTCCTGGCCCGCATGGTCGACCAGATAGAGCGTGTACGCTTCACAGATCGGAAACAGGGGCACGTCGAGCAGGTCGACCTTCTGGCGGCGCAGACAGTCGAACAGCGTCCCGAGCGAGCCGACAAACGCCTCGCATTCGATGTGAATGGAAGGCGGCGCGAAGAGCCCCAAGGGTCCGGTCGGGGCGACCGTTTGAAGTTCGTGCCCGGTACCCACGAAGGGTAGGACGATACCCCGCCCGAAGAGGTCGCGTCAGACCGGTATTCGCTCGCCCAGCGCGAGCCGAGCCCCGTTCACCCAGTCGCGACCCGCCATAGCCCGCTTCCCCGCCGGCTGGACCTCGATCAAGCGCAGAGACCCAACGGAGAACGCCACGATTGGATCGGGATCGAGCGCGAGGAGCGTCCCCGGCTCACCCTCGCGGGAGTCGAGGCGGGCCTGGCGGATTCGCATCGGTCCAGCCGGGAGACTCAGGAACGGCCCTGGCGCGGGCGTGAACGCTCGGAAGCGGTTGTACTCGTCGGGCGCGGCACGCTCGAAGCGCAGTTCTGCCTCCTCCTTGAGCACTTTCGGCGCGAACGTCGCGTGGTCGTGATCCTGGGGCACGCGGGGATAATCGCCCGCTACGATCCGTGGAAGCCACGTGCCCGCCATTTCCGCCGCGATCGCTGCCAGCCGGTCCTGCAGTTCGCCGTAGGTTTCGTCCTCGCCGATCGGGGTGTGCTCGATCGCAATGCAGTCGCCCGAGTCCATTCCCTTGTCCATCTGGATGAGGGTAATCCCGGTCTGGCGCTCCCCCGCGAGGATCGCGCGCTGAATCGGTGCCGCGCCGCGGTAGTGGGGCAGCACCGATCCGTGGAGGTTGATGCCTCCGCGATGGGCGCTCTCGAGCACCGCCACCGAGAGAATCTGCCCATAGGCGGCGACGAGCAGGACATCCAATTCCAAGCTCCGTAGAAACTCGACGAACTCGGGTGTGCGGCACTTTTCGGGGGTTTCGACCGGAAGACCGTGTTCCAGCGCCGCCAGCTTCACCGGCGAGGGCTGCGTTTGGAGACCTCGGCCGGTCGGACGATCGGGCTGGCTGACGACGAGGACGACGTGATCGGCCACAGCGCGAAGCGCGGGGACCGCAAACACAGCCGTCCCAAAGTAAGCAACCCTCATTCGACGTCGTCGTCCGAGCCTTCAGGATGCATCCAGTGGAGCGTGGCCAGGCCGACCTTGTCGATGAAAAGCACCCCGTCCAGATGGTCGACCTCGTGCTGGACGACCCGAGCCGGCAACCCTTCCATTTCGAATGCGACCGGCTTACCTCGACGATCGTACGCCTCTACTTCGATCTTCAAGTGGCGTTCGACGTCTCCGTAAAGCCCGGGGATGCTCAGGCACCCCTCTTGGGCGATCGCGCTTCCCTCGCGAAAGGTGATCGTCGGATTGATGAGGGCGAGCGGCCGCATGCCGTGGGGAGAAATCGTGATGATCCGCTTCAGAATCCCAAGCTGTGGGGCGGCGAGTCCGATCCCATTCGCCTTTCGCATCACCCGCATCATTTCGTCGATGAGCTTCGACTCGGTGCCGCCGACCTTCGTGACCGGCGCGGCGACCTGTCGAAGCACCGGATCGGGGACCTTCACGACCGGACGCTCGGCGTTTCGGACATAGAGGTACTTGTATTCGTCGGGGACGACGATCTCCATCCGCGCAGATTATGGGCGAAATCCTAGGACCCGTACGATACCGGCGTAATCCCTCCACGACTCGATGTGACGCCACCCGGCCGACTCAAACAGGCCGGCGACTGCCGCATCCTGACCCCACCCGATCTCCATCAACAGGGGAGGGCGGGGCTCGATCCGAGCGAGCCGTCGGTAGAAATCCAGCCCATCTACGCCCGCAAAGAGCGCGATCGAGGGCTCATAATCGCGGATTTCCGGCTCGAGCGGGTCGCTGAACCCGACGTAGGGCGGATTCGTGACCACGAGATCCGTCGGCAGCGCCGACTCCAGCCATGCGATGCCGTCGGCTTCCACGAACTCGATCGTGACGCCAAGCGCCTCCGCATTGCGACGGGCGACCGCCAGCGCGGCAGCACTGACATCGATCGCGACGACCGGCAGCGGAAGGCGGTGAGCAACGGATACCGCAATGCAGCCCGAGCCGGTCCCGACATCGACGATGCGGGCCAAGGAGGGGTCCTTGCGGACCCACTGGACCGCAGCCTCGACGAGGAACTCGGTCTCGGGCCGAGGGATCAGCACGGCCGGAGATACCTCGAACATCAGTCCGAAAAACTCGCGCCGACCCAGGAGGTAGGCGATAGGCTCACGCGCCAGCCTACGCTCGAGGAGCGCATCGAGGAGCGCGCGCTCGACGCGCTGATCCCCGCGGGTGAGCACCTCGCTTCGCGACCAACCGAGGACGCCGGAGGCAAGCAGTTGCGCTTCGATGACGGGCGAATCGATGCCGGCTCGCGTCAGGCGCGCGGAGGCCTCGAACAGCCAGTCCGAGAGCCGCAGTTCATCCGCGGACATGCACCGTCCGGATGCTGACCTGACGACCCTTCGGGTCCAGAGCCTCCACCGTGAGCCGGCGCTCTTGGCCGCCGAGCGCGGCGAGGTCGAGGGTGGTCTCCCAGAAGTCCTGCCTCTGTGCGCTCGGAATCACCCGGCCATCCAGGAGAAACCGCACGATCGGCTTGCCTCGATAGTCGGCGAGCCAAGCGGTGACGACGACTTTGCCCTCGAACGACTGCCCGTCTTCGAGCGGCCTCATCCCGAGTTGGGCTGCGAACGCCTCGGTCGTCTTTTCCGCCGCGAGCGGACCCGCCGCCACCGGGCTTGTCGGGGCATCGAGAAAGTACTCCGGCGCGATCGCTTGACGATAAGCGACGAGGACCCGCGGATCGCCGGTGACCGTGTAGTTGTTGTTCTGGCGGTGGGCAAGAAGCAGGTTGTTCGAGTTGAAGTAGTTGATCGCCTTGACCCGCGGATACCGACTCTGGAGGGCCTTGAAGAGCCGGCGAATATTGTCCTCGGCGAACCCGATGACCGGCTTGTTCTCGAGTGCGGAGAAGTGAGTCGTGGCGTACTCGGCGATCATGATCGGTTTGCGATCGGCATAGGCCCTGTAGACCGGATCGAGCAGGTCGGTCGGCTCGACGTGGTGGGCCGGCGTGTCGCGATCCTGATTGAAGTAGGTGACGTTGTACATGTTCACCCCGACCCAATCGACCCACTCGTCACCGGGATAGTAGTCGGGAATCGGGCGAAGTGGCGTCGCGTACGGGCACCAGACCATCGCTACGTTCGTGCACCGCTCTCGAATCACGCGGGTGACGAGACGCCACTTCTCTTTGTACAGCTGGGGGTCGCCGTGGTAGTTGACCCAGGGACCGTTCATCTCCGAAGCAAATCGAAGGAAGATCCTGGCCCCCGACCGCGCCATGTCGTCGGCGAGTTTTCGCAGATAGGCGTCGTCCTTGACGAACCGCAGCCCATCGTTGGGTTCGAGCGCGATGTGAACGTACTTCCCATGCTTGGCGAGATACCGAACCCAGTCCATCGGAAGCGGCCTCCCGTACCCCAGGTAGAAGAAGTACATCGCGTGAGACTTCCCGACAACGAGCTCGAATTCAGAGGGGAGTTTGCGCCGACTGGCGTTCTGGTCGACGAAGACGTTCTTGAGGCTCGGATCGAGCTCGATGTACGCTCCGAGATAGCAGCCCGACTTGGGTTCGAAGAGCGCGGGACCGGCCGTCCGGGGTCGGGCTTCGCGCGCGTCGATCGCAGGCCGTGAAGTCGTCGCTGGGCCGTAGTAGAGTCGGAATTCGGCCCCGATCGCGGCGCCTGCACCGACGATTCCCACCAAGAGAACCACGACGAGGCGCAGCAATGCCGCACCCCCGAGTGAACCAAGCCGAGGGCGGACCGCCGATCGAGCCGGTGAACCCCGCATCCCCCATAGATACCCGTTGGACGACACCGAATCGCACACGATCGGGCAACTTCCGGGCTAAGATAGCCTCAGGGAGTCTCGTGACTCTCCCCTTGAGCTCCTAGCAGGAGATGAAGGGATAGCGAAAGGACAACGAAAGCGATGTGGGATGTCATCAGGGTCAGCTATCTCGCCCAAGGCTTGAGCGACGAAGACGTGGACAAGATCGTCGAAATCGCGCGCGAGCTCACGTTCTCCAACGGTCAGTATGTGGTCCGCGCGGACGACGACAACCACGACCTGTACATTGTTCTCGAAGGCGTGACTTCGATCGAGACCCCGTCGGGCGAGGTCATCGCCAAAGTCGGATCCGGACGCTTGATCGGCGAAGTTGCTCTCATCGACGATAAGCCTCGGTCCGCCACTGTCGTCTCGCTCGGCCGATCGCGTCTCGCCGCACTGCCCGCCGACGACTTGCGTCGACTCATGAGCGAGCGCCCCATCATGGCGGTCGGCATTCTCACCAACATCGCGCGGACCCTCAGCGAGCGGCTCCGGCAGGCCAACCTCCAGATCGAGTCGCTTCTCGATTTGGACTGACAGACGCGTGCTATGATTGACGGCAGCCTCGCAACCCCATTGAAAGACCCTCGTAATCCTGATTGAAGCCATGCTTGCGCTCTACATCGTCACTTCGATCGTTGCCGGCGCGCTTATTGTTCTCTCTGCGGTTCTCGGCCACTCCGAGTCGGGCGGCGACCACGACGTCTCCCACGACACCGATCATGGCGCGGACCATGACACCGACCTCGGTCACGGCACGTGGCTTCCGTTTCTCAGCGTTCGCTTCTGGACGTACGCCCTTGCCACGTTCGGACTCATTGGACTTCTCTTCACCATTTTCGATCTCGCGAACGCGATGACCACGCTGATCACCGCGGTCGGCGTCGGCCTGGGGATGGGGTTCGCGGTCTCGGCCCTGATCCGGCTTATCCGCAATGTCACCGCGGGCGACGGAACGAGCGACGCCGAGCTCCTGGGCATGCCGGCCAAGCTCCTCGTGCCGATCAAGGAGAACCAGCCGGGCAAGATCAGAACGACGATTCGGGGTGAACTGATCGACATGCTCGCGTTCAGCGACGGCGGGAACCCGATCGACAGCGGCGAAGAAGTTATTATTCTTGCAATAGAAAGCGACCGAGCACGCGTCGCCAAGCGCGAAGACGTACTCGGGTGAACCTAAGGAGGTTGAAGCGGTGAACTTGTTGCTCCCTACCGGGATCGGGGCGATCGATCCAGACGAGATTGCGCGAACGCTCATGCAATGGGCACCGATCGCAATCGGGATTCTGGTCGTGTTCCTCGTCCTGATCCTCTGCCTGAAAGCATTCCTCTACATCTGTCCGCCGAACGAAGTCATGATCTTCTCCGGCCGGACGCATCGGCTCGCCGATNNCCCGCCGCAAGTACGCGATCATCGCCGGCGGTCGACGGTTCATTATTCCGGTGGTCGAGCGCGTCGATCGCATGAGTCTAAATCTGATGGAGGTCCCGATCTCGATCCGGAACGCGTACTCACGCGGTGGCATCCCCCTCAACGTCGACGCGGTCGCGAACATCAAGATCTCGAGCAACGAAAGGATCATGTCGAACGCGATCGAGCGGTTCCTTGGCCGGGACATGGGCGAGCTTCGAAGGGTCGCGAAAGAGACGCTCGAGGGGCATGTTCGGGGCGTTCTCGCGACCTTGACACCGGAGGAGATCAACGAGGATCGACTCGCCTTTGCCGAAGCGCTCGGCCGCGAGTCCGAGGAGGATCTGAATAAGTTGGGACTCCACGTCGATACGCTGAAGATCCTCCACGTCACGGACGAGGTCCACTACCTCGACTCGATCGGGCGATCCGCGATCGCGAACGTCATCCGGGAGGCTGAGATTGCCGAAGCGGAGTTCAAGCGAGCGGCGGAGCAGGCCATCGCGGAGAACGAGGGCCGGGCCAACGTCACCCAAGCCAATGTCGAGGCCAACATCGTCAAGATGCGCAACGAGATCCGCAAGATCCAGGCCGACCTCGAGGCGCAGGTGAAGTCGGAAGAGGAGCGCACCCAAGCCGCTGCCCGCGAAGCTCGCGCCAAGGCGGAACAGGAGCTCCAGAAGATCCGGGCGGAACTCGCCGCCGTTCAGCTGCAGGTCGACACCGTCCTGCCGGCGGAAGCGCAGCGCGAAGCCCGCGAGTTTCAAGCCCGGGGTGACGCGGCTCTGATCCGCGAGCGCGGTGTGGCCGTCAGCAAGGCGCTCGACCAACTCAACAACGCGTGGAACGAAGCCGGATCGAGCGCACTCCAGATCGCGTTGATCGAGGACCTTGAGAAGATCCTCGCCGCCGCCTCGCAGGGCGTCACGAAGGTGCAGATCGGCGAACTCCACGTGATCGACAGCGGGCAGGGCAAGGTCCTCCCGAACTACATCGCCGGCTTTCCGGCGATGCTCGACTCGGTGTTCGACGCGGTCGAACGGACGACCGGCATCGACATTCCCAGTTCCGTCGCCGGAAAAGACAAGGAGGAAGCGAAGTGACCGCAGTTCTCGTGATCATCGGCGTCGTCGTCGCGGTCGGCCTCCTGGCCGTGGCTGCGATCAAAAATCTCTATTACAACTGCGCGCCGAACGAGGTCCTGATTTTCAGCGGGGGTCGCCGTCGAGTCGGTGAACGTCTCGTCGGTTATCGACTCGTCAAGGGTGGCGGCGGGCTACGGGTGCCGCTCCTCGAGCGCGTCGATCGGATGGATCTCACCAACATCGTCATCGATCTCGCAGCGCAGAACGCGTACTCGAAGGGTGGTGTCGCGCTCACCGTACTCGGCGTCGCCAACGTCAAGATCGCGGGCCATGAACCGCTTTTGAACAATGCGATCGAGCGCTTTCTTGGAAGAAACCGGGCCGAGATCATGGCGGTGGCAAAAGCCACGCTGGAAGGTTCGCTTCGGGGCATCCTGGCGACCCTGACCCCCGAACAGGTCAATGAGGATCGTAACTTGTTCGCCGAGCGCCTCGTTCAGGAAGTCGAGCAGGACATGACCCAACTTGGCCTCGTGGTCGACACGCTGAAGATCCAGAACGTCTCCGACGATCTCCACTACTTGGACTCGATCGGACGCAAGCGGAATGCCGAATTGATCAGTTCGGCCCGCATCGCGGAATCGATCGCGAAGGCCGACGCGGTCGTCGCGACAGCCCAGAACCGGGAACGGGAGGTGCAATCCCAGATCACGGCCCAGATCGAGGTCGCGAAAGCAGAGGCGAACCGAAGACTGACCGATGCCCTGACCCGCCGCGATGCCCTCGTCGCCGAAGAGCTCTCGACCGTCGCGGCCGCGGTTGCCCGGGCCAAAGCGGAGGTCAACGTACAGAAAGCGAGGACGGAGCAGATCCGCCGCCAGCTCGAGGCGGAAGTCATCGAACCGGCGAAAGCCACCTGCGAGGCTCAGGAAGCGCAGGCCAAAGCGACCTGTGCGCCGATCGTCGAGAACGGGCGCGCTCGGGCCGAGGCATTGCTCACGCTGGCCGAAAGCTGGACGAAGGCGGGTGGGAATGCCAGGGAGATCTTCCTCCTTCAGAAGATCGAGCCGATCATCCGGCAGCTGACGGCGACCATTTCCGATAGTCCTATCCAGAAGGTGACGATCATCGACAGCACCGCATCGGGGGGTGACAACACTCCGGCGAAGCTCTTCGCGCTCAACGAGCAGATCAAGGAGGTCTTCGGCATCGATGTCGCCGAAAAACTGAAAGCGCTTCCCACCGAGCGCCTCGCCGGCCCGCGCTCGGAGCTACGGCCACCAGTCCTCGAAGGCGAGAACTAGCCGCGAAACAGGTCCCCGCCCGATGGCGGGGACCTGTTTGTGCCCGGCCCTCGTCACCCGGTGCAGGCCTCGGTCCCCCCGAAGCTGACGAGTTCGCCGGTGCACCGAGGGGTCGAAGACCATGCCGGCGCTTCCGGATCGAGGAAGCGCCAAGGCAAGTCCTCTCCCTTCCCCGCCGCCAAGCCCACCCGCGTCGTCGCGAGCAGGCGTCCTGGTGACCGACCCGGCTCCAGTCTGAGGTTCGAGCTTCCATCGAGGAGGTCGACCCCGTAGTGTCGATCGTCGATGCCGAGGGCGGCGGACAACTTCCCAGGCCCGGAGAGAAGATCCTCGTCGCGTCTCACCCTGGGTCGCGCCTCACGCATCGCCTCGATCCCGGCGACCGGGACCGCGGCCCGGATCAAGGCGGCGGAGGCGCGATCCGGAGCCAAGAGGACGACATTCATGAGCCAATGGCATCCGTAGTTGAGGTACACGTACGCGTGCCCCGCGGGGCCGAACATGACCTCGTTGCGGGGCGTGCGACCCCGATGGGCATGGCTTCCAGGGTCCTCGATCGAACCGTAGGCTTCGGTCTCGATGATTCGAGCGACCCGCCCACCGTGAACAAGCAGGCACCCGATGAGGGCCTTCGCCCCATCCACGGGACCCCGGGTCAGGTGCTCGCGGAGCGCATCGGGAGACATGGCTCGATTGTTCCCCAGTCCGCCCTCGGCCCGCCGAAGCCGACGAATTCGGGATAATTCGGCCATGACCAAGCGGCGCAAGCGCGGGTGCCTGATCGTGTCGGGAATCCTGTTTGTGGCTCTCGGGTACCTCGGGCTCCGCTTCGGAAAGGACGCCTACAACCTCTACCAAGGCGGCTGGCTCGACGTCGGCGGCGAGAAAACGGTCGTCTACCGCGGCACGAGCATGGAGAACCTGAAGGCGCTCCACACGGCGATGATGCTCTACCACGACAGTGAGGAGCGCTTCCCTGATGCGTCCGGGTGGATGGATGCGCTCAAGCCGTACATCGGTACTCGCGAGCTGCCGGAAGCCGAAGCGATGAAGAAATTCATCGACCCGACGATCCAAGCGGGCAACGGCGCGTTCGGGTACGCCATGAACGACGCGGTCGCAGGAAAGTACAAGGGCGACATCGCCGACCCGGACACGACCCCGCTTCTGTTCTCGAGCAAAGAGACGGGTTGGAACGCCCATGGCGACCCTCAGGCACTCGCCCCGGATCCGCACCGCAAGGGCGGCGACTTGGTCTTGACGGTGTCCGGGACGATTCTCATCGACGGAAAGCCCGCACCTCCGAAGCCCTAGCCGTCACGCGTACTCGAGTGGGGCATCGGTGTCGTCGTCGGGATTCGGAACCCAGCCGATCGGTTCGATCCGCCCATAGATCGCGTGCGGGTGGCCATCGCGGTAAGCCCATCCCTGGTCGCCAAAGCTGTAGTGCCAGTACTCGCTCGGGTAGTTCGTGATCTCGCCGGCAGCGAGAGCGGCCCTCAAGATCTGTCGGTGATCGACTGCGGCCGAACTCAGCTTCGGGGCCGCGAACGGAAATGCGTGCGGGTCGCGTCGCTCGTACGGCGAATAGAAATCGACGACTTCACCGTCTTCGCCGATCAGGGTGACATCGAGCGCGCCACCCGTCGAATGCGGGGGCGGGACCTTCGAGTCCGGCGGGGCCGTGAACCGATTGACGACCCGGCGAAGCTGTACATCCGACCACTCTGGATGCCGCTCCGCAAACCGCCTCCAGCTCCACTCGTACATACGGCGCTGGATGTGAGGCGGACGCCAGCCCTCGAAGATGCCGAGCCGATACCCGTCCGGGACGGCCAACGAAGCGCGGTGGAGCCTTTCGGCGACGCCCAAGCGAAGCAGTGTTTCACGCCGGTACTTGAAAATCGGCGGCATGAAAACGACTTCTGGGCATAATTCCCGGAAGTCGACCAACGGCTCGCCACACTCGACGATCTTGATCCGGCGGAGAGCCGTCACGGGCTCGGCCGCCGAGATGCGTGTACTCACGATTGATTGTAGCTAGTGAGGCGGACTGTTGCGGTCGCTGGCCGCGCCCGGCTTGTGGGTTTGAACGTCGTCCTGGTCGGTCGTGGGTCGCTCCGGCGCGGCGAGTCCATGCTTCAGTTCCTCAGCCGTTCTCATCCGCGCGGTCTTCTTGTCCTTCCGTTCACCGTGTTTCTTGCGAGGATGTGCCATGCCTTGAGCATACGGGATCCCGAGCGGGGGCAAGGTCCCCGGTTTGGGGGACCGGAGGGACGGATTCTTGACGGCCCGATCACCGGCTCGGTACGATGCGGCACCGTCGAGGGAAACACGGAACGGCTCCGATGCGTTAGGATAGAGGACCACCAGCCCATGTCCAAGCTCGTCATCGTCGAATCGCCGGCCAAAGCCAAGACTATCGGCCGCTTCCTAGGTACTGGATACGACGTCCAGGCCAGCTACGGTCATGTCCGGGACCTGCCCGAGCGAGCCGACGAAATCCCGGAGGCCTACAAAAAGCTCAAGTGGGCGAAGCTCGGTGTCAACGTCGAGGGCGACTTCGAGCCGCTCTACATCGTGCCGAGCGACAAGAAGCGGCACGTCGAAGCCCTGAAGAAGGCGAGCAAGGGCGCGACCGAGCTTCTGCTCGCCACGGATGAAGACCGTGAGGGTGAAAGCATCTCGTGGCACATCCTTCAGCTCCTGAAACCGGGGAAGAACACCAAGGTCAGCCGCATCGTTTTCCATGAAATCACGCCGGAAGCGATCCGCGACGCCCTGCGCAACCCGCGCTCCGTCGACGAAGACCTGGTTCGTGCCCAGGAAACCCGACGTATCCTCGACCGCCTTTACGGCTACTCGCTCTCGCCCGTGCTGTGGAAGAAGGTCGCCCCGAAGCTCTCGGCCGGACGTGTGCAGAGTGTCGCCGTTCGCCTCACCGTCGAGCGCGAGCGACAGCGGATCGCCTTCCACGAGGCGGAGTATTGGGACCTCGAAGCGGATCTCGATGCCACCCAAGGGCGCTTCAAGGCGAAGCTCAGTAGGGCGGCCGGTCAGCGCGTAGCGACCGGCAAAAGTTTCGATCCCGATACCGGCCTGCTCAAGGACAAAGCTCTTTGGCTCAAAGCTTCCGATGCCCGTAGCCTCCACCAGCGATTCGAGCCGGCCAAACCCTGGATCGTCACGAAGGTCGAGACCAGCCCGGCTCAGCAGTCGCCACCGCCTCCGTTCATGACGTCGACGCTCCAGCAGGAGGCGAACCGCAAGTTGCGCTTTACGTCGCGTCGCACCATGCAGATCGCCCAAGGACTGTATGAAGGTGTCGACCTCGGCGGTGAGCGGATCGGTCTCATCACCTACATGCGAACGGACAGCTTGAATCTGGCCGAGCGTGCGGTGGAACAGGCTCGCGAAGTGATCCGCGACCTCTACGGGCCCGATTACGTCCCGGACAAGCCGAATCGGTACCGCACGAAGGCCAAGAGCGCCCAAGAGGCACACGAAGCGATCCGGCCCACGGACCTGAGCCTTCGGCCCCAAGACGTTCGCAAGTACCTCGACAACGACCAGTTCGCGCTCTACGACCTGATCTGGAAGCGAACCATCGCCTGCCAGATGCCGCCGGCCAAACTCCTGCGCACGGCGGTCGAGATCGACGTCACCGAGGGCGGCGACACATTGACCTTCGCGGCTTCCGGACGCCAGATTCTCTTCCCGGGCTACTTGCGCGCTTACGTCGAGGGCTCGGACGATCCCGAAGTCGAGCTCGAGGGCCAGGAGTCGATTTTGCCTCCCCTCAAGGAGGGTCAAGAGGTCGGTCTCGTCGAGCTGCGGGCCGAAGAGCACCACACCAAGCCACCCGCCCGGTACACGGAAGCCAGCCTCGTGAAGAAACTCGAGGAGGAGGGCGTGGGTCGCCCGAGCACTTATGCGACGATCATCGGCACGATCCAAGATCGCGGCTATGTGTTCAAGCGTGCGAACGAACTCGTACCCACGTTCACGGCGTTCGCCGTCACCGGCCTGCTCGAGAACCACTTCCGGGAGCTTGTCGACACCAAGTTCACGGCCCGCATGGAGGATCAGCTCGACGACATCGCCGAAGGCAAGCGTGACTGGGTCAAGCACCTCGCGGCCTTCTATCTCGGTGACGGTCCCGCAGCCGGCCTCCAGGGACAAATCGAAACCGAAACTGCCGGCATCCCTTTTCCCTCGATTCCGATCGGCGACGACCCGAACACCGAGGAACCGATCGTCGTGCGTGTGGGCAGGTTCGGAACCTACCTTCAGCGCGGCGAAGGCGGACAAGGCAACACCGCCCCGATACCGGACGATCTCGCTCCTGCCGAACTCACCCTCGAGACCGCGCTCGAGCTGTTGCACCGCAAGCTGGCCGGCGCGGCCGCGGTGGGAGTCGATCCCGATTCGGGCCGCTGCGTGTTCGTGCGAAAGGGACGGTTCGGGAGCTACCTCGAAGTCGAGCCGACGGAAGGCGAAGAAAAGCCCAAGCGCGTGACCATTCCTCCCGACGTGGTGATCGGCGAGCTCGAAGAGGAGGACGTCGCCGACCTTCTCCGATTCCCGAGGACACTCGGCACGCATCCGGATGGAGGCGAAGTGATCGCCACGGTCGGCCAGTATGGCGCCTACATCAAGTGGGACAAGGAGACGCGCAAGCTTGAATCCTGGCGCCAAGCCCTCGCGATCGACCTGAGCCAAGCCCTGGCGATGCTCGCCCAGCCCAGGATCATCGGGCGCGGACGTGGCGCTCCCAAGACCGAGGTCGAGCCGATCAAGGAGTTCGGGACGCTCGAAGGAGCCCAAGGACCGGTGCGACTCTTACCGGGGCGCTACGGTCCATACGTCACGGATGGGAAGACCAACGCGACGTTGCCGAAAGAGATCGAACCCGAGTCGCTGACCCCCGAGAAAGCGATCGAGTTGATTCTCGCTCGGGTCGGTGCCCCCAAGACGAAGCGGAAGACCTTCCGCAAGACTCGCTCACGATAGGCCCTTAGGCCCGGGTCCCTAACGTCCGCGCCCTTGCCGACGTTAGAGAGGATATGAACGGCTACCTTCACAACATTCTCGCCCTTCTCGACCATGATCTGGCCGGAGGAGCGGCGGTCGCCGATTCGCTGAGCGTCAAGCTTCGGCGTTGGTCGATCCGGTGGAGCTGAGCCGCCCGATTTCCTGAGTGGGACCGAAGGCCGCTTCGATATCCTCCTGGTGGAGCGGCCTCCCCTCAGGACCCAATACGTAGAACGACGCGGCGGCTTGCCCGGCCCATTGGCCGACCCGGGCCGCCACCGTGTTCCATCCGCGCGCGGCGATCAGTCGCGACACGCGAAACGCCATCCCCCGCCCGCGCGGGGCCCGTACTTCGAGGATCGCCGGGCTCCCTTCCTGGAAATGATAGCGGGCTAGCTCCTGCATACGATCGGGATCGCGCCCTTTCGACCGGATGAGGTCGTCGACCAAGAGCGACTTGCGGAGCACCGCCTCAAGCGTGGAGACCAGTGTGGCCGCGGTCGCGCGGGGCACCGCTCTGCCACCGAACTTGACCGTAAAGACGTCGATGGCAACCGGACTCGCCTCCTGGGTGGTGCAGGCTCGCAACCCGACTAGCGAAATCTCCAGCGCGTAGAAGACGCCGAGGATCTGACTGAGCAATCCGGCTTCGTCCGGACAGGCGACGATCACATCGGTCGCATCAAGGTCGTCGCGATGGTCGAGTACGACACTCACTTCCCCCTGCTTGGCTCGCTGCGCATACGCGTAGTGGTCCTGGACCGACTCCGGCGACGTCGAAAGGAGATAGTGCGCGGGCAAACTCCCGACGAAGGCACGGATCGCATCCTCGGGAACGTCCCCACCGAGTTTGCGCACCAGCCGCCGCCGGTACACCGCCGCGTCGGGGGGAGCCGGAGTCTCACTCTCCAAAAGGTGAAGCGCTTGTTCGTAGAGGTCCCGGAGATAGGTCTCCTGCACGGAGGTCCAAGTCCCTGGAGCGACGGCGTTGATGTCGGCCCATGTGAGGAGCGTTAACATCACTAGGCGGTCACGGTCCTCGACCTGCCCGACAAACTCACGAACGGTATCCGGATGGTGAACATCCCGAATGCCGATGAAGCGTGCCATCAGCAAGTGCCGGCGGACGAGCCAGACGACGAGTTCGGCGTAGCGTGGCTCGAGCTTCCAACGACCCACAATCTCGGCTGCCATCCGTGCGCCGGTGATGCTGTGCTCCTCGGAGCGATCACTCTTCCCGATATCGTGAAGGAGGGCGGCCAAGTAGAGAGGTCCCGGCTCGTGCAATCCCGCAAGGAGATCGCCGAGGAAGCCGCCATGGTTGCGAAGGCCGTCGAGCATCCGCACGGTTCGGAGCGAGTGCTCGAAGACCGTGAAAGCGTGCGTCGCGTCCCCTGGCATCAGGGTCCGGCAGATGCCGAGTTCGGGCAGGAGAGCTTCGAGGATCCCGCACCGGTCGAGATTTCGCAGGGTCGACTCCCCGGTCGCGATCGCGGCCGCCGCCAGCGGCCCTTGAACCGTCGGCAAGACTGTTGCCTGAATGTCCGCGATTCGAATCCCGAGCCGCGTCGCCACCGCGATCCCCATCGCAGCGTCCCCGCCATCGACTTCGCCGTCGATCCGGGCTTCTCCACGCAGCGCATACACCCGGGGAGCAAGCGTGTAACGGGCCTCCAAGAGGCGATCGCGCGTGCGGAGAAACCGCCGGTGAAGCTCGCCGAGCGCGAGAGAGACTTCGGCCATCCACTGGTTCAGGTCGAGCCCCAGCGCCTCCGTGATCTCTCCCTGCCGAGATCGGCTCAGCCGATCCGTGCGCTTGCCGGCCACGGCATGAAGGACGTTCCGCGCCGTCAGAACTTGCTCGTATTCCGGTGACGTCCGGCGTGCACGTGCGCCAACGGCCATCCCGATCCAATTCGCACTATGAAAGTCGCGCAATCCGCCGGCACCTTCCTTCAGGTCGGGTTCCACGACCAGCGGTGTATCGTTCGTCTTCGCCATCGCCGTGGCCCGTTCGTCGAGCTTCGCGATGAGAAACTCGCCGACCGGCATCGTCTCCCATAGGGCATCCACGAGACGATCGAACGTCCGTCGTGACCCGATCACGAGCCGGGCGTCGAGGAGTCCGGTCCGTGTTTTCGCGTCCAGTCCAGGTGCGTCGCCGATCAGGCGATACGCATAGCCAACTGGAAGCCCGAGTCCTCGGACGATCGTCTCGTCGATGCCGTGGAACAACGCTCGCACCCCCGCATCGAGCGCGGGATCGGTTTCATCGAGGGGCACGACCGTGACGTCGACATCGGAGAACGGGCAAAGCTCGGACCGACCGAAGCCACCGGTGGCGACGATCGACACGTGGGCGAGTCCGGGAAACCGGTCCTGCATCGCCCGATACACCAAACTCAGGGCTTCGTCGACGATCGCAGTATGGCGTGCGCACCACTCGAGTCCGCTCGGTTGAACCCGGAGTTCGCCGATAAGAGCCAAGCGGCGCTCGATCAAGGATGAGAGACGGTCGTTCATCGGTGGATCTGCGCGTGCAACGGCTCATTTTGCGAGATCGCCGCGAGATTCGTGCGCGCTTCCCGGTCGACGAAAACCGCGAGCGGACCGGCGACCACAGCGACGAGGATCCCCGCAACGAACAAACCGGTCCCGAACTCCCGAAGCGCGAAGCCGGCAAGACGGGCGGGTGCGAAGTGCTGGGCAACTCCCCATGCCGGTGCCGTCAGGAGTACCAGACCGAGGACGATGCCGGCCAAGCCGAGAAGGACCGGCGATCCCGGTCCGATCTCGGCCGGCACGCCGAGCCGGTCGAACAGAATGGTCCCGGCCGTGGTCCGCCCGGCCAGATAGACCGTCATCAACGCGAAGAAGGCGACGCCGAGCACGAGGATCGTGAAGCGAAAGAGCGGCCCGAGCTCGCGCGGATCCTGACTTCGCTCGTGCATCGGCTGGAAGGCGAAGAACGCCAGACACAAAGCCGCCCAAATCGCGGGGAGGACGAGTCCGGTCGACCAATAGAGAAGGAGCGCGAGGATCACCCCTGCGGCAGGTGCCACCGGCGTTCGGAACACGTGTTGGAGCGCCGGGGTTCGTTCGACCGCGCGCCCGAACAAGGCCAACCCAAGCCCCATCGCGGCGATCCAGATCGCCCCGCTCGGAATCGAAACCGTGGCCAGAGTGACCAATTTCCACAGCTTTGCCTCAGTCGAAGCATTCTCGGGCTCGACGAGGGCGATCCAGGCGTCGTTGTTCCCAAAGGCCTTGACGGTCCGGTTGGCTTCATCCCGCTTGCCAAGCGCGAGAAGGCGATTCACGAGGGCCTGACGGGCGAGAAGCAGCCGCTTCTGGGATGTCTCGACTTTCAGATTCGTGGGGTAGCACGCAATCTCCACGATATCGACGCCGACCAAGCCCGTCTGCGAAGACTTCGCTCCTGATCGGAGCAGGTCCCCGTTCAACAGGGTCGCGTAACGGAGTTCGAGACCTTCGGCTTCGTCGCGACGCGTAGCGTCGCGAACGAGGCGGGCTTGGCGCAGAATCATGCGAGCTGGCGCCTGGGAGCGCTGGGCATAGGATGCGGCGTAGTGCCATCCGAGTCGAGTACCGGTCTCGGTGCTGAGGCCCTCGACGATCCGTTCGAGGCGCCGGTTCTGGAGATCGTCCCACCGGTTGGCTCGGGAGGCACGCCGCCAGGCCTCGAGGCTCCCCTTCCGGTCGCCGAGCCGCCAAGCAAAGACGGCCTCCATCTGCTTCCAGAAGGCATTCTCCGGGTCCTCGACCGCGCAACGGCGCGCCAAGTTCAAGAGGTTCTTCCAGTCCTTGTCGAGCAGTCGGGTGCGCCGCTGATCAGCCTCAGCCGCGACGAGCATCCAGTAAGCGGCATCGGCCAACGTTCGCGGCTTTTCGAGTGCCGGACTTGGCTGCAGGCGGAGCGGCGTTTCGGCAAAGAACCGCGACGGCCCACCCTGGGTCAACAGGGCGAGATAGAACGGGCGACTGGCGGGGTGGGCGATGAGGACGAGAAGCGCGCCGATCGCGGCTCCGAGAAGCGCCCTCTTCCAAGGGCTCATGGTCGAACCGAGTCGATGCCTCCGCCGAGATCGGGGAATGTCGGCCGATCGGATCGTTGCGCCTCGGTTCCCGGCGTCGAAAGCGGTTTCGGACCCTGGGCGGCGCTGAGAATCTGCAACATCGCCAGGAGTGCGATCGCCGCGACCGCCGCACCGCATAACGCCGGCGTCCAGTATCGGGCGGTCTGCTTCACCGACTGGACGCGCCAGCGGCGGAGAACCCGGCGATCGAAGCTCGGGACGTCCGCCTCCTCGGCCACGGCCAAGCCGCGCAACGCATCGAGCCCCTGCTCCTCGAGCGAATCCTCGATTTCACATTCCGGATTCCGCCCACGGTAGCGTTGGACGAAGCGAAGTTCGCGCGCCGTCAGGGAGCGATCCTGTTCCGCGGCACGAAGGTGGAGGTAACGCGTCTTTCCGAACCGAATCACGAAGTCTCCTTCATGGCATCGATCCAGAGCTTGCGAAAGCGTTCGCGGGCGGTGTGGAGGCGCGACCGCACGGTCCCGAGCGGCACGTGCATGATTTCGGCGACTTCTTCGTAGCTCAACTGCTCGATTTCGCGAAGCACGAGGGTGGTACGCAAGTCGGGAGCGAGCATTCCGAGAAGTTTCTCGACGACGAGCTTGTTCTCGACGGCGGGGCCCGCCGACGGCTCGATACGATCGAACTCCTGCGGCTCGGCGCGGCGCGATCGGAGCCGATCCATGCAAAGTCGGACGCAGATTCGGTAGAGGTAACCCGAAAATGCTCGATCGTCTCGGAGCTTCGGTAGCTCCCGGAACGCCTTGAGGAAGGACTCTTGAGCGACATCCTCGGCCTCATGCCGATCGCGAAGGATATTGGTGGCCGTGCGAATGAGGCGCGCTCGATGCTTGGCGATCATCACGCCGAGTGCGGTCTCGTCGCCCGTTCGGCAACGATGCACCCAGTGCAGCTCTTCGTGCACTGCCTCAGTCAAATGGGTGCTCTTCAGGGTCGCCTCAGCCATGTCCACGCCTCCATCTTACATGACGAAAGTCCCATTCTCCAAAGTTCGGTCGACTTTCGCAGGGATCTTCGGGTAGGGCGGACCTAATCGTCGTCCCGATCGCCCGTCTGCATCAAGCCGCGCGCTTTGAGCCCGCGGCCGTGGGGACCGGCCCATTCGGCCGGGTAAGGCGTTTCGATCCCCTTCACGGTGTGCCACAGGATGCGATTCATCGCGTCGTCGTCGACGCGATCCGGCATCGTCAAATCCTGCTGCTCGCTGAGCCGCGCGAGTTCCAGTTTTTTGCCACTCAAAGCGCTCTTGGAAGGGTTCAACTCGTCGAGCGGAACGTTGGCAGGAATCGCCTGGTACGGTCGGGTGTCCGGCTTGTCCGTGAAGCAATCGGTCATCGGATCGGTCAGGGCCACCATCGCGTTGAGGGGTGCAATCCCAAGAATCCGACAGATCGTGTGGAGCACCGACGTCTGGTTGTGGAAACTCGACACAAGGGCCCCGCGTCGCGCGTACGGACTGATCACGAGACAGATCGATCGGTGCCCATCGACGTGATCGAAGCCGTTCTGGGGGTCGTCTTCGATCACGAAGATCGCCATCTTCTCCCAGAACGGCGACTTCGACAGAGCCTCGACGACCCGCCCGAGGGCGAGGTCGTTGTCGGCGACGTGGGCCCTCGGCGTCGGCATGCCTGCCGACGATCCGCTCGTATGATCCTGGGGAAGATAGAGCGTCACCAGGTTCGGGAACACTTTCATGCCTTTGAGTTCACGCAAGAAGGCGTCCGCTCGCACCTGATCGGGGATCGTCATGTTCCAGCCCGGGAACTCCGGATTCGTATAGCCTCGAAGTCGCTCTACGCCGATCGACTGTTTGAAGGTTGCCTTGTTCGCGCCGCTCTTCCAATCGTCGTAGATCGCCTTGAACCCTTTGATGTTGACCGGCTCAGCGTTGTCGAACTCGCCGTAGTTCCGGAAGCTCAAACCCGCCGCGAGCACGTGATCCCACAAGAATCCGGTCGTCGTCACGCTCAAGGGATCATCGCCGAACGGGTAGCTCCGCGTGAATCCTCCGAACGACTTCTCCAGATAGCTCCCCGCATTGCCTTCAATCGTCCACGCGTGCCCATCGGCCGAGTTGACGCCGTTGCAGTAGTAGTTGTCGAGTTGGACGAACGTCTCCGCGAGCGCATAGTGGTTCGGTGCGACTTCGCGGTCGAACATGCAGAGGCTCGGGTCGTTGTCGCCCCGCGCCATCTTGCCGAAGACCTGGTCGTACGTCCGGTTCTCCTTGATGATATAGACCACGTGCTCGATCGTCGAGGGCTCACCGGCTCGATGCGGGATGGGAACGGGCTTCTTCCCGGATCCCGCCTTCTCGATCGCCCGAAGGACTTGAGGCACCTGCGCATCTTCGCGGGCCTGGCGGGTCCATTCGCGCAGTTTTCGCGCATCAGGGATCGGGACGCAGCTGATCGAACCGGTGAAGTTGTACACGCTGTACTTGCCGGGGCTCGTCTCCCGACGCGAGCCGGTTCCCTTCACGTTCGCAACAACCAGTTCGCGATCCGCGAAGAGCAAGGCGCCCGGATACCAGCCCGCCGGGATGAAGCCCTCCAGGGTCGGCTTTTCGCCAAGTGCGACGACGGCGACCGCGTTGTTCCCGCCGTTGGCGACATAGAGCCGACGCCCATCCAGCGCGACGGCATTCGGTGCCGAACCGAACGGGAGACTCGGGTCCGGTTTCACCGAGATCTTCGTCGCGATCGCGCCGGTCGCCGCATCCAGAATCGCGACCTCGTCCGCGTTCGCGCACGGCACGATCAGTTGTCGCTTCTCGCGATCGTAGAGGATTTGCGACGGCTGAAGGCCCACCGCGGTTCGCCAGAGGATGCGCCCGGTATCGGTACGGACGGCGACGACGGTCGCGCTCTTCGCGACGCCACGCTCATCGACCTCGATCGGCGTGCCTGAGGCCGACTGGGTTCTTCCCTTCGCCGGGATGGGGCCGCCCCAGCACGACACGAACGCGACTCGTCCGTCTGGGGCGAGTTCCACGTCGAACGGAGCGGCGTCGACTTCGAACGTCTCGACGACCTTTCGCGCCTCGAAGTCGACGACGGCGAGCCGATTTGCTCGGGAAAGTGCCACATAGCCGCGCTTGCCGCCCGGTTCGATACGAAGGCCACACGGGTACGACTCGCCGCCGACGGCGGCCTTGCCGCAGTCGATCTCACCATCGAACGTCCACTTGCCCTCCTTGGGAACCGCACGACGAAGGAACGACCCGGCGTTCGAGAGCCATACCGTGTCGTCGGGTGCCACCGCGATCCCGTGGAGCGAACTTCCCCCCGCCATCGCCAGTTCCTGGACGACGCGCTTGCTTGCGACGTCGACGACCACCAACCCGCGATGGTCCTTCACGAACAGCGTGGTGCGGTCTGGCGAGATGGCGAGATCGACGGGCCTTCCGTTGAACGCGACGACGGTGCCCACGGGGCGCACGAATTGGCCTGTCGGGACCAGGATCGACCCGTCTGACTGGGTCCCAACCTTCTTGGTGCCGATGCACCCTCCAAGGAGGAGAGACCCGATGACCACCATCGCCCACACGCGCATGGGACCCTCTTCGCGCCGCCCGCGCAGTGCTCCTTCTTGCCTGGATTAAGCAGCGATGAAGACCGCGTCGGGCCGGAATCGGACCTCTCTTGCGCTATCCTGAAAGGGTGATCGCCACGCTTTGTGTTGCCTTCGTCGCGCTTCAGGCGCCCGCGGCCCTCGCTCCGAGTGCCGACAACTTTCGCCAGTGGAGCCAGTTCATTCGGCCGAGCGAGAAGGAGTCGGCCTATCGCCGGATCGCGTGGCGCACGAAGTTCTGGCCCGCCGTCGAAGAAGCGCGCAAGCTCGGACGCCCGCTTCTTCTCTGGACAATGAACGGCCATCCCCTCGGCTGCACGTGAAACAACGGCGTCCGCGGACGCCAATTGGTCTGGTCAGACCCCGAAATCGCCCGTCTCAGCAGAGAGTTCGTGACCGTCGCGGACGAAGTTTACATGTTGTATCCCGAGGATCAATGGAACCTCGATCGCGTCAAAAACAACCCCGATCACCTGCTCTTCAAGAAGTTTGGCGAGCAGGTCCCGAAGAACGAGTGGCACCACCCCGGCACGAAGCAGGGAACGTACATGATGGGCCCGAACGGCGAGTACCTCGAGGCGAAGTTCGCATCCTCGACCGCGCCGGACATCCTCGCGCGCATGCGTCGCGCGCTCGACCGCTGGGAGACCCTCCGCAAAGAGAAGGGCTACGCCAACGAGCCGGTGCCGACGGCGAAGGCCTCGCTCCCGCCCGAGGTCGCGGGCAAAGCATTGGTGTTCCAGGTTTCGCTGCGCGATCTGCCCCGGGGTCCCAGCAGCACAAGCGGCGCTCGATTCGAGCAGGTGCCGAACGGCGACCGGGCGTGGATGGACTTCGTGAAGTGGGCGTGGAATCAGAATTGGATCGGGTTCGACGAGCCGTCCGCGTGGGCGACCGACTCCGCCGAGCCCGTGCCGGTCGTGCCCTTTACTCGCCTCGCCCGGGAGGTCCTCGTGGACAACGTGCGCGGTCAAGGCGGACCCTGGAAACCGGCGGATGTCAAGGTCGCGGACCTCTCGATGCGCCGCATCGCCGTGAAGGACGGGCTTTGGAGCGTCGAGTATCGCGGCCGTGCGGAGATGGACGCGGGCGTCCCCACCTATCGGTGCACGCTCTACGGGCAAGCGCTCTGGGACCCTCGGACGCGCGCGTTCCGAGAGTTCGAACTCGTTGCGACCGGGATGCGCTCGGGTGCCTGGCGTTTCAATCAGCGTGAGAACGACCCGGGGCCGGCGCCGCTCGGGATCGTGGTGACGCTCCCCCGTCCCTAGGAGTCGTTTCGTCCCGAAGATCTCCCATCGGAGGGTGGGCTCCGCTCCACGCTCAGAGCCTTTCGGCGGTCACCCGGAGCACGTCTCCGTCAAGTTCTCGAAAGAAGCACGACCGATAGCCTTCATGGCACGCGGCTCCGATCTGCTCCACTGCGAGCAGGAGCGTGTCTTGGTCACAATCGACCCGAATTGAGCGGATGTGCTGGAGATGGCCGCTCGATTCCCCTTTCACCCAATACTGCCCACGCGACCGGCTCCAGTACGTCGCCAGGCCGGTTTCGAGCGTCCGCCGGAGCGACTCCTCGTTCATCCACGCCATCATCAGGACCTCGCCGCTGGCGTGGTCCTGAGCGATGGCGGGAATCAATCCGTCTGCGTTGTATTTGAGTCCTTCGATCGCGGACATGATCAGCCTTTGGTGATCTTGACGACTTCGAGATCGAACACGAGCGCCGAGCGCGGAGGGATCACGGGCGGTCGCCCTTCTTCGCCGTAAGCAAGGGCGTAGGGGATCGTCACCTTACGCCGGCCGCCCTCCTTCATCCCGGTCAAGCCCAGTTCGAAACCCTTGATGATGCCGGTCTTGCCCAGTACGACCTTAAAGGTCTGGTTGCGATCGCGGCTGGAGTCGAACTTTTGGCCGTTCACAAAGGTTCCTGTGTAGTGGACTTCGAGGGTGTCGCCCGCTTTGGCACCGTCGCCGGTACCGGGGGCCAGTTCTTCGATTTCGATCATCGGTTGAGCTCCTTGTCGGTCGACGCGCAGCAGCTCGACCTCGAAAATGAGAGTGGATTTGGCCGGAATCGGGCCGACCGCCTGATCCCCGTAGCCGAACTCAGGAGGCAGACTCAGCACGCGCTTCCCACCGACCTTCATGCCGACCACGCCTTCGTCCCAGCCCTTGATCACCTCTCCCTTGCCGAGGACGAACGAAAACGGGGGTTTCCCCTTCGTCTCATCGAAGACGGTTCCGTCGAGCAGGTTTCCACGGTAGTTCACGGTGACGACGTCGCCCTTGGTGGCGGTGGCACCCTTGCCGAGAATGGTGTCGATCGACTTCAACTCCGGAGCCGGGGCTAGGGCGATCGCCATCGCGAGGAGAGGGGCGGTGAGCATGTTCTGCAGGATACCGCCGCGCGCAGGGGGCCAAAATGCTCTCCGTGGGACGTCACTGGCCCCTGATTCTCGTTTGCGCCCTCGTCGGGATCTTCGCGACGTGCTACGCCGCCGTCACTCCATACCGACAGGGCGGCGTACTCCTTGGGGCGAGAAACGCCGACGGGAGTCCGCTTCGCGTTCCGGACATCGGGGCTCCAGACGAGCGTCAGCACGCGAACTACATCGCCCACCTCCTCGAGGGAAAGGGCTTTCCAGTCCTCGACCCAAAGGACCCCAACCTCGGCGAGAACTACCAGAGCCACCAGCCGCCGCTCTACTACATCCTCGCAGCCGGCTGGGCGAGGCTCAGCGGTGCAGACCCCCGGGACCCGGACACGGGCGGACGGATTCGGTGGTTGGGCGTGCTGTTCGGCATCGCCACGGTCGTAGGGACGGCCGCCGCGGCGTCGATCGCGTTCGGACGGCCCTCGCTCGGGTGGACCGCGGGCGCGTGGGTCGGCCTCCTCCCGATGTTCCTCGCACTGAACGGGGCGGTCAGCAACGATCCCCTCCTGTTTGCACTTAGCGCCTGGTTCCTTGCGATCGCGGCTCTGGGCATCCAGCGCGGCTGGACGCTCGCAAGGGCGGCGATGCTCGGACTCGTGACTGGGCTCGCGCTCCTCACGAAGACCTCAGCGCTCGCACTCTTCCTCGCCATCCCGCTCGCGACTTGGCCCGCGGTTGCCGACACCGAGGGCAAGAAGGACCTCAAGCCGTTGCTGGTCGCGTTTGGGCTCGCACTGGTTCTCGTGCTTCCCTGGTGGCTTCGCAACCAGAACCTTTACGGAGATGTGCTCGGATTGCGGGCATTCAATGCCGCGTTCGTCGGCTCGCCGAAGGCCGAGATGTTCATCCAGGGTCTCGGCGCCAAGGCGTACTGGCTCGACATGGTCGGCTGGTGGACCCTCAGGAGCTTCTTCGGCGCGTTCGGATACATGGACCACTTTCTGCCCGACGTGCTCTACCGTGTCGCCGCCGCGCTCGTGTTGGCGGTGGCGGTGGCCGGGATCGGATTCCGTCGGCGAGACGAGGCCACCTCAGAGGAGGCGCAGCGCCGATTTCTCCTCGTCGGCGGATTCGTGATCTTGGTCGTCGCGCTTCAGTTCTTGAACTTCAACGCCCAGTACTTCCAAGGCCAGGCTCGGTATCTGTTCCCGGCGCTCCCACCGATCGCGATCTTGCTCGCGCTTGGGATCGACCGGCTATTTGGCGGTCGTTCGTGGAGTTGGGCGGTTCCGGCGGTTTTGCTCACGGTCCTGAACCTGTATGTCCTCTTGTGGCTGCCAGGCTCGTTTTCACGGTCTCAACTGAGGGGCAATCCGCCCGAGGCCAAATTGCTGAACGAAATGCGGGTCGCGGTGCATCCTGACTTGTGATAGGATGCAATCGGTGCTTTTTCGCGCCATCCAGAGGAGAACTCCATGCATGAACTCTTTGGACGCGGTTCTGTAGCCGCGTCGCTTTCCCAGACCAGCGGGACGATGTCGCGAAAGGTCGCCTTCGGGCTGGCCATCGCCGCCACCCTCGCTGCTTGGGGTGTGCTTTCGTCGTCGCTGCGCGCGACACCGCCGACCGGTCCCGGATTCGATACAACTCCCGCTTTTGCCGGAATGGAAGGCAAGATGTGGCAGGCGGAGCGAGCGCCAAAGAACGGCCTTGGACTACCGCCATACGACCCGAACGTCGTCCTCGTCGCGTTCCACGCCAACGTCTCGAACGGGCAGCGCGCCAACATCGCAGCCCTGAACGGACTTGAGGTCGACGAGACGTGCAAGAGCCCGTACTTCTATCGGCTGCAGATCACCCCCGCCGCGAAGGCCTCGGGCGTCACGGTCGAGTCGGCCCTCAAGTCGCTGCTCACGAACCCCGCAGTCCGGATCGCCGAGCGCGATTGGATCGTGTCGATTCAGCAAAACATCCCGAACGACGCCAAGTTCAGCCAGCTTTGGGGCATGCGCAACACCGGCCAGACCGGCGGCACCCCCGGTGCCGACATCGACGCCACCCTTGCCTGGCAGACGATCACCGGCAGCAACACGGTCAAGGTCGCCGTCATCGACACCGGAACGGACTACACCCACCCGGACTTGGCTGCGAATGCCTGGATCAACCCCGGCGAGATTCCCGGCAACCTCGTCGACGACGACGGCAACGGGTATGTGGATGACGTCCGCGGCTACGACTTCGTGAACAACGACGGCGATCCGATGGACGACAACGCCCACGGCACCCACTGCTTCGGGACGATCGGAGGCGTCGGCAACAACGGTATCGGCGTGGCCGGCGTCTGCTGGAACGTCAAGGTGATCGGCGTCAAGTTCCTCAGCGCCGGCGGAAGTGGATCGACCAGCAACGCGATCCTCTCCGTCGATTACGCTCGGATTGCCGGCGCGAACATCATGAGCAACTCGTGGGGCGGCGGCGGCTTCAGCCAGCTCCTGCTCGACGCCATTCTCCGTGCCCGCACCGCGGGAATCATGTTCGTGGCCGCAGCGGGCAACAACGGCTCCAACAACGACGGCGGCAGCTTCTACCCTGCCAACTACAACTCGCAAGCCGATAACGTGGTGTCGGTGGCCGCGACGACCCACAACGACGTCAAGGCCGGCTTCTCCAACTACGGCGCCAACTCGGTCGACATCGCCGCCCCGGGTGAGTCGATCGTCAGCACCGTCCCCCCCGGCTTGGACAGTGACGGCACCCCTGACGGTTATGAGTCTTACAGTGGAACGTCGATGGCGTGCCCCCACATTTCCGGTGCCGCGGCCCTGACGCTCGCCCGTTTCCCGGGAAGCACCTACCTTCAGATCAAGTCCCGTCTGATGAACACGGCGGAGCGGATTCCCGCGCTCAGCGGCCTCACCAAGTCGGGTCGGCTCAACGTGTTCAATGCGTTCGACAACGACTCGGTCGCGCCCGGTACCCCGACCGGCCTCGTGGGCATCAAGCGATCCGCCTCGACGATCCGCGTCCGCTGGACGGCCTCGGGTGACGATGGCGCCGTCGGCTCCGCGAGCAGCTACGAGCTCCGGTACAGCAAGAGCCCAATCAACGCCGGCAACTTCGCCTCGGCGACCTTGGTTACGACCGTCCCCGCACCGGCGGTGTCCGGCTCCCAGCAAGATGCCGCGATCAGCGGGCTCTTCCCGGGTGACAGCTACTACGTCGCGCTCCGTGCGCTCGACAACGTCGGCAACATGTCCGGCATCGTGACCGCAGGACCGTACACGACGATGGCGGCAGTCTTTACCGACCGGATGGAAGGCGCCCCCGGCTTCACCGCCCAGGGCGGCTCGACGTGGGCCCTGACGACCAGCCAGAGCCTGAGTCCGACCAAGAGCTGGACCGACAGCCCCGCCGGTAACTACCTCGACAACAGCGACACATGGCTCGAAATGACGAACCCGATCAACGTCACCCAGGCGATGGCGCTCGGATTCTTCTGCAAGTACACGCTGGAGAC
This sequence comes from Chthonomonas sp. UBA6659, assembly GCA_002455425.1. Taxonomy (GTDB): domain Bacteria; phylum Armatimonadota; class Fimbriimonadia; order Fimbriimonadales; family Fimbriimonadaceae; genus UBA6659. The sequence continues at coordinate 59,685 of DKKT01000071.1, read as the reverse complement.
CGGCTACGACTATCTCTATGTCGAGATCTCGAACAACAACGGAGCGAGTTGGACGCGGGCCTTGACCCTCAACGGCTCATCCGAGTGGAAGGGCTACTCGGTGTCGCTCGCCGGGTACGTCGGCCAAACCGTCCGTGTGCGGTTCCGATTGACGACCGACTCCAGTGTCGTCTACGATGGCGTCTACATCGATGACGTGACGCTGATCCCGCAGGTGCGGTTCGCGATCGACAACGTGGAAGGCGCTCCCCAATACGTCGGCGACGCTCCGTGGGCGATCACGAACGCGAAGTCCGCGAGCCCGACCCGAAGCTGGACCGACAGCCCGGCCGGCGACTACGTCGACAACGTGTCCATCAACCTCACCCAGACCGGGAACACCGCGATCCCGGCGTACGAGAACGTTCAGGTGGTCTTCAACGCCGAGTTGAACCTGGAGACGGGTTACGACTACCTCGAAGTCTGGGTCTCGGGAGACAACGGTGCGACCTACACCCAGGGCGGCCGATGGACCGGAACGCGGGCATGGTCGGCCTACTCCGCCCCCACCACGGGTGCGAGCCAAGCGAAGATCCGCTTCAAAATGACGAGCGACTACAGCATCGTCCTTGATGGGGTCTATGTTGACGACATCGCGCTCGTCGGAGAGCCTTGCGAGGCGATCACGACCACGCTCCCGGTCAGCGGGACCGTGACCCTCCAGAACCTGCTCCCCAGCCCGAACGGCCAAGCGGTCGTTTTCGAGCTGCGCAACGTCGGAAGCGGTACGGCACTCGAGACGATCAACGGATCGCTGAACGGATCGGGCGGCTACACGATCAACATCGCCTCCGGCGCGGGCACGTACGACCTGTATGCCAAGGGCTCACACTGGCTCCGCCGGCGAGTGGGCAGCGTCGTCATTACCGGGAGCGGCGCGGTTGGGGTGAATTTCTCGCTCGTCAATGGCGACATCGACGGCAACAACCTCATCGACTCGGACGACTTCGACATCCTCGTCGCCAACTTCGGCGGTACGGGGCAAGGCGATCTCGACGAGAACGGCACCGTGGATTCGGACGACTTCGACATCCTGGTTGCCGCCTTCGGTCAATTCGGAGACAACTAGATCGGTCCGGGCTTCGGCCCGGACCGATCCAAGAAAACAGGCTCGGNNCCGAGCCTGTTTTCTTGGATCGGCGGGGGCTTACTCGCCGGTTTGGTGCGGGTAGACGCTGATGCGCCTCTTCGCCGTCGGCCCCTCGAACTTGACTTGGCCATCGACCAGCGCGAAGAGCGTATGATCGTTGCCCATGCCGACGTTTACTCCGCGGTGGAACTGGGTGCCGCGCTGTCGCACGATGATCGTGCCGGCCTTGACAACTTGGCCACCATATCGCTTGATACCCAAGCGCTGAGAATTCGAGTCGCGGCCGTTGCGAGACGAACCTTGTCCTTTTTTATGTGCCATTCGTTACTTTCCTCCGAGGACCTCGACGACACGCAGGAAGGTCTGCGGCTGTCGGTGGCCCCAGCGCTTGCGCTGGTTCTTCTTCGGCTTGTAGTTGAATCCGTCGATCTTGGGGCCCTTGGCCTGGCGGACGATCTCGGCGCGTACCTTGGCGCCCTTGACGAAGGGAGAACCCACCTTGACTGAGCCGCCGTCACACACCATGACGACCTCTTCGAGTTCCACCTTGGCGCCGGGCTCGCCTTCGATCTTCTCGACGATGATGATTTCGTCGGCCTCGGCTTTATACTGCTTTCCGCCCGTCTTGACGATTGCGTACATGGTCCAAACGCTCCTTCGTGCGCGTCGAGACGTGGCCTGGACGCGAAAAGGCATTGTACCCTCAAGGCTGATCCCGATTGCTCGCCGTCCGTAGGAAGGGCAATGAACGCCCTCTGCTGGGTTCGGCGAGACTTGCGACTCGAGGATCACGCCGCATTTTCGGCGGCGACGGAAGCCGCCGACCGTGTCGTCGTCGGCTTCGTGTTCGACACCCGGATCCTCGACCCCCTGCCCCGCGACGATCGGCGCATCACGTTCATCCATCGCTCGATCGAGGAACTCGATGCCCGGCTCAAGGAGCGGGGCTCGCGGCTCCTCGTGGCAGTCGGCGATCCGATCGACATCCTCCCGCGGTGGGTGAGCGCGCTCGGCATCGACGCCGTTTACGCCAATCATGACGATGAACCCTATGCGCAGCAACGCGACGACGAGGTCGCCCGCAACCTCAAGGTCGCCGGCTCCCGGCTGGAGACGTTCAAGGACCACGTCATCTTCGAGCGCCGCGAGGTCCTCAACCAGGCCGGGGAGCCGTTCCGGGTCTACACGCCCTACTCCCGGGCGTGGCGCGCTCGGCTTCAGATCGATGATGTCAACCCCAGAGTGGCCGATGAGGATCGCCTGTGGCCATCAGACCAACTCCCGTTAGGCGACGCGCTGCCTCCACTCGAAGCGATCGGATTTGCCGAGCGCGACCTGTGGCTCGAGTCCGGCACCTCGGGCGCGAAGAGCCGGCTGAGCGATTTCACGAAGTCCCTCGATGCGTACGGGAAGAACCGCGATTTCCCGGGACTAGAGGGGACTTCGGGCCTCTCCGTCCACTTGCGCTTCGGCACGCTATCGATTCGGGAATGCGTGCGGACCGCGCTGCGCCACGGCTCGAGTGGGGCGGACACCTGGCTGAGCGAGCTCATCTGGCGCGACTTCTACCAGATGATCCTCGCGAATTTTCCGCATGTCGTCGACGGTGCGTTCAAATCCGAGTTCGACCGAATCGACTGGCCTGGGACAGAGGCACACTTCAAGCGTTGGTGCGAGGGCACGACCGGTTATCCCCTCGTCGATGCGGCCATGCAGTGTCTGAACGCGACCGGATGGATGCACAACCGGCTCCGGATGGTCGCCGCGAGCTTTCTGGTCAAAGACCTTCTCGTCGACTGGCGTCACGGGGAGGCGTACTTCGCGGAGAAGCTCTTAGACTTCGACCTGGCCTCCAACAACGGGGGATGGCAGTGGTGCGCCTCGACCGGCGTCGATGCCCAGCCGACCTATCGCATCTTCAACCCGATCCTGCAATCACGGAAGTTCGATCCCGACGGTACGTTCATCCGGCGATGGATTCCGGAGCTCCGGCACCTTTCGAACGACGAGGTGCACTGGCCCCACGGGTGTATGGTCGACTATCCCCATCCCGTCGTCGAACATGGAAAGCAGCGCGAGCTTGCGCTCGCGCTGCTGAGGTCTGCCGGCCAGGCCGATCAGTAGGTTTCCAGCCAAACGCTGACTTGGTCGATCTTGAAGCTGTACGGATTGCGCAGGTTTCGCGAGTATCGGAAGAAGTCGATCGCGACCTCGCCATCCGGGCCGATGAAGGACGGATCGTCGAGGGTGGTGGAGATCACCTTGTCCCGATTCGAATAGCGGGCGTTGCTCAGCTGCTCCCAATCCCCGACCTCCCAATTGAATGCGTAGACTCCCATCGGTCCGTTCGGGGCGATGTTGGCCTCGACATTGACGTGGATCGCGGCGAACTCCTCGCTCTCGTCGATCTCGTCGAGCGGCAACTGGAACAGGACGCCCATCTCGAAGGGCCTGATCCCGACCAGCTCGGGCGCTCGTGAGTTCGAATCGCCGATTGTCGCTGTTGATCATGTTCGTGTCGCGTCCGCGGGCCGAACCGGTGAGCCAGAGGACTCCCTGGTACTCCGCCTCGTAGTCGGCGGCGTGAGCGGTCGTGGCGCCGAGGGCGGCGAGAGCGGCGAGGGCGCAGAGCGCGAGGTTGCGAGTGGTCTTGCTGAGGTTCATCATTTTTTGTTTCCTTTGTCCTGTTTGTCCGGCGCTTCCGCGTCGGGGTGAACAAGTTGTACAGGAGGCTCCGAGCCCAGTTCGGACCGCCGATCACGCGGGACCGTGATTGCGGTCACACGTGGCAAGGTGCGGCATCACCGCCGATGTTTGGGCAAGAATAGAGCCCATGGTTCAGGTCGGATTCGTCGGGATGGGGGTGATGGGAGCGCCGATGGCGGGTCACATTCTCAACGCGGGCGTTCCTCTGCGCGTCTACAACCGGAACCGGGCCAAGACCGAACCCTTGTCCGATCGAGGTGCCGTCGTTATGGGCTCTCTCGAAGAACTCGGGGCGAGTTGTGGGCTGGTGTTTCTCTGTGTCGGCACGACCGACAATGTCCGCGATTGCCTCGATCGACTTAGCGTCCGCGCCGCGCCCGGAACTCTGTTCGTCGACCACTCGACGATCTCTCCACGCGGCGCGATCGAGATCCATGAAGCGCTACGCGCCAATGGCTTTCGTTTCATCGACGCCCCCATCACCGGTGGTTCGATGGGAGCCCAAATCGGGTCCTTGACGGTGTTCTGTGGTGGCGAGGCGAGAGTCATCGACGAGGCGACGCCAACGATGATGCACTACTCGCGGCGCGTCGAACGGGTCGGCGGCCCCGGCGCAGGGCAGATGATGAAGATGGCCAACCAGATCGCGGTCGCCGGTGCCCTCCTCGGATTGTGCGAGTCAATGGCCTTCGCCAAGAAAGCCGGCCTCGATCTCGTCCAAGCCCATCGGCTTCTGTCGGGTGGCGCGGCCGGCAGCTGGGCTTTCGAGAACTACGGACCGAAAATCCTCGCCCGAGATTGGTCCCCCGGGTTCTCCATCAAGAACCAGCGGAAGGATCTCGTCTACGCCGAAGAAGCTGCCAAGGCCCTCGGGCAGGTCATCCCGGGGGCCGAACTCGTCGATGTGCTCCTCGCCCAACTCGAGGACGCCGGGCATGGAGAGTGGGCAACGGCCGCGCTCTACGAGGCCCTGCTGAATCTGGAACCGGAATGAGCACGATCGTCTCGATGACCGGCATCACCCGCCGGTTCGGCGCGGTCACGGCCTTGGATCAGGTCGACCTCCAGGTCGAGGCGGGCAAGATCCACGCCCTCGTCGGTGAAAACGGGGCCGGCAAGACGACGCTCATGCGGATTCTCTACGGAGGACTCGATGCCGATGCCGGAGTCATCGAGGTCGAGGGCCAATCACGCCATTTTCGGAACTCCGCCGAGGCCATCGCATCGGGCATCGGCATGGTCAGCCAGCACTACAGCATCATTCCGGAGCTGACGTGCCTCCAAAACCTAATGCTCGGCGCGGAGCCAGGACTCTGGATCGCGGAACGTGACGCCGAGGCCCGAGCGACCGAACTCGCCACGCGGATGGGGTTCGAGTTTTCCTGGCGCGCCCCGGCTGGCTCCCTGAGCCCGGCCGGGGCTCAAAAGCTCGAGATCCTGAAGCTCCTCTGGCGTCAAGCCCGCATCATGATCCTGGACGAGCCGACGGCCATGCTCTCTCCAGCCGACGGCGACGCGCTGTTCGTGAGCCTCAAGCAACTCGCGGCCGAGGGCGACACCATTATCCTCGTCACCCATCGGCTACCCGAAGTCCTCCAGCACTGCTCCCACGTCACGGTTCTCCGAGGCGGACGCAATGTGGCGCACGCCGCGATCGGGGAGCACGAGACACCCGATGCGGCCCAGTTGGCCGCCTGGATCGTCGGCCACGAAGTCCCCGAAGTTCAGATCGAAGCCGTCGCGCCGGGAAAGCCGGTGCTCGAAATACGTAGCCTGCGCGTTCGCGGCGATCGCGGGGAGGAAGCAGTCAAGGGGATCAGCCTGCGGCTGCATGAAGGCGAGGTCGTCGGCCTCGCCGGCGTGGACGGAAACGGCCAGCGCGAACTGTTTCAGGCCCTGATCGGAGTGGGAACGGTGCTCGAAGGCTCGGTCCTCCTCGATGGTCGGGACGTGACGCGCGATGGTCCGGTCGAGCGCCTACGCCAGGGAGTGCGCCTGATCCCCGAAGACCGCCATGAAGAAGGCGTCGTCGAGGACTGGTCGCTCGAACTCAACGCGGCGCTCGGGCTCCAGCGCCTCGAACCGCTCCGCTCCGGACTCTGGGTCGACGTCGGAGAGCGTCGCGCCCTCGCTGGGGCGATCGCGGAGCGATTCCGGACCAAGCATGGCGGGCTCGGACTTCCGATGCGGTCGCTCTCGGGGGGCAACCAGCAACGATTCGTCGCGGCCCGCGCTCTGGCGCTGAAGCCGCGGGTGATCTTGGCGTTCCAGCCAACCCGCGGCCTCGACATCGAAGGAACGCTCGCGGTCTACGCGGCGCTCCGGGAGACTTGCCGCCGGGAGGGCGTCTGCGCGATCGTCGTCAGCTTCGACCTCGACGAGCTTCTCGAACAGTGCGACCGAGTCGTCGCGATCAATGGCGGCGCGCTCTTCGAACCGAAGCCTGGCGAAGAGCGGGACCGGGCCGCGATCGGACGCCTCATGGTGGGCGCGGCATGAATTGGAAGCTCGCGATCCTGATCGTCGCCGCGCTCGGGGTCGTCATCGGCGCGCTCATCGCGATCGGGGTCGCTCCTTCCGATGCATTCCTTCAGATTCTCAAGGGTAGCGTCGGCACACCCGGCGCGATCGGCCGAACCCTTCGGGAGACCACGCCGCTCCTCATTCTCGGGGTCGCGGTGTTTCTCGGGTTGCGCGGAGGCCTCTTCAACATCGGCGTCGAAGGCCAGTTTCTGATCGGGGCGTGCGTCGCGGCCTCGCTCGGGCTTAAGGTTCCCGGAATCCTCGGCGTGCTTTTGGCAATCGTCGGCGGAGCGATCGCAGGAGCGCTGTGGGCCTTCCCCGCCGGCTGGATCAAGGCCTACCGTGGCGGGCACGAAGTCATCAGCACGATCATGCTGAACAACATCGCCTTTCACCTCACGACCGGACTCGTGGCGGGGCCGTTGAAAGCGCCCGGACAGCAGAGCACGACCACGGCCACACTCACCGATTCGACCAAGCTCCCGATGCTCTACAGCGCGCCACCGCTCACGATCAACATCGCCTTGATCTTCGCCCTCGCCCTCGTCGCCGCGCTCGCGCTTTGGCTCAAGCGAACCGTCGCCGGATACGAGCTGAATGCGGTCGGCGCGAATCCGAAGGCGGCCCAATTCGCCGGGGTCGACGTCCGCAAGGTGACGGTCTGGACGATGCTGGCCTCCGGCGCCATCGGCGGACTGGCCGGTTCGTGCCAGGTGCTTGCCTACGAACACCGATTCTACGAGGGCTTCTCACCCGGCTACGGATTCGACGCCCTCGGCGTCGCGCTTTTGGCGGGCTCCTCGCCCTGGGGGGTCGTGCCCGCGGCGGGCTTGTTCGGCATCCTCTCGACCGGGTCGTCGTTCATCAGCGCCGCGCTCCAGATCCCGAAGGGACTCAACGGCGTGCTGATCGGACTGATCATCATCGTGTTTGCCGCCTTCCGCTACCGGAGGTCTCGTTCGAATGGGTAGTTTCGACCTGATCCTGCTCCTCAAGACCGCGCCCGGCCTCAGCCTCGCGCTGCTCCTCGCCGCGATGGGCGGCCTCACGAGCGAGCGCTCCGGGATCATCAACATCGCCCTCGAGGGCAAGATGCTGATCAGCTGCTGTGTGACGGCGCTGATGTCGGTCGCGTTCGGTCCGTGGATCGGGCTCCTCGGCGGGATCGGGGCGGCGGTCGTGCTCGCGATGCTCCACGCCGTCCTGACCCAGATGTACCGAGTCGACCATATCGTGAGCGGGATGGCGATCAACATCATCGCGTTCGGAGCATCCAACTTTCTCGACAAGAAGTTCACGGACATCAATCGGACCGGCGAGATTCCCCAGCTTCCGTTCGAGTTCTACTATGTCGCCGCGTTCGCGTTGCCGCTGGTGCTGTGGCTCTATCTCCGACGAACGAAGGGAGGCCTCCGGCTTTGGGCCGTCGGCAACGACCCTGACAAAGCCCGCCAAATGGGCGTCGATCCGGTCAAGGTGCGGTACCTGGCGCTGCTCGCCACCGGCGTCTTCTGCGGACTTGCGGGAGCGTGGCTGGTGACCAACGCCGGGCGGTTCGTCGACGGGATGACGGCGGGGCGCGGCTTCATCGCCCTCGCCGCGCTGATTCTCGGCGGATGGAGGCCGATCCCGGCCGCGCTCGCGTGTATCGCGTTCGGGCTGCTGGATAGTATCCAGCTTCAGCTTCAAGGCTCGAAGCTCCTCGGTGCGGGAATCCCGAGCCAATTCTGGAATTCGCTGCCTTACTTGGCGACCCTGATCGCGCTCGCCGGGCTGCTGGGCCGGAACCGGGCCCCGGCCGGGCTCGGGAAGCCGTAGTCGAAAGAAAGCCGAGCCAGTTGGAGAGGACAGAGCCTGGCTCGGCACTAATCGTTTCGTTCGCTTCGTATTCGGTTTCCTCACCTCTTCGGGCGGTTTCCGAGTACTTCGTTGCCCCTCATGGGCCTCTTACTACCCATCATGACGTACAACCCCGTAAAATTGTCAGCCCTTTGCGCAGATTTTCCTCAAAAATCCCCCAAGCCGGAGCCGCGCGATCCTGGGGAGTCGGTCGGGGTCGCCCGGGTATCCTGAAGCCATGGCGCGTTCGCGCCGATCCCAAGCGTCGCAGCGCCGCGAGCTGAGGTGAACAACGATGTCGATGACCAGTACCCAACCCCGATTCTCCTTGGAGTCCGCAGAAACCGTCCACGCCAACCTGTCGGTTGCCGAGTTGATTGAGCATGCCATCCGTAAGGGCGAAGGCATGTTCGCCGCGAACGGGGCTTTCGTCAGCCGAACCGGCAAGTACACTGGCCGCACCCCCAAGGACAAGCACACGGTGAAAGAACCGAGTAGCGAATCCAACGTCTGGTGGGACAACAACGCCGCGATCTCTCCCGAGGTGTATGAGCGGTTGCGCGAAAAGGCAAACCGAGCGATGGCGGGCAAGGAGCTTTACATTGTCGACACTTACGGTGGTGCCGACCCCGCGCATCGCATTTCAGTTCGGTTTGTGACCGAAAAAGCCTGGCACGCGTTGTTCGTCAAGCAGTTGCTCATCCGGCCGGTGGAAGCGGTCATCGAGCCCGAGTGGACGATCGTGAACCAGTGCACCGAGCTTTGCGATCCCGCGACCGACGGCACCCGAAGCGAAGCGATCATCGCCCTCAACTTCGCCGCGAAGGAGGTCCTCATCATGGGCACCCAGTACGCGGGCGAGATGAAGAAGTCCGTCTTCACGATCCTCAACTACCTCCTGCCGCTCAAGGGCGTCCTGAGCATGCACTGCTCCGCCAACATCGGCGCGGAGGGCGATACGGCACTCTTCTTCGGCCTCAGTGGGACGGGCAAGACCACCCTCTCCGCGGACCCCGATCGACGCCTGATCGGCGACGACGAGCACGGGTGGACCGACACCGGTGTCTTCAACTTCGAAGGGGGCTGCTACGCCAAGTGCATCCGCCTCAGCGAAGAAGGTGAACCGCAAATCTGGAATGCGATCAAGTTCGGCTCGGTTCTCGAGAACGTCGTGCTCCGAAGCGATCGATCGCCCGATTACGACGATGCCACGATCACCGAGAACACGCGCGTAGCCTATCCGGTCGATTACATCGACGGCGCCGTCCTCCCGAGTGTGGGCGGCCATCCGAAGAACATCATCTTCCTTACCTGCGATGCGTTCGGCGTGTTGCCCCCGATCTCGAAACTCACCCCCGAACAAGCGATGTTCCAGTTCCTGAACGGCTACACCGCCAAGGTCGCCGGTACGGAAGCCGGAGTCACAGAGCCCCAGGTGACGTTCTCGACTTGCTTCGGTGCGCCGTTCCTCCCGCTCCATCCCAGCGTCTATGCCAACCTCCTCGGGAAGAAGATCGCGGAGCATGGAGCTCGCGTTTGGCTGGTGAACACCGGCTGGACCGGGGGCCCGTACGGCGTCGGACACCGAATGCAGCTCGGGCACACCCGTGCCATCATCCGAGCCGCGTTGCACGGAGACCTCGATCACGTGGAGTACACGACCGATCCCGTCTTCGGCCTCTCGGTGCCGACGTCCTGTCCGGACGTCCCGACCGACGTCCTGATGCCGCGCAACACCTGGGCGGACAAGGCCGCGTACGACGCGAAGGCGGCCGAACTCGCGAAGATGTTTGAAGAGAACTTCCGGAAGTTCGCCTGAGCCCGGCTGAGGCTCGGCCTATGCCGAGCCTCAGCGCTTGGGGCTACGCCTCGGGCGTGAAACCGAGAACGATATCGAACGTGGCGTCCAGCTCCCCGATTTTCGAGTCCTTGCGGGGCAGAAACGGGACGATGACCGAGGCCCGCTGTTTGGGGTCTTCGATGCCCTGGAGGATGCCGTCTCTCGCGTTTTGAGCCTCGCCCTTGATGTACATCTGCGTCGTCAGGAGCTCCCGATCTCCTTTCTTGACCTTGACGTGGATATGAGGCGTGCGGCCGGGGTACGCGACGGGCTGGATGGTGCGGAACTTGTAACGACCGTCGGACGCCGTCTCGAACCGCCCGAAGCCTTGGAAGTTCTTGTCTCGCCTCTCACCGCCCGCGCTCCCGCTGTGGAGGTAGACGCCGTTGTGGTCGACCTGCCAAATCTCGACCGTGAGACCTTTGAGCGGTTCGCCCTTGAGGTCAAGGACACGACCTGAAAGGTGAGTGATCTTCCCCGCCGCCGGCGTTGTCGACTTGCCGATGATCAGCAGGTCGTTGTCCCGATCCAATGGAAGCGGATTGGGATAGAACGGCCCTTCGGTCTGGCTCGGGGTGCGCACAAGCTCTTCGAGGTAGCCGCCCGATTCGAGAAACCGCAGGGTCTCCTCCCGAAAGATCGAGAGAGCGGGCAACGCGAGCCCTGCGACCGTGAACTGGTGCAGGAATCGGCGACGACTGAACTGAGAAACCAAGAAATCCATCGCGACCTCACGGGAAGGGTCTACCGTGGGATACCCGGATTCGGCGGAGCGAGTTCCCGGCGCGAGGCTTGTCCACGATCGTAGACATTCTGCCCTTTGGAGTGCGAACCACGGCGTTCGGATGCCATTTTGTCCATGATCATTAACATTTCGTTGACTTTTGCTCTTGATTCCAGGAAAACCGGCTAAAATGAAAACGATCGTTGACCAAGCCCATGACACCCAAGGAGATCGGCGAAAAGATCAGGCAGCGCCGCAAGCTGCTCCAGATGACACAGGCGGATCTGGCCCGCTTAGCGGCCTGCTCCCGACCCTCGATCTTAGCTGCCGAGGCGGGCAAGCCGTCGTTGCGCCTGGACCTGCTCCTCGCCATCCTACATGTCCTCGGGCTCACGCTCCTTGTGGCGGATGCCCCGCCCTTTGAAGACTGATGCCCGACGCCGATGTCTATCAAGGATCGCGACTCGTCGCCCACTTCGAGCGCACGGCGAGTGGCTTGCGCCTCACCTACAACGAGAGCGCCCCTCTCGAGCGCGGTTGCCTCGCAACGACCCTGGAGCCGGTCACGACCGACAGCATCGACCTTCCTGCCTTCTTTCTGAACTTGCTACCCGAAGGCGCACGACTCCAGCTGTTACTCGAAAGCGCACGATCAAGAGACGATTCTCTTGACCTCCTGCTGAGGGTCGGTTGGGATACCGCGGGCGATGTCGCCGTCGTGCCCCACGGCGTAGCCCCCGGCGGGCCTCCTAGCGTGATCGAGGCACGACTTGAGGACGTCAGCTTCTGGGAGTTGTTCGCAGAGGGTATCTCTAAGCGGCCCGATAGCGCCGTGCCGGGTGCTCAAGAGAAGATCTCGGCATCCACGGTCGCATTCGGGGTGCGGGCCGCACACATCCCGTCCGCGATCCTGAAACTCAACCCGCCCCGCTTCCCGCGACTGGTCCAGAACGAGGAGTTCTTCCTGCGGATGGCGCGGTCTTGCGGGATCAAGGTGAACGACGCGGTGGTCGTGCATGACAAGTACGGCGAGCCCGGGCTTTTGGTGACACGCTTTGATCGAGTGAAGCAAGGCAATTCAGTCCGAAAGCTCCATCAGGAAGATGGATGCCAGCTCCTCGACAGTATCCCGGCGAACAAGTACGACGTCTCGCTTCTCGCACTCGCCAAAGCGATCACCCGCGTCAGTACCGCCCCGATCGTCGAAATCGAGCGGCTTCTGAGGCTGATCGCCTTCAGCTACCTCATCGGTAATGGCGACCTCCATGCCAAGAACGTCAGCGTGCTCTGGGGGGATACCGTGCGACTGAGCCCGGCATACGACCTGTTGAGCACCCTGCCGTACTCCTTCGTGGAGCGGCGCATGGCCCTGAAGCTCATGGGCAAGGACGACAACTTTCGGACCGCCGACTTCGTCGAGTTCGGCACTCGGTTCCAGCTACCGGAATCTGCCGTCCATCACATGGTGGCCGATCTCTGCCGGCGGGCCGAACCGTGGATCGCACGATTCGACGAGATCGGCTTCGAACCGAAGGAAACGCAGGCCCTCCAACGCGCAGTCAGCAACCGTATCCAACGGCTGCGCCGTTGAGCGTGAAGTGCGTCCGGGGCCGGCCCGAACAAGCCTCAGTCGTCACCGCTCCGCCCGAAGTTCTCCACGAGGATGTCGAAGTCATCGGATTCGACGAGGCCGCTGCCGTCGAGGTCGCCGGTCGGTCCGGCGGTTCCGAAGTTCGCGACGAGGAGATCGAAGTCATCGGAATCGATGAGGTTATTGCCGTCGATGTCGCCGTTCACGAGGATGAAGTCCGCGCCCTCGGTGCCGAAGTCCGACACGTAGACCTCTGGGCAGCGCTTGGCGAGCCAGTGCTCGGCCCGAGCGCGAATGGAGTACTGCCCACGGAGGCCGGAGGTACCCAGGAGGTGGTACCTGCCGGTATCGGGGTCCCGGGTCGCCGTGTAGGAACCCACGAACTGGCCCGTGCCCGCGCGTGTCACTTCGAACGTGACCGGCGTATCCGCGGCCACGGCGGAGTTGGTGAGGATGACGCTGCAGTTGACGGTCAGCCCGGCCTGGCCGGAGTCCTCGAACGGCGTTGCCAAGAACGCAGTGCGAACCCCGTCCAGCAACCCAGTTCCGACGATCTGGGCATTCTCGGTGAGCTTCACGGCGTCATAGAGCACCCAGTTGCCCGAGCCGGAACTCGGGTCCACGAGGTCGTTGAGGTCGATCGGCTCGAAGTTGTACCAAATCGTCGCTCGCATTTGGGTTTCCGTTACGGGGGGCTCGTGGTGATTGGCGCCGACCATGAAGCCCAGTTCGTTGATCGAGGCGACGTATCCGCGGGGTTTGCCTGGAAGTGTCGGCAGAACGAAGCCGACGGCGCCCCGAGACGCGCATGGAGTGTATGTCGCAGGCCCGGAGCAAGAACCGGTGAACGTGCCTCGAGAGTCAGGCAGGTTGGTCGTCCGATTCGAATACCCGTCGATGAGGCCCAGTAGTACCGGGTCGGCAGTCGGCGAGGGCCAGTAGCAAGCCCTCCAGCTCGTAAACCCGTTGCCCAGGTATCCGACGACCAAGCCGTCGTCACTGATCCCTTGTGCGATTCCCGTCCCACTGCCTCCGGTGCTCATGGGCTGGGCGTTGGCGGTCGGGCTCGCCCAATAGTAGGGCGTGCCGACTTGGCCGTTGACGACACTAAAACCGACGATCTGGTCGTGTCGGTTGATGCCGTGCGCCCCCAGTTGCCACTCACCCGGGTTCGGTAGGGCAACGAGCGTGAGGCCATTCCAATAGATGGGATCCGTCTGGGTATATGCCTGCGGCACACCCAGTGCAGCCCCAACGGCGTGCCCGAGCTCGTTGATTTCGTAAATCTGACTGCTGTGCCAACCGAGCCGCCCCGTCAGCGTCGTGGTCGATCCTGACCAGATCGTCCCCTCGGTCGATGGTCCGACCTCGCTCCATCCACAGATTTCGCTCGATCGGTTGATGCTCAAGGCCTGGCTGCCGGTGTAGCCCGAGCCCGCCAGTGGCAGAAGGGGCGTGATCTTGTACTTCAGGCAGGTCAGCAAAGAGGCCCGGAGATTGACTCTCCCCCGGCCAAAGGTGTCGTCCTCGCCCAAATCCCCGATGTCGGTGCAGCCGCGATACAGGTGGGTCTCCACCTCCCCGGCCGTCAGATTCGGACGGTAGGCCCAGATCAAACCAAGGGCTCCGGCGACGATTGGCGCAGCCAAGCTGGTGCCCTCGTCGAAGACGTAGCCGCCGCCTCGGCGCGTGGTGAGGATCCCCGTTCCCGGGGCGGCCACATCGATACACGGACCGTAGTTCGAGAAGGCCGCTCGCTGATCGTTGGGATCGGTCGCGCCGACGACGATCACGTCGGTGGGTTCCCCGGTGAGGTACTGGGCACCGTTTCCGGCTGACCAGACGAGGAGCGCCCCGTAAGTGCTCCTCAATGTCGTCCCGGCCATCGCGACACTCGCCGTGTTCGGGCTGCCATACGAGGCGTTGACGATTTTCGCGCCGTTCTGGGCCGCCCACACGACGCCCGCGAGGACCTGATTCTGGGTGGGGTTGTTGGCCGGGCTGTCGGTTACCCGTACCGGCATGATCTGGAAGTTCCAGGCGATACCCGTCACTCCGGTCGCGTTGTTCCCGATGGCTGCAGCCACGCCAGCGACCCGCGTTCCGTGACCCGCGACATCCGATACCTGGCCTCCGAGCACTTCAGGGGTATTCGACGGCTGATGGTATCCCGGCACGAACGAGCCGAGGTCTTCGTGAGTCTTGTCGATCCCAGAGTCGACGATCGCTATCGTGATCCTCGGGTCGAAAGGGCGGGTCTCGGCGATCCGATCCCAAGCCCGGGGCGCATCGATTTTCGTGAGGTGCCATTGCTGCGGATAGCGGGGGTCGTCCGGGATCGTCGCGCCCTGGAGCCGCCAGTTGGGTTCGGCGTAGTCGAACAAGCCGGTTTCCATAATCCGTGCGGCGTAGGTCCGCTCGGTCTGACCCGGAGGAACTCGAACCACGAAGAGGTTCAGCGCTGGAATCGACGACTCGGGGAGCGTCGGCAGGGACCGAAGCGCGGCGGACGTCGCCTCGGTCGATATCGGATGGACCAGGAGTGTCCCGGAAAACTCGCGCTCTCCGTGGATCGGTTCGAACGCATCTCTGGGTGTCTGTGGGCTGGCACTGGCCAGGTGACCGAACGCAAGAACGAGCAAAGCCGCTGCGACTCTCATGGCAAGACCTCGTTGTTCAGGATACTACAACTTTGCTCGAGCGACGAATATTTTGTGTGACCGACGTCACGCTTGGCAGCAACGGGCGCCAACTAGGGCAAAAGGCCCCGCCGCCTGAGGTTCAGACAGGGGCGGGGCAATGGAGAGGATGTGCTGTTTTCTTTGGTTACTGTACGGTCGTGGAAACCAAGACTTCGAACGTCGTGAACGTGTAGTTCTGCTGCCGGAACGTCAGCGGACTGAACGTGTCGACGACGTCCCACACTCGGGTCGTGTTCGTCTTGCGATAGACGTACGAGCCGATGGCGGGGACCCAGTATTCGGTGGCGGCGACGGCTTCGTCACCTCGAGTGATCTGGCCGGCACCGACCGGGTCGCCGAAGGTGTATTCGATCGCGGTCGAGCGCTCGGTCTTCCACGTGCCGTACCGACCGAGTCCGGTGGCGATGTCCTTGCTCCCGGTGACGGTCAGCGTATCGTTCATCCGCGAGTTCTCTTGCGGGCTCGATGGGTCGTTGACGAAGTCGGTCTGACCCGAGGCCGAAGTGAGCGGCTGCCACTGACCCGGCTGAACGAAGGCCGTTTCGGTGACCCGAGCGAAGATGCGCACGTTGTTGTCGCCGACTGTGTGGCGTCGCGCAAGGAGGGTGATGTTGGCCGCGCCGTCCTGGTCGAGGTAGAGCTCCTCGACTTCGGTGACGGGCAGGCCGCCCTGCGGGTTGTAGACGAACCGGTTGGTGAGCTTGAGGACCGGCTGGCCGTCGAAGATCTCGGTGGTGATCGTCTTCGTCAACGTTCCGGTGATCGACCGGCTGTTCTGGGACGGGTTCGCGCCGCCGATGACCTGGGTGGTGAGGCGGCCGGTGACGTAGTACTGCCAATAGTCGCCCGGTCGCAGGAACCGGAAACCGGTCGAGGGCGCGATCGCGGCCGTGCCGACGCCTTCGATCGTCGCCGGGGGCGGCGTCGGGGCGGGAGCATCGGTCAGGGGTGGGTCATTTTGACCAGGAATGGGGGCAGGCGGGACTTTGCTGACATCACCCACGCCGCCCGGGGGCAGCGGAGCAGGGTCGAAAAATCCGCCGTTCGTGCCGCCGCAGCCGGCGAGAATCGAGCCGACCGCCGCAGCCACAGCGAGCGTGCGAAGCGATTTCATCAGACATAACCTCCGTGTCGTGTCGAGAAAGAGATCCATGGCCACTAGCCGCCTCCCGACGGCCTGCAGCTGAAACTGCCGTTGTATTCGTTCCCGAGGAACTTGTAGCGGAACGAGCCGATCAGGTCGGTGGTGACGATCACCGAGCCGCTGATCAGGAAGTTGCCGTCCGGGCCGAAATTGCCGACGGCGGTCAGGTTGCCGTTGGCATCGATGCTCCCGTTGATCGTGCCCGACAGATTCGGGCTCCGACCCATGGTTCCATCGACGCTCCCGTCCGAGTAGACCGTCATCACGAGAGTTCCCCCATCGTTGGAGGTCGCGCCGTTCCACGTCCCGGCCCAGGCGCCCCGGTAGACGCTCGGATTCACCGGACGGTCGCCGCTTCCTCCGCAGCCGGCGAGCACCAGGCCCAGGAGCACGGTCGCGCTCCCGAGTCGCACTCTGCGAGAGTTCATCACTGCTTGCCTCCGTTCTTCTTGGGCGCTTCCTTCGTCATGTCCTTTTCGACCGGAAGCTGGATGTTGTCGGCTCGCGCCGGTCCGTCGACCGTCTTCACGGTCAGGAACAGCACGACTTCGGTTCGGGTCCGCGACGTCGTCGTCTTGCGGAAGAGTTGGCCGATGAGCGGGAAGTCCATGAGGATCGGGACACCCGTCACCTCCCGGCGATCCTGATCCTGAATCAGTCCACCGATCGCGATCGTCTCGCCATCCTGGACCGTCACGGTGCTCTGGGCGATGCGCTCCGTCGTCTGCGGAAGCCGACCCCCGTTCGGGACGTCCGTGAATCCGCGCAGGGCGCTGACTCGGGGCCGCAGGTCCATCGTGAGGCTTCCGTCCGCACCGATCCGGGGCAGCACGGCGAGCCGGACGCCGATCGGGAGTTCGCCGGTTTGGACGTTGGGACCGTTCTGGCCACTCGTGATCGAGACGATGTACCGGATCACCTCGCCGACGAAAAGCTCGCTTTCGCGTCCATCGGTCGCGAGCATGTTCGGCCGAGCGATCAAGTTGTTCTTGTTCGCGATCTTGTCGAGGCTGGCGGTGACATCGCCGTCCCGCATCTTCACGCCGATCCGATTGTTCGGCCCAGGCGTCGAGGGCTGAGAGTTGTTCAGACGGAGGATGCGCACCGCACCGCCGGTGAAGATGTTCCAGTCGATACCGGCCTGGATCGCGTCCTCTTTGCTCAGTTCCATGACCCGGAGTTCGAGGGCGACCTGCTTGGGCGGCACGTCGACGACCTCGAGGAACTTGCGGGCGGCCGCGAGTTGTTCGGCGCTCCCCCGTAGGATCAGCCGCATCGGCACCGCCACGCGCTCGACGTCGCGGAACGGCTGGCTCAAGTTGAGGAGCGGCCCCGTGCCTTCGGATCGAACGCCCGACTCGGGAACGACGGCCGCGCCCCCTCCGCCGGCAGCGCCGCCGCCTTGCGGACCGGGCTGGACTTGCTCACTGGCGGCGCGGGTCGCTTCGCCGGGCTGGAAGAGCCGCGGGTTCCCGGCCGAGGCGGGCGGGATGCTCGCTCGGAGCCCCGGGACGGCGTTGATGATCTCCTCACGGAGCGATCGCGGGTCGGCGTACTTGACTTCGTAGATCGTGAACTCACCACCGCCCTCGTCCGACGCGTCGAGCTGCTGCAGCGTCTGCATGACGCGATCGACTTCGTTTTCCCGGCCTTTGATCGAAATGACCGGTTTGCTTCGGCTGGCGGAAGGGGTGGCCGTGATCTCGACGTTGCCGAGCCGGTCCGCACGATCGCCGACAAGTGCCTTGCGCAGAGCTTCGGCGTCGCCGCCCTTGACCTCGTACACGCGCTGGATGATGTCGCCCGATCTCGGTAGACGAATACCGAGGGCTTCGCACATTTGGCGATCGAGCCGCTCGACCGCGGCCTGGACCGTGTCGAGCTGCTTGGCCGGTCCGATGAGGACCACGTATTCGTCGCGTTTCGGGCGGTCCGCCGTCCGCGTCTCCATCGTCGTTCCGCCGCCCCCGGAGGCGCCGCCCGACGGCTGGGACCCAACAGCCGCGGGCGATGCGCCGACCCGGGTGGTCTGTTCAAGCGTGATCTGCTCCGAGGGGAGCGTGATTTCGTAGCGGCCTGCTCCGGAGCCCGGCGGCATGCTCTTCAGGATCGCGGCCTTCAGCTGCACCCCTTCCCCGCTGAAGATCGGCACGACGCGGGTCTCAGAACGCTCTTCGCCGATGCCCCCGAACTGGGCCATCGTGTCGGCGAACTTATCCGCGGTCGTCACAAGATAGGTTCGCCCGATCTGGCCCCATCGGAGCCCGGCGAGGGCCGTGATGAGGTCGAGCGCTTCACGGACCGACATCCGGTCGAGGGAGATCGTCAGTTTGCCCTTGACATCCGGGGAGGTGACGATGTTGACGCCGGCCTGCAGGGCGAGGGCGCGAAAGATCTGGACCAACTCGGTGTTCGTGAAGTCGAGCGTGACCTGGACTTCGCGGGTTGCGGCTTCGGTCGCCTGGTTCGATGCCTGACTCGAAGCCTGATTCGAAGCGACCGGCTTCGGCGGTCTGATCGGCGGCATCTTGACGGAACCACTCCCTCCCGACTTGGCCACCGTCTTCGGGAGCCGGTCCGCCTTCGCGCGTTCGATCGTGAGATCATCCTTCTTCGGAGGCCGCGTCGGCGGGCCGGCCTTCGGGGCAGCGGCCATCGCGATCGGGGAAGTGGTGTCACCCATCCGCACGATCCACATCGATCCCTTGGCGATCGGGGTGATCGTGCTGTTCGGGGCGAGGAAGCGCAGGTGCACGCGCACTTTGGGCGGGCTGGCTTGGAACTGGCTCGCATGCACGAAATCGAGACCGGCGACCTGAACGGCTTCGCGCTTGGCCTTGCCATCGAGCGTTGCGTTGAAGTCGAGGATCAGCGAGCGCCCTCCGAACGCGCGGCTCAGAACGGGCGACTTTAGCCCTTCGCCTCGGATACGGACTTCCACGCCCTTGCCGAGACGGACGATTTCGACGTTGCTTATTTTCGGTTGTGCCCCTGCGAGCGCCACCAGCCCCAAGGCGGCAGCGGCGATCCCGCAGCGAAATCCATTTCTATGCACCTGGCTCCTCCCATCCGTGGGTTCACCAAAGAATTGCCCTCAAGTTTTCCACATAACGTGGGCTATCTTCAAGACGTGTTGTGAAAAGAGATCGATTCACCTTTCGGTTTGATACCTGGGGGATCGAAAAGAGGGCCGAAGCGCTCTGGGCTTCAGCCCTCGCGGACTCACGGCATCACCCACACCGAGATCGAGTCGATGCCGAACGTGAACGGATTGGAGGGATGTCCGGAGCGGAAGCGGATCCGGGCCTTGCCCTGCCAGTTGACGAATCGCTTCCCCACGCCAAGAATGCCAGTGCGCACGGTGTCTGTGGTTCCGAACGAAATGAACTGGCGCTGCTCCCACTGCTCGGCTCGGAAGTCATAGAGGTAGACGCCGACCGTCGACGCGACCGATCTTCGCGCTTCGAACCGATAGTGGACCTTCGGAGTCAGCACGAGCGCGGCGTAGATGTCGCCGTAGGTGGCCGACCAGTCGACGCGTTGACCTTCGGATGTCGATTGCGAGCGAATCTGGAGGCGAAAGTTGTCGGGAAGGAAGGTGCTGAGGAAGTTGCCGTCGGTGATCGTTCCCGTGCGGAGCGTCGATCCGAGGGGCAGAAGGGGCTGGGCGTGAGCGGCTCCGCTGAAACTGCAGAGAGCGAGAATGACGAGAGCGATGTTTCTTCGAGTGGACTTCATGGTTTTCCTCCAACGAGTGTCGAGATGCTTGTTGGAAGAAGACCGGCCGGCCTCGGATCGTGCCTTCGGGCGCGCCTTGGTGTGATGCGCGTCACGCGGAGATCAGGGGAGGGGAATCTTGGAGCGGGTGACGGGATTCGAACCCGCAACATCAACCTTGGGAAGGTCGCGCTCTACCATTGAACTACACCCGCATTCCCAAGTCCATTATAGCCAGGTCCCGCCAGGAATACGGTCGAGGGCAGGACCTGGGGGCGGACCCGCGAATTCAACCGTATGCGTCGCGTCTGCGCCTTGATCCTGCTTGCCCTTGCCGCCGCCGTTCCCGCCCAGATCACGAAGGAGACCTACGAGAAGATCGAGGCGATGATCCCGATGCGCGATGGCGTGAAGCTCTACACGGCCATCTACGTGCCCAAGGATCGGAGCAGTCGCCGCCCGATCCTGATGGAGCGAACGCCCTACAGCGCGGGCCCTTACGGTCCCGAGGCGTTCCGGAGCGCGCGCGGCTCGCAGAAGTTCACCGACAACCGCTACATCTTCGTTTGGCAGGACGTGCGCGGGCGGTACCTGTCGCAAGGTGAGTTTGCCGACGTCCGCCCAACGTTGAAGCCGGGCCAGAAGGGGATCGACGAGAGCACCGACACCTGGGACACGATCGAGTGGCTCGTGACGCATGTGCCCGGCAACAACGGACGCGTCGGGATGTGGGGAATCTCGTATCCCGGATTCTATGCCGCGGCAGGGGCGATCGATTCCCATCCGTCGCTCAAAGCCGTGTCGCCCCAAGCCCCCGTCTCGGACTGGTTCATCGGCGACGACTTCCACCACCACGGCGCCTTCTTCCTGCAGGACGCGTTTTCGTTCATGTCCGGGTTCGGGCAGCCTCGCCCGGAACCGACCCGAACGCCGCGCCGCGGCCCGGCCTGGGATATCGGGGGCAACGCCTACCAGTGGTTCCTGGAGATGGGACCGCTGTCATCGTTCAACGAGAAGATCCTGCGCGGCGAAGTCAAGTTCTGGAATCAAATGATGGAGCACGGGACGTACGACGCGTTCTGGCAGGACCGGAGTTTGCCCCGGCACATGACGGGCGTGAAGTGCGCTGTGATGACCGTGGGGGGTTGGTTCGACGCCGAAGACCTTTGGGGGGCGCTCCACATCTACAAATACACCGAGAAGCAGAACCCCGGCATCGCGAATCGGCTTGTGATGGGCCCGTGGGATCACGGCGGTTGGTCGCGGGGCAATGGACGGATGTTCGGAGGGATCCCGTGGGAGCAGGACACCTCGGTCTTCTTCCGGGAAGAGCTCGAGTGGCCGTTCTTCGACGCCTACCTGCGCGGGAACGGTGAGGTGGACCTTCCCGACGCGACGATGTTCGACACCGGCTCGAAGACCTGGTCGAAGTTCGACCGGTGGCCCCCTCCTCAGGTGCGCCGCACACCGGTCTTCTTCCGGGAGGCGCGCTCCCTCAGTTTCGAGGCCCCCGGCGATGTCGGCAAGACGGATACCTACGTCAGCGATCCGGCCCGTCCCGTACCCTATCAGGGCGGCGTGCTCCGAGGACGGTCCCGCGATTACATGATCGACAGCCAGCGCTTCGCGATGGAGCGCGACGACGTCCTGACCTACACTTCTCCGGCTCTGAGCGAGGAGGTCACGGTGGCCGGTAACGTGGTTGCGGACCTGTTCGTGACCATGACGGGTACCGACGCCGACTTCGTCGTGAAGCTGATCGACGTGCATCCGTCGGACGCCGCCGATTTCGGGTCGAAGGTGATGCGGAACTACCCGATGCTCGTGCGCGCCGATATCTTTCGAGGCAAGTTTCGGCGAAGCTATGAGCTCCCCGAGCCGTTCACTCCGGGCAAGGTCGAGCGGGTCAAGTTCGAACTGCCGGATGCGCTCCACACCTTCAAAAGGGGACACCGGATCATGATCCAAGTTCAGTCGAGCTGGTTCCCGCTCGCCGATCGCAACCCGCAAGTGTTCACCGATATCTACCGCGCAAAAGCCTCGGACTTCCAGAAGTCGACGATTCAGATCCACCGAAGCGGGCCGCATGCTTCCAAAGTCTGGCTCGATCTGCGAAAATAGGAGCGACGCTTGTCTACTTGGCAGCGTCATTGAGACGAGCATGGATTGCCGCGACTGCCCGCGATACGACGACGGTGCCTCCCGGTGTCGGGATGGAAAGCTCAACCCAGTGACCTGGGGGGAAGCGGTCGACGTCGGAAACATCTATGGGATCCGCGCGATCTGCACCTTCAACGATCACCGCGAGCGCTTGGTGCGCGCCCGCGGTGTCCGAGTCCCGATCGCTCGGCCCTTGCCGCGCTAGTGGACCTCTTCGGTCAAGCGATCGATGTTGTGGTAACCGGGTAAGCGACCGCTCACCGACCGATCCCAGGGCAAGAACTTCGTGTGACCGTCGACGAAACCGAAGTTCGAGCCGTTCCCCCACGGCTTGAGGGCGAGACGCTCGCGGAACCAGTCCTCTTCAGGGCCTCCATCGTGCCCGGGGCCGATGTACTGCGCCAAGTCGTCCCAGTCCGGCGTGTTGGGGTCGTCTTCGGCGGAATCGGGCCAGGGATGGTAGTCGGGCTCGGCCACCTCGACATTCCGCAGAGCGATGATGATCTGCTCCGCCGGCGCGCTGTTGATCGAGAGGGACTCTCCGTGTGAGAAGAGGCCGTTGATCGAGTAGTCCGACTCAGGCAACTCGAGGACGTTGTCGTCGTTGAGGACGGCTTTACGCTGGTAGGCGGGCGTCTTGAACACGTCCCGGCTCTTCACGTAGCCGTACAGCGAGTCGAACCAGTGCAGTCCGTGATCGTGATCGGTGCACATGCTGTGATCGTCGTGATCTTGGGCGTACAGCATGATCGACTTGCCGATCTGACTGAAGTTCGAAAGGTCCGCGGTCTTCTGGGCCGCTCGCTTCGCTTGGGCGAAGACCGGAAACAGGATCGCAGCCAAGATCGCGATGATCGCGATGACCACGAGGAGTTCGATCAAGGTAAAGGCTCGCTTCATATTGCAATTACAGTGCTTATGTAATTTCTCAATGATACCTGCTCACCCCAACCGTTGTCAAGGGTTTCGGGTGGCGCGGGATCGCCAAACGCCCGGCTATACTGGGACTTCAGTTCGTAGGAGGCACCGCGCAGCTTGGCAGGCGTTTCATTTCGCAACGTCACAAAGATCTTCGGCAAGGACGTCAAAGCCGTCGACAATCTGAACCTCGACATTCGCGACCGCGAGTTCATGGTTTTGGTTGGGCCGTCTGGGTGCGGCAAGACCACCGCCCTTCGGATGATCGCCGGCCTCGAGGAGGCCACGTCGGGCGATCTGATGATCGGCGAACAGCGCGTGAACGAGGTGCCTCCAAAGGATCGGGATATCGCCATGGTGTTCCAAAACTATGCGCTCTATCCCCATATGACGGTGTACGACAACATCGCGTTCGGGCTGCGCCTGCGCGAGCTCAAGGGATTTTTCTGGCAGCTCAGCCACCTGGCCGAGGCAAAAACGGTCAAGGCGGACATTGATCGACGGGTCCATGAGACCGCCCAGATGCTCGACATCGATCACCTCCTGCATCGTCGACCGAAGGAGCTCTCCGGCGGCCAACGCCAGAGAGTCGCCCTCGGGCGGGCCATCGTCCGCAAGCCGAAAGTCTTCCTCATGGACGAGCCCCTCTCGAACCTGGATGCCAAGCTCCGCATCCAGACGCGCGCCGAGCTGATTCGCCTTCACCGCTCCCTCGGAATCACGACGATCTATGTGACCCATGACCAAGTCGAAGCGATGACGATGGGCCAGAGGATCGCGGTCATGAAGGACGGGCTTCTTCAGCAGTGCGACGAACCCGAGGCCGTCTACAACCGACCGGCCAACAAGTTCGTCGCTGGGTTCATCGGCGCGCCGCCGATGAACTTCCTCGACGCTCGGGTCGAGCGAACCGGAGACGGTCTGTTCGTGGATACCGGCGATTTCAGAATCCCGTTGCCGGGCGACCATGCTGCGGCGGACCGAGCCGGACAGCCCGTGACGCTTGGCATCCGACCGGAAGCGATCTTCGATGCCGCGATGAACAACCCGATCGCGTCCACCGAGGCGAACACGATCGAGGCCAAAGTCGATGTCCTGGAGCCGCTCGGGCCGGAATACACCGCCTACCTCTTCACGGGCACCCACAACGTGCTCGCGACCATCGACAGCGGGACGAAGATCAAGGAGGGCGAGAGCTGCCGGTTCTCGATCAACCTCGATGCGCTTCACTTGTTCGATGTCGAGACCGAGATGGCGATTCGCTAGGTCCCGACGGGGGCTGTGACCGGCTCCTTACCGGCGACCTCCTCAAGATTGAGCATCTGGAGGTACCAACCCAGAATCGCGAGAAGGGACCGATCCGGCACCTCATGGCCGACGGCGTCGACATCGACGTGCGCCTCCATCCGGAGCCAGTGGGCCGGCTCAAACCGGAGGACGGTTTTGCCGGTCTCCTCCTCGATCCAGCTCCAGTGGGTCCCCCAGAAGTTCCCTGCGCGCCATGCGAATCGCCGACCGTCGCCAAAGATGAGATGCCCGCGACCGAACGGGTGAACCTCGAAGACCGCGAAGTCGTCCCACTCACCGACCTCTCGGACCGTGATGTGGGGGCGGAAAATGCCGACCCGCTTGAACGTCCATCGACCGTCGTCGGCGATACCCTCCGAGAGCGTTCGTCCGTGACCGGCGCGGGTGAGTTGGGCGACCGGCTCGCCTTCGGGTTCGCCCTCGACGATCAAGGTGAACGCCAGTTTGTCGTGCTCGTCGAGTCGGGTCCACTTGAGACGCCGAGCGATGCAGGACTCGATCGATCGCATAGCCCATTGTGGCCCTGAATCCGCCACAATCCACCATCGAACGCGAGCAATCCGCTCTGAAGACACGCGGACGTTTGGAGTACATCGAAGGGCTGCGTGGCCTCGCCGCCCTGTACGTGGTGCTCCAGCACGTATGCACGCTTTCAGACCCTTATTCCAAGATGGCCCGTCCGGGCGCCGAGCCCCGATGGCTCGCGTGGGTCATGGCTCCGCTCTGGTATGGACACCTGGCGGTGGCGGCGTTCATCGTGCTGTCCGGTTTCTGTCTACAGCTCTCCCTGTACGGCCGCTCGAATGGTCGGCTGACCGATCGTCGCGAGTTCTTCCGTCGTCGATGTCGGCGGATCCTCCCTCCGTACTATGCTTGCCTCGCGTTCTCGCTGATCGTCGTATGGCTGGTAACTTCGCGCCAGAAGGGGATGCCGTGGGCGCAATACGTTCCCGTGACGTGGGAGAACGTGATGGCGCACGTATTCATGATCCACAACCTGCGTCCCGAGTGGATGTACAAGATCAACGGGGTGCTCTGGAGCATCGCGATCGAGTTCCAGCTGTACCTGTTCTTTCCGCTCCTCGTGGGGCTGCTGATCAATCGGGGTCGCCTCGCACTTCTTGGCACGGTTGCCGGCGTGGTCGCCGTTCCGCTGATCTTCGTCGCGGGAAGCCACAAACTCTATCTCTGGTATGCGCCACTCTTCGCGCTCGGCATGGTCGCCGCCCACATCGGCCTTCATCCCCGACGTCGACGACCAGCCCCAGGATGGGTCGCGTTGACGGGCCTGACATTCGGGGCACTCTGCGTGCTTTCGATCGGGTGGACGAAGTCCCTCTGGATTCGCGACAGCCTCGGTGGTCTCGCGATCTCCGCCCTGCTCGTGCTCGGCCTGCTGACCCCCCGCGGACTGGCGATCCGATTCCTTAGCCTCCGCTGGATCGTGATCGCGGGGACGATTTCGTACAGCCTCTACCTCTTCCACCACCCGATCCTGCAGATCGTGGAAGCAGCCCGTCCGGAAGGGGTGGCCTCGGACGTCGCGCGATTTGCGTTTCTCCTCGCCATTGGCGTTCCGATCGCCCTGGTGGGAAGCGCGGGGTTCTTCTGGCTCTTCGAACGACCGTTTCTCTCCCGCAAGATGCGGCCCGACCATGAACGGAGGGCCCCGGCGCAAGCGCCGGAGCCCGGGAGGAACCTCCCTCGGCGACGAGGGAATCGGTGAGAACCTTATCGAAGGAGCGAGAGCACCGCCTGGGGCGCGCTGTTCGCCTGAGCGAGCATCGCGAGACCGCTCTGCTGGAGGATCTGCAGCTTCGTAAAGTTCGTCATTTCGTTGGCGACGTCGACGTCTCGAATCGAGGACTCCGAGGCACTCAGGTTCTCTCGTGCGATTCCGAGAGCGCGGACGTTCGAGTTGAGGACGTTGCGCTGGAAGTTACCGATCGAACCACGTGAGGCGGAGATCTCTTCGATCGCCTTGTCGACGACTTTGAGAGCGTTATCGGCACCCGCCTGGGTCGTGAGGTCCAAGTTGCTGAGGTCGAGACCGGACACCGCGCCTCGGCCAAGGTTGGACGCTGCGAAGTTGCCGAGCGAAAGGCTGGTCGTCTGGCCGGCGTTGGAACCGATCTGGAAGATCGAGTTGCCGACGTTGACCCGACCCCAAGCGCCACCGGCACCGGCGTTGCCGGCCTCCGTGAGCGAGATCGAGTTGCCGTACTTGTCGCGAAGAGTCAGACCGCGACCGCTGTCGAACGAAACCGTGGCCAGCGTGCCCGCGCCGTCGGTGTCGATGACGACATCGGCGGAGGCGTCGGTGCCCGTTGCACTTTGAGTACCTGCGGCGGAGCGCAGCACCGCGTTGGAGTCGATGAGATCGACCTTCTGCTCGCTACCGAATCCGGTCGAGGTCAGCGTAACGCCGGCACCCGCGGCCCAACTGGCGGTCACACCGGTCTGAGACGACGAGTTGTTGATCCGGGCCACGACGTCGGTGATCGTATCTTGGGTCGTTACGTTGAAGCTGACGCCGTTGATCGTGAACGAACCCGCGTTGGTCATCGTGGTCGTCGCCGCGGCGAACGTTCGGGTACCGGTGACGGCGGCGCGAGTGGCCGCTGTCAGGTTGGTGATCGTGACGTTCGAGTTGGTCGTGACGGCGTTCCCGTTGAAGACGCCGCTGAAGGACATCGCGGACACGTTGGCTCCACTCGTGGACACCGCGTAGGTACCGGCGGAGCCGTCGAGCAGCTTCTTCGACCCGTACTGGGTGGACTGTGCGATGCGGGAGACCGACGCAACGATCGAGTTCAGCTGGGCCTGGTTCGCTTGCTTCTGGGCGTCCGTCAGCGTGGCCTGGTTCCCGGAGGAGACGGCCAGTGCTCGGGCATCCCGAAGCAGCTTGTTGACTTCGTCGAGAGCGCCTTCCGCCGTCTTCGCGTAGTTGATCGCGTCTTGGCTGTTGCGGACTGCGGCATCGATACCGGAAATTTGAGCGCGGAAGCTCTCCGAAACGATCAAACCGGCCGGATCGTCGCCGGCACCGTTGATGCGCAGACCGGTCGAGAGCCGACTCATCGAGCTCGCGGCATCCATGCCCGTGATGCTGAGGCTGCGCAGCGCGTTCATCGCCTGCACGTTCGTGTTGATTCGGAACGACATGAATTCTCCTCCGTGATTGGTTCAGTTGCCTGACGAACGGGGCGCCTAGCGCCGTCATCCTGACTTTCCGTCCGAGGAACTCATGCCTCATTTGGGCTCGGTTCCCCCACACGAGCCTGCGAATTCGCGGATTTATACCAGGGTCCCGACTCAACTCAAAGGGGCTCCGCCGCCTGGCAGAGCCCCTTCGAGGACGTGCGATCTGCTCGCTACTGGGTCACGACGGTCCACGTGACCTTGTCGAAGCGCACGACGCGGGGTTGCCCGCTTCGCGCGGCTTCGCGACCACTGAACGTCACCCTCGTGCGCATTCGCCGGTTGCTGGCCACGTACTGGGCAAAGTTCGCCCCCGTCGAGATCGCGAACGAGAAGTCCGTCTTCGTCACCCCACGGACTTCCATCGTGTCCCAACGGTTGAACGAATAGTTGAACATCTCGATCGTCTGCACGTTGTGCCACGGATTCGGCATCGCGTTCTCGCAATTGAACGAGACGCTCCGAAGTGTCCCTGTCGGTGCCAATGCCTCGAAGATCACCGCTACCCTTTGAGCCGTCCGGGCCGGGCCGAGTTCGTAGTAGAAGTCGTCCGAATCCTGAAGGTCCAGCGCGGAGCCCCCGACGTGGGTCCCGTGCTCGACGATGATGTTGCCGACGTTCACTTGAGAGGTCGATCCGCCCGCGTTGGCCTCGATGATGGCGAGGACGTTGGCTTCCCACGGCGCGCCGCCATAGTAGTCCTGCTCGGTTTCGGCGTAGACGCCGTTTGCGCCGCCGTCTTCGTAGTCGTACCAAAACAGGTCTTCGGAGCTGCCGATCGAGGCGCCCCCGCCGCAGAACACGGGCGCGATCGCGTAGTTGAACGGCCCCTCGCCGTTGGGCTGGGTGCTCCGGAACTGAGTCGCGAAGAAGCACTCGTTGTCGGGCACAGGAACCGGGAAGCCGGTCGGGTAGCGTGGGTCAGCCGTCAGCGAAATGGTGAGCCGCCAATACTCGTTCTCGCCCGTTGGCGGCCAGCCCGGCAAGATACCGCCGAAGTCCGCCTTTTCGTTGAAGAACGCCTGGACGCCGGCACCGAGACCGGGCGTGAAGTTGTCCCAAACACGCCATCGGACGAGGAAGGGCATCTGGATGTCGACCGTGATCCCGATCGTGATCCGGGTCCACTTCGTCGTCGACGTCGCACCGACGAGGATCAGATCGTCGAGTGCGGACGGCATGTCCCCCGGGGTGGCGAACGTGTCGGGGCTATCGTTCTCGTAGATCTTGGTCGCCGCGATCCCGTTTTCGCCCGAGCGAGGGCTGTACGAAACCGGACTCGGCTGGGGTTTGGCGGTCGTGCTGAGTCGACAGAGCTCGGCTCGGTAGGGGACGCGCACACCGGCGACACTCAGCTTCTTCCCGTCGGGCGTGGTCACATAGCCGAAGGAGAGGGTCATCTCGCCCGTGATCACTTTCGTCTGGGCCGATCCAGCCCCGACCAAGCCGCACAGAACGAGTACCACGAATAAGAGCTTTCGCATGAATTCCTCCGCAAGGAATGGAGTCATTGTACAAACAAATGGGTTGGACACCAAGTCCCCGGTCGATGTTCCGGTGTTGAATAATCGTCAGCAATGGAAAACCCCGTCATCGGCGTCGTCATGGGCAGCCGGAGCGACCTCGAGACGCTCCAACCCGGGATCGACCTGCTGCGCGATTTCGAGATCGCGCTCGAAGTTCGGGTGGTTTCGGCCCACCGCACACCCGAGGCGATGCTCGCCTACGCGCGCGACGCCCGAGACCGTGGGCTCAAGGTGATCGTCGCAGGAGCGGGCGGAGCCGCCCATCTCCCTGGAATGTTGGCGTCCAACACGATCTTGCCGGTCATCGGCATCCCGGTGCCCTTGAAGCAGCTCGACGGGATGGACAGCCTCCTCTCGATCGTGCAGATGCCGGCCGGGGTTCCGGTCGCGACGGTCGGGGTCGGAAACGCCAAGAACGCCGCCCTCCTCGCCCTCCGCATCCTCGCCCTCAGCGACGCCCGGCTCGCCACGATGCTTGAAGCCTACCGACTCGATCTTATCGACCAAGTCGCGGCCATGAACGAGAATCTCGGCTAGTCGATTCGATAGCCGTAAAGCTCGAAGGCGAGGTCCGAAGTGCGCCGTGAGCAGGGATCGACGATCGATCGGATCCGACTTCCGTTCATCTGAAGCCCTGGACACCCCTGTACGGTCGCGAATCCGGACCACTGCATGTCCGGTCGAAGCAGCCGGGCACTGGTCAGGTCGTCTTCCGCGATCGAGAGCCAGACCCGGCCGATACCGGGGATCACCGCGCCTTCCAGGCCGACCGACTCGAACCGATACACGACCTTGCCCCTGCAGTCGGTTCCGACTCGGGTCGCCCGTGCGGAAAAGCAGCACGTACACACGGGATCACCCATCGTCCCCGGTCCCAGCAACGGTCGGCAGTTCTCGTCGGCCCAGACGTTGAGCGTGTACCTGCGGCTCGGCGCCAGCTGCTTGGGATCGTTCACCGTGCCATACCAGACCAATCGCGTGACGATGATGAGCTGGGGTACGTCGAGGTCGGTCATCGCGAGCCAGCCTGCGAAGCTGCCCGGGCACCGGACCCAAGACTCGTGCGAGGCGGCTCGGGACTGCGGCGTCCAGGGTTGCGCGAAGAGCAGTGCATCCGAAGCCGGAGTACCCCACGATGAGAGGACCAATGCGGCCCATGCGGCGATTGTCATAGTTGCCGACTTCGCGCGGGGACCCCTAGGTTCCTGCCGATCAGGCGGCTTGGACGATTTGGGCAGGCAGGTGGCGCGGCAGCAGGACCTCGTCTTCGCGACTCGCGAGGACCACGGCTCGCTCCATCGTGTTCTCAAGTTCGCGGACGTTACCCGGCCAGGAGTATTGCTGCAGTTTGACTGCAGCATCCTCGCCGATATGAATCAAGTGGCGGCCATTTTCCTCGCTGTGCTTCCGGAGAAACGTCTCCGCTAGGCGCAGAATGTCTTCGCCTCGGTCCCGGAGGGGCGGCATGTGGAGCTCGACGACCTGAAGTCGATAGAGCAGGTCGAGTCGGAATGAGCCCTCTTCGACCGCACGCTGGAGATCGCGATTGGTCGCCGTTACCAAGCGCACGTCGACCACGGTCGGCTTGTTCGAACCCAGACGCTCGAACTGGCGCTCCTGGAGAACTCGGAGGAGCTTGACCTGGATCCCGAGCGGGATCTCGCCGATCTCATCCAGAAAGAGCGTTCCCCCATGGGCTGCCTCGAACCGTCCCGTCTTCGACCCCTGGGCGCCGGTGAACGCGCCCTTCTCATAGCCGAACAATTCGCTCTCAAGCAAGCTCTCGGGAAGCGCGGCGCAGGAAACGGCAACGAAAGGCTTGTCCGCCCGTGGCGAGAGTTCATGGAGCAGCTTCGCGGCAACCTCCTTGCCGGTCCCGCTCTCGCCGGTGACCAGGACGGTGGCACGAGAGTCGGCGACCTGTTGAATCGTGTCCCTCACCTCGCGCATCACGGGCGAATCCGCGACGAACAGCGTCGACGGCGTCTTCTTCGACGGTCCTCGCTTCGCGCGGTGAGCGGGAGCGTCCCCCTGGTGGATCGCGCTCATGACGGTCTTCTTGAGCGACTCCAAGTCGAAGGGCTTCGTGACGTACTCGAACGCCCCATCGCGGATCGCCTGGACGGCCTGGGGGATCGTGCCGAACGCGGTCATGATCACGACGGGCGTTTCCGGCCAGGAAGCCTTGACTTCGCGCAGGAGCTCGTAGCCCGTCATGCCAGGCATCGTCACGTCGGTCAACACCGCCTCGAACGTTCCTTCGCCGAGACGCATTAGTGCCATCCGCCCGTCCTCCGCCGTCACTGCCTGCAGTCCTGCCTTTTCGAACGCAGCCTGGAGGATGCGCCGAATGTTGGGCTCATCGTCGACGATCAGCAATCTCTTCCGTTCACTCATGCCGCTAGCCTGACCTCGAAATCCACTTCGAACTCGGTTCCTTCTCCGGGAACCGAGTGCACGTGAATACGCCCGCCATGGGCGTCCACGATCTTCCGCACATTGCTCAGTCCCAACCCGGTTCCGCTCGCCTTCGTCGTGAAGAACGGCGTGAACAGGCTGTTTGAAGTCTGGTCGTCCATCCCGACACCGCGATCGCTCACGGTCAACCGGTTGCCGTCGATCCTCACCTTCACCGCTCCGCCCTCACTCGACGCTTCGAGAGCATTCCGCAGGAGGTTGTGGAGCACCTGTTCGACTCGGCGGCGATCTCCCTGAATTGTCGGCGAACTGCCGTAAGTTTCCAGGCTGAGTGCGACATCCGCCGCCGCAAACGCTTCCCGGTGATGGGCGACGACATGTTTCGCGACCTCGTCGAGGCGCAAATCGTCGAAGTGCAGGGACAACGGCCGCGCGAAGTCGAGAAACTCGTCACACAAAGCGTTCAGCTTCAACGCTTCTTCCTCGATCATCTTGCCGAACTCGGCCCCTTCGTCGGAGACCGCCTGGACCATCTGGGCTGCCGACCGGATTCCCGTGAGGGGGTTCCGAATCTCGTGTGCGATGGCCGCCGTCATCTGCCCGATCTCGGCCAGCCGATTGGTTCGGGCAGCCTCGCGCTGGGCTCGATCGATCTCGGTGACATCCTCGACCGCAAGCGCGATACCGACTCGCATCGGCGAACCAACAAGTCGCCAACTGCGCCCTTCGGTGCCATCGAAGACCTGTCGCCGCAGTCCCTGGCCCAGCAACGCGGCCCGGATCACCTCGCGGAGTGCCGGTTTCATCGCCTCGGGCGCCAACAGGAGCGCCTCTTCCCATGACAGACCCGGGGCCGCCGAGACTCCGATCATCGCGCACAACTGGAGATTCCGCTGGACGACCGTGCCTTCGGGGTCGAGAATGAGCATCCCTACTCCAAGGCAGTCGAGGACGGTGCGGAGCCGAACGTTCGCCTCACGGGCTTGGCGAACGGCCACGTCCATCTTATCGAAGAGCATAGCGTTGCCCACGGCAAGGGCCACATGGGCCGCGATCGTCCGCGCGCGACGAAGGTCGCGCTTCGTGAACGGGTCGTGTCCAACACCCCGCGAAACGTTCAGGACGCCGACACAGCCTCCTTCGCGCGTAACGAGGGGCACGATCATCGCACTTTGGAGCTCGGCGCGACGAGGAACGCCTCTGCGCTGAAGTTCGGGATCGTCGGCAGGATCGTCGACGAGCATCGGCGTCTTGTGCAGGATCGCCGCCCCGGCAATTCCGTCACCCGGGAAGAGTGTCGCGCCTTCCGGAATGTGCAACTCGGTGCCGGCTTTGGCTGCAAGCCGGTAGGTGATGGTGTCGTCCGTCGCGACGAAGAGGGACGCTCCACCCGCGTCGAACGCCGCCGCGCAGGTGTCGACGACGGCGTGGAGATACTTGTCCAAACCCCCGGCGTCAGTCGTCCAGGACGCGTCGAAGAGCGTCCAAAGGTCGTTGCGCGCACGCATGCCTTTGATGATCGGCTTCTCTCGCTTCGAGGATGAGGCCCGAGGCCCAAGAGGTCTGTGAGCGATGCGAACCGGGTGAATTTCGGAGGTCCGGTTCCCCCTCGCCTCACGAAGGGTGGGGAGAGGGGGTAGGGGTGAGGGGTCTCGTTCCACAGAGAGACCATCCGGCTTCCTCAACCGGTTCGGGACTCGCGCGAAACCGGTGACTCGTCATGCGAGCGCTCCGAACGGGAAGGGCAACCGGGGTCAGAACGGTTTCAGGAGGCCCTGCTGGAGCAGAACAAGGATCGCGACCCCAAGGAGCACGCGATATACCACGAAGACCACCGTGCTCCGCGTCTGGAGATACTTCATCAGGAAAGCGATCGAGCCGTAACCCACCACGAACGAAACGAGCGAGGCGACGATCACGGGAGTGAGATGAAGCCCGACGATCTCGGTCCACTCGTCCTTGAGTTCTTTGAGCCCGGCGGCGAGGACGCTCGGCACGGAGAGGAGGAAGGAGAAGCGGGCGGCGGTCTCCCGGTCGAAGCCGGCGAAGAGGCCACCCGAGATCGTGCTCCCGCTGCGGCTCGCCCCCGGAATCAGGGCGATCGCCTGCCAAACCCCGATCCAAAGACCGGCGGCGACGCCGAGGCGGTCGAGGCCCTTCGTCCGCCGGCCGACCCGTTCGGCGACCGCCATCACGAGGCCCATCCCGATGAGGGACGAGGCGATCACGTAGAGGGAGCGCAGGTCGTTCTTGATCCAGTGCTGGAAGAGCATGCCGCAGACGACGATCGGGACCGTTCCAACGACGATCGCCCAACCAAGCCGGGCTTCCTCTCGGCGCGCGGCCTCACCCCCGCGAAGCCCACGACACCAGCCTACGAAGATCCGAATCAAATCGCGGCCGAAGTAAACGAGGACGGCGAGAAGCGTCCCGAGTTGGATCGTGGCCGTGAACGCGGCACCCGGATCGGGCCGTCCGAGAAGGGCAGGCACGATGCGCAAGTGCGCGGTGCTTGAGATCGGAAGCCATTCCGTGATCCCTTGGACGATCCCGAGGAGGATCGCCTCGATCACGCCCAAGCGACTTCCTCCGGGCTTGCGACGCCAAGCAAGCGCAGGGCCTCGTAGCGAATGCGGGGCGCGGCCCGACCGTCGCCGTATGGGTTGCGCGCCTGGGCCATCGCCGCGTACGCCTTCGGGTCCGTCAAGAGCCAGACCGCCTGGTTACGAATCACATCGCGGTCCGTGCCGACGAGACGTGCGTTCCCGGTTTCGATCCCTTCGGGCCGCTCCGTCGTCGTGCGGAGCACGAGCACCGGCTTGCCAAAGGCGGGCGCTTCCTCCTGGATGCCGCCCGAGTCGGTGAGAATCAGGTCGCTGCGGGCGAGGAGCGTGGCGAACGAGGGATAGTCGGGCGGCTCGATGAGCGATACCCGTGGGTGATCCCCGAGGACCTGCTCCAGGACCTCGCGCACCTGAGGATTGCGGTGCATCGGCACGACGAGGATCGTGTCCGGGACCGTCTCAAGGACGTCGCGCGCGGCTTCGGCAATCGCCTTCTGAGGTTCACCCCAGTTTTCGCGACGATGCGTCGTGAGGAGGAGGATGCGGCGCGATTCGTCTGGAAACCAGACTTCGGTGCCCCTCCGTGCGACGTCCAGTACCGCGTCGATCCCGGTGTTACCGGTGACGAAGAGGGTTTCATCGGCGACGCCTTCGCGGCGCAGATTCTCTGCCGCCCAAGGCGTGGGCGCGAAGTGGAGCGCCGCAAACAGCCCGACGGCACGCCGGTTGAACTCTTCCGGAAACGGGTTCCAGATCGTATCGGTCCGGAGTCCGGCCTCGATATGCCCGAACGGGACTTTGCGGTAGAAGGCGGCAAGGCCGGCAACGAAGGTCGTCGTGGTGTCGCCCTGGGCGAGAACGAGGTCCGGCTGGATCTCGGCAAACAGCTCATCCAGCCCCGACAATGAGCGCTCGGTAACCTGGGCTAGGCTCTGCCCATGTTGCATGATGTCGAGGTCGCGATCGGGTGTCAGCCCAAACGCACCCAACGCCTGCGCAAGCATCTCGCGGTGCTGACCGGTCGCGAGGAGGAGGGTCTCCACGTCAGGGTGTCGGCGGAGCTCGAGCACGACCGGCGCGGTCTTGATCGCATCGGGCCGGGTGCCCACGACACAGGCGATCTTACGGCGTGCCATAGACCTTCACGAGGAACACCAGGGCTCCGGAGAGCATGAGGGCGGCGGCGTAGAGCACCCACACGGCCTGACGTTGCGAGAGCCCCTTGTCCAGAAGCTGGTGGTGGATGTGACGCTTGTCGGCTTGAGTGATCGGCACACCGCTGATTTTGCGCCGAATGACGACTTGAACGGCGTCGAGAAGGGGAATGCCGAAGACCAGCATCGGGACGATGATCGCCATCGCGGCGGCGGTTTTCATCGCCCCGACGATGCTGAGGCACCCGAGAAGGAACCCGAAAAGCTGGGCGCCGCCGGTCCCCATGATGATCTTGGCGGGGTTGTAGTTGTGGCGCAGAAACCCGATCGCCGCCCCAGCAACGGCCGCAGCGATGATCGCGACGCGGGGCTGCCCTTCGTAGGTCGCGATGACGCTCAAGGTGCCGCCGGCGATCGCGGAAATGCCCGAGGCGAGCCCGTCGATGCCGTCGATCGTGTCCATCGTCTTCGTGATCACGAACAGGTAGAACGCCGTGACCGGGATCGCCCACAGTCCGAACGGGACCCAATCGCCTCCCGTCGAAAAGAGCGGCCAATTGATGCCCGCGATCTGGACCCTGCTCGAGCCCTCGAAAATGAACTGGATGACGACACCCGCAAGCACCAGGAACAGGAGCTGCACCTTCGCGCTGAATTGGTAGAGGTCGTCGAGAGCACCGACGACGACGATCAGTGCTCCCACCCCGAACAGCCCGAGCACATAGGGCGGGAAGGGTTGATAAGGGTAGGCGAACGGGAGGATCGCAGCGACCGCCGCGACGATACCGCCGAAGATGGCCATGCCTCCCCATCGCGGCAGAGGCTCCTTGTGGACACGCCGATCGTCCCGTTTCGGGTCATCGACCGCCCCGTAGCGAAACGCGAGCTTGCGCACCCACGGCGTGAGAAGCCAGCTGATGAGCACAGCGATCGCACCCGTCAGGAGCGATGCGCGAAAACCCTCCAGGAGCTTGCCTTGGGATGCGGCCAGCAACCCGTCGATCATGCAGGGTCTCCGGGAATCGCGATCATGCCTCTACTTTTTCCAAGACGCCCGCACGGTAGCGAAAGACGTCGAGGTTCGCCTCGCGGAAGAGTTCGAGCGAAAAGTCGTCGGGGTAATCGCCTTCGTAAATCACTTTCGCGATTCCGGCGTTGAGGATCATCTTGGCGCACGTGTTGCAGGGCTGGCAGGTGACGTAGATGGTCGCACTGTCGCACGACACTCCGATCATCGCGGCCTGAAGGAGGGCATTCTGCTCGGCATGAAGCGAGCGGATGCAGTGGCCCGCCCGGAGGCAGCCTACCGGCCAGTCGTGCTCAGGCCCGCCGGCTGGACAGTGGGGGAGGCCCCGCGGCGCGCCGTTGTAGCCCGTGGCCAGAATGCGCCGCTCCCGCACGATGACGGCACCGACTTGGCGTCGCGGACATGTCGCGCGGGTCTTGACGAGGTGCGCGATTTGGATGAAATAGGAGTCCCAGCTCGGACGATCCTGCACACCCTGATTATCCCGGAATCTCCGCCCCGGAGATGGAGGGACACCGAAGGGGAGACCCCGGCTCCCCGCCGCTATCCCGGAATCTCCGCCCCGGAGATGGAGGGACACCGAAGGCTCTTGATCGAGATGCGGAACCCGCGCGTTACGATTCCTGGATGATCTAGAGCATCATCACGCAAGATGCCGCACAGTGAGTCGCTCATGTTCAAGACTGAACGTGAATTTGATGAAGAAGCCCTCACAAGGTGCCGATGAAATGCATTGGCACGACAGTCATGCGCCATCGATCGACGTGGGTAGGGCTCCGGTTTTGGCTCTTGCTGACGATCACTTTCACGGTCCTCAGCGCTTCGGTCGTATGGATCCAGGTCTTCCGAGCCCGGGAGTCGCTTCGAACCGGCACCAAGTCCGAGCTGCTGACCCTTGCCCAGATCGTCGCCCTCGAAGTCGACCCGAGCGCGCATGAGGCGTTGGACGATAAGGCCGAACAGCACTCCGAAGCCTATCGCGACCAGATCGAAGACCTTGGCCGGGTGCTTCAACTCACGACGGACATCAAGTTCGTGTACACCGTTCGGAAGGCACCGTCCGGTTTTGTTTTCGTCCTCGACCCGACCCCGGCCGGGGATGCCGACGGCGACGGACAGGACGACAAGGCCTATCTGCTCGACCCATATCCCGAGATTTCTGCCACTGCGATCCAGTGCTACGAATCTGGGGTGCCGATGGTGGAGCAGGAGCCCTACCGTGACCGTTGGGGGACGTTCATCAGCGCGTACGCGCCGATCAAGAACGCGGAAGGACGGACGGTTGCCGTTCTTGGTATCGACCGACTCTACGATACGGTGATCGGTCAGGAAGAGGCGATCGTTCGCGAGGGCTGGCTCGTATTCGGCTTGCTCTTGGTTCTGAGCGGCCTCTTCGCCTTCTTGATCACGCAGAGGCTGCTACCCGGCAAAGGCCAGCGGCACCGGCGACTGGCCGAGTCATTCTCCAGCAGTTTTGTGCGCAGTCTCGCCTTCGAGATGAGTCTGTACGCCCTTGTCGGGACGATCGTGGTCTCGGGCATTCTCGGCCACTTGGCCTCGATGAAGGATCTCCAAACCGAAGGCGAACTTGCGGGTCAAAAGCGGCACATGGGCGCGATTCGGGATCAGATCGATGCGATCCTGATCGCCGACAAGGCAACCCCCGCCCAGGTCGCTCGCCTCCAGGCCGATGCGCGGAACGCCGGGAAGAGTTGGCTTGCCGATCGCATCGCGCGCCGAAGCGATGCCATCCTCGCCGGCGGCGCGGAAGCGCGCGGCGCCCTTCGTTCAATCATCGAGGTCGTCCAGAGTGACTACGCCGGCTACCAGCAGCGTCGCGCTGAAACGGTTCGCCGTCTCGAATCGCGCTCGACCTGGCTGCTCTCCGTCTGCCTCGTCGCGGCGGGGGTGGCGTTCGTCGCCCTGGTCCTGATTCGCAAGACCGCGGCTCAGCAACAAGAGTTGATCGAGGCCCTCGAGACCAACAGCAAGCAAGAACGGGCGCACGGACGGTTGGTGGAGGGACTTCCGATCGGGCTCTTCACCTGGTCGGACCGCCAATGCACGTTTTCCAACCCGGCATGGGACGCGCTGATCGCCGTCGACGGCGGCGAGTCGCGCGAGGATGCCCTCGAGCGTACGCTGCACGACGAGGATCGCGATCGCGTCCTGACTGAAATCGGGGAAGCGGAGTCCCAACACCGCGCCTTCGTTGTTCAATTCCGGCTTTTGGGCGGCGAATCCACGCGCTACGTCGAGTGCCGTGGCGTTCCCGTGTTCCGTGAGGACCGTTCGCTGCAACACATGCTTTGCTTCGCCCTCGACATCACGCGGACGGTGCTTGCGCGCAAGCAACTTCACGAGAAGAACAAAGAGGTTTTGAGCAAGAACCGATTGCTCAGCCAAACCAACGCCGAACTCGAAGGAACCTTGGAAGCCATGGTCCACACGCTGGTCAAGGCGGTCGAGGCCAAGGATCCGTATACCGCGGGGCACTCCGAACGCGTGAAGGAGTACAGCCTGATGATCGGTCGCCGTCTCGATCTGCCCGCCATGGACCTGAGAGCGCTGGAAATGGGCACCCTCATTCACGACGTCGGGAAGATCGGCGTGCCCGATGCGATTCTCACGAAACCGAGTGGTCTCACGCCCGAGGAGTTCGAGGCGATCCAGAGCCACCCTGACGTCGGATTTCGGATGGTCGAGGGGATCCCGAGGTTCCGCGACTGCGCCCCGATCGTCCGTTGGCACCACGAGCGCCTCGACGGAACGGGCTATCCGGACGGACTGGTCGGCGACCAGATCCCCCTCCTCGTCCGGATCGCGACGGTCGCCGACGTCTTCGATGCGCTCACCTCGACGCGGGCCTACCGTACGGGAATGACGATCGAGCGTGCCCTCGACATCCTCAGGGAGGACGCCCGCAAGCTGAGGATCGATGGCGGGATCGTCGAGATCTTCGCCGAAATCATACTGAGGAACGGCATCCTGACCGATGATACGGATGAGGACTTCGAGTTCTCCCGAGCCGCCTAACCGTGATGAAAAAGACTGCCGATCTACGCCAGCACTTCCGATTCGAGATCCTCGAGTACGCCGTGATCCGCGTCGAGGGAGACCACGTCCCTGCCGTCGTCGTCGACATCAGTCTCGGCGGGCTTCAACTGCGAACACGCCGCTCATGCCAAACCGGTGAGCGCTGTGAGATCGTGATCGGGCAAGGCGGCGCACCGACCATCCATGCCGACATCGAGGTGCGATACTGCGAACCCGTAGGGAACGATCTCTACGCCGTCGGTTACCGGTTCCTGCCCGCTTCGAAGGAGGACTGCGTGACGCTCGTCGATTACATCCATGACGTGTTTCGCCGACAAGGCGAGAGGCTGATCTGACATGGCACTGGTGGGAAAGTGGTTCGGTTTCGGTAAAGACGAAGCCTACGATCGCGCGATCAAGGCTTACGATCAAGGCGATTATGCCGATGCGATCGGAGGATTCGAGGCGTGCCTCGAGGCCGGTGCCGATCCGGCGATGGTGCGGCTTGCCCGTTTCTACATCGCCGAAAGCCACGCGCATCTGGGGCAGAGCGCCCTCGCGCGCGAGCAGTTCGGTCCCGCGCTCGAGCACTTGCTCGCCGCGATAGAAATCCACCCGAACTACCCTGACCTGCGCCTCCAGCTGGCTTTGACCTACCAAGGCTTGGGCGACACGGCGAAACAGATCGAATCGATCGAGACCTCGCTGCGACTCAACCCGAACTACGCGCTCGCGATTCTCCATCAGGGCATTCTCTGGTGTCTGGACGGCAGAATCGACGAGGGTCTCAAGCGGGTCGCTCAGGCCGTCGGACGCGACTCGAACCTCCGTGGCGATCGCTACGAATCGGCGCTTCAGGCGTTCCGGTCGGGCGATACCGACCGGGGAATCTCGAACCTACGCGCCATGGCCGTTCAGGTTTCCGACGACGCAAACGCCCACGCCAAGATCGCCGACGGCTTTGCGCGGGACCGGCACTGGCACGAAGCCCTCCAGGAGTATGAGGCTGCACTTCGCCTGGCACCGCGCTACGCCGACATCCAGTGCCGATATGGACAG
Source organism: Chthonomonas sp. UBA6659 (assembly GCA_002455425.1). Lineage (GTDB taxonomy): Bacteria > Armatimonadota > Fimbriimonadia > Fimbriimonadales > Fimbriimonadaceae > UBA6659. The sequence continues at coordinate 19,399 of DKKT01000071.1, read as the reverse complement.
GCGCTCTTGCAGACCGACGCGGTGTCGGCGGCCACGGAGGCGTTTCGCGCGGCTCTCGACGTGAATCCGAAGTACGCGGATGCCCACGCCTATCTCGGGATCGCGCTTCGGCGGCTTGGCGACGAAAACGGAGCACAAGCATCGTTTCGCGCGGCGCTTGAGTTCGATCCACACCACGCGATCGCCGGCGAAGAGATCACCCGAATGCGCGCGTCCTAGACGATCACGATTTCGGACGAGGGTTCGGCGTTCAGGCTCTCGTGCCCGTCCGTCGTCACGGTGACGATGTTCTCGATACGGACCCCGAACCGACCGGGCATGTAGATGCCCGGCTCGACCGAAAAGCAGTTGCCCGGCACGAGCGCCGTCGTGTTTCCCTCGATGATGTAAGGCTCCTCGTGAACGCGCATCCCGATCCCGTGCCCGGTCCGGTGGATGAAGAACTCACCGTAGCCGGAATCGGCGATCACTTTGCGCGCGTGTCGATCGACTTCCTCGGACGGTACTCCAGGCCGAATCGCATGGCGGGCAGCCATAAACGCGCAGTAGACGATGCCGTAGACCTTGCGCACTTCCTCGCCGGGGTCTCCGAGCGCCACAGTCCGCGTGATGTCGCTTAGGTAGCCTCCCAGGTTACAGCCGAAGTCCAGGATCACCACATCGCCGGCCTTGGTCTGAGTCTCATCGGAATGATGATGAGGTTCGGCAGCGTTGGCTCCGGTAGCGACGATCGCGAAGGAAGGCGTCGCGCCCCGGCGTCGCATTTCGGTGCTCAGCACGCGTTCGATCTCGATCTCGGTCACGCCGGGGCGAAGCGCTTCGAGCGCGGCAGCGAGCGACTCGTCGGCGATCGCTCCGGCCCGCCGCATGAGGTCGAGCTCCGCCTCGTCCTTGACCCACATCAGCTCGGAAAGCACCGACTGTCCAGTCCGAAAGAGAGCGGCCGGAAGCGCGTTCTGCAACGCGAGGACGTAAGACGCAGGCATGTCGTCGTCGACTGCGATGACGGCGCTCCGCAAGTTCCAGTCCATCGCGAGTTCGGCCACATGCACCATCGGGTCCTCGCCGTCGCGCCACGCGCGGACATCGGCGATCCCGCAGCGGCCGGCCTGTACCGCCGAGAGCGCGGGACCGATCATCCGAACCCGTCCGTCGCGATGGAGCGCCAAGGTCAGGAATCGCTCACCGCCCCCTTCGAAAAAGCCCTGGAGGTAGCCCATACTGATCGGCGACGACAGAAAGATCGCGTCGATCCCCTCGCGTTCGAGAACGGCGGCGAGGCGGTCGAGGCGTTGTCCGGCGTGGGTGGCGGTCATGGGTCCAGTGTACCGGCCGCCCGATCGGGGCGAGCCTTGGGGTGGGCCTTGGGGTGGGCCTTGAGGACGGCCTCCCGAAGGCGTTCGACACTGATGTGGGTGTAGATCTGGGTTGTCGCGAGCGACTCGTGGCCGAGCAGTTGCTGGACCGACTTCAGGTCCGCGCCGCCATCCAAGAGGTGGGTCGCGAAGCTGTGGCGGAGCGTATGGGGGGAGACGTCGGCTGGGAGGCCGGCCCCCAGCGCCCACCGCTTGAGAACGTTCTGGATCGTCCGAGTCGAGAGAGGACGACGCTCCGGGTTCAGAAACAGCGTCGCTTCGTCCCCCGCCCCTCGTTCGCGGCCTATGTAAGCTCGGATCGCGTCGGCACAGGTCTCACCGAAGAGGGCGACCCGCTCCTTTGAGCCCTTGCCGACGACGCGCACCGATCCCTCGACGAGATCGAGATCGTCGAGGCGAACCCGAACGAGCTCCGCCGCCCGAAGCCCGGCCCCGTAGAGCAACTCCAACATCGCGCGGTCGCGCAACGGCGATCGACCGACGTCGGGCTGATCGAGCAATTCGGTCGCCTGATGTTGGCTGATCGCCTTGGGCAGGCGGCGGCGACGGATGGGCGCATCGAGGCTCTCGGTCGGGTCGTGGTCGAGTTGTCCGGCTCGTCGCAGATATCGGCAGAAGCTGCGAAGCGAAGAGAGCTTCCGTGCCCGGGTCGGTGGCGTCACCCCATACCGTCGGAGATATCGACGCAGCGCCTCGGGGTCGGGCCAGGCATCCTGGACGATTTCGGCGAGTTGGGCGAGATCGACCCCGTAACTGCGGACGGTGTTGGGCGATCGCGTCGCGGCGAGATGGTCGAGAAAGCTCTGAATCTGCTCGTCGAGGGAATGCATGCCGCGATTCAAGGACGTTTGGGGCGGGACTTTCGTCCCGTAGAGATATGGCGTAACCTGTAGTGTACGCACAGGTTGAGACGACGACGCTGATCCTATGGGGGTTTCCATCCAATCGATAGCAGGCTTCTGCCGGCTCGGCCTTCTGGCCGCAGCCTCTGTCGCGACGGGGGCATGGGCCGCCGGCGTCACCCTTGAGGCCACACCGCTGTGGGAGCGGATGGTTCCTGGGCCCACTCCTTACCCCATGCGGGTCAACGTCACGAACTCGGGACCGGATACTCGAGGCATCCTCCGTGTGCGCACCCTGGATTGGGAGACAAGTTATCCGATCGAGCTTCCGAACGGCTCGAAGAAGACATGGGTCATCTACCCGTGCAACGTCAGCGCGATCGGCGAAATCACGTTCGAGATGCAGACGGAATTCCAGCGGTTCCGCGAGACGAAGAACGTCGAACAAAGTGTCGATGGCGGCACCTCCGTCGGCATGATCGCCGACGCGCCCGGACTCGCCTCCTTCCTCCGCCGGGATCCTCCAGGGGGGGAAAGCAATCCCCGTCCCGAAGCGATGATGATCGGGGAAGGCGCGATTCGGGACGTCTATGTACGCCCTGACTTGGCACCCGACCGTCCCGTCGGCTACGGCGGCCTCGGCACGCTGATTCTCGGTGAGGGGTCCGAGCGGCTCACCGACGCCCAGATCGCGGCAATCCGGACTTGGTCCCTGATCGGCGGCGACCTTGTGTTCGTCGGGGGAGCCTCGTCACCGGTGCTCGCCGATCCTCGGTGGCGCGACCTTCTACCACTGAAGCCTTCGGGGGTCCAGGTGGTGCCGGGAGCGTCGTTCGGAATTCAATCGGACGTCACGGTCACCCAGGGAACCCTCTCCCCTTTGAGCCGCGCCGACAACGCCTCGGGCTTCGTGAAGTCGGCGTGGAGACCCCATGGGTTGGGACGGGTCGTGCTGCTGACCTTCAATCCGTTCGAAAAACCGATCGAGGCGAGCCCCAAACGGCGGGACCTCGTGTTGAACGTGCTGAGGCAAGAACCCCGGGTCTCGCCATCGAATCTGATCGCCCAAGCGGTCGGGATGGGTGATTACCTCGAAACGACGGTCATCCGATCGGGACGCCCCCTCACGGCTCAAGCGAGCGAAGAACGCGACCCGTTCGACGCGCAGCTTCCTCCCACGACCAAGGTCTTCTGGATCCTCGCGGCATACTTCGTTCTCGTCGTACCGGTGAACCTGATCGTCCTCCGCTTGCTCAAGCGAGGCGAGTGGGCGTGGATCTCTACTCCGCTGATCAGCGTGGCGTTCGCGTCGTTTTTCTTCACCTCGGCCGGAGACCTCTATCAAGCCAAGCTATCGGTCGCGACCCGGGGGCTGTTCGTGGCCCAAGAGGGTGACCGGACGGGCTACGTTCTTGCCAAATCCCAGGTGTTCTTCCCGCGTGGGGGGTCGTACGATCTGGGCTTCCAAGGCGTGGATCAGGTGCGCTCGGTTCAGGAAACGACGCGCTTCCGCAATCCGTTCGATCGAAGTGAGTTGTTCGAGGAAATGAAACCGATCGACATCGGCCAAGTGAAGGCGCCCGCGATGTCGGTGCCGAATCTGGCGTTCCGTGAGTTCACTTTCCGGGAGATCGTCCCGCTCGGGGTGCCATCGTCGCCCGATCCCGGGGCCGGCGGTTGGTTCCAATCGACCGGTAAGGTCAGCGCCGACGGTCTGTCGCTCGTCGGCAAATTGGTCAACCGATCGCCGTACAGCCTCGACCAAGGGATGATCTCGCTCGGGAGTGGCCGGGTCGTGGTGCTCAGCAAGTCGATCCTTGGCCCGGGTGAGTCGGTGGACTTCTCAGTACCGCTGAACCCGACCTCGGTGCCGATCACCGACGAGGTTTGGATCCAGCTCGCGCCCTACGACGACCGGGTCTTGTTGGTCGGGATGTTGTCCGGCTTCCGCGCCGGACCCCAGCTCGGCCGACTCGTCGACGATCGCAGTCCCATGTGGCTCGTCTACGGCCTGAACCTCAAGCGACCGGAGGACCAGCCATGAGCCTTTGGCGGGACCTCGTCACCGAGAATCCGATGATGGCCGAGCTTTCGCGAGCGCGCCGCAGGATCCTCGGCAACCAGCAAACGAAGACCCAGAACACCATCCTCTTGATTCTGTTCTTGGCCTTGTTCCTCGCCTTCATCATGGGCACTATCCGGTTCTACGATCTGATTCCGCCGTCGGCTGTAATCTATCTCCAAACCGGGCTTTACGCCGTGTTCGTGCCCTCGATCGGCTATGGGGCGATTGCCGGTGAACGCGAGCGCCGGAGCTGGGAGTTCCTGGCGGTCGCCCCTCTGTCCAAGCTGCAAATCGTCGTCGGCAAGCTCGCTTCGTCGATTGTGGTTGTGATCGGGCTCGCAGCCCTCGCGCTCCCCCCTCTGGCGATTCTGAGCCTGGGGAACCCAAGCGCGGTGGTCAGCGACACGATTCGGCAGAACCTGATCTCCATCTCCTTCGGTATTTTCGTCGCCACCTTGACCCTGTACTCCTCGTCGCGCGCGCAGCGATCGTTCGCGGCGCTCGGGATGACGATCGGCATCCTGTTCGTGCTGTTGGTGGGTGTTCCTGCCGTTGTCGGCCCCTTCCTCGGCTCGAACGAGAGCGCCGGGTGGGCGCTTTTCTTCCTCCACCCCTTCATCGCCATCTATGAGGTCGAAGCGACGGTTCGCGGCACAAGTCTTATCTCGACTTACTGGTACGGCTTACCCCAAGCCTTGATCTATCTCGTGCTCGCGGCCGGCTTGGTGGCGGCGAGCGTTTCGAGTCTCAGGCGGTCGGAAGGGGCGCGGGCGCCCCAACGGAGTGAAGCGTAATGCTCGATGTGAAGCAGCTTTGCAAGGACTACAGCGGCCTTCAAGCCGTGCAAGGGGTGAGCTTCCAACTCCACCCAGGCGACGTGTTCGGGTTCATCGGCAGCAACGGCGCCGGCAAGACCACGACGATCCGCATGCTGGCGACCCTTCTGGAGCCGACCTCGGGCACCGCGACTCTGAACGGAGCCGATATCCAGCGCGACCCGATGGAAGTCCGCCGCCAGATCGGTTACATGCCGGACTTCTTCGGCCTCTACGACGATTTGAAAGTCTGGGAGTACCTCGACTTCTTTGCCGGCATTTACCGCGTGCCGCCCCGCGAACGGCCCCAAGTGATCGACAATGTGTTGGAATTGACCGATCTGACGGTCAAGCGGCAGGCCTACGTCCAGACCCTTTCCCGCGGTATGCAGCAGCGTTTGTGCCTCGCTCGATGCCTCGTCCACGATCCGGCCATGCTCTTGCTCGACGAGCCGGCGAGCGGTCTCGACCCACGCGCTCGGGCCGAACTCAAAGAGCTGATCGCCGAGCTCGGTCGGATGGGCAAGATCGTGATCGTCTCGTCCCACATCCTCCCCGAGCTTGCCGACTTCTGCAATACGGTCGGCATCATCGAGCGCGGCGAACTCCTCGCCTGGGGCCCGGTGGACACCATCATCCGCCAGATCCAAGCCCATCGTTCGATCATGATCCGCATGCTGGAGCGGGGCCCCGAAGCGGCCGAGTTCGTCTCGCGCCTGCCGTCGGTACTTGCGGTGACCCCGCGCGGCAGCCACGAGATCCAGATTGAGTACGCCGGAGACCTCGAGGGCCAAGCCGAGATCTTGGCGACCCTCGTTCGGGATGGATACCGCGTCACCGACTTCCGCGAAGAGCAAGCCGACCTCGAAGATGTCTTCCTCCGGCTGACGACGGGAGCCGTGCAATGAGCATCGTTGCCGGCTGGCTCCTCCGGAACAAGGAGGCGTATCTGACCAACGCCTCCACCGCGCGAGACTTCCGTTCGCAGCTCCGGGGCAACCGCCCGCTACTGCTCTGGGGCACGTACCTGTTCATCCTGATCGGATTCGGGACCCTGTTCTACGCGGTGACGTCCTCCGAGGGCACGATGTCGGTGGCGAGCCTCCAACGTGAGCTTCAAGGCTTCTACAACACGATCATGAACATGCTCGGGCTCATGGTCGTCGTCGTCGCCCCCGCCCTCACGGCCACGACGATCGTCTCCGAGCGTCAGAAGCGGTCCCTCGATTTGATCTTCTCCGCCCCCGTCTCGACGAAGTACTACCTTGTGGGAAAGATGATCAGCAGCTACCGGTACACCTGGATGCTGCTCGTCCTGTCCTTGCCGGTCACGTCGGTGTGCGTCGTGCTTGGCGGGGCGACATGGACCGATGTTCTCACCGGCTATGCAAATCTCAGCTTCATCGGCATCATCCTGACGTCCATCGCTTTGGCATTGAGCACGGTCGCGATCAAGCCCGTCTCCGCGATCGTATGGAGCTATTTCGCCACCTTCTTCGTGGTCATGTTCACCTGGACGATGGCTTCCTTTCTGTCTTTCGCTTCGATGCGCTCGGGCCGGGAACTCCCGTTCCTGGTCTCCCTGAGTCCGTTCAATCAGCTGAACGCCGCCGGGGCCTACACCCAGATCGGATGGGTCCAGATTCCGAATTTCGTGTTGGCCGGGCTCACGGCGCTCCTCGTCTCGCGGATCATGCTCCTCGGTGCTTCGAGTGTGCTGAGCCCATTCGGCGCACTCGATACGAAGAGCCTCCGTGTCCACGGCTTGGTCTACATGTTCGTTGTGGCGGTCGGTGTCGGGTCCGCGCTCGGCTCCGGATCGACGCACATCCTGTATACGTGGATAACCTTCCCGCTCATCGCGATCGTCCCCATCATTACGTGCTTTGGATGGGATTTGGAGAAGAAGTTCTGGCCCGACGGCTGGTTTTCGATCCGGGCTGCGATCGTCGGTACGCCGGCAGGCGGCCTACCGTATCTCCTCGGGTTGCTGGCGGGTGCGTTCCTTGGGTCCAACCTCGGAGTCGGGCTCGCGACGATGGACGTGTTCCCCGATCTCCATCTCCAACTCTGCTACCTGACTTGGGCGCTCGGGCTCTGGGCCTTCATTTGGGCGATCGGGCGCGGATGCTCGTCGCTCTACAACGGGGTCAAGACCGCTCGTACGCTGCAGGCCGTCTTCTTCCTCGTATTCCTGACCGTTCCGTCGGCCGCGGTTTCCATGATCGTGGCATTCACGTCGCAGCCTGGCCTCGTGGACCCCACGCCGCTCTGGTATCTGATGCCGCTCTACCCACTCGGCTTGCCGCTCGCCGAAGGTGCACCCGGAGCCCTTGCTTGGGGCCTCCTGATGCTGCTCGCGGCCCTCTACATCGGCCGCAAAGCTGAGCACCGTGCCCGTAATCCCAAGCCACGAGGTCGGAAATGACACCGTTCCACGTTGCGTTCAAACGCTTTCGTACCCGCGTCCGGCTGGTCCGGAGCTGGAAGTCGATGGCGGTCGGCACCTCAGTCGGCGCCTCGGCCGCCCTGATCCTCGCGTTCCTCGACTGGCGCAACCTCGTGTTGGTCGATCCGATCCACCTGATCGGAGTCACCGTCGCCGGGTTGGTGATCGGCGGTCTCTTGGGCCTGGTGCGTCGTGTGGAAGACGAAGATCTCGCGCGCAGCCTCGATCGGCGTGCCGGACTCGAGGATCGGCTGGCAACCGCACTCGAACATGAAGGCGACGTCGACGGCTTCGGCGTGCCGCTCCAGGACGACGCCGATCAGCGACTCTCCAAGCTCGAACCGCGACGCGTCTATCCGGTGAGGCTCACACGATGGCATGGCGGTGCCGTCGGGCTGATGGCGTGCGCGGCGGCCCTCTTCCTTCTCGGCAACACTCCGCTCCTCCTCAGCACCGAGGAGCAGGCGGAACGCAAGGAGCTTCAACGTGCGGGACAAGCCGTCGAACGCGTCCTGCGTCCGATCGAAAAGGCGAAGGCCGCCATGACCGAAGCCGAGAAAGCGACCCTCCGCGACCTTGAGCGCTTCAGCCGCGAACTCGAAAAAGGCCGCGTCACCAAAGAAGCCGCCCTGCAGAAAGCGAACGAACTCATGGCCGAGGCCGAAAGGCTCGCGGCCGAGCGGTTCCAAGCCGCAGAGAAGAACCTGCTCGACGCGCAAACCGCACGCCAGAAACTGGAACAGGACGCCCTCGAACGCGCGGGACTTCCCCGCGACGCAGGCGAAATGGCGAAAGCCACGCCCGAGCAACTTCAAACCCAGCGGCAGGAACTCTCCCGGCAACTCGAAGAGCTCGCGAAGGAGATGGAGGCGGCGAAGGCAAACGGGTCGGACTCAGAAAGCTTGAAACGACTCCAGGAACAGGTTTCGAAGCTCCAGGAGAGCCTCCAAAAGCTCGAACTCTCGAAAGAGGCTCAGGAGACTCTTGAGAAGCTTCGCAACGACCCGCGTTTCAAAGAGCTCCAGGAACTCGCCCAGAAACTCCAACAGCAGATGCAGCAGAGCCAGGAGTCCGGCCAACCGCAGATTTCACCGGAAGATCTTGAGAAGATGCGGGAGCAACTCGAGCAGCTCATGGAGCAGCTCAAAGACGACGAGGCGATGCAGGAGTACCTCCAGGCCCTGAAGGAGGCGCTTGAGAACGCGCAAGCCGGCGGGCAAGGGCAGTCGGTCGCGACTGCGCTGGCCGCGCTCTTCAACCTCCCGGGAGGCAACGGTCGCAGCCAGGACGACAGCTTCCAGGACACGGGCACCATCAACAAGCTCGACCAGGAGGCCGAGGGGAAGGGGAAGACGGCCCCGACGTCGATCACAGGGGCCCGTGACGACGAACGTGGCACGGAGAGCTACATCGAGATCAAAGCCCCCACGAAGACCGGGAGTCGAACCTCGGTTCCTTATCGCAACGTACTTCCTAATTACAAGAAGCGAGCGGAAGAAGCCCTCAACCGACGCGACATCCCCAAGCGTCACGAGAAGCGCGTCCGCGAGTACTTCCAGGATCTGGAGAAACGATGATGCCGGCACAAGACGACGCCACTTGGTTTCAAACGACCTTCGACGGGATTCGACGCGAGATCGGCAAGGCGATCGTTGGGCAGGACGACGTTGTCGAGAAGGTGCTCGTCGGACTCGCCGCAAACGGGCACGTGCTTCTCGAAGGCATGCCCGGACTCGGCAAAACGCTCCTGGTCCGAACGCTTGCCCAAACTCTCGGTTTGACCTTCAGCCGAATCCAGTTCACGCCCGACCTCATGCCGGCCGACGTGACCGGGACCAACGTGCTGACCCACGAGAGCGGCGGCGCGCGTGCGTTCGAGTTTCGGCGCGGGCCGATCTTCGCCCACCTCGTCCTCGCCGACGAAATCAACCGTGCAACGCCCAAGACGCAATCGGCGATGCTCGAAGCGATGCAGGAGCGGCATGTGACCTCGGGCGGGAAGCGCTTCGAACTCGAGGAGCCGTTCCTGGTGATGGCGACTCAAAATCCGGTCGAACAGGAAGGGACCTACCCGCTCCCGGAAGCTCAGCTCGACCGCTTCTTCTTCAAACTCTTGGTGCCCTACCCCTCGAAAGCCGACCTCGCCGGCATCGTCGAACGGACGACCGGTCAGGAGGGATCGGAACCCACCCAGGTTGCCGATCGCGACGCGGTCCTGCGCCTCCGAAAGATCGCCCGCGAAGTTCCGATCGCGCAGAACGTTCTCGACTACGGCCTCTCGATCGTCGTCGGCACGCACCCAGAAGGCGAAGGATCGACCTCGATCGCGGCCCGGTACGCCCGCTACGGATCGAGTCCCCGAGGGGCCCAATCCCTTGTCACCGCCGGCAAGATCGCCGCCCTCCTCGCCGGTCGATTCAATGTTTCGAAAGATGACTTGCGCCAGATGGCGCGCCCTGCTCTCCGCCATCGCGTCCTTCTGAACTTCGAGGCGGAAGCGGATGGCGTGACCGCCGACAAGTTCCTCGACGAGGTCGTGGCTCAGGTCGACGCCGCCGACCGCGACCCGATCCGGGCCTAAGGAGACCCCCATCGCCGCCACTCTCGATCTGATTCTGACTGCGCAGGAGTTCCGCCTCCTTGAGGGGCTGCGCCTGAATCCGCGCAAGAGCTTTGCCGGCCGAGTTCGCGGAGAGCGGACGACCCAGAAGAAAGGGATCAGCATCGAGTTTGCGGACTACCGCGAGTACGTCGAAGGAGACGACCTTCGCCACCTTGATTGGAACATCCTCGCCCGGCTTGACACCCCCACGATGAAAACGTACCGGGATGAGGAGGATTTGGCCGTTCACCTTCTGGTGGATTCGTCGGCATCGATGACCTTCGGTGAGCCAAGCAAACTTGCCGCCGTGATCCGCTGGGCAGCTGCCCTCGGGCTCGTGGCTCTCACGACCGGCGACGCGGTGTATCCGCATGCCCTCGGGCGACGCGAGCGGCCCCCGGCGCCTTGGCGCGGACGGGCCAACTACCCGCGACTGGCGCGTTGGCTCTCTGAGCTCATCGAAGACACGCAACCGACCGTACGCAACCTGGCCGCGTCGGTGCTGGCGTTCGCAGGATCGAGCACGCGCGCCGGATTGGCGATTCTCTTGACCGACGGGCTCGACCCGGAGCTCCCCCAGGCGGTGCGCGTCCTCGCGAGCCGTGGCAACGAAGTCCTGCTCGTTCAGGTGCTCACCGACGAGGAACTCGACCCTGACCTCGAGGGCGACCTGCGCCTCATCGATGTCGAAAACGAGGGCAGCGTCGAGATCACGGCAAACGGATTGGCACTTCGTGAGTATCGTCGCCGCCTCCAAGCGCACAACGCCGCGTTGCGCGAGTCGGTGCGGCGCGGGGGCGGAAGGACGACGCTCCTGAGCAATCGCGACAGTCTTGAGTCGGGCATGCGCGGTGACCTCAAACGGGAGGGCTGGCTCGTCCGATGAGCTTTCAGAATCCCGCTGCCTTGCTGTGGCTGCTTCCGCTTTGGGGAGTCATCATCGCGCTCTACCTGCTCCGTATGCGCCGCCGGGACGTTCAGGTGCCGGCGACGTTTCTGTGGCCGGAGCGGGTCGAGGAGGTCCGGGCGAACGCGCTCTTCCAGCGGTTGCGATTCAACTGGCTGATGGTGCTTCAACTGCTCGCCGTCCTCGTCCTCGTCGTCGCCCTGGCCAAGCCCCAAACCCGCCAAGCCGGCCTGACCGGCGATGTGACGGTGTTCGTGCTCGACGGTTCAGCGAGCATGGAGGCAACCGATGTCGCCCCGAATCGCTTTGCTGCCGCGAAGGACCAGATTCGGCAGGCCATCCTCGGGGCGCGAGCGGGAGACCGGATGGCGTTGATTCAGGCCGGGACGACGCCGAAGGTCCTCTTTCCGCTCGGCAATGACCCGTCTCGCCAACTTCGCATCCTCGACGCGACGACCGGATCGGACGCCGAGATCAGCCTTGGGGATTCGCTTCGGCTCGCGTCCGCCCTCGTGAGCGGTCTGGACGGGGCCAGGATCGTGGTCCTCTCGGACGGAGGCGATGAGAAGATCGCGGACTTTGCCGCGGGGAAGGCGAGCGTCGTGTACCGGAAGATCGGGGCGAGCGCCGAGAACCTCGGGATCACTGCGCTCGGTGTCAGCGAAACCGGCCGTGGTCCCCAGGCGTTTGTCGCGGTGCAGAACTTCGGTTCGCGCCAAGCTTTTCCGGCCCTGACGCTGAAGGTCGACGGCAAGGTGCTTGACTCCGTACGATTCTCGCTCGAAGGCGGAAAGGCATGGGCACGCACCGTCGCCGTCCCGCCCGAGGCTCGGCTGGTCGAGGCGTCCCTCGATATCGACGACGCCCTTGCCGCCGACAACATCGCGTACGCGATCCAAGACCCCGGAGCGAGTCTCCGCGTTCTGCTCGTCACTCGGGGCAACCTGTTCTTGGAGCGCGGACTCGCGCTCGACCCCAGGGTGACGCTGGACAAGGCGACGGAAGTCCCGAAAGGAGAGCAAGGAACCGGCACCGGCACCTATGACCTCGTCGTGTTCGACGGAACACCGGAAACGCCGGTCAAGGCGCGCGGGGTTCTGACGTTTGGTGCCGCCGGCCCGGCCTCACCGGTCGCCGCTGTCGGACGGGTCGAAAGACCTCGCTTCGTCGATCGCGCCGCGAACCCTCTCCTTGAGGGCGTCGGCCTGGAATCGGTCTTCGTCGAACGCATGGAGAAGGTCACGCGCCGACCGGCCGCGGTAGTCGTCGCCGAAGCGAACCAGGGCCCGCTCGTCGTCACCCGCAGCCGCCCGGTCAAGAAGCAGATCTACGTTGCCTTCACTCCGATGGACTCCGACTTTCCTCTACAAGTCGGCTTCCCGATCTTCCTCGCGAACGCCCTCGATTTCCTCGGCGGAGAGTCGAAGGGCAATCTGCTCGCGATACGCCCCGGGCAGCCGTTCACGGTGCCGGTCCCCGAGGGACAGACTGCAAAACTGATCGGTGAGCGCGGCACGAAAGACCTTTCGGTGAAGAGCGGCATTGCCACGGTTCGCGATGTCGACCGCGTGGGGCGGTACCGACTCCAGGTCGGTCCGACCGAAAAGACGGTCTACGCCCAACTTCGAAGCGAACGCGAGTCGCGGATCCGGCCGTCCGACAGCCTCGAGCTCCAAGCAGGAACGGTGCAGGCGTTGAACTCACCGGAGCGGTTCACCGACTTCTGGCGCCCGCTCCTCCTCATCTGCTTGCTCGTGCTCTCCGGCGAATGGTGGCTCTATGCGAGGAGGAGCTAGGTGCGCTTCAGCGAGCCCCTGTATCTGCTCCTTTTCTTGCCGCTGATCGCAGGGCTCCTACTGACCTTCCGACATGTCCACGGCATGGCGAAGGGACGAAAGCGCTTCGCCTTCGGGGTCCGCTTCGTGCTCGGAGCACTCCTGATCGCCGCACTCTCCGGGCCTGAGGCTCGACGGCCGAACGTCGGCATGGCGACACTTTTCGTGCTCGACCACTCAGACAGCGTGAACCAGGAAGATCGGGAACGGGCTCGGAAGTTCGTCGAAGAGGCGATCGGCGCGCTCGGCCCGGACGACCGTGCCGGGGTCGTGGTTTTTGCCAAGGAAGCCCTGCTGGATGCGGCTCCCGGAGGACGGCGCGCTTATGGCCCAATTTTGACCCGAGTCGATGGCTCGGGCTCAAATCTCGCCGCCGCGATCCGCCTCGCGACCGCGGCGTTCCCCGAAGGCAAAGCGCGCCGGATCGTTGTCGTCTCGGACGGCAACGAGACCTCGGGAGATGCTCTGGCCGCGACCCAAGTCGCGGCGACCGATGGCGTGACCATCGACACGGTGACCCTCGGGCGCGACGACCCGGGAGCCGAAGCCTCGGTGCTGACGTTCGAAGCTCCCACTGAAACCCGAGGGGACGAGCCCTTCGAGGTGCGAGTCGTCGTGGATTCCTCGACAGCCCAGAGGGGGACCCTGATCGTCGATCGCGACGGGGTCGTCGTGAAGTCCCTGGCCGTCGAGCTTCAGCCGGGAAAGAACGCGATCGTGTTTTCGCAGGCGATTGCCGATGCCGGCTTCCACCGCTACCGTGCGACGCTCGAAGTGCCGAAGGACCGCGATCACCGCAACAACGTCGGTGCGGGTTTCGTCCAGGTTCGCGGCAAGCCGAAGATCCTCGTTCTCCAGCAGAACACGACCGACCGCACGCTCGCCGAAGCCATCGCCAGCCAAGGGATCGGGGTCGAACTTCGGGGACCCGATGGCATTCCTGCCCGGGCCGAGAGCTTCCAGGACTACGACGCGGTCATCCTGAACGACATCAACGCCGCGGCGTTCCTCGCCGGCCAGATGGCCCTTCTGGCAACCGCCGTCGAAGACACCGGACTCGGGCTGGCGATGATCGGCGGCGAAAACAGCTTCCTTCCCGGGGGTTGGTACGGAACGAAAGTCGCCGACGCCCTTCCCGTCGATCTCAATGTCCGCCAGCGCAAGACGTTTCCCAGCACCTCGATCCTCGTGCTCGTCGACGCCTCGGGCAGCATGGGGATGATGGAAGACGGAGTCGAGAAGATCCGTCTTGCCGCCAAGGCGGCCGAGGAAACCGTCAAGCTCCTGTCCCCCGTCGATCGAGTCGGCGTCGGCGGAAGTTCGGACGGCATCGAGATGGTGGCCCCGATGCAGCGCCTCGAGAGCAAGGGGACGGTGATCAGCCAGATCCGCAAGCTTTCCACCGCGGGCGGCGGCATCTACATCCGCCCCACAGTTGAGAAGGCTGAGAGGATTCTCAGTGCCGAGGACTCGAAGGTGCGCCACTTCATCCTTTTGGCCGACGGTGCCGATTGCGACAGTCTGGAAGGCTCACTGGACATTATCGCGAGGATGCGGGCGAACAAGATCACGACTTCGGTCGTGTCGATCGGTGACGGCGAGTTCGTCCCGTTCCTGAAGCTGGCCGCTCGAACCGGCGGGGGCCGTTTCTACCTCGCGCAGCGCGCCGGGCAACTTCCGGCGATCTTCACCCAGGACGCCGCGCTCATGAGCCGGTCCGCGATCGAGGAAGGCGCGTTCTTGCCCAAAGTCGCGCTCGGCGAAGAGACACTCCGCGGGATCGACACGTCCTCGGTCCCGCCACTTCTGGCCTACTGTCTGACCGATTTTCGACCTTTGGCACGAACCGGGATGAAGACAGGCAAGGATGATCCGCTCCTCGCGACCTGGCAGTATGGGCTCGGCACGTCGGTCGCGTTCACGTCCGACGCGCAACCCCGATGGGCGACCCAGTGGGTCGGGTGGGACGGGTTCAACGTGTTCTGGGGCCAAGTCGCGCGTGTGATCGGTCGGCGCGCGACCCGAGGAAACTACCAAGTATCGGTGGCCCAGGATGGAGCCGCCGCCCGGCTCGAAGTGCGTGCGTTCGATAAGTTCGGCAATCCACTCGACGCCATCGACGCCGACGTCCGCGTCAATCTCCCCGGAGGCGGCTCGGAACCGGTGAGCTTGGCTCAAGAGGCACCCGGCGTGTTTCGCGGCTCGTTCGATTCCACGGAGCTTGGGAGCTATGTCGTGACCGTTGCCGAGAAGGACGGGACGGGCTCCCGGGTCTCGGCGACGGGCTACTCGATCCCTTACCCTCCCGAATACCGGACCCATCGCCCGAATGCCCCGCTGCTCGAAGGAGTCGCCGATGCCGGCGGCGGTCGCGAAATCGCGAACCCGCGCGACGCGTTCCGCCCCTTGGTCGACCCAGGAGAATCGATCACGGAACTCTGGCCCTTCGTCCTTCTCTTGGCCGCGTTGCTGATCCCGTTCGACGTAGGCGTACGACGCATCGCGCTACGCGTCCCGGAGATCCTGGGTCGCTTGGTCGGGCTCCTGCGCCCGAAGGCCCGGCCGGTACCGCAAGTGGCCGTCCATGATCGTCTCCAGCAGGCCAAGCGACGCGTCACTTCGACCCAACCGGACGCCTCGCGTCCCGAGCTCTCGGACCCCCGCACCGCAGAACCCCGAACCCCGACACGGGAGCCGGTAGAGCCAGAACGCACGGCCACGTCCCAAGGAGCGACGGCCGCAGGCCTGCTCGAGGCCAAACGCCGGCGGCGGGGCGGCAACGAATAGGTCAAACGCCAAACAGGTAGCGCCGGGGGACGCGAGACATGATCCGCGTCGTGAACTCGTGGGGCGTGGTATCGATCAGGTCGGCAAGGCGCTGCGCGGGCACCGCGCGCCCCATCAGTGTCGCCTCATCCCCGAGCTGAACCGGCACGTCGGTCGCATCGACCAAGACCTGGTCCATGCAAACCAACCCGATGACCGGACACTCGCGACCGTTCAGCTCGACGACCCCCTTGTTGCTCAGGGACCGCGGATACCCGTCCCCATATCCGACGCCCAGGGTTGCGACCCGGGTCGTCCGGGTCGTGACGTAGGTGCCGGAGTAGCTGATCGGGCTTCCAGCCGGAAGCTCGCGCAGGGCCATCACCCGGGCCTTCCAACTCATCACCGCGCGTCCGTCGTCTCCGAGGAGGCCGTAGGGCTCGATTCCGTAGGCCGCGAGACCGACGCGCACGAGGTCGTGGCGCGATTCGGGGTAACGGACCGCCCCGGCGCTGTTGGCGGCATGAACGACCTCGAATGTGATCCCTGCACCGCGGCACGAATCGAGGACGGCGTGGAATCGCTCGAGCTGGCAATGGGTCGTTTCGGGGTCACGACCGGAGTTCGAGAAGTGAGTCGAGATCCCTTCAAGCCCGACCGATGGCAGCGATCGAATTTGCGCCGCCAACCCGACGGCATCCGCGGGCAGACAGCCGAATCGCGCGAGTCCGGTCTCGATCTCGAGGTGAATCGTGGCGGTCGAGTTCTGTTCGACCGCCGCCCGGCTCAGCGCCTGGGCCGTCTCGAAGCACTCGACCGGGGCGCGGAGACGGTAGAACACCGCCTGCTCGGCTTCGATCGGCAGAATCGGCGAAATGATGGCGATAGGCTTCTCGACGCCCGCATCTCGAAGTGCGACGCCCTCCTGGACCGTCGCGACCGCGACCCAATCGGCCCCGTTCTGAAGAGCGAACCGCGAAACCGGTACCAACCCGTGGCCGTAGGCATCGGCTTTGGCGACCAGGGCGACCCGGACCTTCGGGTCTGCGATCGCCGCTCGAACCAGGGCGAGGTTGCCAGCGAGGGCAGGTAAATCGACCTCCACCCAGGTTCGAGGATAAGGATTCACCCCCCCATTGTGGCACCGACCCCGCCATACTCCAGACGATGCGCGTGGTCGCCTTATTGCCGGCCGCAGGCCGCGGCGAGCGGTTCGGTCGAGACAAACTTGAGATGCCTCTCGGGGGGCGTCCCCTCTGGCGCTGGAGCTATGACCTCCTCGCGTCCCACCCCCGGATCGCGCACGTCGTGGTCATCGGTGAGCGCACGGGCGTCCCCTGGGTGCCCGGAGGCGCGACCCGTCAGGCGAGCGTGACCCAAGGCCTCGCCCATGTCGGGGATGCCGATGCCGTGCTGATCCACGACGCCGCTCGACCGTTTCTCACCAGCACCTTGATCGATCGGGTACTCGACGCCCTTGCCGAGCACCCGTCCGTCGCGGCGGCGGTCCCCGTGACCGACACGATCCGCGCGACGACCGAGGCGGGGGTGACGATCCTGGATCGATCCCGCCTCCTGGCGATGCAGACACCCCAAGCGGCCCGGGTCGAACTCTTGCGGCGCGCGCTCGCGGAAGCGGGGGAGTTCACCGACGATGTCGGCGCTCTCGAAGCGATCGGAATAGCGACGCATTTCGTCCTTGGAGAGAGAAGGAATTTCAAGATCACCGCCGAAGAAGATTATTGGATGGCAACGACGCTCATCGACCGAGCCACCGACGCTCCCCGCGTTCTCGAAACCCGAACCGGACTGGGCTACGACGTCCACGCGTTTTCCACCGATCTCTTGCGCCCCCTATGGCTGGGTGGCGTGCGCTTCGAGGGCACGCCGGGCCTACTTGGCCACTCCGATGCGGACGTCGTCGCTCATGCGGTGGTCGACGCCATCCTCGGTGCGGCAGGGCTGGGTGACATCGGGGTTCACTTCGCGAACGACGACGCCCGATGGAAAGACGCGCCTTCCGCCCTGTTTTTGAAGGAAGCCGCTACAATGGTGCGTACGGAAGGATGGGCGCTGATCCATATCGATGTCAGCGTCCTTGCCGAAAAACCCCGGATCATGGTCCGAAGAAACGAAATGTGCGCCGCGATAGCCGAGGCCTTGGGCATCGAGGCGAACCGAATCAGCATCAAGGCCACGACGAATGAAGGGCTGGGCGCGATCGGCCGCGGAGAAGGCATTGCCGCCTTCGCGGTCGCCACGCTCAGCCGGTAACAGGAGCCACACGATGGAAGTTCTTGTTCGTAACGCGGAAGGAAACCTCAGCGAGCACGACCGTGAATACGCCGCCAAGAAGTTGGGGCGTCTCGATCGCTTTTTCCACCAGGCCCACAAGGTCGAGATCGTGCACCGCGAGGAGAAACAGGCCCACAAGCCGTCCCACCGGATCGAAATCACGGTCTTTGCGGATGGCTTCACGGTGCGCGGCGAAGAGCACGACGAGTCGGTCGTCGCCGCGATCGACAAAGTCAGCGAGAAGCTGGAGAACCGCCTTCGACGACTCAAGTCACGGTTGATCAAGAACCACCGTCGCAAAGGCGCCCAGGTGCCGAACGGACTCGTGACCGAAGAGGAGCACCCCGAGGAGCACGAAGAGCACGTCGAGATCAAGGAGCGCAAGACGTTCCTCCTCAAACCGATGTCGATCGACGAAGCCGCGCTGCAACTCGAGATGATCGACCACCCGTTCTTCCTGTTCAAGAACGAGAATTCAGGTTCGATCGAGCTCTTGTATCGGCGGAAGGATGGCCGGTACGGGTTGCTTCAGCCTGAGATGTAGAGCGCTGTTCTCCCCGGCTCTGCCGGGGAGAACTCGAACGTCAACGCCGAAGAGGGCCCCGGACCGAATCAACCGCAAAACCAACGAGTAGGGCCCTGGTTCAGCGCTCTACGGCTGGGATAAGGCACTCTCTGGAATCCGTGAGAGCGTGGCCCTCGATACAGACGCTCATCGACGGAATCATGAAGGCCTACAACGGGAAGTGAGTCCGCCGCCCCGCCGCCCCCGGCTTGCCTACTGTTCCAGGTTCTTCTTCACGACACGGAAGTCGTGCGCCTCCCATACTCCTCGAAGCGATGTTGGACGCGATAGGTCCAGGCGGATGACAGGGTACTTATCCCCTCCAGTCGGTTTGAGGAAGCGAAGGGTGCCCTCCCAAGATGGTTCGCGTAGGAGCTCAGCCGTCCCCGGTCTGACAGAAAAGTCGCCCCCCTTCTCCACGCTCTGTAAGAAGGTCAGGACTTCTCTCGGGAAGGCCATCGGCTCGCGAGGACGATTCCGCGCCTGACCGCCCCCGTATGCAATCGCGGCAGCGAATTGGATCTCGCGCATTGCCGCCTTCAACCTGTCCTGCTCGGCGAATGGATTAGGTCTTTGGCAACCGTGAAGCGTCAATGCGCCAATGGCGCTCAAGACAATCCCCCAATGTTTCATCGGTGAGAGGATGCGGCCTGCTCAAGGATGTGTACCGCATATGGACTAGGTTCGGTACTGTCCAAGGAAAGGTGGAGAAGAGCGGACTCAAATGCTGTGAGACGCACCGGTCTGCCAAGTGAGTCAAAGAGCTTAGAGCCAGTCAGTTCTGCGTCCGTGACAAAGTAGTGTTGCGTAGGATGCCAGTGCAAGTCGCATGGCAAGCCGAAGAACTCAAGATACCGCGCTGGTCTGCCCCCTCCGAGTGAG
>DKKT01000060.1 GCA_002455425.1 Chthonomonas sp. UBA6659 | reverse complement strand
GGGGGAGGTGGCCCGCTCCCGCGAGACGGAGGGGGGTCTCTCCACGCAACCCGAGCATCCCTCGCCTCCTCCCCCGCTCGACGATGAAACCTGCCCGCTTCGGGAAGAGAGGCCCGTGTATCACGGGCCCGCCCACCGCATCCTCTCTTCGAGAACGTTAATAAGCCGTTCCCTCTCAATATCCCTGGGGCTTGGTCTTCCTGATCGACCAAGCCCGTTTTTTTCCTCACGGGTACGCTCTGGTCATGAAGATTCGGCTCGGCCACTCCCCCGATTCCGACGACGCGTTCATGTTTTGGGGCCTGGCCAAAGGCCCCGTAAAGTCCGACTTCGAGTTCGAACACATCCTCCGGGACATTCAGACTTTGAACGAATGGGCGATGGAAGGGCGGCTTGAATCAAGCGCGGTCAGCGTCCATACGTTCGCGTACGTCGCCGATCGGTACGCGCTGCTGCGCCATGGTGGCTCGTTCGGCGACGACTATGGGCCGATGATCGTCGGTCCACGCCAGCTCTCGCCCGAGGAGCTCCTCGAAACGACGATCGCCGTCCCGGGGCTGCTCACGTCCGCCTTCCTCGCCCTCAACCTCTACTTTGCGGAAACGCTCGGCGCAAAGGTGCCGGTCGGCGTCGGTGTGCCCTCGCGCCCGACGGAGGCGCGCTTCGTCGTCCCGAAGTTCGAGGTGGTGCCGTTCGACGAGATCATTCCTGCGATCCGCGAAGGTCGGTTTGCAGCCGGACTGATCATTCACGAAGGGCAGCTGACCTACGCGAAGGAAGGGTTGGAGCTCACCGAAGACCTCGGGCGTTGGTGGAAGGGCCGCACCGGGCTCCCGCTTCCGCTCGGCGTCAACGTCGTTCGCAAGGACTTGGGTGCTGAGGCGGTTCGTGAGATCAGCCGCTGCATGCGCGAGAGCATCACCGCCGGACTGACCCACCGCACCGAGGCGCTTGAGTATGCCCTTCAGTTCGCGCGTGGGATGGACAGCGCGACCAGCGATGAGTTCGTCGGGATGTATGTCAACGAGCGCACCCTCGACATGGGCGAAGAGGGCGTGCGCGCGATCAGGCTCTTCCTGGAGAAAGGGGCTTCGATCGGCGTCGTTCCCGCGACGCCGATCGAGGTCGTGGACTAGCGGGTCACCGACAACCGGATCGTTCGTCCGACCGAACCGAGATAGGCGCCCAGCGTCACCGACTTGGTGGCGGTGACGGAGCGGGTGCGCACGGTGACCACGAGGACGTTTCGTCCGGCAGGGATGGTCACGTTCGTCGCGTCGAAGTAGGCGGCGGGATCGCTCGAGGTCAAGCGGATCGGCATCCCGCCGACAGGAGCATTCGATGAGAGCCGGATCGTGAGGCGTGGTGCGCCCACGCCACCGCGTGTCGAGGTGCTGCTCAGTGCGAGCGAGGAGATCCGCAGGGTCGTTACGGTCAAGATCGCGGTCACGGGGCCCTTGCCGGCGTTCGCCGTGATCGTCACGTTGGCGTTCCGCGACGACAGCGTCGTGATCGGGAACGTTGCGGAGCGCTGGCCGGCCCCGATTGTCACGGTTGCGGGCACGCTGGCGGCCACATTGTTGCTCGCCAGGCTCACCACAATGCCGCTGGGGGGTGCCTCCCCATTGAGAACGGCCGATCCGGTCGAGCGGGTGCCGGCCGGTACGACTCGGGGATCGAGGTTGACCATCACGAGACTTGCTGCATCCAGGACACCGTCGGCGGCCTTCGTCGAGCGACCCTCCGAAGCCATGATCGTCACGCCGGTCAACTCGCTGACGCCGTTCGTCGGGATCGAGACATCGAACGCGGTCAGCCCCTCGGGCACGACGACGTTCGAGACCTCACAGAGGAGTGGCTCCAGGGTCGTCATCGTGATGGCCAGGCCACCGGCGGGTGCCGGTCGAGTCAGGACCACTGTGGCAATCAGGTCGTTGCCTCCGATGATGTTGGGGCTGGCGATGACAAGATCGCTGAGGAGTTCAGGCATCACTGTCACATCGGCGGTGCGACTCACGGACTGGGCCGAAGCGGTGACCACCACAGCGGTCGGCTGGCCCACGTCGAGCCCCGAGGCATTGAAGTCGAGACGGTTCGTGCCGGCCGGAACCAGGACCGAAGTCGGAACCGAGAGCGCGGCCGGGTTCGAGCTGACGAGGTCGACCTGGAGCCCGCCAGACGGGGCATTGTAGTTGAGGGCGATGGTGCCCCGAACGGTCGAGCCGCTGGAGACGACGTTGGGCACGGCGACCCCTTGGAGAATCGGGGGACGGACAAGCAGCGGCACCGATCGGCTACCGCCGTTGGCGGCCGCAGTCACCAGGACCGGGACATCCGCGCTCACTGCGGCAGTGGTGACGACAAACGTCTCGCTCGTTTCGCCCTCGGTAACGAGGACGGTCTCGGGCACGCCGGCCGTGATCGGGCTCGAACTCGAGAGTTGAACCTCGATACCTCCGCTCGGAGCAGGTCGGACGAGGGTCACGGTGCCGAGGCGAGCGTCGCCGCCCACGACATGGAACGCATCAAGGGTCACCGACTGGACCCACGTCCGCCTGAGCAGTAGGTTCGCCGAGCTGACCTGATTCAGATAGGAGGCGTTGAAGGTGATCGCGGTGTCCGTCTCCACGTCGAAGGTCGCGACGCTGAACGTGGCCGAAGCTTGGCCGCCGGGAATGAAGACGGTCGCCGGGACGGTCGCCGCCTCCGGATTCGTGCTCTCGAGCGTGATCGTCGCGCCACCGGTCGGCGCGGATCCGATGAGGGAGATCGTCCCGGTGATCGTGTCGCCAACGTTCGCCGCGCTCGGGGAGATCGAGAGATTGAGGGTGCCGTTTTGGTTGTATTTGGTGAGGACGAGGTCGTCGGAGTTGGTCGACTCGCCGACCGTCGAAGCCCCGAGGACGAGACTGCCGTCATTGAAGAGGACCATGCCTGCCGGAAACACATAGCCGGTGCCGGACGGGCTGAATCGTTCGTTCCACAGCGCGACACCGTTCTGGTCGTACTTCACGATCGCGATTTCACCCCGGTTGTCGAGGAGATCGGCGGACGAGTATCCCGACACGTAGGCGCTTCCGGCGCTATCGACGGCCACGTCATGAGCCGCGTCGACTCCCCCGTTCGGGCCGTTGTAAGTCCTACTCCAGACGCGCGATCCGGCGGCTGTGTACTTGGCGATGCCGAAATCGTAGCTGTAGGGGTTCTGGCCGTAGTCCTCGGACCCGACCACGAGAACGTTGCCGGCGCCGTCGAGGGCGAGATCGGCGATCTCGCCGGTTCCCGCCGGTTCCAGTAACGACCAGAGCAAGCTTCCGGTCGGAGAGAACTTCAAGAGGGCCCAAAAGCCCTGGGTGAAGCCGCCGACGTAGATGTTGCCCGTCGGATCGACCGCGAGGCTGCGAGCCTCGTCCCAGATGCCGATCCCGTTGTAGCGATAGTTCCAGAGGGGTGCACCCGTGGGGCTGTACTTGAGGACGACGATGTCGAAGTCGCCGGCGTCGCCTCCCCAGGACGTACCGACCACGACGACGTTGCCCTGACTGTCGAGTGAGATCGCTTCGGCACTATCGTTACCGGCCGCCGCGCCGTCGGCGCGGACCACCCAGTTTAGAACGCCCGACGTGGAGTAGCGAAGAATGAGGATGTCGGATGATCGCGACGAATCTTGGGCGGTCGTCGCGGCGACGGTGACGTTGCCGGCTGAGTCGACCGCGATCCCGGCCGGAGTGGAGTACCCGGTGCTGGTGTCCTCGTAGCGCATCGCCCATTGACGCGAGCCTGCGGGCGTGTACTTGAGGACTACGATGTCTCCACCGGAACTGCCCGCGACGTAGATGTTGCCGAGGGCGTCGGAGCCGATCGCGGAGGCCACGCTCTCGTTTCCGGCCCCGCCGTTGTAGGTGGCTACCCAAAGACGTTGTCCGGTGCCGGAGTACTTGCCGACCACCATGTCCGCCGGCTGGCCGGACGACACGATCGCTTGACCGGCGATGAGGACGTTCCCGGACGGGTCGCTTGCGAGCGCCGATGCGGAGTCCTGCTGGTTGGCGGCTCCGTTGTAGCGCTGCATCCAGGCTTGACCAAGGGCGTCGATCTGGGCTTGGGCTCCCAAGGAGCAGAGCACCAGCGCTCCGAGCACCAGAGCGGCACGCGCACGAATCCCTGGAAACATCGCTTTCATGAGGTTTGAGTTCCCGGTCTCGGTCGACCGTCGGCCAATCAAGCTTGCCGGGATGAGTACGTCGGTAATCGGCATCCTGTCAGGATTATCGGCCCATCCCCCCGCGCTCCCGAGCCCGATTTGGTTTGCCGACCGATGCTGGTGTAAGCTGATTGCACTCTTGCTTGTGAGGTTGTAGCGAATGAAATGGAAGGTGTTGGCGCTCTTGGGCGCGCTGTGTACGGTGAGCGTCCAGGCTCAGATCGACATTCAGTTTCCGGATTCGAGAGGCTACACGACGCAGGCGGGGAAGATCGACACGCGGGTCGGCGATCCGATCAGCAAGTTCCGGATCGGGGGCGATCGGTTCAAGCCTGAAAACCCATCGTTGGCAAAAACCGGTAAGCCCACCCTTCCGCCGAGCACCATCGTGCCCGGTGGCGTCACCGGCGAGCAGCGCTCCTTCGCCGGGACCCGGTTCCCCGGAATCGTTCAGGACGCCTGGCGCCCCTCCGACTGTACGATCGCCGTCGGTCCGAACCACATCGTCGAAACGACCAACATGAAGATCGCGTTCTATACCAAATCGGGAGCGCAACAGTACCTTCGCTGGCTCGGGAACCAGGAGCCCCAAGGCTTCTTCGTTCCGGTCGGAGCAGGGGGTTTCACGTTCGACCCCAAGTGCCTTTACGACGCCCGATCCGGGCGGTTCATCGTCGTCGTACTCGAGACAGACTTCGCCAACAACAGCTTCGTCGATATCGCGGTTTCCGATGATAGCGACCCGAACGGGACGTGGTACTTGTACAAAACCGACTCCAAGAAGATCCTCCCAGGGGGAGCTTACTGGGTCGACTATCCCGGCCTTGGGGTCGATCAGAACGCGGTCTACATCACGGGAAACCTGTTTCGGCTCGGGGACAACTCCTGGGGCGGGGCCTTCTTCCGCTGCTTCCCGCTCGCTCCCCTGCTGACCGGGTCCCCGACCACGTTCACGGATTTCGTCGACACATCGGTCGGTAGCGTCCAAGCCGCCCAGATGGCAACGAACGCGACGTCACCGAACACGGCCTACTTCGCGAGCGATATGAACTCCGCCACGATCCGTCTCCAGGCAATCCGCAACGTCATCACCTCGCCGACCCTGCACTCCTTCGACGTGGCAGTGCCTCCCTTCAGCTACGCGTTTTCCGGAGCGCCCCAGCTCGGCACGGGTTCGACGATCGACAGCCTCGACGGGCGCCTCATGAACGTGTACTTCCGCAACGGCAGGCTCGTCACCTCGCATGCGGTTTCCGCCGGAGGCTCGGGCACCCGTTCCGCAGGGCGATGGTACGAGTTCGACATGAGTTCCTGGCCGACCTCGGGGTCCCCCAATCTCGTTCAAGCCGGTAACGTGACGAACGCCACCCAATGGATGCTCTTCCCCGTCGTCGCGCTCAACGAATTCATGGACATGGGGCTTCTGACGGGAGCCTCGAGTTCGCTGGAGTACCCCGGGGTGTACTCGACCGGACGGAAGAAGGCAGACGCGGCCGGCAACGTCGGCGCGCTTGCGCCGGCGAAGGTCGGCCTGTCCGGATACAACGGAGGGCGCTGGGGCGACTACTTCGGGATTCAGGTCGATCCCGCCGATGGCCTCACGTTCTGGGGCGTCGGCATGTACGCCGACTCGGCGGATGTCTGGCGCACGTGGATCACGAGTTGGACGCCGCAGGTCTACCGTCACGCGAACATCTCTGCGCAGACCGTGGGGGGCACGTCGCTCAATCTGGTCTTCAAGACCACGGTCGACGGCAGGGGATTGAGCGACGGCACTACCCCGATGCTTCGAAGCTATGCGGATCGGACCCTGATCTTCGTCAAGGCACCCGATACGGCCGGGGCATACACCTTCGATCACTGGGAGGTCACGGGACCGAACTCGGGGACCACGAAGTCGATGCTCAAGTTACCGATGACGTCGGATCGGACGATCAAGGCGATCTACCGGTAGGTCAGGTCGGCATCCGCTCGGGCGCGACCTGCTCGAAAAGAGCCTCAAGCCACTGCGACGGCAGTCCGTTGACGGACTGCCGTAGGCGGCTTTGCCACCAATGGGTGACCTTGTGCATGTCCGCCTCCTGGAATCGGTGGGCCACGACGTGGAAACTGTCCCGAGGGTAGAGCGCCACGTCAATCGGAAAGTCCACGTCTGCAGCGCTGACCCTTGTCGAATCGAACGCGAGGCACCCGACCTTGAAGGCAAACTTCATTGGGTCATCGAACTCGAGGGTCCGGTCGAGGAGCGGCTTGCCGTAGCCAGGGCTTCCAATGATTTGGTAAGGACTCTCCTCAGAAACTTCGACCCAGTTACCTTCGGGATAGACGAGATAGAGGTGGTGGGCGCGATCCGACGCACACTGGCCTCCGACGAGGAGGTGCGTGTTGAACTGGAGCCCACCTTCGATCAGCGCGAGGCGATCTTCCCGCGCTACGTCGCGAATGTGTTCGGCAAGGGCGTTGACGACTTTGAAAAGGCGGTCG
Organism: Chthonomonas sp. UBA6659; assembly: GCA_002455425.1. Lineage (GTDB taxonomy): Bacteria > Armatimonadota > Fimbriimonadia > Fimbriimonadales > Fimbriimonadaceae > UBA6659. Next base: position 4,052 of record DKKT01000060.1, on the reverse strand, counting down.
TAAGGGCCTTCGAGGCCGAGGAGCCGCTCTTCGAAGTAGGTCAGGACCTTATCGCTCACCGACCGCAGGCCCGAGCATAGGACGAAGAAGCTCATTGTCCCGAGGTTGAATGTGCGCATTTTCCGCGCAACCACGACCTCGTTGCCGGAGATGATTCGAGTATCGGCAATCGCGACAAGACCTTCGCGCACCGTGATTCCCAGACAAAACGACATGCTCGAAGATAGGACGGGCCTCAGGCCGCCAAAGCGCTCACGTCCGGACGTCGAAACCGCGATCGAGGCCGAGCGCACGCCGAAGACGTGCCCATGGCCCGGGCCTTTTGGGGGGTGTCAGCACTCGAACCAGCTCCGGACAGTGATCGACGATGTCGCGAACACCGTCGGAAATCCGTTCGGGGTCATGATCGAATCGCCCATGCCAGCCGCAAACCGCACAGTCGGTCCGGCGACGGGCGCTCACCGTACCACAGAGCGGGCATAACTTGAGGTGGCGCTGTCGAAGGCGTCGGATCGGCGATTGGAGGTTCTGCATCCGTTTCCAGATCGTCGGTCGATCCGAGTCGACTCCACACCGCACCGTTGCCGGTTTGGGCCTTATGCCTTGAAAGTGGCGATCGTGACGCCTTGGCCGCCCTCGGCGGCTTCGCCATCGCGAAACGATTGAACTCCAGCATGGCGACGAAGCACATCGCGGGTCAGCTTGCGGAGGATGCCCTCGCCCTTGCCGTGAACGATTCGGACACTCGGGAGCCCTCCGAGGATCGCGTCATCCAAGAAGCGATCGAGAAGGACTTCCGCGTCCTCGGCTCGCACGCCACGCAAACTGAGCTCGAGCGATGCCGTCTGAGCCTTTTGGAAGCCGAGGCTCGACTTGGCCTTCGGAGCCTTTGTCGTAGCGGTCGGTACCGGAACCAGTTGGTCGATCGGCAGAGTCATCTTAAGGATTCCTATCTGAACCTGTACTTTGCCATCACGTGGATCGGCTAAGACCGTGCCGGCCTGGGTATAGCCGTCGACGCGAACCGCATCGCCTTTGGATAGGGAAATGGCCTTGGACTTTCTCTTTTCTGGCCGGAACTCGCCGGCCACGTCGGCACCGACTTCTTGGAGTTCCTTGAGCCGGGAGCGGGCGTCCTCGAGCGCCTTGCTCCCGACTCCTTTCGACTTGAGATTCTCGAAGATTTCGGTGGCTTCAAGGCGAAGTTCCCGCAGCGTGCTCTCAAGGGTTTCGGCGGCTTTCGCCCTGGCCGTGCGGCGGATTTCGTCGGCTTCGGCGAGTTTGAGGGCGGTTTCGTCCTCAAGTTTCTTGAGCGACGCGCTCAGCCGGTCGGCATCGCTCTGGGCGCGCTGGGCTTGTCGCTGGGCTTGCTCGAGCTTCTCAAGCATCCGTGTGATGTCCTGTTGCTCCACCCCCAGGCCACCCCGGGCCTCTTCGGCGATCTCCTTCGAAATCCCGTACCGTTCCGCGATCCGAAGCGCGTGGCTCGCCCCGGGGGCTCCCAGGATTAGGCGGTAGGTGGGGCGAAGGCTCTTCATGTCGAACTCCATCGCGGCGTTCATGAAGCCGGGCTGGTTGTAGGCAAAGACTTTGAGCTCGCCGTAGTGGGTACTCGCAAGGATCTTGCCGCCCCCCTTCTGGAACGCCCTGAGGATCGCCTTCGCCAAAGCAGCACCTTCGGCGGGGTCGGTCCCCGCCCCGAGTTCGTCGAGGAGGACGATCGCTCCGGGGCGGAGACCTCGCAGCGCTTCGGAGATGTTCTTGATATGACCGCTGAACGTCGACAGGGACTGTTGGAGGCTCTGTTCGTCGCCGATGTCCGCCCAAATCTGGCTGAACGGACCGAGGCGAACCTCGCTCGCGGGCAGCATCAGTCCGGATTGCGCCATCGCGACGAAGAGGCCGACCGTCTTGATCGCGACGGTCTTGCCGCCTGTGTTCGGGCCGGTGATCAGCACGCCATCGAAATCCTTGCCGACGTCGAGCGAGAGCGGCACGGCGATTTGGGGATCGAGGAGGGGGTGCCGAGCCTTGTCGACGAAGATGCGATGCCCCTGCGACTCGATCGGTGCAACCGCGTGCATCGCGTGGCCCAGTCTCGCCTTGGCGAGGATCAGATCGATGGCGCCGGAGGCCTCGATGCCTCGGGCGATGCCGGTCGCCTCATGACCGATCCGGCGACTCAGGTCGGCGAGGATCCGCGCGACCTCGGCCCGTTCGGCGGCCTCGGCCTCGCGGAGCGAGTTGCCGAGCTGGACGATCTCCTCCGGTTCGACGAAGATCGTCTGGCCGCTGGCGCTCGTATCGTGGACGATGCCCTTGATCTTGCCGCGATTCTCGGCTTTGAGGGGGATGACGTATCGGCCATCGCGTTGGGTGAACACCCCGTCGCTCAGCAAATCACGGGTCTTGCCGGTGGTGTAAGCCTGGATTCGGTCCGCAATGCGCTGGGCGCAGGACGCTCGCGTCCGGCGCAACCGCCCGAGTTCGGGACTCGCGGTGTCGAGGACCTCGCCGTCCGGTTCGACGCTGTCCAGGATCTTCTGCTCCAGGGTCCTGAGGTCGGGGAGGGATTCGGCGCAGACCCACAGCTGCGGCCAAGCGCCGCTGCGGGCCTGGACGACCGCTCGTAGGGATCGCATGGCGCACAAGGACGCCCCGACCGAGTAAAGAACGGAACCCTCGAGGGTCGAGCCTTTCGACGCGATGTCGACTGCCCGTCGGACATCGCGGATGGGTGCCAGCGAGGGGACGGTAAGTCCAGAAAGCAGATCGTCGGCCTCCTTGGTTTCGGCTTGGAGGCGCCAGACCTCGGGTGCCTCGAAGACGGGCCACAACTCCTCCGCCCAGGTGGCCCCGAGCGACGTCTCGCAGTGCCCGGCCAAGAGCCGGCGCACGGCGTCGAACTCGAGGACGTGGAGAGCGTGCTGCACCGATCCAGGGTACCTGCGCGGAAACTCGGTCCCGGGCAGAGCGTTACAATAGAACGAGGAGGACTTAGAGAAAGGATGCTCAGCCCAATTTTCGCCACACTTGCCCTTGCCACGCCCGGCCCGATCACGGTGACCCGGGTGAAGGCCTACGACGGCCTGCGGACGGTTGCGATCGCCGCTGCGCCGAGCGGCTCCCGTTTTGCGGCTTCTCTCGAAACCCGGGTCGTTCGAATCATGGATGCTGCGAGCGGGACGACGATCCGTGTCCTCCCGGCACTCCCTGACCCTGCCTACGCGGTTGCCTTCAGTCCGAACGGACAGATTCTCGCGACGGGCGACGAGCGAGGCCGAATCACGCTTTGGAATCTGGCGGACGGCGCGAAGATTCGCGAGTTCACGCGCGTCAATACCCATGTCCGGGGCATCCAGGCGGTCAACTTCTCCGCCGACGGGAAGACGCTGATGAGTACGGGGAAAGACGACGTGATCTTCCTTTGGGATACGGCTTCGGGCAAGCCGATTCGCAAGATTCTGGGCAAAGGGGCGAACGTCTACAGCGCGACGTTCATGCCGGGCGGATTGCTCGCCACGGCGACTCTCGGGAGCGGAACTCACTTCTACAAAAGCGGCGACGGCAGCCTCGTGGCGAGCGTGGACGGCCATCAGAAGCTGGGGGTTCTCGACGTTGCGTTCAACGCCGCCGGGACTCGGATGGTGACGGGAGGCAAGGACGGCAACGGCATCGTGTGGGACGTCAAGAGCCGGACAAAGATGAATAGCCTCAAGGGTCACAAAGACTGGATCCTGCGGGTTGCGATGTCGCCCAACGGGCGTCTGGCCGCGACCAGCTCGTCGGACCAGACCGTGATCGTCTGGGACTGTGTGACGTTCGCGCCGGTCGCGAAACTGGAGCGGCAATCGTTCGTGGGTGCACCGCTCGCGTTCACCGCCGATGGCAAATTCCTCTTGAGCGCGAACGATATGGATGCGCTCCAGATCAATGCGATCTCTCCGGCGCAGGGCGGTTCGGTCGGTTCGGCGACCAAGCGAGCCGCCCAGAAGACGGGCAAGAAGAAGCTCTGATCGGACCCGTCCCCGCGCCGGCCCAGAGGCCACACC
>DKKT01000025.1 GCA_002455425.1 Chthonomonas sp. UBA6659 | reverse complement strand
CAGGTTCGTTGGGTTGCCAAGTTGGGATGGCGGGTTGTTCAATCACGCTTGCCATGGGGTGGTCCTCCTCAGGACATTGTCACCTCGGGCTCGGCGACCCACTATGACCACGGTCATAGCTCGCGGTCATCCCGATCAGCGTCCGGCACGTTCGGTTGCGTGGACCAGAGACCCCCGGCCCCCGGTTCGCTTCCGTTATCGCTGGCGCCAACTTCTCCTCCACCGGAGGAGAAGTCGGTGAGGGCNNTGCGCCGCATCGGGGGAGGTGGCCCGCTCTGGCGGGACGGAGGGGGTCCGCTCCCGATCGACGCCTGGGACCACCTCACCCGGAGGCGGAGAGGTAACACCCCTCACCCCCTGCCCCCTCTCCCATCGATCATGGGCGAGGGGGGACAAGACCGGTTCGCTCCGCTCATCGACCTCTCCCCCAGAGGCGGAGAGGAAATCAGCCCCTCATCCCCGAGGGGGAGAAGCTACCGGTTCGCGTCGGCGCGGACCTGGCGGGCGGTTTGTTTGACGTCGTTCCACGGGAAGGAGCGCCCATCGGTACGGGGAACCGCGGGGAGGCCCCCGGAGAGAATGTAGGCCCGGCGGTCGATTTCGCTTCGATTGGGACCGGTGTAGTGCAGGGTTCGTGAGCCGTGGAAAGTGGCACCGCCAGGGGGAAGGGGGCACGCTACGGCTCCGTCGGTGTCGGCGCCAAGCACCTCGAGCGCGTGGATGCGGACATCTCCACCGACGCTTCGATGGGGCAGGACTTCGAGGCGCTGGCTGCCCGGCACGAACCACATGCACCCGTTCTCGACCTTGGCCTCCTGAAGCGGGACCCAGATCGACAGGGAGCGGTAGTCGAGGCCGGGATCCCAATACGCCTCATCCTGGTGCCAAGGGGTCTCGGCCCCGATCCGCGCGGGCTTGAAGATCATGTGACCGTCGCCAAAGTGGGCTTCGGGGCCGAGCAGCTGGCGCACGACGTGGGCCGCATTCACCCAGAGCCGGCTCTCGCGTAGCTCCGGCGCATACTTCGCGGGACCCAGAATCTGGGGGAGTACCGCGGGGGCGTCGTCGTCGTCGGTCCCGGCAAGGTCGAACTGGTCTCCAACGTCGCGTCCGACACGTTCGCGAAAGAGCCGATCATAGACATCCCGCATCCAGGCGACTTCGTCGTCGGGCATGAGGCGGGGAATCGCGAGGTATCCGTTCTCGTGATAGAACGCCACCTGTTCAGGGGTCAAGCTGACCGTCGGCTCCATGGTCGATTATGGGCCGCTTCCGGGTATGAAAGGTCTATGACGACTGCTCTCCACGTCGAAGGCATGACCTGCGACCATTGTCGCCGCGCCGTTAAGGAAGCCCTCGAATCCGTGCCTGGGGTGTCCCATGCCGAGGTCGATCTCGCCTCGGGCGCCGCGACCGTCGCCCACGAGCCGGACCTCGACCGACAGGCCCTCCTCGCCGCGGTGGAGGAAGAGGGGTACTCGGCGAAGGTCGCTTGACCGTGGCTGACCCTGACCCTTACGCCGGACACGACTCCGCCGCAGCTTCCACCGATCTCGACATCGGAGGGATGACGTGCGCGTCCTGCGTACGCCGGGTCGAGAAGGCACTGGCCAAGGTGCCGGGCGTCCACCAGGCGAGCGTCAACTTCGCGACGCATCAGGCGACCGTCCACCACGACCCGGGTGTCGAGGTCGACCGACTCATCGGGGCGGTCTCGGGGGCCGGCTACACCGCCCAAGGCGCGAAACATTCGGGGCATGCCGACCACGTCCAACCGCTCGATCTCGATGTTTTGCGCCGCGACCTCTTCTTCGCGCTCGCGCTCACGGTCCCGGCGGTCGCGATCTCGATGCTGTGGCACCCGCGTCCCGAGTGGGCGAACTGGCTGCTCTTGGTCCTCGTGACGCCGGTCGTGTTCGGTTCGGGGCGGAGGTTCTTCGTCACGGCTGCCAAGGCGGCACGCCACCTCCAGTCGACGATGGACACGCTGATCGCGTTGGGGACTGCTGCGGCTTGGGGGATGAGCGCCGCGTCGCTGTTCGTCTACCGCGGGCACGGGCACATGCAGAGCGATCACATCTATTTCGAGACCGCGGCGGTGATCGTCTCGCTGATTCTCCTCGGTCGTTTCCTCGAGGAGCGGGCCAAGCGACGGATGTCGGATGCGATCCGCACCTTGATGGACCTCGCTCCTCCGACTGCCACCGTGCTCGGGGCGGACGGCGCCGAGCACTCGGTGCCGGTCGATCGGATTCGGGTCGGCGATCGGGTTCGGGTTCGGCCCGGTGAGCGGATCGCGGCGGACGGTGAAGTCGACTCGGGCGAGAGTTACGTGGACGAATCGATGCTGACCGGCGAGCCGATCCCGGTCGCGAAACGAGCGGGCGACGCAGTCACCGGAGGGACGCTCAACGGATCGGGAGCGTTCGTCTTCCGGGCGACAAGGGTCGGCGCGGAGACCACGCTGGCTCAGATCGTGAAGATGGTCGAGCGGGCGCAGGGCTCGAAGCCGCCCGTCCAGGAGCTTGCGGACAAAATCTCGGCGGTGTTCGTCCCGATCGTGATCCTGATCGCGATCGGGACCCTCGTCGGGACGGCGCTGCTCGGCGGCTCGTGGGATGCGGCCCTCATTCGATCGGTCGCGGTACTGGTCATTGCCTGTCCCTGCGCGTTGGGGCTGGCGACGCCGACGGCGCTGATCGTCGGCACCGGTCGTGGCGCCGAACTCGGGATTCTCGTGAAGGACGCGGTGACGCTTCAGCGCGCGGCCCAGCTCCGGACGGTGCTGCTCGACAAGACGGGCACGATCACCCACGGTCGGCCGTCGCTCACCGATTTCGAGCCCCTGACCGACACCTCCGGAGTCGCGGATCGGATCGCCTCGATCGAGGCGGCTTCCGAGCATCCGGTTGCCCGGGCGATCGTCGAGGGGCTGCGCGAGCGCGGGGCGACGGTGAGCGGGGTCGAAGGCTTCGAAGGTCTCGGAGGCCGCGGTGTCTCGGGGCAAGTCGGGGGCAGTGCCGTGCTTGTCGGAAGTCGGCGGCTGATGGAGGAGCGGGGCGTTGCCGTGCCGTCGTCGGCGCTGGAGAGGCTCAACGCGCTGGAGCGGGAGGGCAAGACGGCGGTCTTGGCGGCGAGCGACGGTGAGCTGGCCGCAGTGCTCGCGGTCGCGGACACGATCGACCCTCATAGCGTGGAGGCGATCCACACCCTCCGATCGATGGACCTCACACCCGTCATGGTGACGGGCGACAACCGGGCAACCGCCGAGGTCGTCGCCGCTCAAGTTGGGATCGAGAAGGTCGAGGCGGAAGTCCTGCCCGGGGGGAAGGCGGCGCTCGTCGCGCAGTACCAGTCCGCGGGCGAGGTCGCGATGGTCGGCGACGGGGTCAACGACGCCCCGGCATTGGCGCAGGCCGACCTAGGCGTCGCGATGGGAGGCGGCTCCGCGGTCGCGATGGAAACGGCAGGCATCACGCTTCTGCGATCCGATCTTCGCGGTGTCCCGGTGGCGATCCGCCTCGCACGTGCGACGATCGCGACGATCCGGAGCAACCTCGTCTGGGCGTTTGGCTACAACGTGGTGATGATCCCGCTCGCCGTGGTCGGGAGGATGAACCCGATGTGGGCGGCGGCCGCGATGGCGCTTTCCAGCGTGTCGGTCGTGCTCAATTCGCTGAGGCTCAAGCGGTTCCGGTGAGTCTGCCCGCTCAGAAGAACGGGTCGAAGTTGTCGCCGGCGCGCTGGACGAATCCGCGGCGGCCGGTCGAGAGGACTTCGACCTCGTCGTAGACGGTCGGGCCGCCCCGGGGACCTTCTTCGTTCGGGTTCTCGATCGCGCGCTTGAGGATTCGGACGGCGGTGCCGGCCTTCAGCTGCTGGACGGCGCCGATCGACTGGTTGGCCTTGACGAAGATCGAGCCGTCTCGGCTCAGGACGCCGTAGTCCTTGCTCTTCTTCTGATCGCGAAGCTTCCAGCCTTGGATCGCGAGTTTGAGCTTGTACTTCTCGAGCACGGCGAGCGAGCGCTTCGAGGGGATATGGGCGAGGGCGTACTCGGCGTTGAACGGGAACGCGCCGCCGCCGTTGTCGAGCTTGGCGTAGGTCTTGCGCTTGGCGAGCATCTGGTCGAGAATCGGGACGATCGCGTCGCCCTGCTTCACGGCCCACTGCGCGTTGCAGAGCGTGTCGATGTACCCGTCGTGGACGAGCTTGTCCTCGGCTTGCTTGAGCGTCGGCTTCTGGGCGAAGGCGGCGAAGACGATCGAGACCAGAGCGAGGATCAGGGCGGTGCGCATGCCTTCCATTCTACAATCGGACCATGGCGCGCATCGTAGTGGAAGAGGCGGAAGCCCTCCTCGACCGGGAGATTCCGGTTCTCGACAAGGGCTTCGTGCGACTCGTCGATTACCTGGGGGGCGACCAGCGGATCGTGCAGGCGGCGCGGGTCAGCTATGGGGCGGGAACCAAGAGCTACCGGCAGGACCGGGCGCTGATCCACTATCTTCTCAAGAACGAGCACACCTCTCCGTTCGAGCAGGTGATCCTGACGTTCCACGCGAAGATGCCGATCTTCGTGGCGCGGCAGTGGGTGCGGCACCGGACCGCGCGGCTGAACGAGATCAGCGGCCGCTACTCGCTGATGCGGGACGAGTTCTATCTGCCGGATCCGGAGATGGTGCGCTACCAAAGCGATTCGAACAAGCAGGCCCGCAGCGACGAGGCCCTGCCCCGCGCGGAGGCGGAGCGGGTGATCGCGGAGATGGACGAGGACCAACGCTCCGTCTATGCGCACTACACCGGGATGATCGACGCCGGGGTGGCGCGCGAACTGGCCCGTGCCAACCTCCCGCTGTCGCTGTACACGGAGTGGTATTGGCAGATCGATCTGCACAATTTGCTCCGTTTTCTCCAACTTCGACTTGACAGCCATGCCCAATACGAGATCCGCGTCTACGCCGAGGCGATGGCGGAGTGTGCGCGCGCGGTTGCGCCGATGGCATACGAGGCGTTCGAGGAGCATGTGATGGGGGCGGTGCGGTTCTCGCGGGCGGAGTGCCAGGCGCTCGCCGCGATGCTCGACGGCAGGGCCGTCGGCCTCGAGGGGCGGGCGCTGACTCAGTTCGAGGGGAAGCTGGCGGCGATGCGGGCCGCGGTCGGGGTTGAGGAGGCCGAGGAGCTGCGGTCGCCGGAGTAGGGCGCAGCAGACCCGGTGTGTCGAGGAACCTCGATGAGGCGCCTTTCGAAGGTCCTCCCCTGATTCCGCGATGATCGTGCGCCGGATCTTCGCGTAGATCCTCCCCTGATTCGGCGATGTTCGTGCGCCGCAATTTCGCGTAGATCCTCCCCTGATTCGGCGATGTTCGTGCGCCGCATCGGGGGAGGTGGCCCGCTCCCGCGGGACGGAGGGGGTCCGACGCACGCTTGAAATCGTCTGGTTCTCGCCTGAACTCTCGAAACCGGGACGACCCCACCCGGTTCGCGGTGCTCACCGACCTCCCCGATGCCGGGCACAAGGCATCCCGGAATCAGGGAGGTATCTCCAAACTCGCCCCCTCTCCTTTCGATGATTGTGCGAAGGGAGAGGGGGTAGGGGGTGAGGGTGGTCCGCCACTTCCCGACGCCATCAAGCGAAGGCCCCAGGCACGAAGCGGCGGTAGGACCGGGAGCGCAAGCAGGCACAATAGAGCGAGATGTCCAAGACCCACAAAGACACCGGCGTGCCGGTCGAACGAGCGTTCCTCGTGTTCGTGAACCAGGACGAGGACGAAGACGAGATCGTCGAGGAGGAACTCGCCGGGCTGTGCGAGGCGGCCGGAGTCGAGGTCGTGGGCGGCATCCGGCAGCGCCTCTCGAAGCCGTACCAGTCGACCTACCTCGGAAAGGGGAAGATCGAAGAGGTTGCGGCGGGCGTACTCGACTCGGGCGCGGATGTCGTGGTCCTCGACGCCGAGCTCTCGGGGATCCAGGGGCGGAACCTCGAAAAGGCGATCGAGCGGCGTCTGGTCGACCGCACGCAGCTCATTCTCGACATTTTCGCTCGGCGGGCGCGCACGCGTGAGGGCCAGATCCAGGTCGAGCTCGCGCAGCTCGAGTACATGATGCCGCGCCTGATGTCGGTCTACACGAAGTTCGAGCGTCAGAAGGGCGGCATCGGCATGCGCGGTCCCGGCGAAACGAAGTTGGAGTCGGATCGCCGGGTCGCCAAAGACAAGATCGCGCGGCTGAAGGAGGAACTCGACGAGGTCCGCCGCCACCGCGATCAGCAACGGGCGGCGCGCCGGAAGTACCCGTTTCCGTTCGCGGCGATCGTGGGCTACACGAGCGCCGGCAAGAGCACGCTGATGAACCGCCTGGCCGGCACCGATCTGCTGGCGGACGCGATGCCGTTCGCGACGCTGGACCCGACCACGCGCAAGATCGAGCTGCCGGACGGCTACAGCCTGTTCCTGACCGACACGGTCGGCTTCATCCGCAACCTCCCGACCCATCTCGTGGCCGCGTTTCGGGCGACGCTGGAGGAGGTGGTCCAGGCCGACTTCCTGATCCACGTCGTGGATGTCGGGGAGCCGCATTGGGACGTGCAACGGGATGCCGTGCTCGACACCTTGCGGGTGCTCGGCGCGGACGAGAAGCCGACACTGACGGTCTTCAACAAGATCGATCGCTTGGCGGACCCATCCCAGCTCCGCGCGTTGGTCGCAGAGTGGCCCGACTCGGTCGGGATTTCGGCGACGCAGGGCACGGGGATGCCGGACTTTCTCGCACTGCTGGTCAAGATGATCCAGTCGCACCTCGCACCGGTGAGGGTGCTGCTGCCGTACTCGGAAAGCGGCCTGGTGGATGAGTGCTATCGGTATGGACGGGTCCGGCAGGTCGACTATCGGGACGACGGGATCTATGTGGAAGCCGACCTTGTGGCGGATCTGCGATCGAAGATCGACCGTTACGCGGTGCCTCGGCACGGCTGAGTCGCCGGGCAGCTCTCCATTGTCGGGAGGACACCACCTAACCCGGTTCGCTTCGCTCACCGA
>DKKT01000007.1 GCA_002455425.1 Chthonomonas sp. UBA6659 | reverse complement strand
AACGGCTGGGCGATCGAGTGCCGGATCAACGCCGAAGACCCGTTCCGGAACTTCCTGCCCTCGACCGGACGGCTCGTACAGTACCTCCCGCCGCCTGTGACGATGGAGGCGGCGGGTCCGGTACCCGAAGACGGCGGCGTGCGTGTGGACACGGGCGTCGATGAGGGCGGCGAAATCCCGATTCATTACGATTCGATGATCGCCAAGCTCATCGTCCACGGTCGAGATCGTGCCGGCGCGGTCGCGCGGATGCGCGAGGCCCTGAACGGCTTCGTGATCCGCGGCGTGAGCAGCAACCTACCGTTCCAATCGGCACTTCTGACCCATCCGAAGTTCCTCGACGGTGACTTCAATACCGGATTCATCGCCGAGCACTATCGGGACGGCTTCCTCCGCGCTCGGGAGCACGAAGACCCGGGATTTCTCGTCGCCCTCGCCGCGTTCGTGCGACGCAAGGCCCGTCAGCGGGCGATCGGCATCAGCGGGCAACTCGCCGGCCATCTCGCCAAGGCCCGAGCCGACCTCGTGGTGATCGTGCTGGATCGCGAAGGCGATCACCAGCACCACGACGTTCGGATCGACGACTACGATCCCGTGCTCGAAAAGGCCGACATCGTCGTCAATGACCGGCGCTACGAGATCCAAAGCAAGACGCGTTTGGGCGAGACCTTGGGGACGGGAACCTGCAATGGCGTCCCCTTCACAGCCCAGGTCGAGCGGGCACGATCGACCGCCGGAGGCGGAGGTAGCGCCGAGAGCCCCCTGACGATCCGTGTCGCCCATAACGGCGCGCAGATCGATGCGCTGGTCATGCGACCCCGAGCCGCCGAGCTCTACAAGTTGATGCCTCGGAAGGAACCACCGGACCTCTCGCGCTTCCTGCTCTCCCCGATGCCGGGGCTCCTCGTCGATGTCGCGGCCGGCGTGGGTCAGCAGGTCCGCGCCGGCGAACGTTTGGCTGTGATCGAGGCAATGAAGATGGAGAACGTCCTCACTGCGGCCCAGGATGCGATCGTGAGTGAGCTGTTGGCGAAGCCCGGCGAAAACCTGTCCGTCGACCAGCCGATCCTTCGCTTCGAATAGCCGCTTGAGCGGGGTCGGGACCGAGGGTAGGCTGGGGCCATGGATGGCACAGGCACGAGGCCGTTTCGGATCCTTGGACTTCAACAGATCGCCATCGGCGGGACCGATAAGACTCGGTTGATGGCACTATGGGTAGACATCTTCGGCCTCGTGAGCGTCGGTCCGTTCCGAAGCGAGAGCGAGAACGTGGATGAGGAGATCTGCGCACTCGGCGATGGGCCGCTCGCCGTCGAAGTGGACCTGATGGAGCCGATCGACCCCGAAAGAAAGCCGGCCGTGCATACCGTTCCCCTCAACCACGTGGGCCTGTGGGTGGACGACCTTCGTGCCGCCGTGGCATGGATGACCACGCGCGGGGTGCGATTCGCACCGGGAGGCATCCGCCAAGGTGCGGGCGGCCACGAGATCTGCTTCATCCACCCCAAGGGCAACGAGGAGTTTCCGCTGAGCGGGGAGGGCGTCCTCATTGAACTGGTTCAGGCCCCTCCCGATGTGATTTCGGTCCTTGGTCACGCGACCGAGCGATCGCCTGAGGCGCAACTGAGTTCTGCAGAAGAGAGCCAGTCGGGTTCCGGCGCCGGCTTTGGAGACGGAACCGGGTTTGGCGGAGGGAGCGGCACTGGAGCGGGCTTCACGGACGGTAGCGGCTTCGGAGGTCCGGTGAACAGCGCCCGTGGACTGATGAAACTTCCAATGCCCGGATCGACCACCTACATCGTCATGCCGGAAGCCATGGACGCCACTGAAGCAAAGGGCATTCTCTCGTGGCTCAAACGAGTGGTGAGTCCCGCGGTCCGGTTTGCGTGCGGCGCGGAGGAGGACGATGAAGCGGAGTGAGTTCGAGCGGCATCTGCGAAGCTCCGGTTGCCTCCGCGTGAGGGAAGGCGGACGCCACGCCATTTGGAGCAATCCGGCCAACGGTGCAACGGCCGCTGTCCCACGACACAACGAACTCAAGCGAAACACAGCAAGGAGGATTTGCTTTGATCTCGGAATTGAGAAGCCGCCGACCCTGAGCTAAAAACCCGCCGCAACCCTCTCGATGACCGATCGAGGAGATTTGGCATTGAGCGCCGCCTCGCGGCGGTAGACCGTTAGCTCATGGAGTGCGTCAAGCACCATGGAGCGCGCTTCATCGATCGTCTCGCCCTCTGAGACAGCGCCAGGAACTTCCGGGATGAAGGCGGTATACCCACCTTCCTCCGTAGGTTCAAACACGATGGTGAGTTGGCTGTCCACGTTCCCTATTATACGTCTGGTGGACCATTCCGTCTCCCCTTTTGGCGGGTCGAGAGGACTTCCCAGCATTCACGGGACTACTCCGATCCACCGCGCCGCCTCGCTCCTACCTGGAGACGGAGGACGATCGACGGGCCAGGTTTCGACAACACCGGCCGCGAGCCACTGGAACTCCTACGTACCACACACGCGAATGTGCCCGGAGCCCCGAGGAAAGCCCGGTCGGAAGCCGAGATCCGCTACATCCGTTCGACTTGGGTGAAGTCGAGCTCGACCGGTGTTTCGCGTCCGAAGATGTTGATGAGGACCTTGAGCTTCTCGCGATCCGAGTTGACCTCTTCGATCTTGCCGGTGTAGTCGCTGAACGGCCCTTCGATGACGCGGATGATGTCGCCTTTGCCGTACGCGATTCGAGGCGCTTCTTTATGCGTCTCGATGTTCGTCATGATCCGCCGGACTTCGTAGTCTTCGAGCGCAACCGGCTTGGTTCCAATCGACACGAATCCGGTCACGCCACTGGTCGACTTGACGAGCTTGAACGTATCGTCGGTCAAGTTCATCAGAATGAGAATGTAGCCAGGAAAGACCTTGCGATCGACCAACACGCGCTTGCCGCCACGCGTCGTGAGTTCCTGCTCGGTCGGAATCAGGATCTCGAAAATGTCGTTGTCCCAGTACCCTTCCACCTGAGCGCGACGGGTGAGGACTTCCTTGACCTTGTTTTCATGGCCCGCAATCGTGTGGACCGCATACCAGGATTTCGGCATCCGGCTAGCTCCGAAGAATCGCTTCGAAGGCTTTCTCGAAGACGAGGGAAAGGGCGGTGAGGATCACGATGACGAGCAGACAGACCGCGAGCACGACTCCAGTGAGGCGGTTCGTCTCGGCGCGGGTGGGCCACGTGACGTGCCGCATCTCGCGGATGACGTCCCGATAGAAGCCCTTCAGGCCACGCCGCTTGAGGTTCGGCATCGGGAGATCGCCCGATGACTGAGGTCCTCCACTTCGGTCTTCTTTGTCGCTCATGGGTGCCTTAACCATATCTGATCCCGGGGGGTCAAAGGGGGAAACCAGAAGATACCCGATCGCTCGGTCGACGGGCAACGGACCCGTCTATTCGGACGCGGCCCGCAGGAGAGACAACACCTGGTCGATCGCGTCCGGGATGTCCCAGGCGGCGAGGGCTCCAGCCGCGGCGTCGCGTCGGTCGGATTCAGTGAGCCAGAGGTGAATCCGTGCCTCCAGCGCCGCCGGCTGGAGTTCCGACTGCGGCAACAGGGTCGCCGCGCCCATCGACTCGAATTCCAGCGCGTTGACACGCTGGTGATCGCCGAACGCCGAAGGATACGGCACCAGGATCGCGGGCGTGCGGAACGCAGCCAACTCGGCCAAAGTCCCCGCTCCTGCCCGACAAATCACGAGGGACGCCGAGAACAGGGCCGAAGCCAGTTCCTCGGCCTCCAGGAACGCCCGTACTTCGTAGGGTGATCGGATGCCGAGCTTGGCGACCGACTGGAGCGTCGCGTCGAAGTGGCTGGGACCGGCGACGTGCAGCCACTGCACTTCGGTCGACGCCATCCGCAGCGCGGTCGCCAGGCATGCATCGTTGAGGGCGACCGCCCCTTGTGACCCGCCCATCACGAGCAGGATCGGGGAATCCTCTCGCAGGACCTGACCGACTCCGAGTCGGCCCTGGGCGCTCTGGCGCAACGCGGATCGGATCGGCATTCCCGTCCGCACGACGCGTGACCCTGGAAAGTGCTCGGCTCCGCTGCGAAACACGGTGGCGACGGCGAATGACTCCTTCGCGAGGATCCGATTCGTGCGACCCGGAACCGTGTTCTGTTCGTGGATCACGTACGGAATACGGAGGCGTCGCGCCGCCATCGCGACCGGCGCCGACGCATAGCCTCCCGTCGAAAAGAGGACGTCGGGCCGATCCCGGTCGAGCGCGCGACGAGCGGCCCCGGTCGCCCGCAGAAGGGCGAGGAGGGCCTTCCAACCTTTCAACTTTCGAAGGCTGGTCACCGGCTCGGATGAAAACCCCTCGAACGGGAGTTCGAGGCGTTCGCAACCCCTCCCTTCGATTCCGCGAAGCGATCCGAGGTACCGCACGTCGAAACCCGCGGCGCGGGCGGCCTGGGCGACCTCGAGTGCCGGGAAGACGTGCCCGCCCGTGCCTCCGCCGGTCACGACGAGCTTCTTCATCGATGGACAGGCATCCGCGGCTCGGGTCGGGGCGTCTGGCGGCGCGCTCGCGACGGTTCGGCCGCGCGCTCGTCATCCTGGACCACTGCCCGGTGCGACTGCCGCGGCTTCGCGACCACACTCTGGCAAATCCCGATCGCGATCCAGAGGGCGACCAGACTCGACCCGCCCGAACTCACGAACGGGAGCGGAATCCCGATCGCGGGTAGATAGCCGTTCGCCATCATCACGTTCACGCAGGTTTGCACGCCGATCCACGACGCGGTTCCGTAGAGGATCAGCTTGCCGAACTTGTCCTGATGGCGGTTTCCAAGGACGATCAATCGGAATGTGATCCCGCCCAACACGACGAGCACGAACAGCACACCGAGGAGCCCGAACTCCTCCCCCGTCGTGGCGAGAATGAAGTCGGTTGTCGCGGCCGGCAGCATGTGCTTGGACCGGCCCGCGCCGATGCCGGNNGCGCCGATGCCGACGCCGGTCCAGCCGCCGTTCGCCATCGCCGCCTCGGACTGCGTCGTTTGGTAGCCGACATCGTCGACATGATCCGGATTCCAGCGCTGGGCGTGGTTCGTGATCCGGTCGATTCGGTACGGCTCCTGCTTCACCATCGCGAATAGGCCGATCCCGGTCACGATCACCACCGCAACCAAACTCCAGCGGCTCACGCCTCCGAGGAAGATCAGGATGAAGGCGACCGCGCCGATCACCGCCGCCGTTCCCAGATCCGGCTCGCGTTCGACAAGGTAGACGGCGACGAGCACGGCCAAGAGCGGCAATCCACGGATCAGCTTTGGCATCCCCACCCGGTCCATCCACGCGGCCCAGTCTCGTGGGGACTTCTTCGGCGCCACCCACGGCTTGCGGCTCGCGAAGACCGCGGCGAGGAACACAACGCAAGCGATTTTTGCGAACTCAGCCGGCTGAACCAGTACACCGACGTCGATCCAACGCTTAGCCCCGTTCATCTCCTTGCCGAAGAACTCGACCGCGAGAAGCGAAAGGAACGATAGCCAGAAGAGCGGAACCGCCCACCGCCGCCACTGCCCGACCGACACCCGAGCACACCCGTAAGCCACGATGAGCGCGACAAACGCAAACATCGCCTGGGACGTGAACTCCCTCGGAATCGGCCCGAGCCCTTGCGCCAACGACCGCGCGTAGCCGGCGTCGAAGATCATGAGCGCGCCGATCAACGTCGCCGCGAAGGTCAAGAGGAAGAGCGCTGGATCGGGAATCTGCCATCGGCGCTTCACGAGCTCAACCACCTTTCCGCCATCGCGCGGAACGCTTCGCCCCGTTCTCGGAAGTTCGAGTAGGGAAACGCGCTCGCACACCCAGGGGCGAGAAGAATCGCGTCGCCAGACTGGGCCACAGCGGTTGCGGCAGCGAAGGCCGCTTCGAGGTCGGGATAGAGGGCGCCGAGACCGCCGAGCTGCTCGACCAAAGCATCGCCCGCGTTTCCGTAAAGATAAAGCTTATGCCCGATTCTTTGCAGATATTCCCAGACGGGCGTGAAGTCGAGGTTCTTGGCATCGCCCCCCATCAGGAGATGCTGGGGTCGGTCGAGGCTCGAGCTGGACGTGACGACCGCCATCGGGTTCGTGCACATCGAGTTGTTGACTACGAGCACGCCGTACCGCTCGCCCAACCGCTCCATCCGGTAGGCCAGGCCCTTGAACTGCGCGAGGGCACCGAGCATCCCCTCGAACGCGTTGCCTGCTTCCGCGCCCAGCATCGCAACCGACATCTCCCATGCCATCAGCGCATTGCTGACGTTGTGATCCCCGTAGAGCGGAAGGTCGGCGAGCTGAACCCTGCGGCCTGAGAGTTCGATCGCATCGCCATCGCGCCGCGTCGAAGGCTGCGTGAACTGCCCACGGTCCCATCCGTACATCACGGGTCCCGACGCGAACGTGCGGATGCCGACACCCTCCGGGATCGCCCCCAGCAGTCGGTCTGCCGGAAGCGAAGGTTCCGATTCATTGAGCACGGCGACATCACCGTCACCCATTTGTGCAAAGAGTCGAAGTTTGGTGTTGTAGTAATCCTCGAACGTGGGATGCCGGTCTAAGTGATCGGGTGTGATATTGGTGATACCGGCAACTTTAGGCTTGAAATCTTCTACCCATTCCAGTTGGTAGCTAGACACCTCAGCGACCAAAACTCCGTCCGTTTCGGTCGACGCGGCAGCCTCGGTCAGAGTCAATTCGGGATAGCCCGAGCCGCTGATGTTCCCGCAAAGCACCGCATGCTTCCCCGCCCCCGAGAGGAGCAGCCACGTCAACACGGTCGTTGTGCTCTTCCCGTTCGTCCCCGTGATCGCGACGATGGGCGCGGCCGCGATCCGAAAGGCAAACTCGACTTCGCTGATCACGTGGCGACCGCCGCCCAGCATGTCCCGAATCGCGGGGTGGTTGCGCCGGAAGCCAGGGGATGCGACGAGGAGGTCGAACTCGGTCGGATCGAGGTGGCCGTGCCAGCCGGTTGCGACCGTCACCCCGAACCCCTGGAGTCGCTCGGAGGCTTCGAGCGAAGCCGCCGACTCCAAGGGGAGTTCATCGAACACCGTCACCACGGCCCCGCGTGCGATCGCCTCCTTGGCGATCGCCTGACCGCTTCGACCCATTCCCGCCACCGCGATCCGCGACCCAGCGAGATTCAAACTGTCCTCCAGCCGAGCGTCCACGCACCCGCGACGCACACGGCTTGGGCGATCGCGAAGAGCCAAACGACGCGCGACTCCGGCCAGCCTGCTTTCTCGAAGGCGTGGTGGATGGGAGTGTAGGGAAAGAGTCTTTTCTTGAACACTTTGACCCAGAAAATCTGCAGCGGCACCGGCACCAGTTCGATGATCAGCACCAGTGCGAGCACCACGACCGCCACGACCCCGCTGGCGTCACCGGCCAGCACGGCGGACGCATAACCCAAGCCGCCGAGCACGGCACCTATGGGCAAGGAGCCGACATCCCCCATGAACACCTTGGCCGGAGGGGCATTCAATACCAAGAACGGCACCAGTGCCCCGGCCATCACCGCTGTCATCGAACTGCCCGCCGCCAAGCTCCCAAGACCAAGCGCCAACAGCAAACCGATCGAGCCGGCAAGCCCGTCAAGGCCGTCCACGAAGTTGTACGCATTCGCCGTGAACAGCACCGCCAGCGCGAACAGTCCTACGTGAAGGGGGTCCTGTCGCGTGAGGGGAAAGAGATAGGCCGCCGGAACCGCCACGACGACCTGCATCGCGAGCTTCTGCTTCCAACCCAAGCCCCGCTTTCCCGGCCAGCGCCGAGGCACGACCCAATCGTCTAGGAATCCGATCGCCGCCATGCCGACCACAAGAACCAGCCAAGAAATCCAGGCCGAATCGGACGGATAGGCTAGGGCGACGAGCAGGCCGATGACCACGATGAGCCCGCCCATCGTCGGCGTGCCCTGCTTCTTCTGGTGACTCTCCGGTGCGAATTCGCTGACCGTCTGCCGCGTGTTGGTGCGAATCAGCGTCCGATACACCGGATACGCGGCCAAGCCAGCCGCCCCGAAGGCAATCCAGAACGGGACCATCGGATTCAAAGCGCCACCGCCTCGACCGCCTTCTCCAGTTCCAGAGCACGGCTCCCCTTGAAGAGCGCCACGTCGCCCGGCTCGAGCTGTTCAAGGAACGATCGCACCTCGTCGAGCGACGTCGCCGACGCGATCCGCCCCTCGGGGAAACCCGCTCGCACGGCCTCGCTTTGGATATAGCTCGTCATCGGTCCAAACAACAAGACGTGGTCGATGGGTGATTCGGCGACGGCTCTTCCGACAAGTCGATGTCCGGTCTCGCTGAACTCACCCAACTCCCGCATCTCACCGAGGACCGCAAGCTTGCGCCCTTCGGCGGGAAGCTCGGCGAGCGCCTTGATCGCGGCGACCGTGCTGTCCGGACTCGCGTTGTAGCTGTCCACGAGGAGCATCGCGCCCCGCAACGGTCTCGCTTCCATCCGCATCGGGGGCAGGTCTGCGTTCGGAAGACAGCGGGCCGCTTCTTCGACGGCCACGCCCACGGAGTGAGCTGCGAGCACCGCCGCGGCCGCATTCAGCGCTTGGTGACGGCCCAACGCGTGGAGGGTCGCTTCGAAAACGATTCCGTCGAGGCGAGCCCGGACCACCGATCGGTTCCACGCGACTGCCCGGTAGCCGAGGATCTGACACTCCGCGTCCGGACTGAATCCGAACGTCCGGATCGGACATCGGGGGATCGCGCGCAGAGTGCCTTGGAAGTCGTCTTCCTGCCAGAAGATCGCGAGTCCGTCGGTCGGGAGTGCCTCCAGGAGTTCGCCCTTCGCCTCCGCGATCTTCTCGCGCGAGCCCACCTTCTCGATGTGCGCGGTGCCGATCATCGTCACCAAGCCGATCGTGGGACGCGCGAACGACGCGAGGTGCCGAATCTGCCCCAAGCCCCGCATCGCCATCTCCGCGACGACGACCGCCGTATCCGATTCGACCTCCGCCCAAAGCAGCGGCGAGGTGTACTCCGTGTTCAGGTTTCCGCCACTTTTCTTGACCGATCCGAGCGGACTGCACGCCGCCGCGACGAACTCCTTGGTGGTCGTCTTGCCATTGCTGCCCGTGATGCCGATCACCGGACCCGCGAACGACTCCCGAATTCCGGAAGCGAAGTGGGCCAAGGCGGATTCCAAGTTCTCGACGAGGATGTGCGGACCGGGCACCGTCCGCTCCGCGATCGTAGCGATCGCTCCCCGCGCCAGTGCCTCGGGAACGAATTGATGGCCGTCCGCGCGCTCACCTTCGATCGCGAGAAACAACTGCCCGCTCTGAACAGTCCGGCTATCCCAGCCGAATCCGGTGAGGAACGCACCTTCCGGAATCTGTACGGCGATCCCGGCGCAGCGAAGGGCGAACTCATGGAGCGCGATCGGTTTCATCCACGCGCCTCCAGCGCCTCGCGGGCCATCTGACGATCGTCCATCGGGTGCTTGGTCCGGCCGATGATTTGGTAATCCTCGTGTCCCTTCCCCGCGATTACGACGATGTCGCCTGCCTCGGCCAGCGCGACGGCCCTGAAAATCGCCTCGCGCCGATCGATCACGGTCTCGCTCCGCGCGCCAGGCACCAAGCCCTGCTCGACATCGCGCACGATCGCGTGCGGGTCCTCGGTTCGCGGATTGTCGCTTGTGATCACCGAGAGATCGGACTTCGCGCTGACGACCGCCGCCATCTGGGGCCGCTTCGTGCGATCGCGATCTCCGCCGCAGCCGAAGACCGTGATCAACCGCTTGGGATCCAGTGCCCGGGCCGAGGCCAGTAGTTTCTCAAGCGCGTCCGGCGTGTGGGCATAGTCGACAAGGACTCCGATGCCGGCATCGTTCGCGATCGCCTCGAAACGTCCCGGAACCGGGTGGACGGAAGCCATGGCGTCACACGCCGCTTCGAATTCAAACCCAAGCGCGATCAGCCCACCGAGAGCGGCGACACTGTTCGCCACGTTGAACAGGCCGCCCACCCCCATCGTCACTTCCCGTGTCCGGTCGCCATACCGGAACTCCGCTCGGACGGTGTCGACCCGCACGTCGAGCGGCCGAATCCGAAGCGCCCCCTCCCGCTCTCCGAACCCGAAGAAGCCCGGGTGCCGGGGCGAGAGCGCCGCAAGCCATCGCGCCCCGACCGGATCATCGACACCGATCGCGGCAGACGAGACGCCGTAATCCACGAAGAGCGAGCGCTTGGCCGCCTCGTAGGCTTCCATCGTCCCGTGGAAGTCGAGATGATCCTGGCTGAGGTTGGTGAAGACGGCACACGTGAACGGCACGCCCGCAACTCGCCCCTGGGCAAGGGCATGACTGCTGGTCTCCATCACGAGCGTGTCCACGCCCTCCGATGCAGCGTGGGCAAAGAGCCCGTAAAGCTCGACGGGAAACGGGGTCGTGTTTTCGAGGTGGACATGCCCACAGGGGCCCTGATACCCCAGCGTCCCCAGGTAGGCGGGCCGCATTCCCAACGCCGGTAGCGCCTGCCTCATCATCCACGCCGTAGTCGTCTTGCCGTTCGTCCCCGTGATCCCGACGATACGGAACGGTATCGGTCCGAGAAACGCCGCGGAAACCCGCCCAACGGCTCCGATGAACTGAGCCTCCTCGATCCATGCCGCCGGCAATCCCGCGGCCGTGGCATGGGCCAAGCCCTCCTCCGAGTGGACGATCGCGGCGACCGCCCCGGATCGCTGAGCGTCGACGAGGAACCGGTGGCTGTCCGTGTTCGCACTCGGCATACAGACGAACAAACCCCCGGCTTGAACCTGCCGAGAGTCGTCTGCCAGCCCCGTGATCGGACCCGCGTCGCCCGTTTGCCCCCGAGGCGCGACGCCTGCCGCGGCGAGAAGCTGGGTGAATCTCACGGAGCCGCCCTCGACGATGGCGGAATGCGGTAGGTTCGGATCACCGCGCCGGCCAATTCGCGGAAGACCGGACCCGCCACCTGCGAGCCGTAGAACGCCGAACCCCTCGGATTGTCGACCATGACCAGGATCATCGCTTGCGGCTTCTCGGCCGGCACAAAGCCGACGAAGCTCGCCACGTAGCCGCCTCCCTTCATGGTTCCTGTCACGCGATTCGTCTTCTGCGCGGTGCCGGTCTTACCGGCCAGACGGTATCCCGGGACGCGGAGCTTAGCCCCGGTGCCCTCATCGCTTTGAATGACCGATGCCATGAGTTTCAAGACGTCGTTCGCGACGCCCGCGTCGAGAATCCTCCGACCGGGGTCACGCGGGGGTTCGGTTCCGCCGATCTCACGCACGAGACGTGGAGCGTGCCAGATGCCCTCGTTGCCGATCATCGCGAACGCGCTTGCGAGCATGACCGGGGTCACATTGATCGACTGGCCGAAGCCGAGCGTCGCGGTTTGGAGCGCCTTTGCGGGGTCGTCCCGTCGGAAGCGTCCCCGCACCTCGCTTCGGAGCCCCAATTTCGGTCGTCGAAGCAATTCGAGGTCGTCGACGAACCTCACCATCCCGGCGTTCCCGACGCGAAGCGCCCAGGTCGCGGCACTCACGTTACAGCTCTTCGCGATCGCCCGCTCGAGGTTCGCCGCGCCGTGGGCGCCATGCTTGCGGTCGCAGTGGATTTCCGAGCCTCGGTTGATCTTGAGCGTCCCGCTACAGTAGATCGAGTCTCCCATCGAGACTTTGCCCGACTGGAGGGCCTCGGCCAGGGTCAGGATTTTGAAGGTCGAGCCCGGTTCGTAGAAGCCCATCACCGCGGGATTGAAGTCCGTTGCCTTCTTGCCCGCGCCACCCTGCCCCGTCGGATCGAACGTGGGCCAGTTCGCCATGGCGAGAAGATCTCCCGTCTTGGGGTCGATGACGATCGCGACGCCGGATGATGCCTCGTGCGCTTCGACCGCCTGCCGGATCGCGTAGTGCGCCGCGATCTGAAGTCTCGTGTCGATCGTGAGCGTCAAGGATTGCCCGTTCCGACGCGGAATCGACCGGCCCTCCAACTTGAGAAACGCTCCGCTCCTATCGACGACTCCGGTTCGGTAGCCATCCTCTCCTTCGAGGAGCGCATCGCACCCGAATTCGAGTCCGGTCGTCGGCTTACCGTCGCGCACGGCGCCGACCAAGCCGGCCGTCACCTCGGCGAACGGGTACTCGCGCTCGAGCGTGCGGTCCAGTGACACGCCGTCCGCCCGCCACGACACCTTGACCGCCTGGATTTGCCGCGCCTGATCCGCCGTGAGGTCGCGACGCCACGTCCGGCTGCCACCACCTCGAGCCGCGCCTTCGAATTCGGAAGCCGGAATCCCGGATGCCGCCGCGAGTTCGAGCAGAAACGCCGGCGATCGCGGCGCGCGCTTGAAGTTCACTTGAAGCACGAAGCTGTCCTCGCTCTGGGCGAGGACCTTCCCGTCGGCGCTCACGATCGCGCCGCGATGGGCAAGCTCCGGGCGGCCGACGACGTATCGATTGCTGGCCTGCGCGAGCTTGAGGATCGGATCCCGCTCAAAGACCTGGACGCGGGCCTGGGTGAACGCGGCCCCCACGAACAGCGCCCCCATGCCGACGCCGAACCACAATCCCCGCGGGTCAGCGCTTGGCAACTCGGTTCGCTCCTTCCGTTCGGGGCTTCGGAGTCACGGGTCTGACCTCCGGATGTTGAAATCCGCGGGCGAGCGCCCAGCGCTCGACTGCGCGCACTCCCGTGAGCCGCTCGACCCGCTGACGGAGCACCGAGATGTCGGTTCGAGCGAGGCGTGTCCGCTGCTGGGCCGTGATCGCCTCACGCCGTTCGCCCTCCGTCAGAATCCGTCCTCCGAGGCTCGACGCCGCGTAGGTCAATCCGACGACGATCCCGAACACCATCAGCTGGCCCACCACCTTCTCGAAGGTTCGCGCCCGCGCCCTCGAGCGCGGACGTACCTGCTCCTTCGGGGTCGTAATCACCCGCGGCTCGGGAGCCGCGACCTCCTCGCGAACGGGGGTCGGCGTCTCGCGGTCGCGCGGGAGAACGCGCAGGCGAGTCGGGGTGTCGGGCAATTGAATGGCGCTCATGCTTGAGGTTCCTCGGTACGTCGGAGAGCCCGCAACTTCGTGCTTCGGCTCTTGGGATTGACGGCGATTTCTGACTCGGTCGGGGTCAGAGGCTTCTTGTACAGCTCCTCGAAACCCTTCTCCGCGAGATCGCGAAACGTATGCTTGACGATGCGGTCTTCGCCGGAATGAAAACTCAGAACCGCGAGAACGCCGCGGGGAGCGAGACACCGGGCAGCGGCGGCGAGGGCCTCGTCCAACCCGTCGAGCTCGCGGTTCACCCAGATGCGGACCGCCTGGAACGTCCGGGTCGCCGGGTGAATCCGCTTTTCGCGCTTGGCGACCGGTATCGCCGCCAGCACGCAATCGACCAGATCCTGGGTCGTTCGGAGCGGCTGGGTTCGCCGGCGCTCGACGATCACGTGGGCAATCCGCCGAGCCCAACGCTCGTCGCCAAATCGGAAAAGGGCGTCTTCGATCGCCTCGGGGCTCGCCCGATTCAAGAGGGCCGACGCCGGCTCGCCGGACGTTCGGTTCATGCGCATGTCGAGCGGGGCGTCGACTCGGAAACTGATCCCCCGATCAGGCGATTCGATCTGAGCAAGATTGAGCCCGAGGTCGAGGAGGATCGCGTCGGCGTATGGCGCGCGCCGCTTCGACGCTGCGACCTCGGCAAGGGCCTTGGGCAACCCGCGATAGTCGGTGTGCCGAAGCTCGACTTCGACACCCTCCACGCCTTCCAACCGCGCCTTAGCCGTTGCCAACATGTCCAAATCCCAGTCCAGTCCCAAAATCACTCCGCCCGGAGCGATCTTCGCCGCCATGAGCCGAGCGTGGCCCCCATGGCCGACGGTTCCATCGACGACGAACGCGCCCGGCCTG
Source organism: Chthonomonas sp. UBA6659 (assembly GCA_002455425.1). Taxonomy (GTDB): domain Bacteria; phylum Armatimonadota; class Fimbriimonadia; order Fimbriimonadales; family Fimbriimonadaceae; genus UBA6659. The sequence continues at coordinate 5,830 of DKKT01000007.1, read as the reverse complement.
AGATGAAGTGCGGCCAGCACCTCCTCCGGCATCACCGGCACATGCGTCATTCGGTCGAGTTCATCAGTCTTTGGGCGTCGAGAATCGCTTGCCGACGCCGATCACCGTAGTTCTTCGGGTCTTCGAGGTACTGGTCGTGCTCTGAGCCGGCCCAGATTTCGAGCCGATCGACACAACCGACGAGCACCACCCGGTCCTTGAGCTTGGCCAGCCCCCTCAGCTTCTGGGGAATCACGAGGCGCCCTTGCTGGTCGAACTTGAGATCGTCCTCGGCGAGCCCGAATACGAGCCGGGTGAACATCTGGCGTCCGAGGTTCAAGCTGTCTTTGGCGAGGACTTCGGATACCATCTGGTTCCAGATCGGCTCGGGATAGGCCACGAGGCAACCGACCTCGCCCAGAGCCAGAACGAACCCGTCGCCGAGTCGCTCTCGCTTCTTTTTGGAGACCAGAATGCGCCCCTTATCGTCGATCGTGGCTTCATCCGTCCCGAGAAGGGGCTTGAAAACCTGCCCATTCTTCTCGTCCACGATCGATCCTCCGCAAATTCCGTTGTAAGATGAAGGCAAACCGGGCCGCATCCATACGTTCCGGCTTGCCTATGAATCTGGGATGGACACCCCGCCCTTCCCGGGTGGATCCGCCGACTCCATGTCGTTGGCTCCACTTGATTGGGATGATACTGGGAAAAACATGGGAGAGCAACCCCCCATGTGGGATTTGGCTGGGAAAATACTGAGAAAGTCTCGGATGTCAACCCCCGTATAAACGCCTGTCTACTCTTTTTGGTGCATCCAGCGCGCCATCCCGCGCTTTGGGCAGGAACAAGTGGGGCGACCGGTCTCGATCCTCAGGGCGACCTAATCCTTGAGGCGGCCGTCCGGGCGCCAGTCGAATCGGTAGCGGGTTCCGACGATCGAGAACCGCGCGCCGTCTTCTTCGTAAGTGATCGACGCCACCGCCTCTTTCGGTGCGCCCGCCTCAAGCGCGCGACGCCACATCTCCGCCGGACTCGGCCGCAGGGCGCGTAGTTCTTGAGGCATCTCTCCCGACTTCGCCTCACGCCGGATGGCGACGCCCTTGTGGATGTAGTTGATCCGGGTATTCACGCTGCCGCCTCGAGTCGTCTGGGTGCGGCGGGTGCCCGGCTGGGAGCAGTCGACGTCGACTTCCTCGAACCACTCACCGATGCCTCGCCCCGCCCCGATCGGCGGCGCGTTCTCGGGCGGGGCCGCGAGCTTTCTCACGAACGTGTAGCGCGCGGTGGGCACCGGGGTGTACGAGACGTCGAGGTCCATCGTGCCGTCCGACCGCACCTGCGTGAATCTGGCCTCGACCAGGTACGCCCCCTCTCCCGCGAGGTCGGCGAGCGCAGCCACCGCCGCGATGGGATCATATCGGTCGGCGTTACCCGGCACGTCGAACGTCTCGACCTCGGGCAGCTGCGCCGTGAATCGGGTGAACAGCACGTATACGCCGGCAATCCCGCCCCCGCAGAGCACCATCAAGCCGAGGCCGACGAACACAAGGACCTTCGGGACCTTCGCCATACGCTAGGGACGTCCTGGCGGGCTCGATGGAACGCTTCGGCGTTCGACGACCGGTCCCCGACCTTCCCTACCCCACAGACTCCGGCCGGGACCGGTGTAAGATGATCGCGGAACATGGCCGCCGACGGTTATCACGAAGGAGCGCAGACTGAACGCTATATGGTGCCGCAATCATATGACGGCAAGGCTTGCCGGTTCGATGACGGCCCTGGCAATATGATCGCGACGCTGGGGCGGTCGATTTCGCCTCCCAAACTACTCGGTTTGGAGCGAGCGGTAGCATGACGTCAGACTAGATCCTATGGATGCTCTTCCGAAGGATGTGGTCCTGGACTTGTTTACAGGCGACGAAAACAGCTTCTGTGACGTTGCGATCAGCGGAGAGCGACTGGTCTGCCAGTTTGTGCAGCAAGCGGAGCGGTTGGAGCCATTGTCTGGGGGCCATCTTAAACTGGAGATGGCCGATACGCGAAGAGCCGTGCGCGGACACTTGAAGCAAACATCTACGCATGGCAGATGGAGCTTGCAGTCTTCTTAATAGCATTTCATTTGATCTAAAGAGAATGAAACAATTCGATTGGCATCGCAAAATAGCAGACCTCGAAGTCCAGAACAAGACTCTTGAGCGCATTGCGCTTCGCACCCACTCGCTCCGAACTCCAATTCTCGCTTATCAGTTGCGCGGTACGATCCTGATACTGAGGTGTGGTAGGCTTTCCCCAGGCGGGCTTGATTTCGGCACTCGGACGATAGGCGTGGGACTACCCTGTTGGGCCACAGACGTTGCAGATGCCTGGATCGAGTTCGACAAACGGTATCCAGAGTACTTGCACGAAGAGTGCCATCGCCACATGTCGGAAACGGCTACCATGTTCGCTTCAATGACGGCCGTCGCACTATCTTTATGGGGTATGGAGGGGACGGATTCATAGGGACGATAGGTTCATCGGTCTACTGCGCGAGCTTTCAGAGTTGCTACTTGAACTTGAAAGCAGGTCCCTTTCTAGCACACCATTACGCCGCTACGCGGAACGTCTTTCACTTCGCGTAGTAGCGCTACTACGCTCGAACATGAAGGACTATCCGAGTTCTTCTCCTGAACCTGCCAAGCCTTGCAAGAAGTGCCTTCTCCTTAGGTCGACTTTATGCAGGGAACTGGAGCTGATTGTAGGACATCTGCGAGAGGAGACGAAGACATAGTCCAGGAACATGAATACGCAGAATGAAGCAGACCACTGGAACACAAATGTTCTCCGAGACATGCCTCAAAGCAGATCGTCGACGCGGGAGCGCGGGTCGGCGAGGCCGTCCGCGCGGGGCGGGTGGGCCAGGCGTCGACGATCCGCCTCCCTCACTTCATCTCAAGAGCGATCGAGCACACGGCGTGATCGGAATCGTGAGGTTTCGTTCTTGACCGCGATTGATGCGCGACGCGAGCCCTAAAGCCTTACCGACGACGCATTGCGCCGCCGATCTTCCCACCCGCCCACGGCGCGACGAGTCGCGCCTCCCTGATCGGCGGCGCGGTGCGGGAGGGAGGGAGGACGTCTTTCTGAACTCGGCGCTCCATAATCTCGGCAGAAATGGGGACAGCCCCGTGCACCTCGGCGCTGCCTAGGGCACACGACCGTTGGCCGAAAGGCTCCCAGGCCCGGGCACGCATGGGTCCAGGGCGTGAAGCTCCCGGCGTTTTCCGACTCATGACGCTGAAGTCGGATCGTCGACGCGGGAGCGCGGGCCGGCGAAGCCGTCCGCGCGGGGTGGGTGGGCCAGGCGTCGACGATCCGTCTTCAACATCGTTTTTCGCCGCAAGCTGGTGTATGATGATCGGAGAGCGGGGGTCACTACGAGCCTTGAGCGCCAGTATCTGTCGATCGGAGGTCGTGCGAGCCAGGATAGGCGGCACGTTGCGATGCTCATCGGCATACAGTGGGATAGAGTGGTGAGTGAGATATGGGATATATTCGCGTTGGAAGCGGAAGAGAGGTTGTGATGGGCTGGGTCAACGTCTTAGCTATTCTTCTGCTGGCCACCATAACGATGGGTGCGATGTTTCTTCTGACAATGGTGGGCGTACGAGGTGTTCTAGCTGTTCCGCTTGTTCTGGCCTACCCAGTCTTTCTCATGCGCTATCGTGGAGTTGCCGATCCCCCCGCTAGGGAGCGTGAAACAGCGGCCATGATGAGCATTGGGGGACTCATCGCGCTGATCTTGTATCAGTTCCTAGCACCTTGAAGAGAATGTCGTGGTAACCGTTGTAACGAATAAGATGTGGGAGAACTCGTGAAACTCCGATGGCGCCCGCGCAGTACACGGTGTATGATGGACACGAGTACATGAACCTGACCTTCAAGCGACGGGACACGGGGACGACAGCCGAGGCTGTCAGCCTTTGGTACGACTAGGAGAATGCGGAACCCGCCGGTTCGGTCTCAACGCCGGTGCCGAGGGAGTCGCAGGAGCCGGAACGTCCCGGAGCCGTGGCGCCGCCGTCTTCCGGTTCCGGAGCATTGATCGCCGGGCTCGTCGTCGTCTGCGGTTCGGCCGCCGCCGTCGCCGGCTTTGCGGCCTTGCGGGGGCGCTGACCCGCGCGTTGCCCTAAGAACCGAGGGGTCCGCGAGCGTGGACGCTCGCGACCCCTCGAAAAGCGATCAGTTCAGGATCGCGTAGACCTGATCCTCGTCGAGGATCGTGTAGTCCTTGCCGTCGACGCTCACTTCGTTGCCGCCGTACTTGCTGAAAAGAACCTTGTCGCCGACCTTGACCGTCAGCTTGTTGCGGGCACCGTTCTCGAGCACGCGACCATCGCCGGTGGCGACGACTCGGCCCTCTTGCGGCTTCTTTTTCGCGCTGTCCGGCAGGTAGATGCCGCCTGCGCTCTTCTCATCTTGCTCGACAAGTTCGACGACGACCTTATCGCCGAGAGGCTTGATATTCGCCATGGTGGATTCCTCCGTTTCGTTTCGTACTGGGTCCGACTCAAGACTTGGCAGTCTCAAGTGGAGACTGCTAATTTTGGGCGATTCCGGGGACGCCTGTCAACGGCCCGAGTAAGCTTCACCGCGATGTTTGTGACTTTGGAGGGTCCGGAGGGAGCGGGAAAGACCACGCTGGCCCGAGAGTTGGCGCTCCGATTGGAGTCGAAAGGGCGGCACGTGCTCATGACCCGGGAGCCAGGGGCGGGGACGTTCGGCCAGACCCTGCGGGAGCTCTTGCTCCACGGGGATCGCCTGCCTCCCGTGACGGAACTTCTCCTCTTCCTCACCGATCGCTCCCATCATGTGGCCCGGATCGTGCGTCCGGCGCTGGCGCGAGGCGTCGTCGTGCTGTGCGATCGCTTCACGGATTCGACGGTCGTGTATCAGGGCTATGCCCGTGGATTCGATCTCGATTGGCTACGATCCCTCAACCAGTTCGCGACGGCAGGGCTGATCCCGGACCGGACACTGCTGATCGATCTTGAGGTCGAGATCGGATTGGCACGGGTCAAGGAGCCGGACCGGCTCGATGCGGAGTCGATCGAGTTCCATCGACGGGTTCGGGACGGCTTCCTGAAGGAGGCGTCGCTCGATCCGAATCGGTGGCGGATTCTGGACGGCTCCCAGCCCCCGCAGGCCGTCGCAGCGGAGGCGTGGGAGGCGATGCGCGATCTCCTCTAGGCGGCCTGGGCGACCGCCCTTCGCAAGGTCTTGGGAATCAGGGTGTCGACGTCAAGAAGGACGATCCGGTGGTCGCCGCTCCAGCCCATCCCGGCCACGAAGCCGCCGGTTGGCCCTAAGAAGGCGGCGGAATCCGCTTCGATGTCGTCGTCGGTGAGCACGAGGATGCCGTCGACGTGGTCCACGCGAAGGGCGCACCGGCCGGCGTCGGTCATGACGACCACGAACTCGGACGCGTCGGGGGAGGAGGGCATTTCGAGTCGCCTGCGCATGTCGAGCGTGGGAATCCTGTCGCCCCGGAGATCGAAGACGCCGAGAAGCATGGTCGGTGTTCGCGGGACGTCGGTCAGTGGTTGCTCGGGCAGGATCCGCTCGACCCGCTCGATCGGGAGCCCATAGCAATCAGAATCCAGCTTGAATACGACGTACTTGCCTTCGGACATACGGTTACCTTTGTCCTCTCAAGATTCCACGTGCGATCGAATCCCCGACCAGGCAATTCCTCAGGCCTTGGTTGTTCCGGGACTCAAACCCCTCTCCTCCAGTGGAGGAGAAGGGTGAACTTGGGAGGTTCCCCTCGCCCCAAGAATGATGGGGAGAGGGGGTAGGGGGTGAGGGGCAT
>DKKT01000076.1 GCA_002455425.1 Chthonomonas sp. UBA6659 | reverse complement strand
TTACCGCGGCTGCTGGCACGTAGTTAGCCGGGGCTTATTCGCAGGGTACCGTCCTAAGTCTTTCCCTGCAAAAGGAGTTTACAACCCTAGGGCCTTCATCCTCCACGCGGCGTCGCTGCATCAGGGTTTCCCCCATTGTGCAAGATTCCCAACTGCTGCCACCCGTAGGTGTGTGGGCCGTGTCTCAGTCCCACTCGGGGGGATCATCCTCTCAGACCCCCTACCTGTCGTCGGCTTGGTAGGCCGTTACCCCACCAACTACCTGATAGGCCATGAACCGCTCCTAAAGCGAAAAACCTTTGATTCTCCTACGATGCCGCAAGAGAGTCACATCCGGTATTTATGGCATTTCTGCGTTTGTCCCGAACTTTAGGGCACGTTATTCATGTATTACTCCGCCGTTCGCCACTAGGCCCGAAGGCCTCGTTCGACTTGCATGTTTTAGGCACGCCGCCAGCGTTCGTCCTGAGCCATGATCAAACTCTCCGAANNTTTTTTGATTACTCGGTACGACCCTATCGAGACGAACTCGGAAGGGACCGCACCATTTCCCGGCCGCAAAACCGGGAACGGAACATTTCTGTTACACGCGTCCTTATGGAACTTTCAAAGTACGTGCCCCGTCGGGGGCGAGGGATATTATAGGCCGGTCTCCCGGCAGGTGTCAAGGGCCCAGGCGAAAAATCGGAGAAAAGTCCCCGACAGACTCGCTGAGAGCCTCAAGCATGCCCAGGGCACCAGACTTCGAGAGGCCCATGTTGCCAACCTCACAGCCCGCCATGAGAAGGCAGGCGGGACAGCCGTTCGTGCACGGGCACCCCATCAGAAGACGCCGCGCCGCCGCGAGCCATTCGCTCCGGCGCGAAAAAAGGGTCTCGGTCAAGCCGACGCCTCCTGGAATCGCGTCGAAGACGAAGACCACCGGTGCCCCGGTGTCTGCATAGGCCATCACCCATGCACTTCCCAGATCGCGCCGATCGCAACCGGCGAGAACCGGCGCGACCGCCCTCAGCGCATGCTCCACCGCATGGACGGCCTCCGGCTCGTCGGTCGTACTCGGCATGTCGATNNCCGCCGTAAGGACGGCCAAAGGCTCGACGAGGGAGGCGACTCGCGGTGCCGAAAGGAGCTCCGTTTGCGTCGGGACGAGTTCGATGATCCCGTGTTCGAGGTCGCACCGCGCGACCTCGAACTCCTCGCCCTGATGGAGATAAATGGCTCCGGGAAACGCGTTCGTCGCAGCCCGCCATTGCTCCATCGTCCCGATCTCGGTGCCGCCGACGCGAAGCGACACGGCGTCGCCCGAGACCCCCCGGATCGAAACGTCAGCCGCCGGCGAGCGGTGGCTGGGGTAGTACAAGCGGCCTGAGCTCTCCGCCAGTTCGCCCGCCTCGACCATCTCCGCCGCGACCGAGGAGCCGCGAAGGCTGAACCGATCAAGGTCGACCGCGTCGAGGGGGCGTTCGTAGGCGGCACACAGCAATTGGGCTCGGAGCACCCGCGGATTGTCCGGGCTGACAACGGCGACCTCGGGTGCATCGATCAGCAGGCCACCGGCCTCGCGCGCGACGAACTGCTCCAGCGGGTCGGCATGGACGATGAGCACGGCCAGAGCCGGGTGCCGGGCTCGACCCGCACGCCCGATCTGCTGACGAAACGAGGTGAGGGTTCCAGGATAGCCGTTCACGACCACCGCGTCCAGGTCCCCGACGTCGATTCCGATCTCCATCGCACTGGTGGCGACCAAGCCTCGCAGGCGTCCGCCGAAGAACCCCGCTTCGATCTCTCGGCGCTGCTTGGGCGTGTATCCCGAGCGGTAGGCCTCGACACTACGATTGGCTTTGCCCAGTAGGGCTCGAGTCCGGCGTGCGAGGATCTCGGTGGCGGTTCGGGAGCGGCAGAACGTCAGGGTTCTCGCGCCCGCCTGAATGAGGGTGGCGGTGACCTCCGCCGCAAGACGGCCGGCGCCGATCGCAGAAGATGCGGCGCCGACGTCTGGCGCGAGCGGATTCACGACCATCAGGTGGCGTGGTCCCTGGGGCGATCCGTCGGCATCGATCGCGGCGGGCACGCGCGCCGTGATGTGACCGAACAACTCGGACGGGTTGCCGATGGTCGCGCTGCAGGCGATGATGCGGGGACGGGCCCCGTACCATTCCGCAAGCCTGAGAAGACGCCGCACGACTCCTGCCACGTGGGATCCGAACACGCCTCGATAGACGTGAAGTTCGTCGAGGACGATGTAGCGCAGGGAGCGCAGGAACGGGCCCCACAACTCGTGGCTTGGCAGAATCCCGAGGTGGAGCATGTCCGGGTTGGTCAGGATCAAGTGAGCGTTCTTGCGGATCACGCTCCGCCGAGACTTCGGCGTGTCGCCATCGTAAGCGCCGACAAGCACCTCGGGGCCCGGCGCGAGAGCCTCGAGTTTGCGCAGTTGGTCCTGGGCGAGCGCCTTGGACGGAAACAGGAGCAAAGACTTCGCCTTGGGCTCTGAAAGGTAGCTCTGGAAGGCTGGGATCGCGTAGCAGAGCGTCTTACCGCTGCTTGTGCCGGTCGTCACGAGGACGTCTTGGCCCGCGAGGGCGGCATCGGCAGCCTCGGCTTGGTGACGAAAAAGGCGGTCGAGCCGGAGCTCCCGGAGTCGGGTTGCGAGCCGTGGATGAAGCGGATGGCGGACATGGCCGTACGTCGCCTCCCGACCGGGCGTCTCGGCCTCGAACTGGATCAGACCCGGCCCACGGGCCCACTCACGGAGCGCTCGGACAAAGTCGGCCTGTTCTCGGGGGAAGACGGTCGCCGCCAGGACATCGTCCATGGGGGTCAGGCTGCGTCTTCGACTTCTTCGCGCCGCTTCTTCCGACGCTCCGAGATTTGGACGGCGGTCATGCTCAGGAAGAAGAGGAGCGTAAGGGGCACCGCCATCATCATCATGCTGAAGATATCGCTACTCGGTGTGATCGCGGCCGCGCCGAAAAAGATGATGACCGTGGCCTGCCGCCAATACAGCTTGAGCGTCTCTGGGCTCAGAATGCCGATCTTGGCCATGAAGAACACGAGCAAGGGCAGCTGGAAGCCGAGCCCGAAGGCCAGCAGCATCTTCAGGATGAAGAACACCATCGTCCCAGGCTCGGGGTACAGCACGGTTCCAGGAAAGTCCTCGAGCCAGCTTGCGAACCACGCAAAAGCGCTCGGAAGGATGATCCAGCATCCGAGCACACCGAGCGCGAACAGAACGACGCTGATCGGCGCGACGATCGTCATCGGACGCTTTTCGGAATCCTTCAGTCCAGGAGCGACGAAACCCCAGACCTGGAGGATGCAGAAGGGAAACACCAGGATCAGCCCGATGAAAAATGAGAGCTTCAGCTTGAGCATGAAGGGGGCCATCACGGTGCTGAAAGGCTCTTTGTAGTCGACGCCCTTTGGGAGCACCATGTTCTTGCGAGCCAAGGCGTTCAGCACTTCGTAGACCCAGGGCTCCAGGTACCACCCGATGACCCAGCCGACGATGAGGAACGTGATGACCCGGAGGATTCGTGTCCGGAGTTCGTCGAGGTGTTCACCCAGGGTGAGCCGGAACGCCTCCGGATCGCCGGAAGCGTCCCTTCCTTCTCGGTCGGGGCCGAAGAGCCGCATAAGTCCAAGCTTACTTCTTGAGGTCGGGTGCGGTCAGATCAGGTCGTTCGGTCGGGACCCGTTTGCGGAGTCCGCCGCACGTCGGTCGGCCCGGATGGGCCGGATGATAGACCGGAGCCGTCGAGTCCCTCCCCAACACAAAAAAGAGCTGCACTCTGGACAGTGTGCAGCTCTCTTCGGGGACGGTCCTTACTTCTCCAGCACGATCATGAACTGGTGCCGGATGCGGACAAACTGCGCTCCGCCTCGTGCGCCGCCGCCTCGAGCTCCGCCATTGTTCGGACGGCCACCCTGGGCTCCGCCACCGCCTCCGGCTTGGCCACGCGACGGACCCATCATGCCGCCGCCGCCACCGCGCTGAGGCGCGATCGCATCGTCTTCCTGGCTACCGCCACCGCGGCCGCCGCGACCACCCGGAGGGCCCATCATGCCCCCGCCTCGACCGCCGCGTGCTCCGCCGCCACCGGCGGCCGGGCCGGCACCTGCGCCGGCTGCGGGACCTGCCGAATTCTCAGCCTTGCGGTCGATCGTGATGTCGCGGACGATCTTGATCGGGATCTTCCGGTCAAGTGCGAACCAGACGGTCTCGTCGAGGGTGATCTTATCGTCGGCGAAGGCGCGACCTGCGGCGGCAAGGGCTCGGCCCTCGGCGCTTTCGGTGCCGATCGAGATCGTCTTCTTCAGCTTGGCGCACGGGATGCCGCCCTCCCACTCGATCGACTCAAGCTTGCCTTGCGCCGGGAAGTTGGCGAAGAAGCGGTTGGTTTCGAGCCGCTTCTCGGGGTCGAGAACCGAGTTCTGGAATACGCCTGGGAACGTGCCTCCCGGCATGACGGCCTTGGCGGGAAGAATCGGCCAGGGAATGCTGGCGACCAGGTCCAGCCCTGCGGCGTCACCGGTCGAGCCCTCCATCGGAATGTACGCGGGCCACGTCGTCGAAATCTCCCGGCCGGTATCCGCCATTCTCATGTAGAGCGGCGCCATTTCGAAGTCCATGTACTTCTTGGGTTCCGGATCCTCGGTGATCGCGAGGTAGACGGAGTCCTTGCCTTTGCGGGGAAGCGGCTGGATGCGCATGAGCGCTTCGCGTCCGCCACTGGCGTTCTTGGACGAGCTCTCAACCGCGTAGAGCATGCGGAACTTCTCCGCCGACAGCGGGAGTTCGGCGGCGCGGCCACCCAACTGATTCTGGGTCTGGCTGAGCGTCGAGACCGACGAGCGCGCCTCCACGTTGTAGACGTACATGAGCCCCGGCGTCAGGTTGTAGCGAAACACGAACCCGTTCTTGGGCACCGGAATGCTTCGGGAATTGTCGAGAGTGACCTTGACCGACGTCCGGTTCACCTCTTTCGGGGCTTCCTCGAAGTCCACGTAGAGGACGGCCTCGATGGCGAGGTCCCCGTCGGCGAGTTGATTCTTCTTGGTGTCCAGCTTCCAGACGTAGTCGCTGCCTTCGACGTCGGGCAGGACCGCCTCAAGAAACTTGCCGTTGATCCAAAAGCCGACGTAGCCCCCGTCAGGGATGCTGTTCTTCGGAATCCGTACGGTCACAACCTCCCGGACCGTCGAACCATCCGCCGGCCGGCGAATCGTGAAGGGCTGAGCCCAGGCTGAACCCAGGATCACCATTCCCAATGCGATGCCCATCAATCGCTTCATTTTCGAGTTTTCGACTCCTTACTTCTTCCCTAGACGCATTTTCGGGCGAAGATTGCGCCCGCATTCTTTCGACGCGGCAAAATCGCTTCCCCGTTACACCTTGCTTGCCCCGTCACGAGGGGTTCTTCTCGCCATAATACTTGACGCATGCCCTCCGCGATCGACCTGTCCACGCTGAATGAACAACAAAGGGAGGCGGTCGAGTGGCCGGGCGGTCCGCTTCTCGTCTTCGCCGGGGCGGGATCTGGCAAAACTCGCGTCATCACCCACCGCATCGCCCGCTTGATCGAGAAGGGCGTGCATCCAGCGCGCATCCTGGCCGTCACCTTCACCAACAAGGCCGCGCGGGAGATGCGTGAACGGATCGCCTCGCTCCTCGGAGGCGAAGCCCGGTCGGTGTGGCTGGGTACGTTCCACTCGATCTGCGCCCGGATTCTCCGGATGGAAGGCCGTGCAATCGGCCTCGATCCGAACTTCACGATCTACGACGACGATGACCAGATCAGTCTGGTTCGCGAGATCTTCAAGGAGCATGTCCTCAACGAGTCGAACATCCAGCCGCGCGCCGTGCTCAACGAAATCAGCCGAGCCAAGGAGCGGCTCTGGACTCCCGCCGACTACGACCGTGAGGCCGTCGAGTTCTTCGAGCGGATCGTCGCCCAGGTCTACGCCGACTATCAAAAGCGACTGACCAAGGCTAACGCGCTCGACTTCGACGACATCCTGATGCTCATGGTTCGGCTGCTCGACGAGAGCGCCGAGACTCGCGAAAAGCTTCAGGAGCGATTTCTCCATGTCCTAATCGATGAGTATCAGGACGTCAACCTCGCCCAATACAAGTTCGCCGACACGATTTCGAAGAAGCACGGCAACCTCACCATCGTAGGAGATGACGACCAGTCGATCTACTCCTGGCGAGGTGCCGACGTCTCCCTGATGCTCCGGTTCACCGCGGACCATCCAGACGCGAAAGTCGTCACCCTCAGCCAAAACTACCGCTCGACCCAACGGATTCTCGAGGCGGCGAACGCGGTCATCGTCCACAACAGCTCTCGCGCTGCCAAGCAGCTCTGGACCGACAACGATCCCGGGCCTGCGATCACGATCTCAGAGGCGGGCACCGAGCGAGACGAGGCGATGATGATCGTCGACCGTGTGATCCGTGACACCCGAAGCGGAAGGCGAGCCTACGGCGACTTCGCGATCCTGTACCGCACGAACAGTCAAAGCCGTGTGATGGAGGAAGCGTTCGTGATGATGCGAATCCCGTACCTTCTCGTCGGCGCGGTCCGGTTCTATGAGCGCAAAGAAGTCAAGGACATCGTCGCCTACCTTCGCCTCATCCAGAATCCGCTTGACGACGTGTCGTTCCGGCGGGTCGTAAACGTTCCCGCCCGCGGGCTCGGGGCGACAAGCTTGGCGGCCCTCCAGGGCTGGGCGCGGCGACGCGACCTGTCCCTCTGGGATGCCGCNNAAGGAAGGGACCGAGGAGGCTTTCGCGAGACTCGACAACCTCGAAGAACTGATCAGTTCGACGTCGGAATACGATCAGGACGCCTCAAGTGAGGCGACCCTTGCCGGATACCTCGAAAACGTGGCGCTCATGTCCGATCAGGACACCCTCCGCGAGAACGGCAAGGCCGTCACCCTGATGACCCTGCACTCGGCGAAGGGCCTTGAGTTTCCAGTCGTGTTTCTCGCCGGCCTCGAGGAGGGCGTCTTCCCGCACAGTCGGTCGGCGCACGATCAAGCGGAGCTCGAGGAGGAACGGCGACTCTGTTACGTAGGCATGACGCGAGCCCGCGAGGAGCTGCACCTGACCTATGCCCGGCGGCGCACCCTGTACGGTCAGCCCAATTTCAACCTCCCTTCGCGATTCGTCGAGAACGTGTTCCACCTCGCCGACGGGGCCCTCACCGTGGCGGCGATGCCCGAGGGCCGAGCGACCGCCGCAGTGAGGGTCGACCGCACGGGTCGCTACTCGGCCCCCGAGACCGCGGCTCCCTTGCGTAGTCCGGAGTGGGAGGCGCCGTTCAAAGTCGGGGTCAAGGTCAATCACGCGAAGTTTGGGATCGGGGTCGTGATCGCGTGTGCGCCCCTCAAAGGTGATGTCGAAGTCACCGTCCAGTTTATGGGCGCGGCGGGCCTCAAGAAGCTCGTCCAAAGTCTCGCCAAGCTGGAAGCGCTGTGAGAAGGATCTTGCTTCTCGCTCCCGTCCTGTGTATCGCCTGCGCACCGTCCGGGACCCGCTACTTCCCGCTCGAGGTCGGACATCGATGGTCGTATGCCGTGCGCGGGGGATTCCTCAGCCGAGTCGAAGACGTTCAGGTGGTTCGGTCGATGTCGGTGGCGGGGACTTCCGGTTATGAGATCCGGGGACCGACCGGTGTGTCGCGTCTGGCTTGGAAAGGAAACGTGTTGGTGGCGGAATCGCTTCCCGGCATGCGATTCAGCCCACCGTTGCCGATGTTGGATCCTTCGCACCCCACTCAGGCGATGCTCTGGAAGGGGCTGATGACAAGCCCGACCGCGGTGCTCGACGCCGAAGCCCGCATCGTTCCGAAGGCCGAGAAACTCACGTTGGGAGGACGGCGGTACGAGACGCTCCACGTCGCCGCGACGATCCGAGCCGAGGGCCGTGGGATCGAGATCCAAACGTGGTTCGCGCCAGGGATCGGAATCCTCCGTCAGGAGCAACGGTCGAACGACAACCTCGTGCGCTCGCTCGAGTACCTCGCCGGCCCCTGACCGGTCCTGGATTCCGCCGCGGTAGACAGGTACAACGAATGTATGCTCGACCGTCATCTGCTCCGAACCCAACCTGAAGCCGTCCGTGCCGACGCGAAGAAGAAGGGCATCGAGGTGCCGATCGACCGCTTCCTCCAGATCGACGAGGAGTGGCGCACGCTCATCACCGGACTTCAGGCCCGGCAAGCCGATCTCAATCGGTCGAGCAAGGAGATCGGCGCGTTGATGAGTCAAGGGAAGCGCGACGAAGCCGAAGCCGCCAAAGAGACCGTGCGGGCGGCGAAGGAGGAGATTGCGGCCGGTGAGGCGCGGGAGCGTGAACTGGAAGCTGAATTGCGCGATCTCGAACTCCAGTTTCCGAATCTGCCCCATGAGTCGGTGCCGGTCGGGTTCGACGAAGATAAGAACGCGATCATCCGCGAGTGGGGCGACATCCCTCCGTTCGACTTCGAACCAAAGCCTCATTGGGAGTTGGCCGAAGCCAGGGGGCTGATCGACTTCCCGCGGGCGAGCAAGATCAGCGGCAGCGGCTTCGCCGTGTACACGGGCTGGGGGGCTCGGCTGCAACGTGCGCTGATCTCCTTCATGGTGGATCGGCAGACCCTGCGGAACGGCTATCGCGAGGTCTATCCGCCGTACCTGGTACTCGGAGCGAGCCTCTACGGCACCGGCCAACTCCCGAAATTCGAAGAAGACCTCTACAAAGTCGACGACGACCTCTACATGATCCCAACGGCGGAAGTACCGGTGACCAACCTTTACCGAGACGAGATCCTCGAAGCTTGGCAGCTTCCGATCAAATTGGCGGCGTACAGCGCCTGCTTCCGCCGAGAGTCGGGCGCAGCAGGCAAGGACACCCGTGGCATCCAGCGCATGCACCAGTTCGACAAGGTGGAGTTGGTGAAGATCGTGCTGCCCGAGAACAGCTACGACGAACTTGAATCCCTGACCGTGGATGCCGAATCGATTCTCCAGGAACTTGGCCTGCACTACCGGGTCAGCCTGCTCTGCACCGGGGAGATGAGCTTCTCGAACGCCAAGTGCTACGACCTCGAACTCTGGTCACCAGGGCTGCGGAAGTACCTGGAGGTCTCCAGTTGTAGCAACTTCGAGGCGTTCCAAGCGCGTCGCGCGAACATCCGATTGCGCCGGGCCCAAGGCGACAAGCCCGAGTTCGCTCACATCCTGAACGGAAGTGGTTTGGCGACGCCGCGGCTCTTCGCGGCGATCATCGAGACCTTCCAGCAGGAGGACGGCTCGATTGTGATTCCGGACGCGCTTCGACCGTACGTCGGAACCGACGTGATCGCCTAGCCTCAGAGATCGCGAATGACGCGGTAGAGCTCCTTGGGGTCGAACGGCTTGGCGAGATAGCGATCCGCGCCTTCCTGGGTGCCCCGCGCAATGTCCTCGTCCTGGGTCAGCGTCGAGAGCATGATGATTTTCAGATGAGCAAGAGCCGGGTCTCTGCGAACCGTCTGAAGCACTTCGAGGCCGTCGACGTAGGGCATCATCCAGTCGAGGACCATCAGGTCCACCGCCTCTCGGTCGAGGACATCGAGCGCCTCGCGGCCATCGAAGGCCGTCAGGACTCGGTAGCCCTGCCTCTCCAAGCTCAGCCGCAACAACTGAACGATGGGTCGTTCGTCGTCGACGACGAGAATTCGGGTTTCGCTGTTCTCAGGCATGTAACTCTCCGCGCTGCCCGCGCCTTTCGTACTCGCTTAGAAGAACCAATACGCATGCCGGTTCACCTTTCGAGCCCGCATTGGGACCAAAACATAGCAAACTCGCGTGGGACCTCTGGGCCGCCGACTCCGCGAGTAGACTGGCGTCACGGCTATGAAGATTCTCTTCGCCACCGACGGTTCCGCGCACGCCCAATTCGCCGAGAAGCTCCTGGCACGCATGAGAGGTGTCCGGGGCGACCTCCATGTCCTCAGTGTCAGCTCGCCGGTTCCGGTCCTGGGCTTGGCCGCACCACCTGTGCTCGCGCCCACGTATCCGGAGGAGAGCCTCGACCTTTGGAAGCAACTCCAGGAGCACGCCGAAAACGTCGCTCGTGAAGCGGCCGGCCGTCTCGCGCACGCAGGATTCAACGTGCGCCACAGTGCGCCGGACGGGGATATCGGCGGCACGATCCTCGACACCATCGAGGCCGACAGAACCGAATTGGTCGTTGTCGGGTCGCGCGGGGAGAACGCCCTGGAAGCTCTGGTGCTGGGCAGCGTCGCGCGCAAGCTCGTCTCCCATGCGCCGTGTTCAGTCTTGGTCGCCCGCCCTTATGCGGCGATGACCCCAGAGGAGAGCGGTGCGCAACTGGAAGCGAAGGCCGGACTCGTGGGCGTGGTCGGCGTCGACGACACGCCCGGTTCTCACAAGGCGATCGAATGGCTCAGCGAGAACGGTGGCGACACCTTTGCCGAAATCGCGACGCTCTGTGCCGAGCCGCCGCCCGTCGTGCCCCCAGGCATCATGCCGTCCATGCTGGCGATGGAGGTGAGTCGGGAGCGTGTCAATGCGGACTCGATCGCCCGCAAGGCCGCTGAGGCGCTTGCCGGCATTACCCCGAAGACGACCCCCTACCAGGCTCATGGCCATGGAGCGTTCGAGCTCATCAAGAACGCAAAGGAAGTCGCGGCAGATCTCGTGATCGTCGGTGCGACCCGACACGGACTGATCGAACGGTTCCTCATCGGGAGCGTCAGCTACGAGGTCGCCACCCACGCGCCATGTTCGGTTCTGGTGGTGCGCCCATGAAGCACGAGTACGTCGACCGTCTGACTGCCGAGCACAGCGCACTCGTCGTCGTCGACATGCAGCCGAGCGTGCTCGGCGCGATCGCCCGCACCCCGGTGATCCTCGAACGGACGAAGTTCCTGGTCGACGTTTGCGCGCTCCTGAGAATCCCGGTCCTGTCGACCGTCCAGAACGAAGCGCGGCTGGGCGGCACCGAGCCGGACCTTGCCGTCCGGATCGGAGTCAAGCCGATCGACAAGATGACGTTCGGCTGTTGCGGCAGCGGCAAGTTCCGAAAGGCGCTTCTGGCGACCGAACGTCCGATCGTGCTCTTGGCCGGCATCGAAACCCACATCTGCATCGCCCAGACTGCGCTCCAACTGCTCGAAGATGAATTCGATGTGGTCATCGCGGTCGACGCGGTCGGCGCGCGCACCGACCTTGCCCACCGCTCAGGGCTGGAAAGGCTTCGCGACGGAGGCGCCGAACTCCTCCACTCCGAGGCGATCGTGTACGAATGGCTCGGAACGGCCGAGCATCCCCAGTTTCGGGCCGTGCTCGACGTTGTCAAACGCTACCCGCCGGCCGAGTAGCCTCAGTCTTTTCGCCGGATATCGGTGACGCGGTTTTCGGTGAGCGTGACCTCGACGACCGCGCCGTCCTTGCCCTCGTAGCGAAGGACGCGAACCCCGGGCTTGGGCGTGAGGACGAGCGAGGGCGGCCCACCGGCCTGAACCGCATCGAACTCCGTCATCCCCATCCGGATCTTCGCCGGAATCGCGCCGAGGTTGTCGACCTTCCTCGGCTCGGACTTGCATCCTGCCGCCAAGGTTATCGAGACGACGATCAACGCCACGAGAGCTGATTTCATCACTGTCAGGCCTCCTCCGCATCTTCGCCGGGCAGCATCCCGTCGAGCGGTTCGATAAGGATTTGCCCTGCCTCCAGATCGACCTTCTTTACGAACTGCTTGACCATCGGGATCAGGATATCGCCGATCTGGAGCAAGTCTTGCGCGGGCATCGGAAGGATGTTGGTCACCTTGCCGACTTCGCGGCCCGCGGTCGTCACGACCATCAAGCCGATCAGATCGGCCGCATAGAATTCGTCGCGGAGAAGCTTCGGTCGACGCGAAGCGGGGACGCTGGCCGCTTCCCACTGGAGCGCCTCCGCCTCCTCGACGGTGTCGAGGCCCTCCAGCTTCACCCTGGCCTGCCCCTTGTGCCACGACGTGCTTTGGACGCGGTATTCCCGACCCCGAATGATGATCGGCGCACCTTTGGCGAACCGCTCCACGAAGTCGGTTTCGGGCTCGATTTTCACTCGGCCGTCGAGCCCGAACGCGCCCACCACGCGACCGATTCGGATGAGATCTTCGCTCACGCGTAGAGCGAGTACGGGTCCCAACCCGGCTCCTGCTCGAGTCGGAGCAGCGCCATCTGGCCGACATGGTAGGCATCGTGGATGACGACGTAATCGAGCGAGGCTTTGGCCGCCTCCTCGCTGGTCATGGCGAGGGCGACGGCTTCCGCGCGAAGCGCCATCGTCGCGGCATAGGCGGCGTCGAAGTCGGCGATGCCAAGTTGGAAGGTCCCCCATTCGTGCTCTTGACCCGCGGCATGCTTCTTGAGCGCCGTGTAGCACTCGGCGAGATGCTGGACGATCTCGCGGGGACTCATCGCCTGCGGCGTCACTTTGGCGTCCCTCAGGTTGACGGGGAGCCCTTCGAAAATCTTGGTGATCTGCTTGCCCGAATCGTCGAGGGCCTTGCGCGTGATGTCGAATCCAGTCATGGTACGGAGTATCGCATGCCTGCGACATGAACGGGGAATCGGGTCCCATCGCCGTTTGTTTGTCGGCGCCTTCTGCTGTAAAGTGGGTTCATGAATGCGGCGGTGGAACCCCGACAGCTTGAAGGGCATCTGGGTCCGGTTCAAACGATTGTCTTCGGACCTGGTGGCCTGCTCGCCACCGCGGACACCGAGCGGCACCTCACGATCTGGCGCGATGGCGTCCGTGTCGGCGACTTCGACCTCCGGAGCAAGTCGGACAAGGTCCGGCCGATCGAGCGCGTGCGTAGCATCGCGTTTTCCCGCTCCGGCGACCGCGTCTATGTCGCCTCGGGCGACAAGGTGCGGGCGATCGACACCGCGACCGGAGAAGTGCTCTGGATTTTCGAGCCGCCGCGGGCGTGGTGTTTCCTCATCATCTCCCCGAACACGATCTCGGTCACCCAGGATGACCGGCTCGTCATCGCATTCGAAAACGGCCAGATCGCGGTCTACGACCGAGACGGCCACGTGATCGGGGGCTGGAACGACAACGACGCGCCCCGCTATGCCGCCCTGCTTCCCGATGGGCGGAGCCTCGTCGGGACCGATCGCTTCACCGTCTGCGTGTGGGATGCCGAGAATCAGGCGAAGATCGCCCGCTTCACCCTGCCGGAGCGGCTCTACGCGCTCGCGGTCTCGCCGGCCCACCCCTGGGTCGCCACACGGGAGCTTTCCTCAGTGACGATCACCAACGTCGAGTCGGGAGAGACACTACTCCGGATTCCAATCATGCCTGGCGTCCCACTCGTCGCCTTCTCGACGACCGATCCCGTCATCGCGGCCGGCGAGGCCGGTGGCGTAACCGTGTTCGACCTCTACGGTCGGACTGTGATGCGATGCATGGAACCCGGGCTGAAGATGGCCGTCGCCGCGTTCACGCCCGACGGCCGATGGCTCGCGGCGGGTTGCAGCGACGGTGCCGTTCGGTTCTACGCCGTCCCGGCTACTTCCCAGCCTCCGCCAGCGCTTTCTTGATCCCGCGCACGAGGGCGACCGCAAGGCGGTCGAGGCCGTCCGGCGTGAGCAGGAACTTCTCGTCTTCCGGGATGGTGATGGTCGCCATCTCCACGAGCAGCACCGGCACCTGAGAGAAGATCGAGCCGGTCAGGGCGCCCTGCCGCGCACCGACCGCGGTCTTGGCGTCGGTGTGCACGCCTCGATCGGGGAGTCCGCCCCGCAGCGAGCGGATCACTTCGCGATGGAACGGGCCTGCGATCGCCTTGCTCTGGGCGAGGACCGTGCGGGACGGGCCGACGGTGCCGTCCTTGGCCTTGCCGGGCTTGCCCGGATAGTACGTCGCGAAGCCTCGCTTCGGGGCAGCGTCGAGGTGGAGCCGCAGCATCAGCGCAGCCTTGGCCTCGTTCGCGATCTCCGCCCGACGCCGGTTGGCCACAAACTCGTTCTGGCTCGACTTGGTCAGGACGACTCGGTAGCCTTCGGACCGGAGCAGCGCCTTCACCTTCAGCGCAACCTTCCAAGCGACCTCGATTTCAGTCAGCTTCTTGCCAGAAGCGCCGCGGCCGACTTCCGACGGGTGACCGGGGTCGAGACAGATCGTCGGCTTCGCTTGCCCAACAGCCACCGACGCGGCGATCAGCAACGCGGTTACGGTGGCGGCGAACCGGCGGAACATCCCGGGCATCCTACCCGGCTCTACGAATGACCGGCGAGCAGGTCCGCCGGAAGGGAGCGTTTCGCGGCCTTCCGACGATACATGGCTCGATCGGCGGTTTCGAGAAGCTCGGTCACGTTCGCCCCGTCCAGGCCCAGTTCTGCCATCCCCGAGGTGAATGCGGTCGGGAAGCCGAGGAGGTGGGACTCGCGCTCGAACGCCTCGTGGACGCGGGCCACGAAGCTCTTGGCCTGGAGGCGATCGGCTCCGGCCAGGATCGCGACGAATTCGTCCCCGCCCCAACGGGCGACGACGTCGGTCGTCCGGGCATCGCGCTCGAGGACCCGTGCGGCGAGCTTGAGCAGTTCATCGCCGGTGCGGTGGCCGTAGCGATCGTTGATCTCTTTGAATCGGTCGCAATCGAACAGCACGAGCGTGAGGGGCCGGCCGAGGCGCTCCGTCTTCTCGATTGCGTGGAATCCGAACTCGAACAGCGCACGCCGGTTGAGGAGGCCGGTCAGCGGGTCATGTTTGGCGAGTCGGTTCACGCGCTGGAGCGTGCGCTCGATCTGGGCGACGAATGCGACGATCCCGGCATAGAGCGTGAAATAGAGGAATGCGTTGAACCAGACGTCTTCGGCTTGGATCGCGTGGAGCACGCGGTAGTCGGTGTGGATGCGCCACACCGTCGCCAGACCGGCGATGACGATGCCGATCCGGAATCCGGCCAGGCGGGCCGCAAGCCAAATCGGGAGCAACGAGAGCAACCGAAGACCGGGTGGATAGCCCAGTCGCGCGTCGAGGAGAGCGACGCCGACCAACACCGCACCGGCGACGACGATCGCGAACCAACCGGGACTGCGCGTGTACGCCAAGGAGAGGCGTGTTCCCCACTGGAACCGTCTCACCCGACGACGCTTTTGAACTACAGCTCGGGGTCTCATACTGATCCTCAATCGATAGGACTCGCCCTCTCTTCGTCCTGATTCACTCTGGATGGAATCGGCATTGATTGCGCCTTCTTCTGCTACAAAAAGCACAACCACCTTATGCTTGGACCGATCGACGCGCGGGAATGCAGTCTCGCGACGACCTTCGAGATTCCTGGGAAAATTCTGGGGCATGGACGGGAACCGGGGGGCGGCAACGGTTGTTGCAGGAACCGAGAGGTAGACTCGGCCAAGCCCATGCTCTTCCGGAAGGCCCCCGCCAACAGGGAGCGCTTCGAGCGCTTGGCAGAAGAGGTCTTCCCCTCGATCTACGGGATGGCCCTACGCCTCACGCGAGACCGAGAGGATGCTTCCGACCTCTCACAGGAAGCGATGGTTCGGGCGTACGAGGCCTTCGACCGGTTCGACGGTCGGAATTTCAAGGCGTGGATGCTCCGAATCCTGACCAACCTGTACATCAATCGGTACCGTCAGCGACAGCGGCATGCTCCGGCAAGCTCGCTGGACGAAGACGGGACGATCGAGCCGGTGGCACCGGACGGAGAAATCCCCGATCGCCATCTGTTCGACAACATGGTCGGCGCCGAAGTCGAAGAGGCGTTGGGAAAGGTTCCCGACGATTTTCGCCTCGCCGTCATCCTGAGCGACATCGAAGGCATGAGCTACGAAGAAATTGCGCAAACGACGGGAGTCCCCCTCGGAACGGTGCGATCGCGCATCGCCCGGGGACGTGCCATCCTACGACGAGAACTGATGAACTACGCAACCGACGAAGGCTACTTGAAGCAGGGAACCGCCGAATGAGCGACTACCTGGAGATCCATGCACTCGCCGACGGCGAGCTTTCCGCCCAGGAGCAGGTTCGGGTCCGGGACCGGATCGAGTCCGATCCCCGGGCAAAGGCTGAGTTCGTGGCCGTCACACTGGTCAAGAGCACCGTTCAAACCCGGTGTGTTCCCGTGGCGAACGACGAGGTCTGGAGCGCCTGTCGCGAGCGGCTCGACGCGATCGACAAGACGAAGCGGGTCGAGGGCTTCGTCGGTCGTTATGCTTGGGCTCTTTGCCTTGGCTTCCTGATCATGATCGTCGGGGCCGCCTCCTTCAATCGCATGCCGAACCGGCAGAGCGTCGATACCGGAGACATGGCCCGCATGGTCGCAGGAATGACCCCGATTCCGATGCCGACGCAGAAACCGCCGGCAGAGGTTCAGCGCTGGGCCGAACGGCAACTGGACGGCGCGCCCGTGCAACTGCCCGCCGAGTCCATGCAGGTCCAGAGTCTGTCCCGTGGACTCTACGAGGGTCGGCGCGCAATGATGGTTCGCTTAGCCGATGCGCGCGGCAGCGTGGCCCTCCTCGTCGTCGAAGACACCCACTCGGTCGAGGGCATGCAAGGCGCGTCCGACGCCCGCCTCTTCGGGCACGGCCAAGTGGATGGGATGAACTGCATCAGCTGGGTCGAGGACGGCGTCGCCTGCCTTCTCGTCGGTGCTCGGCCGCCGATGGAACTTGAAGGGATCGCTCAACAGATTCGCCTCCAGCGCTAACGCGCAGGAGGCGAGCGCCCCGACCGCTTTCGAGATTCGAGGGAGCCCTCATGGGTCGAATCCCAAGACCATCTTCCCAAGAACTTGCCGTCAGACGCACGAATACGGGCTTGGATGTCGTGGGTAAGGCGGACATCCCAAGCGAACTCGTACTCGAGCTTTCCCGGCGTCTTTGACGGGTTCGGGCGGTCGGGGACGACCCAACCCAGTCGAGCGCTGATGGCGCGAAAATTAGTGTCTCCTGGAACCCTGAGGCGGTTGACGGCGATCCTCTTCGCGTCCTCGGCCGAGATCCTCGAGGCCGGCACCTTGCTCTTGACGAAGCCACGCGTCTCGGAGTACGTCTGGAGGTTGCCCATCTTCAGTCCCAACTGGATCCTTACCGTGTTTCCAAAGTCCAGGACGGGGTAGGGGCCAGAGTCCTTCTCCCTCAAGTACACGAAGGCGATACCCTCCGGCTTGCTGCGATCCAGCCGAGCATCCCCGGCCCGCAGGATGTCGAACACGACGGTCTCGTAGTGCTCCACGCCGCGTTGCTTGGCAAGTCTCTGGACGATTCTCTCCAGCTGCTTTCGCGTAAGATCCTTTCCGCCTGTTGCGACCGGCTTCGGGCCGATGTATCCGGTGATGTCTCCGGTGATCACGCCGACGGTGATTCGCCTTCTCTCAACGGTCAAGAACTCCACGACCGGCTCACTTCGTCGATCGTCGCGGATGTCGCCAAAGGGTGTGAACGGACCCCCCGGAACTCTGATAAACGAGAAGAACTCCTGTGCGCTAGCCCGTGCTGTCCTGAGGTCGGGCAGAGGCTTCTTCGATTGGGTCAGAGCAAGACTGGCACCCGCAACAAGGAGCGTCACCACGACAACGATCCCTCTGTGACGATTCATCATCTCTAAGTCACCGTAAGTACGACACCAAATTCTAACAAGTTGGACTTCATGTTCATCGCGAACGCGCGGGAGGCGAGAGCCCGGATCTCTTGCGGCGCTCCAGCATTCCCTCTTGCGTCGATTCCCAAGACCATCTTCCCAAGAACTTGCCGTCAGACGCGCGAATGCGGGCTTGGATGTCGTGGGTAAGGCGGACATCCCAAGCGAACTCGTACTCGAGCTTTCCCGGCGTCTTTGACGGGTTCGGGCGGTCGGGGACGACCCAACCCAGTCGAGCGCTGATGGCGCGGAAACTCGTGTCTCCCGGAGCCCCGAGGCGGTTGACGGCGATCCTCTTCGCGTCCTCGGCCGAGATCCTTGCGGCCGGCACCTTGCTCTTGACGAAGCCACGCGTCTCGGAGTACGTCTGGAGGTTGCCCGTTTTCAGGCCCAATTGGATCCTTACGGTGTTTCCAAAATCCAGGACGGGGTAGGAGCCCGAGTCCATTTCCCTTAGCAGAATGTACGCGACTCCCTCAGGTTTACTGCGATCAAGGCGCGAGTCGCCGGCGGCGAAGACGTCGAAAGCAACAGTCTCGTAGTGCTCCACGCCGCGTTGCTTGGCGATTCCCCGAACGATCTTCTCCAGCTGCTGTCGCGTAAGGTCTCTTCCGCCTGTCGCGACCGGCTTCGGGCCAAAGTAGGACTTGATATCACCAGTAATGATTCCGATTTCGAGGGACATTCTTAGGGGTGAATTATTGAAGCGGCTCGGCCAAGTCTTTTCGGTGAGAAATTCTGCGGACAGCTCATCGCGCGTCTGCAACTTCTGGTCTCTCCAATACCGGACGCCGCCCTCGATTCCACGGTCTGCGAGAAAGCTCTCGGCGCTTGCCTTTGCCCGTTGCAGGTCAGCTCTTTCTGGCTTGTCCTGCTGAAACGAGACAGGCGCAGCGCTCACAACGGAGAGCAAGACTGCGACACAGATGCAGCCAAACTGTCGATTCATGTTCACCCCCACTGGAGCCAGTGTACAACAGCTTCGTCCCAAGACCCCCGTGGTTTTTCGGGCCGCGCGGGACGGCAGTAGGTCCTGGGGCGCGCGCATAATCCGCCCATGGACGCCAAGCGGCTCGTGATCATCGATGGCTACAGCCTGCTCTACCGCGCCTTCTTCGCGACCCGGATGCTCAGCACCGCCGACGGGCGTCCCACCAACGCACTCTTCGGCTTCGCGAACATGCTCTTCTACCTCCTCGAGAACACCCGACCCGACGCGATCGTGGTCGCCCTCGACGCGCCCGGCAAGACCTTCCGCCACGCCGAGTACCAGGAGTACAAAGGGACGCGGCGAGAGATGCCACCCGAACTCGTGACCCAGGTTCAGGTCGCCCGCGAGATGATTGCCGCCCTCGGCATCCCGACCCTCGAGTCCGTCGGATATGAGGCCGACGACATCGTCGGGACCATTTCCAGGCTTGGCGAAGAGAACGGCTACGACACCACCATCGTCACCGGCGACCTCGACGCCCTTCAGCTCGTCGACGATCATGTCTCCGTGATGACGAACAAGCAGGGCGTGAGCGAGGTCGTCGTCTATGACCCCGAGGCGGTCCAGCGCCGCTATGGCTTCGGCCCCCGATACATCCCCGACTATAAGGCGCTGGTCGGAGACACCAGCGACAACATCCCCGGAGTCCCCGGCATCGGCGAGAAGAGCGCGACGCTGCTGATTCAGGAGTTCGGTCCGGTCGAAGAGATCTTGAGCGAGCTCCCGAACGTGCCAGAAAAGTTTCGCAAGAAGATCGAGCCGGCCCAGGATCAGCTCAAGCAGTCCAAGTGGCTCGCAACCATTCACCGAGAAGTGCCGATCGAATACGACTTCTCGCCGTTCCGATTGACGTTCGCCCAGTTGGATGCGGCCCGCGGGATGCTGGATTCCCTTGAATTCAAGAGCCATCTTCGTCGCGTGAACGGCGTCTTCGGCCCCTACGTCGAAGGAGGGGAAGGCCACGAAGAGCTTGTGGAAGTGAAGACCGAGCGGATCGCCACACGGCGGCTCCCCGACGTCGAGTCCTTCGAAGAGCTGGAGTTCTGGGTCGGAGATGGCCCTTACGCGCTCGTCTTCCCGAGGCCAGGGGGACAAGCGTCGATGTTCGACGATAACCCCATTGCTGAGGCATGGATCGCGGTCGGCACCGAAGTCGCCAAGGCCCCTGCGGCGCTTGGACTGCGCCTGTTCGAGACGTCCCAGGACCAGGCGATCGTGCATGACGCGAAGGAGCTCTACCACAAGATCGCACCGACCACCGAGCCAGTCCGCTTCGATACGATGCTGGCCGGCTATGTCCTGCAGTCAGGTCGAGCGGGTTACGCCCTCCGCGACCTGGCCCAAGGCTATCTCGAAGTGCTCGCGCCCGAAACTCCCGAGGAGCACAGTGCGTGCCTCTTCCAACTGGAGAAGGTCATGCGCGACCGCCTCGACAAGGAGGGTCAGAGCCGAGTCCTCGACGAGATCGAACAGCCGCTGGTCCCGATCCTGGCCGAGATGGAGCGGCACGGGATCGCCGTGAACGCCGGGCTTTTCCAGGAGTTTTCGAAGTCACTCCAGATCGCGATCGAGCAATCGCAGCAGAAGGTCTTCGAACTCGCCGGGACCGAGTTCCTGATCGCGTCACCGAAGCAGCTTGGCGAAGTGCTCTTCGAGCGGCTCGGCATTCCCGGTGCGAAGAAGACGAAGACGGGCTACGCGACCGGGGCCGAGGTGCTTCAGGTCCTCGCCCCGGCGTACGAGATCTGTGGCGAGGTCCTCACCTGGCGCGAGCTGACCAAGCTCAAATCGACCTATGTCGACGCCCTCCCGCGAATGATCGCCGACGATGGACGCATTCACACGACCTACAGTCAGACGGTCGCGGCCACGGGGCGCCTCAGCAGCAACGATCCCAACCTCCAGAACATCCCGATCCGAACCGAACTTGGGCGACAGATTCGCAAGGCGTTCATCGCCGCCGACGGATTCGAACTGGCCTCGTTCGACTACTCCCAGATCGAACTTCGGCTACTGGCCCACTTGTGCAAAGACGAAGCCCTCGTCGATGCCTTCCAGGCTCGTGTCGATGTCCACGCCGTCACCGCCGGCTTGATGTTCGGGCTCCAACCGGATCAGGTGACCAAAGAACAGCGTCGGTTGGCGAAGATGCTCAACTACGCCGTGCTCTATGGCGTCACCGACTTCGGCCTTGCGAACCAGCTCGGGGGAGGCTTTAGCATCTCCGAGGCCAAGGCCCTGATCACCCAGTACTACGAGCGATTCCCCGGGGTCAAAGCGTTCACCGAGCAGGTCGTATCGGAAGCGCGTCGAACCGGCTTTACGGTCACGCTCTGCGGCCGCCGGCGGTACTTCCCCGACATCCATGCCGCAAATCGAAACGAGCGCCTTTACGCCGAGCGGCAAGCGGTCAACGCGCCGATCCAGGGTGCGGCCGCGGACATGATCAAGCTCGCGATGATCCGGGTTCGGAGACGCCTGGGATCCGACTCGACCCGGATGCTCCTCCAGGTCCACGACGAACTTCTCTTCGAGTCTCGACCTGAAGACCGGTCCTGGGTGGAACCGATCCGCGTGGAGATGGAGCAAGCCCTCCCTCTCGACGTCCCGACCGAGGTCGACGCCAAGATCGGGCCGAATTGGGGGGAGATGGGCGAGATCGCTCGCGATTCGTAACATCCCCGGGGCACCTACTCGCCGATTGTGCAACCTCACCGCGGGACAGGCTGTGTGGGAGTGCGCGAGGATACTCGCGCACTCCCACACCATTGCCCGTCACTGCGCTCAGTCGTCTCCGACTTCACCGAAGTTCTTGACGATGATGTCGAAGTCGTCGGAATCGACGATGGCGTTCCCATCCAGATCCCCGGTGGGTCCGCCTCCGAAGTTCGCGACGACGATGTCGAAGTCGTCTGAATCGATGACGTTGTTCTGATCGAGATCGCCGTTGATCAAGTTCATCGAGATGGGTCCGGCGGTGATGTCGAAGTTGCGCGTCTTGCGCAGCCAGTGCCCACCCTTGGCAGAGATGGTGACTTGGCCGTTCTGCTCCGTGTTGAAGTTCGAACCGACACCGGCCTGAACGAAATGAACTTCGAGGACCTCTTGGGTGTTGCTGCGCCGCACCTGAATCTCAACCAAGACATCGGCCGGATCGCCGAACGGGTAGTCCAGAAGGCCGACCTCGAACGGCGCGCGGCGGTAGGTGTACGCCAAGCCGCGCAGATCGGTGCCGGTCGGGCCGATGAGCGTACTCAGGCCGGTTGGCGTGTTGTACGTATACAGGTCTGTCTGGCCGCCGTAGAGTCGATCGAGCATGCCGAACTCGAGGCATTGGGTCGAAACGGCACCGACCCCGGAGATGTCCGTCGCCGCGCCCGTCAGTGGATTCACCTTGTGGAGCCCATCGGTCAGTTCATAGGCGTACATCGTCCCGTAGGGCGAGACTTCGAGAGACTGGAAGTTGCCTCCCATCGAACCCACCAGCGTCGACGTCCCGTGCCGGAGGTTGATGCGATACAGTTCATCATTTGTCCCGGCATTGTTGACGGCGTAGAGGTCCTGGCCAAGTGCCGCGAGTCCGCGGATGCTGAGACTCGTCACCAAGATCGACGTGGCGGTGTTGGTCGCCGTATCGATGCGGTAGATCGTCCCACCCGTGGCGGCGTAGACATGGCCGTCTTCCCCAGTCGTCATCGCGTTCGCATTGGGAAAGAGGCCCGAAGCCAGGGTCGTCGCCGCACCCGTCCTCATGTCGACGTCAAGAAGGTCGCCAGCGACGAAGTTCACCCCGTACATCCTCCCGGTCTTTCGGTGGAGACAGAGACCACCCATCCCGGTCGGGATGACGTTTGGGATGAGGGTCAGCATTCCCGTTGTGGGGTGGACGCCCCAGAATCCGTTACCCGCCCCTCGGAGGATGCCGCTCTCGAAGAACTCCAGGGACTGGATATTAGCGCTGCCGCCTTCAAAGCCGCTCACGTCCGTAAGGTCGCCCGTTACCGCGTTCATCGTGCAGAGGCCGAGCGTGGTTTCGAACGCAAAGAGCTGGTTGGTTCCCGGTTGGGTGGCCAAGCCAACGACGTTCTGCTCGCCAGAGGATCCCACAAGCGTCGGAACTGCCGTCGTCGTGTTGAGCGTGTAGATGCGGTCGGGCGCGGCAGCGTCGTTTCGGGCGGCGTAGAGCACGCCGTTTCGGAACGCCAGGGCGCGCACCGGGAAACCGATGTTCCCCACCAAGAATGTCAGCAGACTGTTGGGATTGCGGCGGTACAGCGAGTTGCCCGCCGTGATGTAGTGCCATCCGTCCGGCCCCGTGGCGGCACCACCGACCGCGGTGCCGTCCGGTCCTCGATCGTAAACGTTGCCCCCGGAATCGGTCTCGTGTCGATTGCCGGTTCCGTACCCGATCATGCGCTCGAATCGTCGAAGCGGGACAATGCCGCGCGTGTTCATCGGCACGGAACCGGGAAGTACGGTCCGCATCCCCGTGGCGGGGTTGACCTCGTACCAAGAGCCGCCCCCAACCGCAATGAGCCGTCCGTCGGGATCGGATTCAAGGCCCTGAATGTTCCCTCCACCTTCAAGTATGTTGACGTCCGTCGCAGCGCCGGTGACCGAGTTGATCGTGACGAGTCCCGCAATAAGGTCCCAGGCGTAAAGCGTCGAGCCGATCGAGCCAAGACTCTGGAGGCCGCTGAATCCGGTTGGACCGATGTTGGTTACCGCACCCGTGAACGGGTCGATGGTCACCAGCCGATCGGGAGTCCCGCTTAGGATCGCGTACAACCAGCCGGACACCCACGTCATGCCCAAAGGGTTGGTTTGTGGTGGCAGCGGCACCGAAGCGAACGTGGCACCCGTCTCGGGATCAAGCTCAAGTAGGTCAGGAAAGTCGATGACGTAGATGGGGCCATAGTCGCTGACCGCGAGAGCATTGGTATCGATCGCACTTCCAAGAGCGAGACGAGAGCACTGTCCCGCCCCCGTCATACGGTAAACGCCTTCGCCGGGCGAGACGAGAAGGTAATCGGCCTGCGCGCCGGCAACCGCGAACGCGGCAGCAAGAACACACCCGAGCTTCAAAAAAGAACGCATATCAACTCCTGAAACAAACATCGAATCTGGGCCGGATCAAGTCGGCCGGGTGAGTCAGTATAGGCCGCATTCCTGCCTGGGACCCTGTTATCTTT
The DNA here is from genome assembly GCA_002455425.1 of Chthonomonas sp. UBA6659. Lineage (GTDB taxonomy): Bacteria > Armatimonadota > Fimbriimonadia > Fimbriimonadales > Fimbriimonadaceae > UBA6659. Next base: position 147,054 of record DKKT01000076.1, on the reverse strand, counting down.
GCTGGAATCACCGAGGTTGCATGAAGTGTCCGGCAACTCGGAGCACACGGTATCCGGCTTCGCACTTTTCGTTCAGCAGCTTTGCCCCGGACCCATGCAGCCCTTTCCCAACGCTTGACTTGGCCGCGCGCTCCGTTCCCAGCTTGCCGTCCTCTCCAACCCGTCCTCATGAGGAAACCGGTCCCATTGCGGGCGAACATTTCCGTCCCAAATGACGACTATCGTTATGTCGGGCAACCGACAACACAAGCCCGGCCACATCGGCCGGACAACGGCCCGAAGTGGTCGGGCTTCGCGTCCAACAGGCGCAATCGCGGGGATTCCTCCTATCGAGGGTCCCCGCACTCCGTTGGCATCGGTTATCCTGAGGATCGAGATGCCAACCCTCTTCACCCGTATCATCGATCGAGAGATCCCGGCCGACATCGTCTACGAGGATGAGCATGTGGTCGCATTTCGGGACATCCAGCCCCAGGCACCGGTCCATGTGCTGATCGTGCCGAGGACCGAAATCGCAGGCCTCGCGTCACTGCCCGAAGAGGGCGACCATCGGCACCTCCTCAATGCGGCCAAGGTCATTGCCGAACAGCTCGGTCTCACCAACGGCTACCGCCTGGTAATCAACCAGGGTGCGGACGGCGGCCAGACGATCGATCACCTCCATGCCCACCTCCTCGGCGGGCGTGCGCTCGAGTGGCCGCCGGGATAGCGACCGGGCAGGTATCGGACCTTCCCCTGTCGAACCGACAGCTATCCATGTTCTCAATGGTCGTCGGTATTTTGATGTCGCTATCAGCCCCACTCGCTCCTTCTCGTCTCCGTTGCTGCGCGCTTGAAGAGCCGCTCGGCCTCGACCGAACGCCGCGATTCAGCTGGGAAGTTCAAGACCCCCGTCCCGGTGCGAAACAATCGGCGTACCGGATTCTCGTCGCGGGCGATCCCAAAAAGCTGGCGAAGGGCGAGGGAGACCTTTGGGATTCCGGAAGAGTCCGGTCGAGTGAGACCGCCCACGTGCCCTTCCGCGGAGCCAAGCTTCCCTCCTACACCGATGCGTACTGGGTTGTGCGGACTTTCGATGCCGAGGGCAATCCCTCGCCATGGAGCAAGCCCGCCCACTTCGGTACCGGCCCGACATTCGCCAAGGACTGGGTGGCCGAGTGGATCGGGGACCCAAGTCCCGTGCCCCCGATGACGGCCTCGCGCAACGGCTACCACTCCGAGATGGAGCAGTCCGCCGGAGTCGAGAAGTGGGTCGCCATCGATCTCGGCTCCTCACAGACCCTCGACCATGTTGTCCTCTTCCCCGCCCAGCCCTACGATTGGCAACCGGCGACGCCTGGCTTTCTTTTCCCGGTGGAGTTCCAGATCCTCGGGGCGGAGCAAGAAGACTTCAGTGATGCGGTCGTACTGTGGGCGACCCAAGGACCGTTCCCGAACCCAGGAGCCAATCCCGTGACGCTGCCCGCGAAAGGCAAAGCACGTTACGTCCGACTCCGAGCCACCCGGCTCGCCGAACGCAATCCAGGGTTCTTCGGGATCGCGCTGGCCGAATTCGAAGTCCATCGAGGCGGCAAGCCGATCTCGCAAGGTTCGAGAGCGTGGTCCAAAGACGCGGTCGAGACGGCGGATTGGTCGCCCCGTTTTCTCACGGATGGCGACCGGGTGTCCCACGGCGCCTCAGGGATCGAGGCGCTGCCGGCGACGCAAGCTCGCTCGGAGTTCTCGCTGAAGGCGAAACCGAAGCGCGCGATCCTGACCCTGACCGCCCTTGGGGCGTATCGCGCGTGGATCAACGGTAAACCGGTCGGGGAAGACATTCTGCCGCCCGAGTGGACCGACTACCAGGTTCGCGTCCAAACGCAAACCCACGACGTCACCGACCTTTTGGTGAAGGGCCCGAACGCGATGGCGGCCTGGATCGGTGATGGGTGGTACGCGGGCAGGCTGGGCATGTCCCAGGCACTCGACCCGTTGAAGCGCCCGCGCGGTGTCTACGGGCGAACCACGCACTTTCTCGCCCAGCTCAGGTTGACCTACGCGGACGGTACGGTCGAGACAATCGGTACCGGCAAGCAATGGCGCACGAGCAAGGACGGCCCGATCCGTGCCGGCGACCTTTACGACGGGGAGTACTATGACGCGACGCTCGAGACCCCGGGCTGGCTCATGCCCGGATTCGATGATCGTTCGTGGAGCGTCCCGACGACCGCGCCCGCCGGGAAACCCCCGGTCCCGGATGCAAAACCGAAGCTCGTCGACCAACCCAACGAGCCGATCCGGGTCGTCGATCGCCTCAAGCCGATCGAGATCACCTCACCCCGGCCTGGCGTACAGGTGGTCGATTTCGGTCAGAACATGGTCGGCGTCGTCCACCTCGTCGTCAGAGGGGCGCAGCGGCGCGACACGATCTCTCTCGTCCATGCAGAGATGCGGAACGAGGATGGGACGGTCTACACCGCCAATCTCCGAGGGGCGCCCCAGCGTGACACCTACGTTGCGAAGGGTGACCCGCTGGAACGATTCAAGCCGTTCTTCACCTACCATGGCTTTCGCTACGTCCAAATCGAAGGTCTGCGGCAGCCGCTCCAGCCGGATGATGTCGTCGGCGTCGTCTTCTGCTCCGATTCGCCCGAGGTCGGGTCGTTCGAGACGTCGAGTTCGCTCCTGAACAAGATCTGGTGGAACGTCCTGTGGACGCAGCGGGCGAACTTGATGAGCACCCCGACCGACTGCCCCCAACGCGATGAGCGCCTCGGATGGATGGGCGACATCCTCGTCTTCGCCCCCAGCGCTTGCCTCAACATGGACGTCGAGGCGTTCTACACCAAATGGTTTGCCGACGTCCGCGACGCCCAAGCCGACGATGGCCGCTTCCCCGATTTCGCGCCCCATCCTTACGGCCGCAATCGCCACTTCACGGGCGTACCGGGGTGGGGAGACGCCGGGGTCTTCGTGCCGTGGGCGTCGTACCAGTTCTATGCCGATCGGGCTCAGATCGCAGACCAGTACGGTGCCGCCAAACGATGGGTGGACTGGATCGTGTCCAAGAACCCGAATCTCCTGTGGCAGAAGGATCGGCACAACGACTACAACGATTGGCTGAATGCCGATACCTTCCTTGGCACCGGGCCGAAGGTGGGTGCGACGGTACCCAACGAGGTCTTCGCGACCATGTTCCTCTATCGCTCGACCCAAATCGTCGCGGACATGGCGAAGGTCCTCGGCAAGAAGGCGGAAGCCATCGCCTACGCCGAGCGCGCAGCCAAGATCCGGAGCGCGTTCCGCAAGGAGTACCTCGATTCGGACGGGAAGATGCGCGGAGACACCCAGGCCGGGTACGCGCTCGGATGGGTCTTCGGGCTCTTCGACCCGTCGCAGGCGGCCCAGGTCGAGAAGCATCTGCTGGCTGCGATCGACCGGTATCAGGGACGGCTGACCACCGGTTTCCACAGCACACGCTGCCTCCTCCTCACATTGGACGATCTGGGGCAGACGGCCCTGGCCTACAAACTCGCGCTGAGCACGGACTTTCCGGGCTGGGGCTACAGCATCGCGAACGATGCGACGACGATCTGGGAGCGGTGGGACGGCTACGTCAAGGGGCGCGGGTTCCAAGACGCGGGCATGAATTCCTTCAACCACTGGGCGTTCGGGGCCATCACCGAATGGTTGGTCGGCACGGTGCTCGGCATCCAACCGCTCGGCAACGACGGTTTTCGGACCTTCCGCATTCGACCCCGTCCGGGCGGCGGGCTCACGTGGGCGAAGGGAAGCTACCACTCGCTACGAGGCAAGATCACGGTCTCATGGAAGCTGTCCGACGACCGCTGGGTCTGCCATACGACGGTTCCCCCGAACACGGAGGCGACCATCACGCTCCCGGCCGATGCGGTACGCGACTGCCAGGTCGGCGGCAAGCCGTTGAAGGCGGGTGGGGGCATCCGGGCACTCCGGAAAGAGGCCGGGGGCGTGACCTTCGTCGCCGCCCCCGGAACCTACGAGTTTGTCGTCACCCAGTTGCGCTAGTCCTTCCAGTCGGCGACGAAGATGTTCGTTTCGCCTCGCTCTTTGCCGAATCGGTTGGAGGCCCAAACGAGCTTCTTGCCATCGCGGGTGATCATCGGGAAGCCGTCGAAGTCAGGCGTGGCGGTGATGCGCTTCAGCCCAGTGCCGTCGGTACGGATCGTGTACAGGTCAAACTCCCGACCCTTCGGGTCGCTGTAGTTTGAGCTGAAGATGATCCGCTTGCCGTCCGGCAACAAAAACGGCGCGAACGACGCGACGCCCAGGTTCGTGACTTGGCGCTTGTTTTTGCCGTCGGCGTCCATGATCCAGACCTCGAGCTTGCCGGGTCGAATCAGATTCTGTTTGAGAAGTGCCTTATAGTCCGACCGTTCCTGATCGTTCGCGATCGTCGCGCGCCTGTAGACGATCTTCTTGCCGTCCCAGCTGACGAACGGACCGCCGTCGTAGCCATAGGCGTCGGTCAGACGGGTGATTCCGGTGCCATCGAGGTTCGCGCGGTAGATGTCGAGGTCGCCATCGAAGCTGCCGGTGAAGACCATGTAGGATCGGTCGGGACTGATCGTCGTCTCAGCAACATATCCGCGTCGCACAATGACCGGCTGGATGTCGGTGCCGTCTCGCCTCGCACGGTAAAGCCCGAACTGAGGATTGACCATCCAGACATAGCCCTTCGACATGTCGACCTTGGCTTGGGGACCCTCGTTCCGCTCATGGGTCGAGCTGAAATAGATGAACTCGCCGTTGGGGTCGAAGTAGCTACACGTGCAGCGTCCGAGCCCGGTGCTCACGAGTTTCTTCTCCGAACCGTCGGCGCGCATCGTGAAGATCTGCTCGTCGGGGTAGCCCGGGAGCCGCGCCTGGTACGTGATCCACTCCCCGGTCACGTCCCAATAGGCCTCGGCATTCTGCCCCCCGAACGTCATCTGACGCACATTGGACAGGTGCTCCTCGAGGGGATTCGCATCGCGAGCCATGCTATTGGGGGCGTCCTGCAATGAGGCGACCGCCGCGTTCGACGGGTCGTAAGCGGGGAGAAACGCGGAGCAAGCACATCCCACGGGAGCATGATCGAGATGGGCGGCGACGAGAGCCACGCTCAACATCATCATCATGATCCTATCTTGACGCCCCCGAGCGCCTTGTGGACATGACCCACACGACGGCCCTTCAGCGGAATTGACGAAATAGGCAGGGACCGACCCGGNNCTGCCTATTTCGCGTGGAACCTAAGCTTCGGGGTGTCGGCCGTGAACCTCGACGAACTTCACGACGCCGGAAAGCCGGAACCGGCGCTGTCCGCCCGTCGTCCGATGGTGTTCGAGCCATCCTCGATTCGTGTAGCGGCGGACCGTCGCCGGGCAAACGCCAAGCAATCGGCTGACCTCTTCGAGGGTGAGTTCCGGATCGAGGAGGCGGCGTATCAACTCGCCACGCGACTCCTTGAACTCGCCGCGATAATAGTGAGCCGTCACCGAATCGTCGAAGAAACTCGACAGGAACTGGATGTTGCGTGGGACCGCCATCCAGATTTCTTGAAGTTGGGGGTCGATCGTCGCGACCGGTTTTTCGCTCTTGACCCGACGCGGGCGAGGAGCGCTGAGCTCGCGCTTGCGGAATCTGGCTTTCCCATTCGCCCGCTCGTCGGGCCTGGGTGTTTCGGATGCCGGGCGATCGAGGAGGGCCGTCGGCCCCTTGCCGTCCACTTTGAGGTATCCGCCCATCGACGGAACCTGCTTGTCTTGTGCGGCGGCTTCCGCCTCCCGCTTCGCGTCGAGAAACGCGCCTTCGATGTACGCTACCGGATCGAACTCGTCCTGAGGCAATGCACTTCTCCTTCTCCCCGCAACCTAGTCTACAACAAAAAGAGACGGTTAAGGGCCGCGAAGTTATCCTTAGAGAATCAGCATGGAGTCACCGAAGCTGAGGAACCGGTACTTTTCTGCGACCGCGTCACGGTACGCGTCCATGATCAACTCGACCCCGGCGAGGGCTGAAATCATCATCAGCATCGTGGTCTTGGGCATGTGGAAGTTCGTGAACATGCCGTCGACGATCCGGAACGAGTAGCCGGGCCGAATGAACAACCTTGAGACCGTTTCGCCAGACTCGAGTTCGCGCGGCCCGCGGGCCAACGTCTCGAGCGTTCTGACCGACGTCGTTCCGACCGCGATGATCCGGCCCCGGCATGCCGCGACGGCTTCCGCCGTCTCGACCGGGACGTGACAGCGCTCGCCATGCATGGGGTGCTGGTCGACATCGTCGACTTGGATCGGACGGAACGTGTCGAGGCCGACATCGAGAGTGACGGTGGCGAACCGAATCCCTTTCGCCTTCAGTTCCCCGAGCAACGACTCCGTGAAGTGGAGGCCGGCAGTGGGCGCTGCGGCACTCCCCACCGCACGGGCGTAAACCGTCTGGTAGCGCTCGGGGTTGGCCAGCCGGCTCCGGATGTAGGGAGGCAAGGGAGCCTGGCCGACCTCTCTGAGGCGGGTGGAGAAGTCGGGCACGTCGTCGAACAGCAGCCGTTTCTGACCCTCGACCAGCGTCTCGAGAACGGTTGCCGAGAGGTCTCCCTCGAAGTCGACCCTCGCGCCGGCCGGAAGCCGTTTCCCTGGACGCATCAGCGCAATGAACTCTCGCTCTTGCGTTCCTTCTCGGAGCAACAGGGCTTCGACTTCACCGCCGGTCGGCTTGTGCCCGTGGATCCGGACGGCGCTGACGCGGGTGTCGTTGAGGACAAGAAGATCGCCGGGTTCGAGGATCGACGACACTTCGAAGAAGGAGCGATGACTCCACCGGTCTGCCTCGCGGTGGACCCAAAGCAGACGGCTCGCGGCACGGTCTTCAAGCGGCGACTGCGCGATCAGTGCTTCAGGCAGTTCGTAGTCGAAACGGGTGACTTCGTTCATCCGAGCATCGCGGGCAGGTCGGTGAGTCGGGCCAAGAACGGAGACTCTGAATCGGCGCGCGTGCGGTCGATGAGCCGGCCGCGCATACCTGCATTCCGTGCCCCCGTCAGGTCGTCGACCGGATCATCGCCTACGTGCAGGGCCTCTTCGGGAAGCGCGCCCAGTCGATCGAGCGTGAGGTGGAACAAAGTCGCCTCCGGCTTTTCGACACCTTCTTCCAGGGAAGCGATCGCCAACTCGAAATAGGGCGCAAGGCCGAATCGCCGGAGAGCCTTGTGAAGGCTCACGTCCCAATTCGAAATGACGGCGAGTCGATAGCCCGCCTCGCGCAGCACGATAAGGGCCGGCTCGGCATCGTCGAACGGACGCATCAGGTCGGCTTCCGGGCCGAAAAGGCGCGCGTTCGCGTGATCCAAAAGCTCGGCTGACGCCGAGGTCGGGATGCCCACGGCCGAGCACCAATCGTCGGTCATCTCTCGCCAGAACGCGTCGCACACGGCTTCGCTCCGCTGGAGATTGAGTTCACGGAAATGGGGCCATCGCGCCCCGAGCATCCGCCGATAGGTTTCGGATGCCGTGGCCGTGTCGAGCTCGAAGCCCATCGATTCGGCGGTCTCAAGGGCGAGGCGAGCCGGGTCCCATTGGACGTCGATCAGCGTCCCCGCGCAATCGAAGGTGATGACTTTCGGCCTCATCTCGGGCACCTTTGGTCCACAAATTGCATTGTGTCTGGTGAACGACCGTCGCGACTTGAGGAGTTTTGTAGGCGATGGTCCCAAATCGACCCCACGGGAGACGGAACCGGGTGATAATCGAATCGTCTGAAAGCGTAGAGATCGATGGACGCTCTCGAACCATGTTTGCCAGGACCTTTGTTGCGCTGATAGCCTTGACCACGTTCGGGATCGCCTTGGCGAGCCCGGATTCGGAGGCTCATGGCCCGTCCCAGATGATCGCCGACCAGATTCGATCTGCCGCGGGAAGCGATGCCGCTTGGGTGCCCGCCGGAATGCTGAAGGATAGTTTCTCGCCGAACGATCTCGCAACGCTTGTCCAGTTCCCCTCCGAGGAAGTCGCGGTCGTCAACCTCAGGGGCAGCCAAGTCCGCGCCGCACTCGAGAAAGCGATCTCGATCTATCCGGCATCCAGTAGCGCCTTTTTGCAGGTGTCGGGCCTCGAAGTCGTGTTTTCGAAATCTGCACCCCCGGACAAGAGGATCGTGAGCGTCACCATCGGTGGAGGCAAGCTGGACGATGGGCGAAACTACACCATCGCGATGCCGCTAACGCTCGCCCGCGGCGGTTACGGTTACTTCAAGGTGTGGGACAAGAATCAGATCACCCGAACCTTGGAGAACACGACACTCGATAGCCTGCTGAAGGGCAAGCGCGCCGCCGAGACGTCGCCGCGGTGGATCGGACAGTCCTAGCAAGCCCTCCGCCAAAGTCAACCGCCACGGCCGGCCTCCAGCGACCTTTGCCCGCGTGGACGTCTCGCCGACTCGGTACGGGTAATCGCGAAGGCGGCCCGTCGGCGCGCACCGATGTGATTCCGGTTGCGACGTACAATAGGGGCATGAACGCGCGGCTCCAGACTTGGCTTGGCGACCAGATCCAGACTCTCCGAGAGCAGAATCTCTATAAAGTCCCGAAGATCTTGGAGAGCCCGGCGGCAGGGCGCGTTCGCATGAACGGCAAAGAGGTCGTCAACCTCTCAAGCAACAACTATCTCGGCCTTGCCAACCACCCCAAGGTGCGCCAAGCCGCTCTCGAGTCGATCGAGAAGTGGGGGGTCGGTGCCGGTGCGGTTCGCTGGATCGGAGGCACGATGACCGTGCATCAGGAGCTGGAAGAGCGTCTCGCCCGCTTCAAGCATGTCGAGGCGGTACTGGTCTTCACGAGCGGCTTCACCGCCAACAGCGGGTGTATTCCCGCCGTGCTCACCGACCGCGACGTCGTGATCAGCGATGAACTTAACCATGCTTCGATCATCGACGGGGTCCGCCTCTCGCCGGCGTCCTACAAGAAATCCGAAGGCTGGGTTTATCGCCATAAGGACATGGAGCACCTCGAAGAAATCTTGAGGAACGCCCAGAGTTTTGAGAAGCGCATGATCATCACGGACGGCGTCTTCAGCATGGACGGCGACATTGCCCCCTTGCCGGACATCGTCGCCCTTGCCGAGCGGTACGACGCGTTCGTGATGGTCGACGACGCCCACGCGAGCGGTGTCCTCGGCAAGAACGGGGCCGGCAGCACGTCGCATTTCGACCTCTACGGCCGGGTCGACATCCAACTCGGGACCCTTTCCAAGGCGCTCGGCGTGGTAGGTGGATATATCGCGGGGTCGGCCGTATTGAAGGATTGGCTGATCAACCGTGGCCGTCCGTATCTCTTCTCGACCGCGCATCCACCGATGGTCGCGGCCGCGTTGATCGCCGCCCTCGATGTGATGGAGACCGATCCCGAACCGATGCGCCGCCTTTGGGACAACACCCGGTGGTGGAAAAAGGCCCTCGCCGACTCGGGCTTCGATACCATGGGTTCGGAGACCCCGATCACACCCGTGTACTTCGGCGACGAGAAGGCGGCCCAAGATGCCGAGCGGATGCTGTTCGACGAGGGGGTCTACGCGCTCTCGATCGTCTATCCGACGGTGGCCCGGGGCAAGGCCCGCATCCGCACGATGCCTTCGGCCGCACACAGCGAAGAGGACCTCGCGTTCGCTTTGGAGGCTCTGAAGCGTGTGCGAGATCGATTGGCCGTGGGGGTCTAGGGTGTTCGGGGCGGGCCGGCGCGGGTGTCTCTACTTCCGGCGTTCGGCCGCGTCACCGTACAGCGGCGCAGGAATCGTGCCCGCGGCGTAGTAGAAGCCTAGCATGAAGCCGTTTCCTCGTATTCTCGTTCCCCTTGTCATCGTCGCCCTCACCGGCTGCGCCGGAACTGACACCATCCCTCGACAAGCGAACGCCGGCAGCACCGGCACTTGGCGAGGATCGATGACGGACCCCTCAACGGGGAAGACCTATGCGATCGAATTCGAACAGGTTGCAGACGCGAGGGGACGCATCGAGGGGGTGGCTCGGGTCAGCGAGCCGGAGCGAAGCCACCACTCGTCCCTGGTCGGGAGCCGATCGGGTGACGGCTTCTCCTGGCAGGCCGACTTTCAGCCGCCGCTGGGTCGTGGCCGGCTCACCGCCACGCCGCAGGCAGGTGGCGGTTACTCTCTGGCCTTCGAGGCCGACGGGCAGACGCTTGGCTCGGCCAGCGGGTCGGCAACGCGCGATGCCGGCCTTTCGGATGACTACAGCGGGACGTGGACGATCGTCTGGACCGTGGGCGGCGATAGCGCTACGTTCGATGTCACGATCACGAACAGCGCTACCAACGATCCGGTCTACATGTTCGTCAAACTCCCGTACAACGGGGGCATGGTGCTCTCCGGATCGGTTGTGGGCGGCCAGTTTGCGCTGACCGCATTTTCGGCAGCCGGCACCAATGGTCTGTTGACGAAGTTCCTTCCCACCTCACTTCCTGGCGGCGGCGCGGTGACGGGAACCCGCGTTTGGCCGGGGGGCGGAGATTTCAGTGGCACCTACACGATCGCCAAGTCGACGAACTGAACCGCATTCGGCGCTGCCGTCGTGAGAATTCGCCACATCGCCGGAAGTGAGCCTGGCATACAATGAAGTCTCAGAGCACGTCAAGTCCCTTGGCCCGGAGCGAAACAGTTCCGGGCCATTTCTTCTTTGGTCGAGCCGTTCTCCGACTTGGCTCCCACGTTTCTTCGGCGATCCCGACGAGAGATGGCAACTGGCGCGACTCCCGCGCCTTCTGCGACGTCTATGTGTGCGGTGATGAGCGATACGCAGCCCCCGAAAGAGACGATCGATGTCTACACGGTCCTGCTGGTCATGACCGAGCAGATGGCGTCGATCGCCTGGCAGAAGCTCGGCCTCCAGGCCGACTTGGCAACAGGCACCGTTGCCAAGGACCTCGATCAAGCCAAGGTCGCGATCGACGTCGTCGCGGGCCTGGCCGGATTCCTCCAGACGAAGCTGGACGACGAAGACCAGCGTCGGATCCGAAATCTCATCAGCGACCTCAAAATCAACTTTGTTCAACAAAGCGGAGGTTCATCGTGACTGTGCCCACCCATGGACGGAGCGGCATTCGACGCGATCGCGTGGCCCAGCGCACTCCGGTGCGCCGACCCTCGAGTTTCGACCCACCCACCGCCGAACAGCAAGGTGAGCTGCTGCGGTTCTTCACCCGCTTCGAGGAGCTGGCGGATGTGCTGCGCGAATCGTGCCAGTACGGCCCAAGCGGGCCGAACGAGCGCGCCTACACCGAGCTTCGGGAATGGATGATTCACCACTACGCCTCCGTTCGAACTCAAATCGCGCCCTATCTCGAAGCCAAACGGAGTGCGATGGCGGCACTGTCGGGTGGATGGAGCGACGAGGTGGAGACCCTCTTCTCGCCTCCAACTCTGAGCGAGTTGTTGCGCGGGGACGACGGCTCTCTCCTCGGGCGACTGATGCGGGCTCGGGAGGCGGTTGGGATGGTCTTCAGCCACTTGCGCGCGTTGGCGTCTGCGTGCTGACCCCGCTCCTTGTCGCCGACCAGGCCGACATCTGGCGGGCGTGGGATACGTTTGTGCCCGTGAAGTATGGTGTGCCGCGCCAGGCGATCCGGACGAATGTCCTTGAGTGTCCGGCCCTGATTCCTGAAGCTTCGTTCGGTTTCTGGGAGGAACAGCGCCTTGTCGGCTGGGTGGCCTCAAAGGCACCGCCACGCGAGTTCGAGGTGCCTGACCCGGGCCGAGCCCATCTGACCGCCCTGGTCTTCGAGCGAGTCGAGGTAGGTCGCCGTCTCCTCGTTTCCGCACTCGAGGCGCTCCACGAACTCGGCTATCACTCCGTTCAGTTTGGGGGAGACTGGCGACACTTCTTCGCGGGCGCGCCAACGGATTGGCCCGAAATCGACACCCTCCTCGAGTCGTACGGGCTCGACGTGACGCTCGAGGTCGTGGACCTCGTCGGCGACCTCGATCGCTATTTCGGGCTGCCCCCTGAACTCGCTCCGGAGTTCGAGGGAGTCGAGATGCGGCCTTGCCGCCGCGACGACTGGATGCGTGTAGACCGATTTCTCGCCCGTGAGTTTCCGGGGCGTTGGCGGGCCGATGCGCGGGCCAAGTGGGAGATCGAGCCGGAGCCGGTCTTCATGCACGGCTTGTTTGTCGAGGGAGACTGCGAAGGCTTTGCGATCACCCAGAAGCGAAACTGCAAGCTGCAAATCGCAGGAATGGTGTGGGCACCGGAGCTGTTCGAGGTGCCCTGGGGTGCTTTGGGTCCGATCGGGCTTTCGAAAGAGGTGCGCGGACATGGCCTTGGCGACGCCCTACTCTCAAGCGCGCTCCTCGCCCTCAAGCGCGGGGGCGTCCGGCGCTGCCTGATCGATTGGACGACGCTCGGTGAGTTCTACAAGCGTCACGGGTTCGAGATTTTCACGACCTATCGGCAGCGTGTCATCCGGTTCCCCTAGCTGACCAGCTCACGGTGCTCGCACCGCTCGAGAATGGCGGCGAGCTTCTGCATCGCGCTCCGCGCGGCCGGGGTGTCGGCGTGGGGACTCGAGAGGCACCGATTCAACAGTTCCCAAGCCTCCTCGCGCGTCAACGGGAGCATCACGACATCCGTTTCGTGTTTCATGACCAACAGAATTGTCGGCGGTCGGGATCGGATTTTTCACCCGAGCGATCGGGGTCCGCAAGGGGCGGCATGCTATACTCCCGTCTATGTCATCCGTGATCCGCGTGGTCGTCGCCGACGACGAACCGGCCTACCGCAACGCACTCCAAAAGACGCTCACGCTCATGCCCGAGTGTGAACTGCTCAAGGTCTGCAATGACGGCCAGGAAGCGCTTGAGTTCTGTATCCAGAACCCGCCCGACGTCCTGCTGACAGACATCAACATGCCGCGGATGAACGGGATCGAGCTGATCCGACGCCTCCTCAAGCAGGAGAAGGGCGTGATGGTGGTCGTCCTGACCGTCAACGAAGACGAGGACACGATTTTCGACGCGATTCGCGCCGGAGCCATCGGATACCTCCTGAAGACGTCGACTCCCCAAGACGTGATCGACGCGATTCGCCTTGCGCAGCGCGGCGAAGCGAAGATCACCCCACGGGTGGCTGCCAAGATCATCACCGACTTCGGCCGGGTCAAGGAAGAGGAAGAAGAGGACGAGAGCGAACTCTACGTGCTCAGCGACCGCGAATCAGAAATCCTCGACCTGATCGCCCAGGGACTCCGGAACAAGGAAATCGCGCAGCGGCTCTGCATCACGGAGAAGACGGTCAAGAACCACGTGAGCAACATCCTCAAGGCGCTCCAGGTGAACAGCCGCACTGAAGCCGCGATGAAGGCGTTGAAGTCGAAGCTCGTCGAGACGCCCTGAAGCTCGAATCAACTGACGATCGCGTCCGCTTCGATCTCGACGTGGAATCCGGGTGCGATGAAGTCGGATACTTCGATCAGCGTCGCTGCTGGACGGGCGGATCCGACGGCTTCTTTGAATGCCCGGGCCACTTCAGGCCACGTCTCCCGGGAGGTCACGTACATCCGTACCCGCACCACGTCTTCGTGACGACCCCCGGCTTCGGCGATCGCGTCGAGAATCCGCCGGAAGCAGAAGCGAGCCTGCTCGTAGACATCCTGGCTCACCGGCTCCCCATCCGGCCCGGTCGCCACGGTGCCCGAGACAGCGATGAACGGTCCGACCCGGACGGCCCGGGAGAAGCCGATCTCGACCTCCCACGGAGATCCCGAACTGACGTGGCGGCGTTCCATCGGACCAGGATACGCGACCGACGCGGCAGAATAGGGCCGTGAAGGTGCTGGGAGTCGATCCCGGGTTGGAGCGGATGGGCTACGGTTTCGTGACTCGTGAGGGATCACGCCTCGTGCCCGGTCGGTACGGGCTGATCGAAACCCCCCGCATCGGGATTTCCGACCGCCTCCTCCTGCTTCACGAGGGTCTCCTTGCGCTCATCGACGAGGAGCAACCAACGGTTCTCGCAACCGAAAAGTTGTTCTTCAGCGTCAACAAGCGCACAGCCATGGACGTGGCCAAGGCGGTGGGGGTGATCCTGCTGGCGGGTGCCGAAAGGAACCTGCCATGGAGCGAGTTGAGCCCGCCCGAGATCAAGCTCGGCGTCGTCGGCAACGGGGCGGCCGACAAGAAACAGATCCAGTTCATGGTGACCCGTCTTCTCGGCCTCACGGAAACTCCGAAGCCGGACGACGTCGCCGATGCGCTCGCGATCGCGATCGCTCGGGCCCTACGCGGCGTCTGAGTTCTCTTTCTTAACCGGTTCGGACGGGTCCTTGACGTCCGGACGCCCGGAAGCGTAGAGCTTGATCCCCCTGTTCGCGATGACGGCCCCGACCCAGCACATCACGAGCAGCATCGCGATCCGGAATAGGAGGCCGATCATCGCTCGGCCCGTATCGTTCACGTTCAGGGGCTGGTCAGGCTTGAGGTCGAGCGCCTTCTCCGGAGGGACTTGAAAGAGACCGTAAGCGATCGTGAACGTCACCGTGAGCATCGCCACGCCGACGAGGAACGTCAGGATGCCGACCCAACCCCCGGCTCGATCTTTGCCCGAACTCACGAAAGCACCGCCACGGCATCGCCGACCCGAACCCGACCGCTTCGGGTGACCCCGGCCAGCATGCCCCGACGACCGGCGGTCTTGGACTTGAATTCCGTCGCGTCTTCGCCAAGACGGGCCGCCATCCCCGAACAGGGTTCACAGTCCGCCTCGATGAAGAAGACGGCTTCGCCGACCTGGAGCTTGGATCCCGCGGGAAGCTGCTGGAGTCCAGGCAGCTCGACGAGGATTTGCTCGCGGAGGTCGCCCGGAGCGTAGCCGAAGTCGGCGAGAGTCTCCGTCGCGAGAAACAGCACCTGACGATGGCGTCTCCCGAAGTCTTTGTGCCCCTCGAGCCCCTTCCCTTCGACCGCCAGCACCTCCTCAACCGCAACCTGGGTGCCAGCTTGGGGTTTGACGTGCAAGGCGACGACGCGTCCGGAACTCACGGCCCTAGGATACTTCCTGGCCCGTCGTAAGGTTGGTGCCGCATCTGGGACGTTCGGCGCATTCGAGGATCCCTGGGCGCTTGAGGGTCGCCTGACTCTCAACCACCCGGAAGGAGGAACACACATGATCTCGAAGCTCACGCTCGTCTCGCTCGTCGCCTCGGCAACCGTCGCCTCGGCCACTGCCCAGTTCACGCCACCCCAGAGCGGTGCCAACGTGTCGATCCAATGGGGTGGGCCCTCGCTCCGCTCGGAAATGCTGCTTGCCGATTCGTTCTACGTTTCCAACGGTTCGACACTGAGGGGGACGATCGAGAGCCTCGACGGACGCGACGGCAACACACTCGACGTCAGCGATGCTGCGATGGGCACGAAGCGAACGGCTTCGCTCGTCACCGAATTCCGACTTTCGACCCGGCGAAACTTCTACAGCTTCGAAATCCAGCTCCGAGGTCGTATGAGCAGTTATCCGGGACCCGTGACGGTTCAATGGTTCGACTGGCAGAACAACCGCTGGCTGAACTTCGATCCTTGCTGGTTCAATACTTGGCTGACCAACTTCGGCTCCGAAGTCATCCGCGGTGGCTGGTCGACCGACAAAATGGTGCGCGGCGATGGCATGGTCCGCATCCGCGTTCTCCGCACCCAGACGCTTCGGAACTTCTGGCTCTGCATCGACCAAGCGGTACTCAAGGTCCGCTACCTTCTGTAAACCCGGGGATCGGAACTGAACAAACACTGGAGCTCGCCCGTTTATCCTGGTGAGGGCGCGAGAAAAACGCGCAGAGTCGCAAGGAGTAACGATATGGTGTTTCGAAATCTGAGCCTGGTCGGTTTGATCGGCGTCGCGATGGCGGTCAGCGCCGCCGCCGGCGTCGAAGGGGCCCTCGGTGGCGGCCAGCTTGAAAACGCAAGCGGCGAAAAGGGAATGGTCAACGTGGCCGTTCAGAAGCGAACCGACAACGCGGGCAACGTCCGCGTCGGCGGACATTTCCACTTCGGTCGCCGGACCGGCAATCGAAGCGGAGTCGAAGTCGGCATGCGCCGAGCCGCGGAAGTCGCGGTCACGGGCAACAGTTGCACGTTCAGCGGTCCGGCCGTCTACGTGACGATCACGGACGGCACCCGCAGCCGCGTGGAAGGGACCGTTTCGGCGACCGTCGAAGACAAGCGACGCCCGCGCGCGACCGGCGATCCGGACACGTGCTCGTTCACGTTCACGTCGACGGACGGGGCGACGACCTACTCGTTCTCGGGCAACTTGACCCGGGGCGACATCAAGGTCGGTACCCGACCGTAACCGTCACCGACACGCACCGGGGTCGCGACGAGCTTGCTCGTCGCGACCCTCTTCCTTCGTGAACGTCAGTAACACGGCCCCGCACTAGCGAGTCTCTCGGTCTTGACCGAGAAGGAAACGGCGATAAGAGTCCCGAAACTGGATGCGTGAAGCGACTCCCTATCGCCGCCCTGGCTTCCGTTTGCCTGACCGTTGTCGTCCACGCCGAGATCGGATACACCGTGGCGATCGTTCCGGATCCGGGTCGTCTGGTTGTCACGGTCAAGGTCCCCGTCACTGGACCGGTCACCGAGTTCCAGATGCCGCGATGGGCACCCGGGGCGTACGTTCTCCGCGATTTCGCCAACGGCGTTTCCGACTTTGCCGCCCAAGGTGACGGGAAAGTCCTGGACTTCACGAAACCCGATGCGAACACCTGGCGCGTGAACTCCAAGGGCTTGAAGGAAGTCGTCGCAACGTACAGTGTCGGGTCGGTGCCGATCGACGGAGTCGTCCACTACAGCGGGCCATCGACGTACATGTACGTCGTTGGCCGGAAGCAGGAGTCCTGCCTGCTCGGACTGGATACGGACTGGCCGGTCGCGGTCGGACTCAATGAGGTACCGGGTCAAACCCACGTCTTCAAGGCCCATGACTACGATACGCTCGCCGACAATCCGGTCAGCGCCGGAGCGTTTCGCAAGGCTACGTACGTCGTGAAGGGGAAACTGCACGAGATCGTGCTCCGAAACCGGGCGAAGGCGGATGTCGACCTCGATTATCTGACGAAGGCTTGCCGGCACATCACCGAAGCCCAGGTCGCTTTTTGGGGTGCGATGCCCTACGACAAGTATGTGTGGCACTTCGCGGTCAACGATGCGCCGGACGGCGCCGGGGGACTCGAGCACCTGAGCAGCACGCAAATCTCCCTCGGGAGCGGGATCGGCCCGAGCGTCGTCCACTTGCTTTCCCACGAGTTCTTCCACTTGTGGAACGTGAAACGGGTTCGAAGCGCCGCACTGGGACCGTTCGACTACCTCCAACTGCCGAAGACAGGAGCCCTGTGGTGGCTCGAAGGGGTCACCGACTACTACTCGAATCTGCTGTTGGCGCGGTTCGGCTGGGAGAGCGAGGAGACGTTCTACGACGTGCTCCTGAACAACGTGAACGCGGTCAGGCGGAACCAGAACCGCCTTCGAATAAGCGCGTTCGACGCCTCTTACCGGGTCGGCGAAGCCGCGGGCGGTCGAGGCAACAGCAACGGCTACCTCATCAGCTACTACGATCTCGGCTGGGTCGTCGGGCTCCTGCTCGACATCGAGATCCGGTACCGCAGCCTGGGCAGGCATTCCCTCGACGATGTCGCCCGCGCTTTGTGGGCCGAGAATCGTGATTTCCAGCCCGGATTCGACGAGGACAGGATACGGCGCCTATGCGTGCGGTACGGGGGGCCGACCCTGAACGAATTCTACAACCAGGTCGTGCGCAAGCCGGGTGAAATCCGGGTCGAGGAGCAGCTGGCCAAGGTCGGACTGATGATCGGCACCCGCGACGAGCCGTTCGTCGATTGGGGCTTCGATTGGAACTCCGACCGCGAGCAGGGCTACCCGCGGGTACGCACTCCGCGGGGACCGGGGCGCGGCGTCCTCGAAAGCGGCGACATTCTGATGCGCATCGCGAACCGGATGCCCGACGGGCGTACCAACCGCGCTCTCAATGTGTGGATGACGAACGCGGCCAAGCGAGTCGAAGCCAACGAGCCTCTCACGCTCCGGATCAAGCGGGACACACGAATCTTCGATGTGGTGGTGACACCGACTCAGGAATGGCGCAAGGTCCCCCGCATCGTGCCGAGTCCCGAGGACGATGCGGCCAAGACTCAGCTCCGATGGGGCTGGATTTACGGGGGCGACCCTCACCTGCGGTAGTTCAGGCAATATTGCGAGTTTCGTGGATCATGGAAGAATTGCCGGCGGTCTTTGGTTTGGGCACGCCTATAATGAGAGAGGCAAGTCGCTCGTTGTCAGACTGCGATCTGAGTCGTTGGCAGATCGGAGTCGACGGGAACCCGCGCGTTCCCGGTTCGCCGCATGATCGGTTTGCGCGTCGACGCAGAGTTTCGGGTCTCCAGGCCCTCGCTCACGTCGGCCGAGCCCCCGACTACCAGCCCGGTTATTCCCGTTTTCGGAGGTATTGCTTTGAAGAGAGCCCTTCTTGCCCTCACCGCTTTGCTCGCCATCATTCCGTGCGCGTTTGCCCAGCGATCGTATGACAACGCGACCCTCATCGTGGTCTACACCGACGCTCAGTCGCTTGAGCAGAATCTGAACGACCTGAACGCCTACATCGACGAGAACATCGAGCCCAACCTCGAGTACACCGTCGTCGCAGAGTCCGGCATCTTCGATGGCCTGTTCGGCTATCGCCTCGTCCGGTTCCGAGCCTTCGACGAGAACGGCAACGAACTCCTCATGGGCTTCGACGACTATCGCGTCCTCGACGGACTCGAAGCGTTTTGGGCGACCCAAATCCCGGATAACGTGGTCGCGGTCTACACGAATGCGATGGAGGTCTTCGAGGACTTCGACCTCGCGACCGCCAGCGTTGCCGGGGGTTCATCGACGACCGCCACGATCACGTTGGGTGCTCCCGCGCCCCTCGGTGGCGCCCGCATTTCGCTTCGGTCGAGCAACACCTCGGCCGTTCGGTTGCCGGCGAGCGTGACGGTTCCGGCCGGCCAGCGATCGGTCACGTTCGTCGTGCGCACTCAGCGGGTGCGCCGCGCCGCGAACGTCCGGTTGACGGCCTCGTTCCGCGGGTCAAGCCTGCACAACGTCCTCCAGGTCCGCATCCGCTAGGGGTGGCTCTCTGAAAGGACAGGGTCCTGGGATCGTCGATCCCGGGACCCTTCTTCTTTCGCCATGCCATGCTAGGAGAATGAATGCGGGGTTCGCGCCCGCCTTTTGGCAGGCGCTCTTGGCGGCTGAGGTGTCGGCGTTCAGAGCCGAGCAGATCGTCCGGGAGATCGTGGGCTCCGGCGTGGATCCGATCGGCTTCTTGACGACGCGCGCCCGCCTGACCCCGGCGGAGCTTGAACGCATCCGTGGGGTCGATCCGAGGGCCCTCGAAAGCGCTCTCGCAGCCGGCGTCGAGATTCTCGAGCGGGATCGGATGTCCGCGCCCCTGTTGGACTCGAAGAACCCCCCTTTCGCGCTCTTCGCTAACGGCAACGTCGATGTCCTCGATCGTCCTGCCGTCGCGATCGTGGGAACCCGCAGCGCTTCGACCTACGGCAAGGCCGTCGCGATGAAGTTCTCCGAAGCGCTCGCCCGGTCCGGAATCGTCGTCGTGAGCGGCGGTGCCCACGGCGTCGATGCGGCCGCCCACAAGGGCTGCCTTGCCGAGGGCGGGTCGACCGTCGCCGTCCTTGCTCATGGCGTCGATCAGGCTTATCCCGCGATGCACCGCTCGCTGTTCGAGCGGATTCGCGAGTCGGGCTGTCTTCTTTCGCCGTTCGCGATCGGGATCAAGCCGAGTCGCTATCGATTCCTGGTGCGCAACCACGTGATCGCCGCGCTCTCCGCGGGGGTGCTCGTCGTCGAGGCACCGGAGCAGTCCGGTGCCCTGTCGACGGCCCATGCCGCGGCCGAGATGGGGCGCCAGGTCTGGGTGGTACCGGCGAACATCGACCAACCCGGATTCAAAGGCTCCCACGCCCTGATCCGCGACGGCGCGTCCCTCGTCGACCATCCCCATCAGATTCTGGCCGACCTCGGAATCGAGCCTGCGCCGGCACCGGCACGGTCGGAGAGCGCGCGGTCGGTACCCCAGACCGCAATCCTCCATGCCCTCGAGGCAACTCCGCTCGCCGTCGAGAAGATCGTGCTCAAGACGCAGCTCTCTCCCGAAGAGGTCCTGGCCGAACTGACGATGCTCGAACTGGACGGCTTGGTCCTTCGCGAAGACGGGGGATTTGCTCGCCGTCCGTAGAATCCCGTACGAATGCGGGGATCATGGCTCGGTGCAACGGAATTGCCGTGCTATACTAGCGGCACTGTTTCTTTATCTTGCCCGTTTCGTGTGGGCGAACAGAGAGGTAAATATTGTGAAAAAGCTTTCGGCTTTCCTTGTCTTTGGGGCCTCGTTGACCGGCGTTTCCCAGGCTCAGCAGTTCATGCTGATGGACCAGAATTCCATGGTCATGGGCGACGCGACGTCCGGCCTGCTCTCCGATTGGTTCATCGACGGCACCGATCATCTGTTCAACCAGGACTATTACTTCCGCGTCGGTGCGACTCCTGAGGCCCCGATCTGGTCGGTCGGTCAGGCCACGGTCACGACGATCTCGGGCAACTCGGTCAACGTGTCCTACTCGACGAACGTGTTTCGGTTCGACATCACGTATACCCTCGTTGGAGGCAACGGAGGCTCCGGCACGGCCGACCTCGGCGAGATCGTGCGGGTGACGAACCTGACCGCGAATCCCCTTCCGTTCAGCCTGTTCGAGTACGACGACTTCGACCTCAACGGCACCGCCGGGGGCGATAGCGCCGAACTCGTCAACACCTCGACCATTCGCCAGTGGGACGGCCTGACGAACGCGCTGGTCGGCTCAACACCGCCCTTCAATGCCTGGGAAATCGATGCCTGGCCGACCATCCTGGCCAAGCTGAACGACGGAAACGTCGATAACCTGAGCAACTCGACCTCGCCGTCCGGACCCGGGGACCTCGCCTTTGCGATGCAGTGGAACCGCACGATCGCCCCGCGCGGCAACTTCCTGATGTCGAAGAACAAGCTGATCGAGGTCGTACCTGAGCCGGCGACGATCGCCGTGTTCGGCCTTGGGCTCGCCGCGCTGCTCCGACGCCGCCGAAAGTAAATCCGAACGCCCCGAAGTTCGCCCGAACCCCTCGCGCCCAGGCGGCGCGAGGGGCATCTGGCTTGATCTGGCACATTTGCCGGGGTTCCCGACAGGAGTGCCGGCGATTTCTGTGATACACTCCCCTCGTCTGTTATGGGTTCGTCCTCATTGATGGAGGGCGGCCAGGAGAGGGAGTTGATTATGCGAAAGTTTGTTGCGCTAGTTCTCGCGAGTGCCGTCGTGGTCGGTGCCGCTCACGCCCAAGTGTTCACCTTGACCGACGGGAACGCGGTCGTTGATGGGGATGCCGGTACCGGACTGCTCTACAACTGGTTCACCGACGGGGTCGATCACCTGTTCAATCAGGACTACTACTTCCGAGTCGGAGCAACGCCGGAAGCCCCCATCTGGACGGTTTCGGCGCCGACGCTGACCCAGATCGCACCCAACATCGCCCACGTGCGGTACGCGAACAACGTCTTCGCGTTCGACATCACCTACACGCTCATCGGCGGTGGTCCGGGGTCGGGCACGTCGGACATCGGTGAGATCGTTCGCATCACGAACCTCACGAATGCGCCGCTTGCGTTCAGCCTGTTCGAGTACGACGACTTCGACCTCAACGGAACCGCCGGCGGAGACATGGCCATGGTCGTCAATGGCTCCACGATTCGGCAGTGGGAAGGGCTCACGACCGCGCTCGTCGGTTCAGTGCCGCCGTTCGATCGCTGGGAGATCGATGCCTGGCCGAACATCCTGGCGAAGCTCAACGACGGCAATGTCGACAACCTGAGCAACACCACGACCCCGAGCGGCCCCGGCGACCTGGCGTTCGCCATGCAGTGGGATCGTGTGATCGCCCCCAACGGCAACTTCCTCATGTCCAAGAACAAGCACATCGAGGTCGTTCCTGAGCCGGCTACCCTTGCTGCCCTCGGTCTGGGCCTCGCCGCGCTCCTTCGGCGACGCCGCAAGTAAGCGCCGCCCACCCCTAAGCCCTCCGCGATCCAAGGCCGCGGAGGGCTTTCTTACGTTACGGACGTTGCAAATGCGGTCCTCTCCCAGCCCAAACTGGGTGGATGCCGACCCGAGATGCCCTCGTCGACGCGATGGAACGTCTCGTCGGTGCGGACGCCGTGCTCTCCCAGCCCGGCGCGCTCAAAGCGTACGATTGCGATGCGTACTCGCTTGACCGCGCGACGCCACGCGTCGTCGTGCTGCCCTCAAGCCGTGAGCAAGTGCGCGACATCGTGCGCTGGTGCCTCGACGCCGACGTCCCGTTCACACCCCGCGGGGCCGGCACCGGCCTGAGTGGGGGGGCGATGGATGCTCTGGGTGGCGTGATCCTGTCCTCCAAGCGGCTCAACCGGATCCTGGACATCGATGTGCCCAACCGACGCCTCTGGGCTCAAGCCGGTGCCGTCAACCTTCATCTGACTCAAGCGGTCGAAGCCGACCGCCTCCACTTTGCCCCCGACCCTTCGAGCCAATCCGTCTGTACGCTCGGAGGCAACATCGCGGAGAACTCAGGCGGTCCGCACACGCTCAAGTACGGCGTCACGGCCCAGCATATCCTCGCTCTGACGCTGGTCGATCCGGACGGCGAGATCATCACCCTCGAGGCCGGCGGTCCGGGGTTCGATTTCGTATCCCTTGTGGTCGGGTCCGAGGGCACGCTCGGGATCGTCACGGACGCTTGGGTTCGGCTCACGCCCACGCCGGAGGCCGTCCGGACCGCGCTGATCGCATTCCCTACGGTGGCAGGGGCCAGCCAAGCGGTCGCCGCGATTATCGCATCCGGTGTCATTCCCGCTGCCCTCGAAATGATGGACCGACAGATTCTCGCCGCGCTTCGAGCGGCGTTCGGATTGGACTATCCCGAAGGTACCGATGCTCTCCTTCTCGTCGAATGCGACGGGTGCGATGCTGACGAGGTCGATGCGGAAATGGCGGTCGCGGCGTCGATCGCCAACGATCAGGGCGCGCTTCAGGTGCAGATCGCCCACACTCGGGCCGAGCGCGCCGCCCTCTGGACCGCGCGGAAGAAGGGCATCGGCGCGATGGGTTGGATCGCGCCGACGATCATCACCCATGACGGCGTCATTCCGCGATCGAAGCTCCCTGAAATGCTTGAGTTTGTCGCGACGGTCGCCGAGGAACACGGGCTGATGGTCGCAAACCTCTTCCATGCCGGCGACGGCAACCTTCACCCCTGCATCGCATTCGATGATCGGGATCCAGCCCAGGTCGAGGCGGTGATCGAGGCCGGTGAGAAGATCTTGCGACGCTGCATCGAACTCGGGGGCAGTGTTTCGGGTGAGCACGGAATCGGGGTCGAGAAGATCGACCTCCTCCAAGAGATGTTCACGGCCGACGATTTGCGGCTGCAAGCCGATGCCAAGCGGATTTTCAACAAGGGAGGATTGTGCAACGCCTGCAAGGTGTTGCCGAACCAGAAGGGATGCCTTGAACATCGCCGACGCTGGCGGGGAGTCGCGACGTGATCCGGCCAACCTCGGTTGCGGAACTTCAGGCGGTGCTCGCCGACGAGAAGCCCTTGTGGGTGTGCGGTCTCGATACCAAGCGCCGCTTCCGAGCCGCACCGCCTCCGGAAGCCACCCTCGTGTCGATGGCGGGATTGGCAGGGGTGATCGCGATCCACCCGGAAGATCAGGTGGCGGTCGCCTGGGCAGGGACGCCGCTTGTCGAGTTCCAAGAGGCGCTCGCGGAGCATGGGCTGAGACTTCCGATTTTGGGCGAGTGGCGCATGGGGGGCGCCGGTTGGCATGCAGCGGGAATGCCCGGCACGCTCGGCGGCTGGTTGGCGATGGACATGCCTCACGTCTGGCCCGGTTATGGACCACGGCGACTGCTCCTCGGGGCGACGGTGCTTCGTGGGGATGGCACGATCGCGAAGGCCGGAAGCCAAGCGGTCAAGAGCGTCGCCGGCTACGATATCCACAAGTTTTTGGTCGGGACCCGCGGGACGCTCGCTCTGTTCCTCCAGATCATCGTCCAGGCGCTGCCCCTGGGAGGGGGACCTCCGCTCGTGGAGTATGAGTCGGGCGTCTCCAACGGCCCGGTCGAGGCGATCCTTACGACGACGCCAACCGGATTTGCGGACGCCTTGGCGCGCCATGCGTCGATCACCGTCGTCCGCGCACCAGCAACCCAAACCCTTTGGCTCTCTGGTTCCGCTTTGGCCGGGGAAGGGGACCGAGTGGTGGCGGCGACGCCGGTGCGGGATGCACGTGCCGTGTGGCCGGGTGGCGCCCGGGTTCCGCACGCCGAGCGCAAGCTCATGGGGATGGCTAAGGCCGCATTCGATCCCGAGCGACGATTCAATCCAGGAGAGCTCGGCTTGTGAAGTCGATCGATGATCTTGCGTCCGCTTGCATTCGGTGCGGGTTCTGTCTGGAAGCGTGCCCGACTTATCGCCTGACCGGCGAAGAGTCGGAGTCGCCCCGAGGCCGGATCTACCTGATTCGGAACGCCGACGCGGGTCGGATCTCCTGGCTCGACACCCGGCCGCATCTTGACCGCTGCCTCGGATGCCGCGCGTGCGAGCCCGCCTGCCCAAGCGGCGTCCAATATGGGGCTCTGCTCGAAATGGCTCGGGAGCGCCTCGGAACCCCGCCCGGCGAGCGGATGGGGCTTGCGGCCCTCACGCGTCCTGCGTTGTTGAAGACGGCGGTCGCCCTCGGCGAGCTGATATCGACCGACAAGATGCCCTCATCGGTGTCCCTACTGTTCAGCGAGGAGCCGCCAACGGCAGCGGTCCCGAAGGTCCAGGCTCCTGCGGAGTGGCCACCGCTGCTCGAACGCGATCTCCCCCCGATTCGCGGGGAAGTTCACCTGCTGCTCGGGTGCGCGATGCGGGTTCTGTTTCCGCGAGTCCATGAAGCGACGCGACGGCTTCTTCGGCGTGTCGGATTCCGAGTCACCGCCTCCGATCCAGGTTGCTGTGGTGCGCTCCACGCTCACGCGGGTGCGCTGGGAGATGCCCACGAGCGAGTGGCTCGGGTCGGCACGGAGTTCGACGGCGGATTGCCGATCGTGGTGAACTCTGCCGGGTGCGGCAGCTGGCTGAAAGAGCAGCCCGAGTTCGCCGACCGGGTCTGCGACTTGTCGGAGTTTCTGCTTCGCGAGGGTCTCGTCGAGGCACTCGCCGCGGGCCCTGGGCTCCCGATCACGGCCACCTACCACGACGCGTGCCACCTCGCCCACGGTCAGGGCATCCGGGCCGAGCCGCGCGAGCTTCTCGCGGCAATCCCTGGTGCGACATGGGTCCCGCTCGCGGACTCGGATACCTGCTGCGGGAGCGCGGGGATCTACAACCTCACCCAGCCTACGCTCGCCCGGCGCTTACTCGACCGGAAATGGAAGGCGGTCGAGGCGACGGGTTCCCGGATCGTGGTCCTGGGCAATCCCGGCTGTCATGCCTGGCTGGCCCAAGCTGCACGCGAGCGCGGCGATCGGATCACCGTGGTCCACACGGCCGAGATGCTCGAGGCGAGCTTCTCGGGCTGGTTCGAATAGTCACCGGCTCGGCGCGGGGCCTCGGGAGGGCGGGAGCAGCCTCCCGAACAGGCACGCGTAAAGGAGGCGGTAGACGTCGGTGTTGTCGAATCGGCCGGAAAATCGTGACGTGAGTAGGCCGGCGTGCTGCCCGGCCGCGCGTGAAACGATGCCACCGGTGACGTCCGAATCGGCGGCCCAGGCGATCGCGAAGGGCAAGCGATTGCCTTGAGCATCGGGTGCCGTCAGGAACGGCGCGGTACCCCGACCCAGGACTCCATCGAGGGGCACCGCGACTTCTGAGGCACCGGTCGCCGGATTTCCGGGCGTCGTGCCGACGGACTCCCGGCTGCGTAGCGTCAACACCTGGAGGCCGTTCGCATCGCTGTCGGCGGCCGTGAGCACGGTGGTCTTGGGTCGCTTGGCCACGAATTGGAGCATGCTGCCCAGCGCGTCGTCGGAGCGCTTGAGCGCGGTAAGGGTGCCGATCGCATTACCACTGTTGCCGAAGTTGTCGCAACTCTCGGGTTCGACGACGAGAAAGAAGGGGGTTCGGGCCTTGCGGGACGCGCGGTCGAGGACCTCAAGGGCGACGGCGGTCATTTCCGCGACGGTCGGCGGGTTGTAGCTCGGGGTGCCCGGCTTGCCTCCATACAGGAGCAAGCGCTGTGGGTTGTTCGGCATCACCATGCCGCGCGCGATCAGGTCCTCTTCGTCGCGGTCGTTGAAGGTGTGCTTGGCGGCGAACAGGCCGAGGACCTTCGGCGTCCAGGACTTTTTCGCGACCAATTCCTTGCGAAACGCCTCAAACTCGGACCGGCTCCGGAGGACCGTATAGCCCTTCGACCGGGCGACCGCGATCAGATCCGTCTGATCGGTGCGCTTCCCGGGCCCGTGTACTCCGTCGGCTCCCGCGGGTAGGAAGTTCTCTTCGCCGCCGCCGAGAATCACCTGAGGATCGCGATCCTTGTTGCCCGGTCGACCGAGGATCAGTTGCCGACTGATTTCATCCCAGTTGTTGCGGTTGCCGACTTCGGTCAGGAAGCAGGCCGTCCCGGGTTCCCCGACATGGCCGTCGTTGACGATGCCGACCGGCATCCCTTTCGCCTGGGCCTCGCGCATCAGGCTTCCACGGTAACCGCTGAGGGCGCGAATCGGACGATCCGTCGGGGGCGTGGCGTTGCCGTCGCCGTCCTTTCCGAAGCTCCCACCCCCGTCGACTTTGTAGCCGAAGGCGTGGGTCGTCGCACCTCCGTTCGAGGTTCCCGCCACCATGTTCTTCATGTGGCCGCGGTATACGGCAACGGCGGGAAGGCGATCCCAATTCAGAAGGCCGTCTGGGCCGACCCAGTACATTCGCGCGGCGGTCCATTGGTTCGCACCGGTTCCGTCGGGATGGAAGAAGATCGCGTTGCCGCGAGGCAGGCTTTGGCCCAAGGCGGAGGAGACGAAGGTGAGTGCGGCGGATGCCACCACGAGGTTCCGGAGCATCTTTCCATTCTGGGCGGCACAAGTTAACAAGATGTTGCCTTGCCGGTGTGGAGAGGCGTCTACAATAACGTATGCCTCGTCTTTCGCTCCCCTTCGTCGTCGCGCTCGTGTTCGGGTGCTTGAGCCTCGCGGTGGGTCAACCGAAGCCGCCCAAGCTGTTCCAGGCCGGCCCGTTCGACGACTTCGCGCACGGCATGGTCATGCGGCCCGACGTTCAGAAGGAGCTGAAGGTGACAACCGAACAGAAGGCCAACTTTCGTGGCCGTGGCGGTCGCTTGGCGACGGAGCCGGGGCAGCTTCGAGCGATCATCGTCAAGGTCCTGAAGCCGAACCAACTGGTTCGGCTTCAGGAACTCGTCATCCAAAAGTTCGGCCCCCCGATTCTGATGCATGACGAAATCAGCACCGCTCTCGGCTTGAACAAGGATCAAGTCAAGAAGTTGTTCAAGACCCAAGAGGAAGTCAACATCTACACGATGGACCTCGGGTACGACGAGACCCGAACCCCGGAGGAGCGCGATCGGCTCNNTGCAAGCGAGCCGTCGCCGGAGTGGGGTCGAAGCTCCTCGCCGTCCTGACCCCCGCACAGCGCAAGCAGTTCAACGCGATGCGCGGCAAGCCGTTCAAGTTCGACGCCGATCCGGCTCCCCAGGGCCGTTAGGTCAGTCGCGGAGCG
Organism: Chthonomonas sp. UBA6659; assembly: GCA_002455425.1. Classification (GTDB taxonomy): domain Bacteria; phylum Armatimonadota; class Fimbriimonadia; order Fimbriimonadales; family Fimbriimonadaceae; genus UBA6659. The sequence continues at coordinate 119,185 of DKKT01000076.1, read as the reverse complement.
CGGCGATTCCGGGTAGCGCTTTTCCTTCGAGGAATTCGAGGCTCGCGCCTCCGCCCGTGCTGACGTGGCTGACTTGATCCGCAAACCCGAACTCCTCGACGGCGGCGGCGGAGTCGCCGCCGCCTACGATCGTCGTGCCCGCGCATCGGGCGATCGCCGCCGCGACTTCTCGGGTGCCGGCGGCGAACGGAGCCATCTCGAACACGCCCATCGGACCATTCCAGACAACGGTTTGGGCGGCCTCGATCACGGCGGAGAACTCTCGGATCGTGGCGGGACCGATGTCGGCACCGATCATGCCGGCCGGGATCGCGTCGGCGACCACGACCTGGGTGGCAGCGGTTTCCGAGAGTTCGGAGGCGATCACGACGTCGACGGGCAGGAGGATCTTGTCGGCGTGGTCGCGGAGTAGCGCCGCGGCGTATTCGAGGTTGGTCGCATCGAGGAGAGAGGCCCCGATTTCGTAACCCTTTGCTTTGAGGAACGTGAAAGCCATCCCTCCGCCGATGATGAGGCGATCGACCTTGGGCAGAAGGCTGTCGATGACGGCGATCTTGTCCTTGACCTTTGCTCCGCCGAGGATCGCGACGAACGGTCTGTCCGGATTCACGACCGCCTCGCCGAGGAACCGGATCTCCTTCTCGATCAGAAAGCCGGCGTAGCCGGGGAGGATGTGGGCGACCCCTTCGGTCGACGCGTGGGCCCGGTGAGCGGTGCCGAATGCGTCGTTGACATAGAGATCCGCGAGCTTGGCGAGCGACGCGGCGAAGGCCGGGTCGTTCTGCTCCTCTTCGGGATGGAAGCGGACGTTTTCCAGGAGGACGACGTCCCCCGGCTGCAGCGCCGCGACCGCCGCTTCGACTTCGGGCCCAACGCAATCGGAGAGGAGCGGGACGTTCCGCCCGAGCAGTTCGCTGAGCCGGGCCGCGACCGGCGCGAGAGAGAATTCGGGGGTGATGCCTTTCGGCCGTCCGAGGTGGCTCGCCAGGATCACCGACGCACCCTGCTCAAGCAGGTACAGGATCGTCGGCATTGCCTCGGTGATCCGCCGGTCGTCGGTGATCGTCGCGCCTTCCAGGGGCACGTTGAAGTCGCAGCGAACAAGGACGCGCTTTCCGGCAAGGTCGGCATCGCGGACAGTCTTCTTTCCTAGGCTCATGGTCGGGGGCGAGTGTACTCCGGGGGTAACCTCGGAGGCGTTATGGGCGCGTTTCAAGGACCGAAAGACTGGGGACGACTGATCACCGCGATGCTGACGCCTTTCCGGGCCGACGGCACGGTGAATGAAGCGGAGGTCGCTCGGATCGCGACCTACCTGGTCGATGTCCAGAAGAACGATGGCCTCGTCGTGAGCGGGACGACCGGCGAGTCGCCGACCCTGTCCGAGCACGAGAAGCTGCGGCTCCTGGAGATCGTCCTCGAAGCCGTCGGGAACCGCGCCGCAGTCTTGTTCGGGGCAGGCACCTACAACACCGCCGAGTCGATCGAGATGGCCCGTCAGGCAGAGCGCCGCGGCGCTCACGGGATCATGCTCGTGAACCCGTACTACAGCCGCCCGGGCCAAGCCGGTCTGTTCGCACACTTCAGCGCCGTCGCGGTCGAAACCGGACTTCCCGTACTGCTTTACAACATCCAGGGGCGGAGCGCTATCAACTTGGAGACGCCGACCCTCTTGGCCCTCGCGGAAATCCCGAACATCGTCGGTGTCAAGGAGGCGAGCGGCAACATGGGCCAGATCTGCGAAGTCTGCGCGGCCGTCCCCGAGGGATTCCGCGTCTATTCCGGCGACGACGGCATCACCCTTCCGATTCTCGCCGCAGGAGGGCATGGGGTGGTCAGCGTTGCGGGCCACATCGTCGGGGCCGAGATGAAGGCGATGCTCGATGCCTTTCCGATGCGTTTCGCGGATGCGCTCCGCATTCACCAGAGCCTGCTCCCGACTTTCAAGGCACTCTTCAAGTGGCCGAGCCCGGTGCCGGTCAAGTATGCGCTCAGTGTGCGCGGATTCGACTGCGCCTCGGTTCGCCTCCCGCTCGTCGAACTCACTCCCGAAGAGAAAGCTGAGCTGGCCGGCGTGGTCGGCGTTCCCGCCTGGGCTTAGAGATCGGTCCAAGGGACGGACGCGACCCCGATCGGCATCGCGATCCAGAGGGCTCCCGGCGTGGCGAGGAGCGCTTGGACTTCGAGTCGGCTCACGCCTCCGATCGCGATGCGCTCGGCCTTCCCGAGGGCGACCTTCCACAGGCCCTCGCGCGTGCCCACGAAGAGGGTGCCGTCCGGGCTTCGGGCCATTCCGCCCGCCTCGCCGCGAACGTTCGGCGTCAGCCGTCGAAACCGTCCGTCCTCCCAGGCGAATGCGCCCCCGATGAAGGTTCCCGCGATCACGCCTTGGCGGTCGACGAGCAGGGTTCGGATCCAGTCGTCGGTCAGTTCATGGCGCTGGTCGTAGACCGCGAGCGCGTTCGTTCGTTCGGTGTGTCGGAAGATGCCGTTGCGCTGCGTGCCGATCCAGGTCTCGCCGTCCCGTTCGGCGAGCGCGGTCACGATCGCACCCTTGAGTTCGGGGCGATTGAGCGTATGCTCCCAGCGTGAGCCGTCGAACGTACTCCACCCGCCGAACTGGCCGACCAGGAGCGTCCCGGTCCCGAGTCCGAGGCACGACACCTCGCGCCGGGGCAGTCTGGAGAAGACGTTGCGGACCCAGGTGCGGCCGTCGAAGCGGTCCACGATCCCGGTCGAATGCCGAACATAGAGGTTGCGCCGGAACTCGACGAGGTCGCGCGGGTGATCGGTGCTGAGGGTGGGAGTTCGCGCTTCGCGCCACTGGGTGCCGTCGAAGATCTGGAGCCCGCGATCGAAAGAGCCGGCGACGATCCGGTCGCGGAAGCGACCGAGGCTGTAGATGCTGCCCCGCGGTCCGGGCGGATGGGCGAGCCGCGTCCATTTCCCGCCCCGTCGCCACCAAAGGCCTCCCTCCTGGGTCGCGAAGGCGAGGTCCCCACGATCGTGGGTTAGCGCTACGATGTGGCGAGCCTGGGGTGCACCGCGAATCCGCGACCAGCGGCGGCCATCGTGTTTCCAGAGTCCGTCGCCCCACCAGGCAGCGACGATCCAGTCGTCGGTACCGCAGAGGGCGGAGACGTGGGTGCCGCGCGATCCCGGGGGAGGGTCGGGAAACTGCCGGTCTTGCCACGGCGGCGGGATCGGCTCCCAAGCCCCCGAAGTGATCGCCAAGCGACCGTCTTTGTACTCGGCGACGGTCTCACCGAACAGCGCCAGCCAGCCGTCCTCGGAGCGGCGGATCGCGAGCGGTGGATTGCCCTCGACCAGCCCGCTCCAGCCCAGGGTGACCGGCTTTGGGCTGTTGGCCGTGTAGAACATCAGGCCGCCTCGGGCGCCCACGGCCAAGGTATCGCCGGAGAGCGCCAGCGCGGTGAAGGTGCCGACGTTCGGATAGAACCGAACGTCGGCCTCGCCCGCCCGCGCGAGTGCGGCGAGGCCGACGATGAGGGCGACACGTCTCATTTCACCGGTTCGATCCGTTCGATCGTGCCGTCCTTCCCCACGTAGAGGCGAACTTCGGCAGGATTGTGGGCACGGTCCATTCCGATGAGCCGGAACCAACCGCCGGCAAAGCCGTTCGGAACGGTGATCGCAAGCCCGATCGTCTTGCGGACTGGGTCGAAAGCGAGCGACAGGCGATCGCCCCACGGCGTGAGCACGAAGACGCGAGCCCAGCGAGGATCGGACGGAACTTCGAGCCGGAAGCTCGTCGCGTCGAGCCGGGTCGATGTCGGCTTGAGTTCGGGAGCGGTGTTCGAGACCTCGAACGGCACTTCGACGGTCTTGCGCGTACCATCGACATAGAGCACGTGCACCCGAACCCGATATTCGGCCTCTTTGAACGCAAGCGGAATATCGAATCGAACTTCCCAGCGGCTGGTCTTCGGATTCCAGCGCAGAGGCTTCGTGTCGCCGTCGGGGAACACGGCGACCACCGTCGCGTCGGCGGGGGCGGCGATTTCGAGGAGCGGATCGCCGGCTCGGAAGGCAGGTACCGCGGGGGTTTGGGCGAGTCGCTCGTCGGATTTGCCGCCGATCCTGGCCCCGGAAGTGCCGAAGATGCCCTCGTAACTGACGCCGTCTGCCATTTCAAGGGGCACCGGGATCGTCTTCTGCTGTCCGCCCGGGTTGACGACGGTCTGATCGACGGCGACGAACGACGTGAACCGGGACATGATCGCGAAGCGGAGGCAAAGCTCGGTGATCGCGTCCTCCCAGTACTTCGGACCCCGTGTTTGGGCCGAGTTGCCCCAGACCGATTCCATCCTTTCGAGATGCTCGAGATCGTCGACTTTCTCACGGGCCCAGAGCGAGCCGATCGACGAGCCGGAGTTGCCTTCGGCCGGGAAGTGAACGGGATAGCGTCGACTCCACGGCTTGCCCGCGAGCCGACCGCTGACGGTGACGGTCCCCTCGCCGGGGCGGGAGTATCGGCCCTTGACGATGACCGGCGTTTCGCCGAAGAGATCGGGGATGTTGCGGGGCAAGACGTCCTCCACCGCAACCCCTTCGAACCGGACTTGGACGTCGGTGAGGACGGGGGCATCGACCCGCTGGACCAGGCGCGCGATGGCGGCGTCGATATCGCTTTGGAGCGTGACGATCTCATGCGCGCCGCGACCTTCGGTGCTCATCGCCTCGATCAGGTAGCGGTTTGTAGAATTCCCGATGCCGAACGTGAACATCCGCGCGTTGCCCCGGTGCTTCTGGATCATCTTCAGCGCCTCCGCTTCGCCCCCGATGAACCCGTCGGTGTTGAACACAACGATGCGCGGCCGATCGGCGTCCGTGGGAAGAGTCAGCGCGGCCCGAACGGCTTGTTCCAGTTGGGTCCCGCCTTGCGCCGCGAGCTTGTCGACATAGGCCTTCGCCTGCTCACGGTTGCGGGAGCTGTTGGGTCGGGACTTGGGCCAGAGCACCTCGTAGGTGTTCGAAAAGCTGACGACGTTGAACGTGTCCTGAGGGTTGAGGGCGTCGATCGCCTTCTTGGTGAGCTCACGGGACTTCTCGATCGGCTCTCCCATCTGGCTGCCGCTCTGATCGACGACCAAGATCATCTCCTTCGGACCGACGAGTTCGGGCGCGACAGCTTTGGGCGGCATCACGATCAAGGTGAAGAAGCCGCCCTTCGCCGGTTCGCGGTGGGTGAGGAGGGCGCCGACGACGTCCTTGCCGGCGACGCTGTAGCGGAGAATGAAGTCGCGATTGGGGATTTCGTCGAGCTTGGCGAGCTTGACTTTGGCCCGATCCGGGGCGACGTTCTCGATCAGGATCTTATGGAGGTCGCTTTCAATCGCGGTGATCGGCGCACCACCGGTGATGTCGACGTCAAGGTCGATCGTGGCGCCGGTGCGCATGCCCTCGGGAACGATCGGGGTGGCGACCTTCTCCGGATCGGGAGTGGATTCGCCTTTGAACCGATGCCCGACAACCATCGGAAAGACGAATTCAAACGAACCCATCTCGTACTTGAGGACCTGCACGTAGGTGATCGCGACCTGGATTTCAGCGTTCGGCGGGATGTTTGCGACGGATTGGGTGAAGACGTTGGGCCGCTCCTGGTCGAGGAGGGCGGTCGATTTCCCTTCCTTCTTGGCCTTCTCGTAGGTTTCCCGCGCCTCCTGGCGCTTCTTGATCACACCCTCGATGATCCGGTTGCCGATGATCATCCGCATCCCGTCGACGGCCGAGTCTTGGGGAAGCGGGAAGCGGTACATCGCTTCGATCGGTGCAGAAGTGGGATTCTTGAACGACTGCACGACGATGACACGAGCCCCGAAGCCCTCGATTTTGGCGGCGACCCGTGTCCCCTTGAGGGGGCAGAGCACGCCGGGCTTGCCGTCCTTGTCGATCGTTTGGAGCGAACCCGGGTCGATTTCGGGTCCGAACTGGCTCAAGGCGCCAACGGCAAGCAACAACCATCCGGTCATGACGACATCACCTCACATCCGGCCCGTTCTCGCGGAGACGGGCTTGTTCCTGTTCAACAGCCGTGCGTGGCTGAGGTTCCCGCAATTGTGCCGAACCGATCGAGGCGCGTGGCTGATGCCGGACGCTCGATTCCCCGACAATTTTCCGAACGCCGTGAACTCCGAAATGAGCCGGCCCGTCGGTGTGTTGGAGGAGTGTCGCGCTCCCACACATGCACAGTGAACAATTTGGGGTCCCTTCGGTCTAAAATGGGCGAACGCGGTGGATTGGCTCTTCCGCGCCCGCCCCAGGATCGTCGGCGGGAGAGAGGTGTTGAGGAATGGCATTGCCGCGTCTGCCCATGAAGGAGTTTTTGCTTCAGAAGGATTACGTCAAACGAGAACAACTCGACGAGGCGGAAAAGGTGCAGAAACAGACGAACGAGCCTGATCTGGGGCGCGTTCTGATTCAACTCGGTTTTGTGGGCGAACGCGAAGTGCTGATGGCCAAGGCCCAGGAAGCGGGCATCGGCTTTGTCGACCTCGACCGGATCAACGTCGAATCGAGCGCGATCAACGTCGTCCCCGAGCGCATCGCGAAGAACCACAACGTCGTCCCAGTGAAGAAAGACGGCACAACCTTGTGGCTGGCGATGACGAACGTCAACAACATCATGGCGATCGACGACGTCAAGATGGCCTCGGGTTGCCGGGTCATCCCGTTGCTTGCCGTGGCCGGCGCGATCGACGACGCGCTGCGCAAATACTATGGCGGAGCCGCGACCAATGGCGCCGCGACCAATGCGACGCCCGCTGCTGACGCTTCGGCGGGCGCTTCGAGCGCAGACATGCGTCGACTCTTGGCCGAGGCCTCGGTCGGCCGCACCGCCGCCGATGACGAGACCACGGATGCCGACGCGGAGAAGATGGCGGAGCAGGCGCCGATCATCAAACTCGCCGGTGCCATCATCCAACAAGCGATTTTCGATCGAGCCAGCGACATCCACGTCGAGCCTCAGCAGAAGGGCGTTCGCATCCGGTACCGCATCGACGGCGTTTTGATGGAGGCGATGAACGTTCCCAAGAACCTCCAGGCACCCCTCATCAGCCGCCTGAAGATCATGGCGGACATGAACATCGCTGAACGCCGCGTGCCTCAGGACGGCCGCATCGAGGTTCGCCACCAGAACAAGGAGTACGACCTCCGCGTCAGCTCGATCCCGGGCCCGTTCGGCGAGAAGATCGTCATGCGTATTCTCGACAAGGGAAGCGTCATGATCGGTCTCGAAAAGCTGGGGTTCCTCGAAGAAAACCAGATTCGAATCGAAGAGCTCGTTTCCCAGCCGAACGGGATGTTCCTCTGTACCGGTCCGACCGGTTCGGGCAAGACGACGACCCAGTACTCGGTTCTCAACAAGCTCAATACGATCGGCGTCAACATCATCACGGTCGAGGACCCGATCGAGTACCAGCTCAACGGTATCGCCCAGGTTCAGGTGAACCGCAAAGCCGGCCTGAGCTTTGCCACCGCCCTACGCGCATTCCTTCGTCAAGACCCTGACATCATCATGGTCGGCGAGATGCGCGACCTGGAAACAGCGGAAATCGCGATCGAGTCGTCGCTTACGGGACACTTGGTCCTTTCCACGCTTCACACGAACGACGCACCTTCGGCGACCCTGCGTATGGTCGACATGGGCGTCGAGCCTTACCTCATCGCCGCGACCGTCATCGGCGTTCTCGCCCAGCGTCTCGGCCGTCGCATCGATCCGGACAACAAGGAAGCCTACGAGGTGCCTGCCATCGACTTGCGCCGATTCGGGCTCAAGGTCACCGATCCGGACGAACAGATTCGGCTGTATCGGGGCGTCCCGGCCGAGCACAACCGAATGACCGGTTATCGCGGACGCATGGGTATCCATGAGTTGTTGGTCATGAACGCCGAGATCGCCGAATTGATCGTCCGACGCGCTCCGCTCGCCGACATCAAGGAAGCCGCGAAAGCCAACGGCATGAAAGAACTCCGCGAAGATGGACTCCAAAAGGTCCTTGCCGGAATGACCGATCCCGCCGAAGTCATGCGCGTGGTCTTCACCGCCGGCTACTAATACTGAATTCGAACCCGATGATGATGATCAGGAGACGAGCCTAAGCTAACCCGATCCGGTTCACTGGACCCGTACGAAACACTATGCAAAACCTACCGCCCCCCTACGTCGCCGGTGGACCTGAAGCCACCACGGACGCCCCTTCCGCACCGCCTGCCGCCGGAATTCCCGGAGTCGGTGGCCCTCCGATGGGTGGCGAGCAAGTCGAAGCCGTCAAGGTGGGCGCTCCGCGCCCGCTCGACGACATCCACATCGACGAGTTGCTCCACATCGTGGTCGATCGCAACTGCTCCGACCTCCATATCTGCAACTCCAGTCCTCCCATCATTCGGGAAGACGGCGCGCTCAAAAAGCTGAACTACGTCGATTTCACTCCGCAGCAGACGCAGCGCATGATGTATGAGATCATTTCGGACGAGCACATCCAGCGCTTCGAAACGACTCTGGAACTGGACTTCTCCTACCAACTGCCGCGGCGGGCGCGCTTCCGTGTCAACCTCTATCGCGACCGAGGCGCGGTTGCGGCCGCCTTCCGCTTGATTTCGAATCGAATCCCGACCGTTCGTGAGCTCAATCTCCCGCCGATGCTGGAGACGCTCACGGACAAGCCACGCGGACTGATCCTCGTGACCGGCCCGACGGGTTCAGGTAAGTCGACGTCGCTGGCGGCGATGATCAACCACATCAATACGAACCGCGGCGTCCACATCATCACGATCGAGGACCCGATCGAGTACCTGCACACGCACAAACTCTCGATCATCAACCAGCGTGAACTCGGAAGCGACACCAAGAGCTTCTTGAACGCGCTGCGCGCCAGCCTCCGCGAAGACCCGGACGTGCTGCTCGTCGGTGAAATGCGCGACACGGAGACGATCGCTCTCGCGATCACCGCGGCGGAAACCGGCCACTTGGTCTTCGCGACCCTGCACACCAACAACGCGGCCGAATCGATCGACCGTATGATCGACGTCTTCCCCCCGGGCCAGCAGGAACAGATCCGTATCCAGCTTGCCAACAACATTCAGGCCGTCATCTCCCAGCAGCTTCTGCCGCGCGCCTCCGGGCCGGGCCGAATCCCTGCGATCGAGATTATGGTCGCGACGCCCGCGATCCGCAACCTGGTCCGTGAGAACAAAACCCACCAGATTCCGTCCATGATTCAGACGAGCGCGGGACACGGCATGATGACGATGGATCAGTGTCTGCGCGACCTCTACCTCAAGGGGTTCGTCACCCTCGAGGAAGCGATGATGCGCGCCATCAACATCGAAGAACTCAAGAAGATGATCAACACGCCTCAGACGGGCGGCTCGGCCGCCCCGGGGAGGCCTCGATAGGATCCGCCGCCCACGGCGAGAAACAAGCTGATGCCAGTCTATAGCTATACGTTCCGAGATGCGAGCGGAGGAACCCAGAAGGGCACCTCCGAGGCCGAAAGCGAAGATGTCCTTCGTCAACGGTTCGAAGAGCAGGGTTTTACGATCACCGAGGTCTCTCAGATCAAAGGTGGGCGTACGCGCGCCAAGCGGTACGGCAAGGTCAAGCTCTCGAACCTGTCGGTGTTTTGCCGGCAGTTCTCGACGATGGTCGACGCGGGTGTTTCCCTCGTGCGATGTCTCGACGTTCTTAGCCGGCAGCAACAGGATGCCAAGCTCAAGAAGATTCTGATCGATGTCGGAGAGCGGGTCGAGGGTGGCGAGAGCCTCTCCCGTGCCATGCAGCGCCATCCGCGCACGTTCAACAACCTGTTCATCGGTTTGATTCGTGCCGGTGAGGTCGGCGGCGTCTTGGAAGAATCTCTCCAGCGACTCGCCCACTTCTTGGAAAAGGATGTCGAGCTTCGTCGCAAGGTCAAGGCGGCTTTGACCTACCCGGTCCTCGTCTTAATCGCGGCCACCGGCATCGTCATCTTCCTCGTCAGTTGGGTCGTCCCGCAGTTCGCGGCGCTCTTCAAGGACATCGGCCTGAAGGACCAAGACTTCCCGGCGATGACCAAGTTCTTGATCGACCTGTCCGAGGTCTTCAAGAAGCAGTGGTGGATCGTCCTGATCTCCCTCGTCTGCGTCATCTTCGCGTGGAAGCTGTTCGTCAGCACTCGGTTCGGGAGACGCGTCGCCGACCGGATCAAACTCAAGATCCCGGTCTTCGGCAAGCTGCACCATAAGATCTGTATGGCGCGTTTCAGCCGGACCATGGGCACGCTCCTCACGTCGGGCGTTCCGATCCTTCAGGCGATGGAGACGGTGGCGGGTACGGTGGGTAACACGATCATGTCGGACGCCGTGCTGGAGGCGCGCGCCCGCATCCGAGAGGGCGACCGCATCGGCGACCCGCTCGAAGCGTCGCGGCTCTTCCCCCCGATGGTCGTCCACATGATCGGCGTCGGCGAGGAATCGGGTTCGCTCGACTTCATGTTGCAGAAGATCGCGGACTTCTACGAGTCCGAGGTCGAGGCCACGCTTCAGTCGCTGACGGCGGCGCTCGAACCCGTCCTGATCGTTTTGCTCGGGTTTGTGGTCGGCTTCATCGTCATCGCGATGTTCATGCCTCTGATCAAAGTCATCGAGGGTCTGTCGCAAGGCGATATGGACTGACGGACACCCCAAAAGAAACCCCTCCTCCGCGATGCGGAGGAGGGGTTTCTTGTTTGCGGTTAGTCCTTGTAAGGATCCTCGACGTCATCGCCGGCCATCGCGACGCCCATCGGACGAAGCCGGTGGAGAATCCGGATCGTGCCTGCGTGGTGCTCAAGAACCTCGGACAGATCCTTGTAGACTTCGGGGGCCTCATCCGCGGCGCCACCGCGGAGTTCGATCCCTTGGCCCCGCATTCGGCTCTGGACGGTGCCGAAGTCGACTCGCCCAGGGGAGATCTGTTCCTTCCGCCCCTTCACCCAGCGGCTCTTCCCTGCAGCTTGGGTTCGGCTCATAACGCGCCCAGCGCCGTGCACCGTCGAGTAGAGCGCAGCCCGCGAGGCCACGGAATCGACGCCTTCGAGAATCACCGACACCCCCTCCATGTTCGCACCGACGAACCCCTTCTGCCCAGGAAAGGCCGGCGTGCATCCCTTTCGGACGACCCACAGCTCTTGCCCGAAGTGCTCTTCGCGCCAGGCGTAATTGTGATGGTTGTGGACTTGCTCGACCGGTTTGGCTCGGAGGATCTCGAGAACCTTGTCGCAAACCACGTCGCGACCGGCGTAGGCATACGCACCGGCCAGCTCCATCGCCTGCAGATAGTCCTCACCGAGCGCGGACTTTTCATGGAACAGGACGGGAGGACTGTGCATCTCGCCGCCGGGCGCCCTGTCGTCGAATCTCCCACCGGCCGCCATCGCCAGGAACCCGGACGCGGTCTTGTGTCCGAACCCTCGCGAACCGAAGTGGACCCCGATCCACAGCATCCCGTCTTCGTCCTCAAACAGGTCGACGTAGTGGTTGCCCGCCCCGACGGTTCCGAGCTGACTTGCGGCAATCTGAACAAGTTTCCGCTGAGGTCGAAACTCGGCCCTGAAGATCTTGTCGAGGACGGGGTGGTCCACGGGCTCAGGGTTCGGTCGGCCCATTCCAAAGCCGATCTGGCGCACTATTTCGTCCATGACTTTCGCGACGTCGACGTGCGTGGCCTTCAGGTTCGTCTTGACCGCCTTGTTGCCGCAGCCGATGTCGTATCCCACGCCACTCGGGGAAATGAACCCCTCATAGCCGACGGCTCCGCCGATCGGCTGCGAGTACCCGACGTGGTGATCGGCACACAGAACCGCGCGCGGCGCGATTTCGGCGCACCGCTGCAACTGCTCCAGCGCGGTCTCGTCGACCGGCCCAAACGTCTGAATCTGGCTGTAAGTCTCCATCGGATATCTCCTCTTGCCGGACCGGAGATGATAGCAGCGGCGACTCGGCAGTCCTAGGACGTCCAGCCGGTAACATCAGGACGCGATGTCCGGATTCCTCGACGTGATTGCGCGGCGGCGTGACGGACTCGGAAACTCCGAGGCCGACCTTCGGATGCTTGCGCAGGGGGCCGCGGAAGGCTGCCTTCCCGACGAGCAACTCGCGGCGTGGCTGATGGCGGCCTACCTCCGGCCACTGCATCCGCAGGAGACCGCATGGCTCACCGTCGCGATGGCCGAGAGCGGCGAACGCCTCGATCTCACGGGGCTACCCCGGCCTTGGGTGGATAAGCACAGCACCGGCGGAGTCGGCGACAAAGCGACGCTTGTCCTTCTCCCCCTCCTTGCAGCCTGTGGCCTCACCGTCGTCAAGATGAGCGGCCGTGGGCTCGGCATCACCGGGGGCACGGTCGATAAGCTCGAATCGGTCCCTGGATTTCGGATGGACCTTTCACCCGAAGAGATGAAGGAGCAGGCTGAGCGGATTGGACTCGCGATCACGGGGCAAACCCCGAAGCTCGCCCCGGCGGACAAGAAACTCTACGCCCTCCGGGACGTCACCGGTACCGTCGGCTCGATGCCCCTGATCGTTTCCAGCATCTTGAGCAAGAAGATCGCGGGCGGAGCGGAGTGCATTGTCCTCGACGTCAAATGCGGGTCGGGTGCGTTCATGAAGACCTTGGACGAGGCGAAGGAACTCGCCCAACTCCTCGTCGATACCGCGGACTTGGCCGGTCTTCCGACCCGGGCGCTCGTGACGGATATGAGCCAACCGCTGGGTGTCGCGGTCGGCAATGCGCTTGAAGTCGCCGAAGCGATCGAGATCCTCCAAGGTCGCGGCAACGCGCGCCTTCGAACGCTCTGCCTCGAACTGGCGAGCCTGACGCTCGAAGCCTCGGGATTGGTGTTTTCGCGAACCGAAGGGCTCGAGAGGGCGAGCGCAGCACTCTTCGAGGGGCTGGCCCTGGACAAAGCACGACTCTGGTTCAAGGCTCAAGGGTGCGAGTACGACATCCTCGACGTGGTGGCCGCGCTCCCGCGCGCTCCGGTCCAGGTTGAGATTCTCTCCGATGCGGCAGGCTATCTGGCGGCGCTCGACGCAGAGCAGGTCGGACGCGCCGTCGTCGATCTGGGTGGCGGGCGCAAACGCAAAGAGGACCTGATCGACCCGTCCGTCGGAGTCGAGTGTCTCGTCCACGTGGGCGAGAAAGTGGAGGCGGGGAAGCCCGTGGTGCGCATTCATGCGCGCGATGCGGTTTCCGCCGAACGTGCCCGTGACGCTCTGATCGAGGCGATCAGGTTCTCCGAGAGCCCTCCCGCCGGGCAGCCGCTGGTTCTGGATCGACGGTAGAGCGTTGCGCCGAGCGTTTCCATCAGCGGCGGGAACTTGCGTCAAAAGACTGGAGAAATTCACGCTCTTTGTCAATAATTCACGGAGAGGGTGGACGGGAACCCGTCCATGCTCGGACGAAACGCCGTGAACTCGAGCATTTTCACGAATCGAAAGGTGCCGGGGATGAGGATTCTCATCGCCGAGGACGACAAGGTGTCCATGTTGGTCCTCAGCCGCATTCTCGAGCAGCTCGGCCACGAGGTCGTCTGCGCCGCCGACGGGGCCGAAGCCTGGCAAATCCTGAGCGCGGAAACGTTCGACGCGATCGTCTCCGATTGGATGATGCCGGAGATGGACGGTCTCGAGCTCTGTCGCCGTTTGCGTGCCGAGCAAGGTCGGGCTTACACCTACTTCATCCTCCTCACCGCGAAAGCCCAACAGGAAGCCAGGGCCGAAGCCCTTGCCGCCGGAGTCGACGACTTTCTCGTCAAGCCTCTTCAGAAGGAAGAGCTCATGGCTCGGCTCACGGTCGCCCGGCGGATCCTCGACATTCAGGATGCACTGCGGACTTGGTCGACCAAACTCGAGATGACGGCCGGCTACTTGGAAACTGCGAATCGTCGATTCTCGGACCTGTTCATCGGCCTGCCGGTCGCTTGTCTGACCTTCGATCTCGAGGGGAAGATCATGGAGTGGAATCGGGCGGCGGAGACCCTCTTCATGATCCAGCCCGAGGACGTTTGGCAAGCCTCGCTGACGGACGTGGTCGCTCCGGAGAACCCGGATTGGGTCGAGAGCTTCCGAGCCCGGGCTTTGGAACGTGGGGTCGATGAGGAAGAGGTGATCTTCGAGCGTCGAGACGGCGCGAAGCGCTACGTCGTTTACAGCGCGTTTCCGCTTCGGGGACAAAACGCTGCGCCGGTCGGAATCGTGTGCACGGCGAACGATATCACGGAGCGCCGCGAACTTGAGAAGCGACTCGAAGTCCAGCTCAAGATCGCGCAGGAGCTGAACGCCGAGCTCGACGAGGAGCGATCGAAGCTCGCCACGGCAAACCACCGACTTGAGGAGTTGGCGGCGACCGATGCCTTGACCGGATTACGAAACCGACGCGCCTACGAAGATGTGCTCCACGCTCAATACAGTTTTGCGATCCGCCAAGAACAAGATCTCTCCCTGATCCTCCTGGACGTCGATCACTTCAAGTCGTACAACGACAACTTTGGTCATCCGGCCGGGGACGTGGTCCTTCGAGACGTCGCCCAGACGCTCGTTTCCAACGTGCGGGCCGAAGACCTGGTGGCCCGCTATGGCGGCGAGGAGTTCGTGGTGGTCCTACCCATTACGGACCGGACGAGCGCTCTCGTGATCGCGGAGAAACTCCGCGCGGCCATCGAGCAGCGCGCGTGGCCCCATCGTCCGATTACGATCAGTCTCGGCGTGGCGACGCTGACGTCGGACCAGTCCACCGCCGATCTCGTCGATGCCGCCGACAATGCCCTTTACGCCGCAAAACAAGCCGGTCGGAATCGAGTTTGGTACTTCGACGAACAGCCGATGGCGGCCTAAGCGTCCCATCTGAGTCGAATTCCAAAAGAAGGAATCCGTCGCAACAAGTCGAAAGGTGCACTTTACGCGCGCAAGCGTGGAGATTTCGGCCGCAGGGTTCGCGGTGGAGCAAACGATGAAAACGTGGATGGTCGGCGCCCTCGGAGCGCTCGTCGTCGGGATGGCGATCCCCGCCCTTGCCAGGGAGGGAGGAGCCTCAGTTTCGAACGAGGTTCTCGTCCGTTTCGCTCCCGGTCGCGCGCAAGTCGGCGCGGACAACCTTCGCGGCCTTGGCGGCGAGTTCATCGACGAGATCGCGCCCCTGGGGATCGTCCGGATTCGACTTGACGACACGCTGTCCGTCAGTGAGGCGGTTCGCCTCTACAGCTCTCTTGCTGATGTGGAGTTCGCGGAGCCGAACTACCTGGTCGCGGCGCAACTCGTTCCGAACGACTCGCTCTACAACCAGCAATACGCGCCTCGTCGGATCGGTCTTGAGACGGCGTGGGACACGACCATCGGATCGCCGAGCGTCGTCGTCGCCGTCATAGACAGCGGCATCGAGCTCACGCACCCCGACCTCGCGTCGAAGATCGTTCCTGGGTGGGACTTCGTCGACGCCGACGCCGACGCCAACGACACCAACGGCCACGGCACGCACTGCGCGGGCATCATCGCCGCGTCGATGAACAACACACGTGGCATCGCCGGGGTCGCGGCCGGATGCAAGCTGATGCCGGTTCGGGTTCTAGGCTCGAACGGGACCGGAACGCTTGCCGACGTCGCCTCGGGGGTGGTCTGGGCCACCGACCGTGGCGCACGCGTGATCTCGATGAGCCTCGGAACGTCCTCGAATTCGACCACACTGGCCAACGCCATCGACTACGCCTGGAATCGCAACGTACTTGTGGTCGCCGCGGCCGGCAACTACAACTCCACGACCCCGATCTATCCCGGCTACTTCACGAACTGCATCGCAGTCGCGTCGACCGACCAGAACGACGTCCGCTCACCGTTCAGCAGCTTCGGCAGCTGGGTCGATGTGGCAGCGCCGGGTAGTTCGATCGTGAGCACGGATATTGGCGGTCGATACCAGACCCGAAGCGGCACGTCGATGGCTGCTCCCGCCGTCGCCGGCATCGGTGCGCTCATCTGGAGCAAGTTCGGGACGAGTATCGGCGTTGCCAACGTTCGATCCAGGATCGAGTCCACCTGTATGCCCCTGGGTTCTTGGGTGCGATACGGGAGGGTCAACGCCGCGATGGCGCTTGGGTCGGGTGGTGGCACGACGCCACCGGCCTTGACCGACCTGACTCTCTCTGCCGCCTCGGCCGTCGGCCCCGGATCGTCGACCGGCACGGTGACGCTCAGTAGCGCCGCTCCTTCGGGGGGGACTCAAGTCGATTTGACGTCTTCCTCTCCGTTGGTGGGGGTCCCGGCGATGGTACGCGTACCCTACGGCTCGCGCCAAGCAACGTTCAGCTTTTCGTACAGCTCGGTCACTTCGAGCACGGACGCGACGATCTCCGCACGGCTTGGCACCGTCACGAAGTCGGGGACGTTCACGGTCGACCCCTCCGTCGTGGCGATCCGCGACTTTGCCTTGACGATGAATCCGGTGGTGGGGGGATCGGCGCCGAGCCCGAAGCTCCGTGTGACCCTGACCCGGGCGGCACCCGCCGGGGGTGTCGTCGTGTCCTTGTCCTACACCAACCGCAGCCTTGTCGGCGCCCCCGGCTCCGTCTCGATCCCGGCCGGCCAGCGTTCAGTCGAGGTGACGATTGCGACCTATCCCGTGTCGCGAGACTATACCCTCGGGATCACCGGACGCTACCAGTCGTCGACGAAGTCAGTGAACCTCACGATCCGGAAGCGATAGGGACGCACCGCGGGAGCAATCTCGGGCTCGCGACAGGTAAAGGTAGGGCATGAGCTCTTTGCGTTCGTGGAGTCTCCTCGCTCTCGGTGTCGTCCTCGTGACGACGGTCGCCGCGCAACCGATCCGACGGGCTAAGCATCCGGCCGTGTCGCCGGACGGCCGGACCATGATCTTCAGCTGGCAGGGTGACCTATGGCGAGTCCCGACCGGCGGCGGCGAGGCGGAACGCCTGACCGTTCATGCCGGCGACGACGTCTTCCCGAAGTGGATGCCGGATGGCAGCCGGATCGTCTTCGCCTCGGACCGACATGGAAGTTACGATCTGTTCTCGATGCGGCCCGACGGCTCCGACCTTCGACGCTTGACGTTCGACACCGCGCTCGAGTACCCGACCGGCATCTCAGCGGACGGCAAGACGATCTTCGGTTATACGAACGCCTGGGGGAACCTGGACGCGTTCAAGGTCTCGGCCAACGGAGGCGACACCGTCCGCCTAACCCTCCACCCCCTCGAAGTCGAGTATCACCCGGTTCCGACTCCGGATGGCAAGGGCGTCGTGTACGTCCGCGGGGGCAGTCCCGGTTCCTGGCGCAACCCGTACGACAAAGGCGCGAACACGGGAGAAATCTGGGTCGCCGATGGGACGGTCCCGCTCTCGAACCATCGCCAGCTGACGAAGAACGAGAACATGGATCTGTGGCCGATGGTCGCTCCCGACGGTTCGATCACGTTTGTTTCCAACCGCGGTGGCTGGCCGAACCTGTGGCGGATGAACTCCGACGGCGGCAATCCCAAGTTGCTGACGTTTCACACGGATGGAACCCTGCGGATGCCCACGATGAGTGCCGACGGGAGCACGGTGGCCTACGAATTCGAATCCGATCTGTTTACCCTCGACACGAAGACGGGAATGAACAAGAAGGTCGCGATCGAGGTGCCCAGCGACCAAAGGCTCAACCCGAACATCCTCGTCAACGTGACTTCCGGCGTCAGCGACTACGCGATCGCCCCCGATGGCAAGCGCGCCGTCTTGGTCGTGCGGGGCGAATTGTTCCTGATCCCCGAGCGTGGCGGTACCACCCGACGTTTGACGGAGAGCCCCGCGCTCGATACCGCCCCGATATGGCTCGATGGCAAGACGATCTTGTTCGTCTCGGGCCGTAACGGCAAGCGTGAGCTCTTCACGGTCGACGTCGACGGAAACGAGAAACCCTTCGCGAGCGACCCCCTCGACCTCACGAACCCCGAACTGTCGCCCGATGGCAAGATGATCGCCGTGCACCGGGGTCTCAACGAAATCGCGAGCATCCCGGTCGGCGGAGGTGCCCTCACCACGGTGGCAAAGGGCGTCTTTCCCGGTGCCGTCCGTGGCGGTCCGGCATTCAGTTGGTCGCCGGACAGCAAGTGGATCGTGTTCGAACGTGGCGGAGAGCGCAGTTCGACGGCGATCTTGAAGGAGGTCGCGGGCCCGAAGGAGATCGCGGTGGCGCGAGCCGCCCGCGGTTTCGACTCCGTACCCCAGTTTCTGCCGAACGGAAAGGCGATCTACTTCACCGCGACGGAGTTCACCGAGAGTGATCTGTTCGTGGTCGATCTTGTTCCGGTGGATGTGACCTTCACCGAAGATGATCTGGACAAGATCGATGCCCCTCGAAAGGAGGCGGGCGTCAAGTCGATCGAAGTCCAAGTGTATGAGCCCGGGCTCATGGACCGGATGCGCCGACTCACGACCGACGGTGTCCTCGGGAGTCCCCTGGCTTCCCCGGACAGTCGTGCGATCTGGGCGAACGTCGCCGGGCAACTGTCGGCGATCAGCGTGAGTACCGGGACGGCAACGCCCGTCGCAGGCGTCGCACCCGGCTTCGCGAGCGGGCTCAAACTCGGCCCCAATGGTCAAAAGCTCTACTTTGTGAGCACTGGGCGCCTCAGCGCCCTCACGCTCCAGACGGGAACAGTGGCTCCCGTAGCGTTCAATGCCCAGTTCACGGTGAACCTCAAGGAGGAGGAGAAAGCACTCTTCGAAGAGATCTGGTGGTCGATGGACCGGATGTACTACGACGAGAACATCAACCAGAAGAACTGGAAGCAGATTCGCGAGAAGTTCGCGAAGATCGTGCCCTATGCGTTCGATCGGGCCGATTTCTACGCGATGATGGCGGAGATGATGGAGGAGATCGACAGTTCCCACCTCGGCACCGTAGCGCCACCGAGCGCGCCCGTGGATGGTGCCGATGCGACCGCCATGCTCGGCGTCGAATGGAACTGGCCCGCCCTGAATTCGCGTGGGGTCTACCTCGTCGACAAAGTCAACGAGGGCACGCCCGCCGCGCACCCGCAGTCGCTTCTCAAGAAAGACGACCGCATCCTCGCCGTCGACGGCGAGGAGGTCACGACCGGCAAGTCGATCTCGGCAATGTTGAACCGTAAGTCGGGCCGCAAGGTGCGGCTGACCGTCGAGCGGAACGGACGCAAGATCGACGTCGAGATCAAGCCGATCGACAGTGCCGCTCGCGGCGCGATCAACTACGAAAACTACGTCAAGTGGCAGCGTGCCCAGGTCGACAAGCTCTCGAACGGGCAACTCGCGTACCTGCACATCCAGGGCATGAACGATCCATCGTTCGACCGCTTCCTTCGCGAGATGCGAACGCTTGCGGAAGGCAAGAAGGGCGTCTTGATCGACGTCCGCTTCAATGGTGGCGGATCGACGTCGCACAAGGTGCTCGGCATCCTCGTGAAGCAGCCCTGGCTCTACAGAAACCAGCGTGGCGATTGGGAGAAACTCATCAGCGAGAACCTCTGGCGGGGCGACAGCCTGGAACTTCCGACCGCCCTGCTCATCAACCAGTACTCGTTCAGCAACGCGGAGATCCTGGCCGAGGGCTTCCGGAGGCTTAAGCGTGGACCGATCATCGGCGAGCGAACCGCCGGCGGCGTCATCGGCACGAGCCAGCTCTCACTCTGGGATGGCGGCCAAATCCGGGTTCCAGCCGCAGGCGCGTTCACGGTCGACGGGGAGAACCTCGAAGGCAACGGACGCCGCCCGGACTTCAACGTCCCGTTCGATCCGAACGCGTGGCTTGGCGGCCGCGACACCCAGCTCGAGAAGGCGGTCGAAGAGTTGATGAAGACGATCGAACCGAAAGCGACGCCATCGGCTAAGAAGCCCGGCTAATCGACGCGAGGCCCGCACCTCACGAGAGGTGCGGGCCTTCGCGTGTCTGGGACGGGGCAGGATCACCCCGCGCGCTCGCGAACTCCTGTAGGGATGAGTGCGCCGTCTCCTGCGGTCAAGGGATATCGCGAATCGGTCTGGTGGCAGCTCGGGCTGTCTGCTTACTGGTTCGCGACCAGCTACAAGTGGTTCGTCCTGCTCCTGTTCGTGCTGAGCTCGCAGGTCGGCGAGATCGTGCCGGGAGGCGAGAAGAACACCGCATGGGGCACGGTGTTCATGATCGGGGCGATCTGGGCCGTCATCGGGCCTTCGGTGTTCGGTTACCTGAGCGACCGATGCGCCTCCCGCTTCGGGCGTCGGCGACCGTTCATCGCGATCGGCTCCGGTCTGACCGTCATCGCGCTCGCGATCCTGAGTCAAGCCCAGTCGCTCCCGATGATGATCGTGGGCTATCTGCTTCTGCAGGTCTCGGACGACGTCGGCACCGGGCCCTACGGAGCCCTGATTCCGGAACTGGTGCCTGAGAACAAGCGGGGTCGGGCTTCGGGCTACATGGGAATCATGACCCTCCTCGCCCAGATCGTCTCGGCGGTCGTGGCGGTCAGCCTGTCGGGCAATCTGTTCGCGATCTACGCCGCGATCGCGATCGTGAACGTGCTGTGCGCGGTCTGGGTGCTCTGGACGCTCAAGGACGTCCAGGACGAGGCCCCGAAGGCGGAGAAGAGCACCGTCGAGGGGTTCATCCGGGGCTGGCGGGAGCCGTGGCGGTCCCGGGATTTTCGCTGGGTCTGGTTCACGCGGTTCCTGAACGCGCTCGGCTTCTACATGGTCCAGCCCTATCTACTGAACTACCTGACCGACCGGGTCGTGACGTTCAAGGCGTTCGGGCTCAACCTGGACAAGGCGTCCACGGCCGTGCTCGCGATCGGGCTCACGATCTCCCTGTTCGGGGCGTTCGGCGCGATGTGGGCGACTCGAGCGGCCGATCGGATCGGGCGCAAGCGGGTGATTCTCATCGCGGGCATGATCATGTTTGTGGTCCTCGTCCCGTTCGCACTCATCCCGCAGTTTCCCGTGATCTGGGGGCTGAGCGCAGTTTTCGGGATCGGCTACGGGGCGTACCAGTCGGCGGATTGGGCCCTCGCGAGCGATGTCCTTCCGAATCTGACCGACGCGGGCAAGGACATGGGGGTCTGGGTGGCCAGCATCTCCTGTGTCCAAATTGTGGCGGGCGGGATCGGGCGTGCCATCGACGCCGGTAATCGGGTCGATCCGGGTCTTGGCTACGTGGTCGTCTTCCTCGTCGCGTCGGGCGTGTTCCTTCTGAGCACAATCCTCATCCGACAGGTGCGCGGTTCGACCTAGAAGACACAGAATCGGCGCGGAACGGCCAAAATGAGACATGGCCTCCCTCACCGCCCTCAAGTCGCGATTGGCGGATTTGAACGCCCTCGACAGCGCGCTCTCGATCCTCGATTGGGACCAACAGGTCTTGATGCCCCCGAAAGCCGTCGAGGCCCGTGCCGCCCATTCCAGCGCGCTCGGTCGCATGCGCCACGAGTTGCTGACCTCCGACGAGACCTTGCGCCTCATCGAGAGCTCGAAGAGCGAAGTGGATACGGCTTCGGTCGACGGGGCTCTGTTGCGAGTGGTCTCGCGGATGGCGGACCTGGCGACTAAGATACCGGCCGCGCTCGTCGCTGAGAAGTACAAACTGGCTTCGGAGGGGCACGAGGCTTGGGTCGAGGCTCGCAAGGCGAACGATTTCCCGAAGTTTGCTCCGATCTTGGAGCGGATGTTCGAGATTGCCCGGGAGGAAGCCAACTACCTCGGCTACAAGGAGCACATCTACGATGCGCTCCTCGACCAGTTCGAAGAGGGGGCGACCAAGGCCGATTGCGACCGGATGTTCGGCGAGGTGCGCCAGCCGCTCGTCGATCTCGTTCGCGAGATCAAAGAGGCTGGGCACGACTTCGACGACCATTTCCTGAACGGCGACTGGGATGAGGCCAAGCAGCGCTCGTTCACGGAGCGTTTGGTCGCCGCGATCGGCTTCGATATGGCGCGGGGCCGCCAGGACACCGCCCCCCATCCGTTCTGCACGAACTTCTCGATCAGCGACGTCCGCTTGACGACGCGGTTCAAGAGCTACTTGCCCTCGGCAATCTTCGGTTCCCTCCATGAAGCCGGTCACGGCATGTACGAGCAAGGTTCGCCGATGGAGTGGGATCGGACCTATCTCGCGGGTGGCGTCTCGCTCGGCCTTCACGAGAGCCAGTCGCGGCTCTGGGAGAACATCGTCGGCCGCTCGTTCGCGTTCTGGAGGTACTTCCTCCACGAACTCCAGGCCATTTTCCCGCCGATCGCGGCGTTCGGGGCCGAGCAGTTCTACCGGATGATCAACCGAGTCGAGCCGTCGCTCATCCGGGTCGAAGCGGACGAGGTCACCTACAACCTCCACATCTTGATCCGGTTCGAAATCGAGTGCGCGATCCTGACCGGCGAGCTGGCGGTGAAGGACCTGCCGGAGGCGTGGAACGCCAAGTATCAGTCCTATCTCGGGATCTTGCCTCCGACCGATAGTGACGGCTGTCTTCAGGACGTCCACTGGTCGATGGGCGCGATCGGCTACTTCCCGACCTACTCGATGGGCAACCTCCTCAGCTATCAGATCTGGAGCGCGCTCAAGAAGGACATCCCCAACCCGGACGATCTGATGGCGCGGGGCGAATTCGGTCCGATCCACGAGTGGCTGCGCACCAAGATCTACGCGCAGGGCAAGCGATTCCCGCCGAAGGACCTGGTCCTCAGCGTCACCGGCAAACCGATGGGCGGAGTCGACTACATCGAAGGCATCGGGGCCAAGTACCGCAGCCTCTACGGCATCTGATTCGAGGAACGACGATGAACAAAGTGTGCGACGACGCCCGGAACGCCCTCGACGGGCTCCTCTTCGACGGGATGACGATCATGGCCGGGGGATTCGGCCTCTGCGGCATCCCCGAGAACCTGATTCTCGCTCTGCGCGATTCCGGAGTGCAGGGGATCACGGTCATCAGCAACAACTGCGGGGTCGACGACTTCGGGCTTGGCCTGCTCCTGCAGACTCGGCAGATCAAGAAGATGGTCTCGTCGTACGTGGGTGAGAACGCCGAGTTCGAGCGGCAATATCTCAGCGGCGAGCTGGAACTCGAGTTCAATCCGCAGGGCACGCTTGCCGAGCGTGTGCGAGCCGGGGGGGCCGGGATCCCGGCGTTCTACACCAAGACGGGCTACGGCACCATCGTCGCCGATGGCAAGGAGACGCGCCAATTCGGCTCGGAATGGTACGTGATGGAGACCGGCCTTGTCGCCGACTTGAGCATCGTCAAGGCTTGGAAGGGCGACCGCTCGGGGAATTTGGTCTATCGCAAGACCGCACGCAACTTCAATCCGATGATGGCGACGGCGGGCAAGGTCTGCGTGGCCGAGGTCGAGGAGCTGGTTGAAGTCGGAGCACTCGACCCCGACGACATCCACACGCCGTCGATCTACGTCGATCGAATCCTGCGCGGACCCCGGTACGAGAAACGGATCGAACGACTGACGACCCGAACCCGCGAGTAAGCGGGCCTAAGCCCGGATCTTCTCGACCTTATACTTGATCCGGCCCACGGGTGCGTTGAACTCGGCGATCTCACCCACCTTCTTTCCGAAGAGGGCAGTACCCATCGGGGACTCGTTCGAGACGAGGTCCTCGTCAGGGTTGGCCTCGACGCTCGTTACGATCCGCACTTCGAAGCTGATCCGACGATCGTCGTCGCGCACGGTTACGAATGTCCCGATCCCGACGCGTTCCGTCGAGATCGTGGCAGGATCGAGCTGTTGGGCTGTCGCGAAGATGCCCTTCAGATCGGCGATTCGGTTTTCGACCATCGCCTGCTCGAACTTCACTTCGTCGAGTTCGCTGTTGTCCTCGCTGAACTCACCGTGCTGCTTGCTGTCGCGCAGGCGTTCGGCGATTTCGGCGCGTTTGATGACCGTGAGGTGCTCCAATTCCTCGTGGAGGCGCTGATAACCCTCGGGGGTCAGCAAGAGAACTTGGGCTGTGATTGTCGGTTCGAGCTCTTCCATCGTGGCGACCTTTCAGGGAGGGACGATTATATCCCGATTCCTCGTGCATATACGGACCGATGCGGAATTCCGTTGTGAGGATGATGAATTCTTCCGTAAAAGACGCGGAGAAGTTCCTAGAGGTTCTCCGAGTTCATCAAAGGAGTGTTTGCACGACGCGCGCCACGTGGTCGGCGGTGAAGCCGAATTCCTCGAAGCACTT
Organism: Chthonomonas sp. UBA6659; assembly: GCA_002455425.1. Taxonomy (GTDB): domain Bacteria; phylum Armatimonadota; class Fimbriimonadia; order Fimbriimonadales; family Fimbriimonadaceae; genus UBA6659. Next base: position 94,960 of record DKKT01000076.1, on the reverse strand, counting down.
CGGTCCCGGGGCCGACGCTCCGAATCGGTCGATCCCGACTTGGGCTTGGGCGTAGCGCTCCCAGCCGAGCGTCACGCCCGCCTCGACAGAGACGGTCGGGATGCCCTTGGGCAAGATTTCGGCCCGGTAGGTGGGGTCTTGTCGCTCGAACAGAAACCAGGACGGCATCGACACCACCCGCGTCGGCACCCCGTCTGCTTCGAGCAGATCCTGAGCACCGAGCGCCACCCAAACCTCGCTCCCGGTTGCGACGAGGATGACGCGCGGCGAGCCCGAACTGGCTTCGCGCAGGACGTAGGCCCCTCGGCGAGCGGGGTGATCCGCCACTTGCGCCGGCGTCACGGTCGGCACGGCCTGACGGGTCAGCGCGAGGGCACAGGGTGATGCCGTCGATTCGAGGGCGAGCAGCCAGCACGCCGCGGTCTCGTTCGCGTCGGCCGGGCGGAGGAAATTGAAGTTGGGGATCGCGCGCAACGCCATGAACTGCTCGACCGGTTGGTGGGTCGGGCCGTCCTCGCCNNTCGCCGAGGCCGATCGAATCGTGGGAGAACAGGAAGATCGACGGGCAATGCATCAGGGCGGCAAGGCGGAGCGAAGGGCGACAGTAGTCGCTGAAGATGAGGAACGTGCCTCCAAACGCGCGGCAGCCGCCGTGAAGCGCGATGCCGTTCACGGCCGCCGCCATCGCGTGCTCACGAATGCCGAACGCGATGTTGCGGCCCGTGGGATCGGCGACCTGCATCGTTCCGGAACCGTGGATTTCAGTGAAGACGCTCTCGGCGAGATCGGCGGAGCCTCCGATCAGAGTCGGCATCGGTCCTGCGATCGCGTTGAGAACCTTCTGGCTCGCCTTGCGGGTCTGCTCCGGTTCAACAAACGTCGGGATCGAGGCGATGACCGTCGTGGAGACATCTCCGACGATGGCGGCCCGGAGGGCGGCCGCACTCTCCGGATCGGCGGCGGCGTAGGCGTCCATCCGTCGTTGCCAATCGGCTTCGGCATCGCGTCCTTGCTCGATCGCTCGGCGGTAGGCAGCGTACACGTCATCGGGGACGTGGAATTCGAGGTCGTCCGGGAGGCCGAGGGCTCGCTTGGTCGCCTTCACCTCTTCGACGCCGAGGGGGGAGCCGTGGGACTTGGCCGAACCGGCTTTGGCCGGGCTACCGTAGCCGATCACGGTCTTGCAGCAGATCAGCGACGGCCGGTCCTCGACCGCCTTCGCCGCCACGATCGCTGCATCGACGGCCTCGATGTCGTTGCCGTCGACGGTCTGGACATGCCAGCCGAGGGCCTCGTACTTGGCGGGAGTGTTTTCGGTGAAGGCGAGATCGGTGGATCCGTCGATCGTGATGCGGTTGTCGTCGTAGAGGACGATCAAGCGCCCCAACCCCTGGTGTCCGGCGAGCGAGGCGGCTTCTTGGGTGACGCCTTCCATCAGATCGCCGTCCGAAGCGAGGACGTACGTGAAGTGCGAGATTGGCGACTCGACGCCGGGGTGAGCGAACGTCGTTCGCAAGAAGCGCTCCGCGATCGCCATCCCGACGGCGGTCGAGAATCCCTGGCCGAGCGGCCCGGTGGCCATCTCGACGCCCGGGGTGAGGTGGTTTTCCGGGTGTCCGGGGGTGATGCTGCCCCATTGTCGGAAGCGCTGCAGCTCTTCGAGGGGCAGGTCGTACCCGGTGACATGGAGGAGCGCGTAGAGGAGCGCGGAGCCATGCCCGGCGGAGAGGATGAATCGATCCCGATCGAACCAGCCCGGGTGGCGCGGGTTGTGCCGCAAGTGCCGCGTCCAGAGCACGTGTGCCATCGGGGCCGCGCCGAGAGGGAGGCCGGGGTGGCCGGAGTTCGCCTTCTGGACGGTGTCGATCGCGAGTCCGCGCACGGTCGCGATGCAGAGGGCATCCAGGGTCGTCGTCGGGGAGTTCACGGTCCGGATGGTACCTGCCGGAACTGGAGCGTTCGGAGACTCGGAACTCGGCTAGCGCAGGTGTGCACGGACTTGGGACGTCACCGCCGCCACGATCCCGTCCGCGTCGAGCCCGCAGTCGCGCCGGATCAGTGGCTGGCTACCGTGCTCGACGAAGGCGTCGGGCAGCGCGAGGATCTGGTGGGGGACGTCGCCGAGTCCAGCTTCGTGGAGCGCATCCCGAACGGCCTGGCCGAAGCCCCCGGTCTGGACGTTCTCTTCGATCGTGACCACGAATCGGGTCTCCCGCGCCGCGGCCACGATCGTCTCGGCGTCGAGAGGCTTAACGAAGCGCGCGTTGATCACGGTGGCGTCGATGCCCCGGGCCGCGAGCTGGTCGGCGGCTTCCCACGCCGGCCCGACCATCGACCCGACCGCGATGAGGGATACGTGGCGACCTTCTCGGAGGACCTCGGCCTTGCCGAAGACGATCGGCGTCCGCGCCTCGGGGAGGCGGTCGTCGCTCGCGCCCCGGGGATAGCGCACGGCAAGGGGACCGGCGTCGTAGGAGAGCGCGAAGCGCGCCATCTCGCGAAGCTCGGTTGTGTCGCGGGGCGCGATCAGCGCAAGGTGCGGAATCAGCGTGAGGAAGCTGATATCGAATGCGCCGTGGTGGGTCGGGCCATCGTCGCCGACGAGCCCGGCCCGGTCGAGGAAGAACCGCACGGGAAGATTCTGGATGCAGACGTCGTGGAGGACCTGGTCGAAGCCTCGCTGGAGAAACGTGCTGTAGATCGCGCAGAACGGTTTCAGACCGCCGGCGGCGAGGCCGGCCGCGAACGTCACCGCATGCTGTTCGGCGATGCCGACGTCGTAATACCGATCGGGGAACTGCTTCGAGAACCCGGTCAGGCCGGTGCCGTCGGGCATCGCGGCCGTGATCGCGACGACCGCCTCATCTTGCTCCGCACATTCGATCGCCGCATCGCCGAAGGCCTGGGTGAACGTGACCGGTCCCGCCGCCTTGGTCATCTCGCACTTCTCGAGGTCGAACGGGATTACGCCGTGCCACTTGCGGGCGTCTTCTTCGGCGACGTCGTAGCCCTTGCCCTTGACGGTCAGCGCATGGACGAAGACCGGCCCGCTCAGCACGCGCACGTTGCGGAAGATCTCCAGGAGGCTGTCGAGGTCGTGGCCGTCGACCGGTCCGATGTATTCCCAGCCCATCTCTTCGAAGATCGTGCCCGTATCTTCGGGCGCGAAGTAGTGGGTGATGCCGTGGCGAAGGCCGGCGGCGACGCGGGTCATCGGCGAAGGTAGCTTCTGGACCACGCCCTTGGCTCGCTGGGCGAGGTTTTGGAGCGTCGGACGGGAGCGGAGCTTCTGGAGATAGCTCGTCAGGGCCCCGACGTTCGGCGCGATCGACATTCGGTTGTCGTTCAGCACGACGGTCAGGTCGGAGCCGAGGTCGCCGCCATGGTTGAGTGCTTCCCAACTCATGCCGGAAGCGATCGCGGCGTCGCCGGTCACGGCGACGACGCGTTCGGGCGTGCCGAGTCGGTCCCGCGCGATCGCGAAGCCGAGCGCGGCCGAGATCGCAGTGCCTGCATGGCCGGCACCAAAGACATCGAGTTCATGCTCTTCGCGTCGAAGGAAGCCGCTAAGGCCCTTGTACTGGCGAAGGGACTCGAATCGGTCGAGTCGCCCGGTTAGCATCTTGTGCGGATATGCCTGGTGGCCCGTATCCCAGACGACCTTGTCCGGCGGGATGTCGTAAGCCGCGTAGAGCGCCACGGTGAGTTCGACGGTGCCGAGATTCGAGCTGAAGTGGCCGCCGGTTCGGCTGACGTGGCCGAGGATGGCGGCCCGCACCTCGCGTACCACCTCGTGGAGCTCCTTGTCCGAAAACCGGTGGAGATCGCGGGGCTCGACGATCTGGGCGAGATAGGGGTGCAGTTCGCTCATGTGGTTGGTTCAACTTCCTCTACGGAATCGACGTTCCTGAGGTTGGGACTTCGTCGCGGCGATGCGAGAACCCTGCCGCTCCCGTCATGATCGATACGATGTCGCACCCGCTCGACCTCGAAGCACGTCGGCTTCTCGCCGAGCTGTTCGATCGATTTCCGATCGGACACGAGCCGACGCTTGAGTGGCGGCACTATCGGACGACGGCCGGCATGGCCCACTACGATCGCTGGACGATCTCCCTAAGCCGCATCTTGATAACGGACGGCTCGCGGCTCCGAGACACGCTTCTTCACGAGTTCGCCCACCTGCTCGCCTTCCATCGAGCCGGTCGTGTCGGACGCGGTCACGGGCCTGCATGGCGGCGTGCGATGCACGATCTCGGGCTCTCGCCGGAAGTCGTGCACCGCTACGACTGCCGACGAAATCGGCCGCGCCGCCGGGTGATCTACGCTTGCCGGGTCTGTGGGGCCGAGATCGTCAGGTTGCGCCTCTTGCCGAAGCGTCGCACGTACGTCCACGCCGGATGCGGAGGCGGGATAGCGTTGGTGCGGATCGACACCCTGATCGATGGTTTCGACCCGCACGTTCCCCGAGAGCTCAGTCCCCCTCCAGCCCGAAGTTCTTGACGAGGATGTCGAAGTCGTCGGAGTCGATGCCCCCGGACCCGTCAAGGTCGGCCGGCCCGCTCGTGCCACCGAAGTTGGCGACCAAGATGTCGAAGTCGTCGGAGTCGATCACGTTCGAACCGTCGATGTCGCCGTTCGGCAGCGAAAGCGAGATCATCCCCGAGCCGTCCGGGGCGAACATCACGTTATCGCATTGGCGGAGCCAGTGGCCGGCCTTGACGCAGACCCGATACTCACCCTCGAGGCATGCGAGCATCGAGGAAGGACCCTCGGAGTTGAGAACGATCGAACGCTCTTCCACGACGACGCCATCTTGGCGAAGGATTGTGACGGTCACGGGTTCGGCGTCGATCGGTCCGACCCAGTCTTCGAGGGCGACATCGAGCAGGAGCACGAACGGGTCGCCGGTCGAGAGGCAGTATCGCGTCGCCAGGAAGTCGCCGACGTTCTGGTCCACGCTGATCACGCGCAGGTCGATCGTCGTTCCCGGGACCACGTTCACGCTCACCGCACCGAAGCCCCCGCTCCCTTCATAGAAGTTCATCGGATTGGCTGACGAGTAGCTGTTCGTGGCTGCGAATTGGCCAACAGAGGTCACGCTCCCATTGACAGCCAGAGCCCAGTCCATCTCCCGGCCAAGGTGACGTGCAGGCCAGATGTCTCCAAGGACTTTGACGGTTCCCGTGATCGGGCTCGTCCATCGGACGAGGGTCACGTTGGTTCCTGTTCGATCGACTTCGGCTCCATGAGCGGCGATCACGCCGTTCGGCACGTCGATCGCGAAGTAGTCGATCGGCGTTCGCTTGTACCACGCGGGCACATGATCATGCAGTGGCACGGGTTGATCGGCCCAGGCCGGTTGGGGGAACCCCGGGCTCCACTGGGGGATGACGGTGGTGAACGGGGCGGTCGGGTTCTTCATCAGCGTCCACGGGCCGTTCGGGTTAGCGGAATCGCTCCAATCCGCATTGAGGTTCCAGACGCCGGCGTTCGCGCTCCCCACGATTGCGACGGCACCGCACAAAGCAAACAATCTCATGTTCGTCTCCAAGCCGCCATGCGGCATTTGGTGTTCGCTACCTCGCCGGAAATCGTGACTGATCCCGACGTCCTCAGGGAGTGCGCGCCGGGTGGAGAGCCATTGCGGGCATAATCCAAACACACAATGGCTGAACTTGCCGCACTTTACCGACTCCATAAGATCGACGCGGCGCTCGTCGAGATCAAGGCCCGACACTCGAAGATGGCCCTCGACCCCGAACTCGTATCCAAGCACAACATGCTTGCGAAAGAGTACGAGGCCAAGAAGGCGACCGCCGACCGGCTCGCACAGGAACTCAAGGACTTGGAGCTTCAGCAGAAGGCGATCGAAGAGAAGCTGATCCACACCGAGAAGACCCTCTACGGAGGCACGATCATCAACCCGCGGGAGGTCGAAGCGTACGAAAAGGACATCGGGATGCTGAAGCGACAGCGGGGCGAGGTCGAAGGCAAGATCCTCGAACTTTGGGAGACCGCTCCTCCCGCGAAGTCGGAGGCCGACCGCGTCGGGCAGGAGCTCAAGGCGCTTCGCGAACTGGCCCAAGGCAGCCAGACCGACATGGGTCAGGAGCGAACGCGTCTCGAACAGCAGTTCAAGGAACTGTCCGCTCGGCGTCCGAGCGTCGTCGCCGATGTTCCCGCCCCGCTCCTCAAGCAGTATGAGGCGATCCGGGCCAAACACGGCGGCATCGGGATGGCCGAAGTCGTCTCCCGAGCGTGTGGCCGCTGCGGAACCGTCCTCCCCGAACGGGTGTTGATCGCATTGAACGAAGACAAGCTGTTGATCTGCGAATCCTGCCACCGCATCCTGTTCAAGGCGGTCCCCGAAGCGTGAGGGCCCTCGCGATTACGTTGGCCCTAGCCACCGCCTTCGGGTGCGCGAAGTTCCCGGACCAAGGCGGGGGCGCCGGCGGAAAGATTCTCATCTTCACTCTTCGTGTGGATGGGAAGATTCGGGGCATCAACAACAGCCCCAACAACCTGCCGTTCGTGTACATGGTCGCGATCCGCACGAGCAACGAGTCGAATCCGATCGAGGACGGGCCCTTTCCCGTCATCGGTCAGCCATGGGGCAACGGCTTCGTCGCGGGGGGCTGCACGCACTTCGTGTGGTGGAATCCGCTCCAGTTTCCCAGCTATGGGCTCTACCGGTTCGTCGACACGAGCCTGAATCAGTACGAGAAGATCGGTGTTCCCGTCAACTATGTCGAGCCGAACGACAACGGCAAGGAGATTCGGTTCGAGATCAGCCTGAATCAGTTGGCCCCGAATCCGGAAGCGGCCGCGGCGCTCCAGTCGCTCCAAGTCAACTTTCTCGCGATGACCGAGATCCCGCCGCCGGACCGGGTCGCACGACCGTGGGATGCTCTGGGCGACCCTCGCCCGCCTCTCTTCCAGATCAACGCCCCGGTCGTGATTCCGCTCAATTCCTCCGCGATCTACAACAATGCCAACTTCAACGACCTCGAGCCGCTCGGCGACCAGCCCGATCCGGACCTCGACATCGTGAACTGGCAGGTCGAAGTCCGCCTCCCCTAGCGACTCCGGCTCCCCTGGGTGACGAGTTCGTGATAGAACACGAGCTGTTGGGCCCATCCGGCGAGGTCTCCGAAGCGATCGCGAAACAGATCGCCGATCGCCCGATAGCGCTTCTCGGTCGGCGCGCCAGGCGGCCATTCCGGGAAGAACGTCCGTGTCGCCGCGCGGCACACATGGACGTCGATGGGTACCGCTCGATTCTGATGGAGCGCGAAGAGGGCGATACAGTCGGCAAGCTTGGGGCCGATTCCTTCGAGCTCGACGAGCGCCCCGATCGCGTCCTCGTAGGTCGTCTCTCGCAGAGAGGCCAACCACGACTCGCCGCCGCGGGCAAGAATCTGCTGCGCCACGCGTGGAATCCGGGGGGCCCGATAGCCGAACCCCTCGGCTCGAAGCTCGGCCTCGGGGATCGCGGCCAGGGTCGCGAGATCGGGAAACGTTCCGGAGAGCCCTCGCGCGGCGAGCTCATCAACCATCTTCACGATGCGGGGCAAGTGGTTGTTAGGGGTGCAGAGAAACGAAATCGTCGTTTCGACCGCGCTGTCGAAACGCATCAGCCGCAGCCCCGGGTATCGATCGGGGAGGTCGGCCAGCTCGGGAGCAGCGCGGCGGAAACGGTCCGCAAGTGCCTCGAACGGCTCTTCGAGGCGGAACAGCCGGCGAAACCCGCTTTCACCGGCATTGGACTCGATCTCATAGTCGCGCGTCGGACCGTCATCGCGGATGGTGACGAGATAGTGGTGGCCGCCATCGTAGCCTCGCCACGTTCCAGGTGAGGTTTCGCGCCACCGAAACGCTTGCCCGCTTTGGACCGAGGCAGGCAGATCGAACTCTGACGAGGGAATCCGCATCAGCCCCAGATCAGATCCGGGCGCAAGACGATCGTCTCCTCGCGATCCGGACCTACGGAGAGAATCGCGGCCGGGGTCTTCGTGTGGTCTTCGATGAACTCGAGGTAGCGCAGCGTCGCCGAAGGCAGGTCGCTGAGCCGTCGCGCGGAGCGCAAGTCGCCGTCCCACCCGTCGAGCACCTCGTAGATCGGCTCCACCTGGGCGAGGTCGGCGACATCGGCCGGTAGGTGATGGATCGTCGTGCCGCGCAGGCGGTAGGCGACCGCCACCGGAAGCCGCTCGAAGCCGGAAAGCACGTCGAGGCGGGTGACGATCAGGCCGCTCAAGGTGTTGGTTCGGCAGGATTGTCGAAGGGCGACGAGATCCAGCCATCCGCACCGTCGGCCGCGCCCGGTCGTCGTGCCGTACTCCTTGCCCTGCTCGCGGATTCGCGCACCCTCGGCGTTGTCCTGCTCGGTCGGAAACGGGCCGCTCCCGACGCGAGTCGTGTACGCCTTGCAGACGCCGAGCACCGAGTCGATCGCCCGTGGCCCGACTCCGGTGCCGAGGCATGCGCCGGCCGCGATCGGATGGCTCGAGGTGACGTACGGATAGGTGCCGGCGTCGAGATCCAGGAACGTGCCTTGGGCTCCCTCGAACATCACGCGCTCGCCCGCTTCGACCGCGTCCTGGAGGATCACGTCGGTGTCGGCCACAAATGGCGTGAGCCGCTCCGCATAGGCGGCGTATTCGTCGTAGAGCTCGTCGAAGTCGAGCGGATCCTGGCCGAACAGCCCGAGAAGGCGGTTCTTGACGGCGAGCACCTCTTGAAGGCGCTTGCGATGGCGGTCCGGGTTGACGAACTCGGCCATGCGGATGCCGATCCGCGCGACCTTGTCTTCGTAGGCGGGTCCGATTCCGCGCGCGGTCGTGCCGATCTTGTTCTCGCCCCGTGCCTCCTCTTCGAGCTGGTCGAGCATCCGGTGGTAGGGAAAGACCACATGGGCGGACGAGCTGATGCGCAAGGTGCCGAGGTCGGGCTGGATCACTCGGGTGCGGTCGAGCTCTTCGAGCAGGCTTCGCGGGCAGATGACCATCCCGCTCCCGAGCACCGCGGTCGATCCGGGGTGCAGGATTCCGGCCGGAAGCAGATGGAACTTGAACTCGCGATCGCCGACGATCACGGTGTGGCCGGCATTGTTGCCCCCGCTGAAGCGAACGACGAACTTGGCCCCATCGCCGAGCACATCGACGATTTTGCCCTTGGCTTCATCGCCCCACTGCGCGCCGACGATGACCAGCGTCGGCATGTCAGGCGCCCGGCTGCGCCATCGGCAGCTCGGTTTTGCGGGCAGACATTTTCGCTTCAAGCCGGTCGAGCCGCTCGCGCATCACCTTCTCGCTGAACGCAATCGCATTGTAGGAGCTGCGGATGAACGGGCCGCTGGCCACGAAGGCGAACCCCATCTCCTCGCCGATCGCCTCATACTCCTTGAACTCGTCGGGATGGATGAAACTGACGACCGGCAGATGATGCATGGTCGGACGCAGGTACTGGCCGATCGTGACGGCATCGACCCCGATTTCTCGAAGGTCCTGGAGAGTCTTGATGACCTCGGCGCGGGTCTCGCCGAGGCCGAGCATGATGCCNNCCCGACTTGGTGTAGATCGTGGGGTCGAGCTCCTTGACCATCTTGAGCACGCCCATGGTGCGGGCGTACTTGGCTTGGGGCCGGACGACGGTGTGGAGCCGCTCGATGGTCTCGATGTTGTGGTTGTAAATCTCGGGACGGGCGTCCGTGACCGTCTTGATGCAATCGCGCTTGCCCTTGAAGTCGGGCGTGAGCACTTCGACGATGACGTCGGGACACTCCTTGTGGAGGGCGCGGATCGTCTTGGCGAACTGCTCGGCCCCTTCGTCCTTGAGGTCGTCGCGGGCGACGCTGGTCACCACGACGTGCTTCATCCCCATCGTCCTCGCGGTACGCGCGACGTTCAGCGGCTCGAACGGATCGAGTTCTTCTCCGCGGCCGACCTTGATCGCACAGAAGCCGCAGCTCCGGGTGCAGGTGTCGCCGAGGATCATGAAGGTCGCGGTCTTCTTGCTCCAGCACTCGGGGAGGTTGGGACAGCGTGCGCTCTCACAGACCGTGTGGAGGTTCTTGGAGCGCATCATCTCCTCGACCTCTTTGATGGTGCCCGGGCGTGGGAGACGAATCGTAAGCCACTCAGGGAGACGTTGGGTCATGGCTTCCCAGGAGTATATCTTCTTCGACCGGTCGCAAGGTGAGGGGGTGCCCTCGCCCCTCGCTTTCAGCCCGTCGGTGGCCCTCGCGGGGTACCCTAGAACCTAGATTCTGCCCGGTTTTCTGCCGGTCAACCCCCCAAGGAGGCGCCTCATGAACAGTTTCGATGCCCGCACGACCTTCCAGGGCCGGACGATTTACTCCCTCAAAGCCCTCGAGCGGCGCGGCTGGAACCTCCACCGGCTCCCTTACTCGCTCCGGATCCTCCTCGAAAACCTCGTTCGGACCGAGGACGGGGTCAGCGTCAGCGCCCAGGACATCGAAGCGCTTGCGATGTGGCAGCCCAAGGCCGAACCGAACCAGGAGATCGCATTCACCCCGGCCCGCGTCCTCCTTCAAGATTTCACCGGCGTCCCGTGCGTCGTCGACCTCGCCGCGATGCGCGACGCGATGGTCCAGCTTGGCGGCGACCCCAAGAAAGTGAATCCGCTCCAGCCGGTCGAACTGGTCATCGACCACTCGGTTCAGGTCGACGCCTACGGGACCGATGCCGCGATGCAGATCAACCTCGACCTCGAGTTCGAGCGCAACACCGAGCGCTACGAGTTCCTCAAGTGGGGCCAAGAGGCGCTCGACAACTTCAAGGTCGTTCCGCCGAACACCGGCATCTGCCACCAGGTCAACCTCGAGTACCTCGCCCGGGTTGTCTTCGTGAACGATAAGACCGGGGAGGCCTACCCGGATACGCTCGTCGGGACCGATAGCCACACGACGATGATCAACGGACTCGGGGTGCTGGGTTGGGGCGTCGGCGGGATCGAAGCCGAGGCCGCCATGCTCGGCCAACCGGTCTCGATGCTGATTCCCCAGGTCGTCGGCTTCCGACTCACGGGCCGACTGCGGGAAGGGGCGACGGCAACCGATCTGGTTTTGACCGTGACGGAAATGCTGCGCAATCACGGTGTCGTCGGCAAGTTCGTCGAGTTCTACGGCCAGGGGCTGGCACAGCTTCCGCTCGCCGACCGCGCGACGATCGCCAACATGGCCCCCGAATACGGTGCCACCTGCGGCATCTTCCCGGTGGACGACGAGACGATCCGCTACCTACGCGTCACCGGCCGCGACGAGAACCACATAGCGTTCGTCGAAGCGTATCTGCGCGAGCAGGGTCTCTTCCACACTCCCGAGACACCCGAAGCCGAGTACTCGAGCCATCTGCACCTCGATCTCGGCGACGTGGTGCCTTCGGTTGCGGGCCCGAAACGGCCCCAAGATCGCTCGCCCCTCGGCGAGGCCGGGCGCTCGTTCCGGGCGGCGTTCGAATCCGTGCTGCCTCCGCGCTCCTCCGGCGGCGGAGCCGCCGTGATCGAGCGGGTCGAGACCGATCGGCTCACCCACGGGTCGGTCGTGATCGCCGCGATCACCAGCTGCACGAACACGAGCAACCCGTCCGTGATGGTCGCGGCGGGCCTCGTCGCCCGAAAGGCCGTCGAGCGCGGCCTCACCCCGAAGCCGTGGGTCAAGACCTCGCTCGCGCCCGGCTCGAAGGTTGTCACCGAGTATCTCCAGAAGTCGGGCCTGCTCGACGACCTCGACGCGATCGGCTTCAACGTCGTCGGCTATGGCTGCACGACGTGCATCGGCAACTCCGGCCCGTTGCCGGACGTAACCTCGAAATCGATCCAGGACGAGGATCTTGTCGTGGTTTCGGTCCTCTCGGGGAATCGGAATTTCGAGGGCCGCGTCAACCAAGAGGTGAAGGCGAACTACCTGATGTCGCCTCCGCTCGTTGTGGCGTACGCCCTCGCCGGTCACATCGAGGTCGATCTCACCCAAGAGCCGCTGGGACTCGACCGAGAAGGGAACCCCGTCTTCCTGCGCGACCTCTGGCCCAGCCAGAAGGAGATCGCCGACACGATCGAGGCGACGATCGATCGGGAGATGTTCCTTCGCAGCTACGGTGACGTCTATGCGGGCGACGACAAGTGGCGCGCGATCGCGGTCCAGGCTTCGGAGCGGTATGCGTGGAATCCGAATTCGACCTACGTGAAGGAGCCGCCCTACTTCGCAGGAATGCCCCCGGAGGCACCGGAAGAGGTCAACGACCTCACCGGGCTCAAGGTCCTTGCGATCCTCGGTGACAGCATCACCACCGACCATATCTCGCCCGCGGGGAGCATCAAGACCAACTCACCGGGTGGTGAATATCTGATCGAGCACGGCATTCGTCCGCACCTGTTCAACAGCTACGGCTCTCGCCGAGGCAACCATGAAGTCATGATGCGCGGCACCTTTGCCAACGTTCGACTCCGGAACAAGCTCGCGCCTGGGACGGAGGGCGGCTTCACGACGATGATGCCGGATGGCGAGGTGACGACGATCTTCGGTGCCGCCGTGCGCTATGCCGAAGCCGGAGTCGGGCTCGTCGTGCTCGCGGGCAAGGAGTATGGATCGGGCTCGAGCCGGGATTGGGCGGCCAAGGGTCCGGCGCTCCTCGGCGTCAAGGTGGTGATCGCCGAAAGCTTCGAGCGCATTCATCGCTCCAATTTGATCGGGATGGGGATTCTGCCCCTCCAGTTCATGCCGGGCGAGAACGTCGAGAGCCTCGGCCTCACGGGCAAGGAGGAGTTCGCGATCGTGGGACTCCGTGAAGGGATCGCCAGTGGTTTCAAGGATGGCAAACTGATCCAGGTCCGGGCGACGGACGAAGGCGGCGAGACCAAGGTCTTCGATGCCGTCGCACGGATCGACACGCCTCAGGAAGCCCAGTACTACCGCCACGGCGGGATTCTCCAGTACGTGCTTCGCCAGTTGGTAAAGAGCTAGCGCTCGGGCGTGCTCCCGAGCCGTGGTTCGGGAGCCTACTGCATCAGTGCGTCCATGCCGACGGTCAGGCCGGTCAACTGCCGAACGCCGCGGACGCAGAGTTTGACCCCCTCCATGAACGACCGACGATCGAGGGAATCGTGTCGAATCGACAGGGTCTCGCCGTCGCCGCCGAACAGCACCTCCTGGTGCGCGACCAAGCCCCGAAGGCGGACGGAATGGACCGGCACGCCGCTCACCGACGCTCCCCGGGCCCCCTCGAACTTGACGACGGTCCCGGCCGGCATCTCCGGCGCGACTGAGCGCGCCTCGGCGATCAGCTGCGCCGTCCGGGTTGCGGTGCCAGAGGGCGCGTCGAGCTTGCCGTCGTGATGGAGCTCGATTACTTCGGCCCAGGGCATCCAGCGGGCGGCTTCGGCCGCGAACTTCATCATCAGCACGGCTCCGATCGCGAAGTTGGGCACGACGAGGGCAGGCGTCCTCTGGCGGACGGCAACGGCCTCGATCTCGTCGAGCTCGCTCGCGCCGAGGCCGCTCGTGCCGATCACCACCGCGCAACCGGCTTCGAGAGCGGCGATGGCGTTGGGGCGCGCAGCTTCGGGCTGAGTGAAGTCGACGAGGACTTCGGCTTGCGTCGCATGGATCGCGGTCGCGAGCTCACCTGCGATCGGCACGGGTGCGGCAGGGGCACCCACCAGGTCGGCCACGCTCCGGCCAACCTCACGGCGATCGACGGCGGCCACCAGGAGGAGGTCCTCGGTCGCGCCCAGCGTGCGGGCGACCTCGCGACCCATTCGACCGGCGACACCGGCCACGACTACACGGATCATAGCGGGAGCTTACACCGCCCAATGCCGGAAGCAATCGACCGTATGGTCGTTCACAAGCCCAACCGCCTGCATGTAGGCATAACAGATGGTCGTCCCGACAAAGCGAAAGCCGCGCCGCTTCAGGTCCTTGCTGAGGGCATCCGATACCGGGGTCGAGGCCGGCACTTCTTTCAGCGACGTCCACCGATTGCGGATCGGAGATCCTCCCACGAAGCCCCAAACGTAGGCGTCGAATGAGCCGAACTGGCGCTGGACTTCGAGGAAGGCCCGTGCGTTATCGATCGAGGCGGCGACCTTCAGCCGGTTTCGAACGATGCCCGCATCGCCGAGAAGACGAGCTCGATCCGCCTCCGAGAACGCTGCCACGACTTCAGGATCGAATCCACGATAAGCCTCTCGATAGGCAGCGCGCTTCCTAAGAATCGTGTCCCAACTCAGTCCGGCCTGTGCTCCCTCAAGGATGAGCATCTCGAACAGATGTCGATCGTCATGCGCGGGCACACCCCATTCCTCGTCGTGATAGGCGATGGCTTCGGGGTTCGTGGCCCATGCGCAACGATCCATGGACGGATTGTACGCGTTCGATGGCGGGAGGGGGATCAGTGCTCGCGAAGGCAGGTGATCCGCCCGATGACGTAGCCGCTCGGGCTCTTGGCCGCGAATCGGAGGGCGATCGATTCGCCGTCGTTGGTGATCGAGTGGGTGGCTTGAAGCCCTTCGGAGATGTGACGGGACCAAACGCGTTCGAGATCGGCCTGAACGCCTTCGAAGACGGCGCTCGCGTTGACGACGACGCGACCGCTCAGCAGACAGTTCAGGGTTGGGTTTTGCTCAAGGCGAACCGATCGCACGTAGGGCAGCGAACGCAAGGCGTTTTCCCAGTCCTTGCGCCACTTCTCGAGGGTCGGCCAGGCGACCGGCGGGTCCAGATCCGTCCATCGTCTGGTGATCTGCTCGAACTCGCTCCCGGTTCGGCGGTCGCTCACGCTTTGGGTATCGGTGGAAACTGCGTAAACTAGAGTTGCCGATGCGCGTTTTTCGCGATTTCCAGGTCTTGCTTACCGCCCTCTGCGGGCTCTGTCTGGCCCTGAGTCTGCTGACGCTGATCCCGGGACTGACCGCATACCATACGGACGTCTATGCCTGGCTCGGCGTCCTTTTCGGTTCCTACTTCGCCCTTCGCGCCGCCTTCGAATCCCTGCGAGACCGAACGCTCGACGTCAACCTGCTCATGGTCTTGGCCGCGGGTGGTGCCGTGATCATCGGCCACCCCGAGGATGCGGCCGCGCTCCTCTTCCTGTTCAGCCTTTCAAGCACGCTCGAATCGATGGCGATGGCGAAAACCCGGTCGGCAATCGAGGGTTTGATTCGCCTTCGGCCAAAGACGGCTCTCCGACTGATCCGAGATGTTGCCGAAGAAGTACCGGTCGAAGAGCTCCAGGCGGGTGATCGGGTTCGGGTCTTACCTTATCAGGCGATCCCCTCGGACGGACTCATCCTCGAGGGTCGTTGCGAAATCGACGAAAGCGCGATGACCGGTGAGTCCCGTCCGGCGGAGAAGTCGGAGGGCGACCCCGTTCTCGGGGGCACCCAGAACCTCGACCAGATGCTCGTGATCCAAGTCACGACGCCGCCGCGGGAGAGCACGCTGGAGCGGATCGTCGCCATCGTCGAGGAAGCCCAAGAGAACAAGGCGAGCGGGGAGCGAATCAGCCAGTGGTTCGGCAAGCGCTACACGGTGTTCGTGATCGGGGCGTTTCTGTTCTCACTTGCCGTGCGCTCGGCGCTCGGGCAGCCGGAAGCCTTTTACAGCTCGCTCATCCTCCTCGTCGCGCTCTCGCCCTGTGCACTCGTGATCTCGACGCCGGCGTCCACCCTCAGCGCCCTCGCCTACGCGGCGCGACGTGGCATTCTCGTCCGAGGCGGGCAGTACATCGAAGCGGCCGGTAAGATCGACACCGTCGCTCTCGACAAGACGGGGACACTCACGGAGGGCCGACCGAAGGTCGTAGAAATCTGCATCGGCCAAGCCGCGCTGGTCGCGCTCGGGCCTCCTGACCCCGACGACGACGGGATCCTCTGCCATCGTCGGGGGGAGGCACTCAGTCCCGAAGCTGCCGACGCCTTGAGGCTCGCGGCGGCCGCGGAAGCGTTCAGCACCCATCCGATTGCGGAAGCGATCGTGCTCGAGGCTCGCGACCAGGGGATCGAAGTCCCGGCCGCTCAGAGCCATCAGGCCTTCAGCGGGATGGGAATCGTGGCCTCCGTGGGAGGGCTTGAGGTCAAGATCGGCCAGCCGCGGTTCTTCGAAGGGGACGCGGATGCGATGCCGACCGCGTTCCAGGGACACGTCAAGGAGATGCAGGCACGAGGGCTCACGTCGGTCCTGATGCGGGCCAAGGAGGATTGGGTGGCGTTCGGCTTGCGGGACGAACCTCGCTCGATCGCGCAGGAGTTTCTGTCTGGGCTCCGCAGCCTCGGCGTAAAGCGGGTTGCGATGCTCACCGGCGACAACCCGGCGACGGCGGCTGCGATCGCCCGCGATCTTCGAATCGACGAAGTCCACGCCGGGGTGCTGCCCCAAGAAAAATCGGAACTCCTTCGTCGATGGAAGGCCGAAGGGCGAACGATCATGATGGTCGGGGACGGCATCAACGATGCGCCCGCGCTCGCCCTTGCCGACATCGGGGTCGCGATGGGTGGCCTCGGATCAGACGTGGCTCTCAATGCCGCCGACGTCGTCCTCGTCCGCGACCGCATCGACCGTATCCCCGAGATGATGCGCCTCGGTCGAATGACCAACGGGATCATTCGAACCAACCTGATTTTCGCGGCCGGGATCATCGTCGGCTTGACGATCGCGTCGCTGTTCTTCCGACTCCCGCTCCCACTTGCGGTCGTCGGTCACGAAGGCTCGACCGTCCTCGTGATTCTCAACGGCCTGCGCCTGCTCCGCGGCCCGAAGTAGGCCTGCTGTGCTTGGCGGTTACGCCGCTCCGCGAGGGGTCAGAGGATTCCCGAGCCGTTCCGCACTTGGTAGACCACGCCGGCGATCGCGGATTGCGTGGTGCCCCCATAAATCATCGTGCCGACGACCGAAGCCCCCGGGGCGATGGCCCCACTCGTCACTTGGATGTATCGTCCACCCGGTTGGAGCATGCTGCCTTGGGAGCCGGGCAGGGTCGCGCCGCCCGGGAGGTTGGTCGCGAGCAGGTAGATCGGCCCGGTGATCGTCTGGCTTCCCGTATTCGTGATCCGAACGGTGTGCCCGACCTGGGTCGTCCCCGAAAGCTGCACCACCGGCCGGACCTGGAGGACGACGTTCGCCGGGGTCTGGGCAAGCGCGACGGTGTAGTTCGTGCTCTGGAGGAGGGTGATCGGACCGGTTCCGACGTCGGCAACGATGTTCGCCTGGGTCGGGACGAACTGGTTCGAAACCCATGACGCGGGAGCGGGACGCCCACCCAGGGTCGCCCGGTTCGGGTCGCTTGAGAGGAGCGTGCCGCCGGATTCACCGGTCGTCCAGAGGCCGCCGACGAAGCCGATCCGGGGCGTCGCCGGGACGGTGCCCGGATAGATCTCGCGCAGGGGGATCGCGATCTCGACTCCCTTCGGTGGATCGGATCGGCTGACCCGGAGTTGGTACGCGATCGAAGACGAGACCCCGTTCAGGACGTTCAACGGCCCCGACGCCGGGAAGCGGAACGTCCCGCTCGCGCTCCCGACCGGCCAGGGAGCCTGGGGGCTCCCCGTGAAACTCGATTCGGGAGACGTATGCAGCGCGACGCCTCGGAAAACACCGACACCCATCTCGGCTCCGAAGGACGTGGGGAGCGTGATCTTCGTGTTGCTCAGTAGACGGGCCGCCGGGCCACTATCGTCGTTGAGCGTCGAGAGGTCGCGCACGCCGGTGCCGGCTCCGGGATCGAGGTCGAGCAGCAGGCCCATCCCGTTGGTGACCGATTCGTTCGGGTCGATGCGCCCGGCGAGACCGACATAAAGGTACAGGTCGTCGTTGCGCGCGTACAAGGCGTCGACGCGGTTGAAGCTGGACGAGGCGTTGCGAGCCTGGCTTGTGAGCGGAGACCCGAGGTCGGTCAGGTCGCCATCGACGATCACCTCGCGGCCCAGCCCACGATTCAGCGAGAAGAAGACGGGAAACTCGGAGAACAGTCCGGGTCGATTCGGGGTGTCGAGGAAGACGCGCACCCGAACGACATGGAGCCCGTCGGCAAGGTTTGAAACGTCGATGCCGGTCAGTCGAAAATCGCCGTTGGCGGTCTTGTCGAGGGCGACGTAGCCGTCGGTGAGGCCCTCGGGACTGTTCGATCCGAGGGTTCGGCCCGCCATCGCGATCCCGTCGTCGAGTTTGGCGAACGCGCTCACTCCGGTCGAATCGGTGCGGACTCGCAAGCTGAGTCGGTTCGACGTGAGCGTCGCGGAACGGAACGAACCTCCCGCCGCGTACGTGCCGCCGGGCAGCGCGTTCGTCGTGAAGCCGAGCGGGAGGCCGAAACCGGGCGTTCCCACCTGGCCCGCATCGAAGAACTGCACCGGTTCGACGCCCGCCAGCCCTTTCGGGGTCTTGGGCGCATAAAGGACGTAGCCTCGGGCGTTGTTGCTGTTCGTGCCCTCACTGTTGGACGGGACCGTGATCACGACACTCCCGTTGGCCGCGACGGTCAGGTCGGCTCCCTGTCCGCTCAGGTCCTCGAGAACGGTACCGGGCAAGAATGCAGTCAGGACCGTCGCCGAAAGCGCGGTGAAGTCACCGCGGTTGTTGAGGCCGACCAGGAGGGTCGAGGCTCCGTTCACTTGCCGCTCGTAGACGTACAGGTTCTTGGAGACCCACCGGTTGACGAGGCTGCCGCGAGCGAATCGCTTTTTTGCGTCGAGTTGCCGGAGCAGCAGATCGCTGCCCTGGCCCAGGGCATCGAAGCGACCCGGTTTCGGGAAGTGCGACCAGTTGTTGCCTTCGATGTTGTTCCCGTCGTAATAGACCTTGGATCGGCCGGGACGGGTCAGGATGAACGCATGGGCCATATTGTTCGATTGGGGCGGCCCGTCATCATGGCTCTGAACGAAGCTGACGCCGACCGAGTTCCCGAGACCACCACTCATGAACGGCAGACCCGTCGCCGAATCGAGCCCGTAGCCGTTGGCCAGTGAGAGGCCGAGGTCGCCGAATCCCTGGGAGTTGAACAGCGAGTTGAGCGTGAACTTGAGGGGAAAGTCGAGGAGGTTCATGCCGGTCTTGGCATACTCCCGGAGTTCATAGTTCACGGACGAGTAGTCCTCACCCATGACGAACAGATTCGGCTTGTTCCCATAGACGCTCGGCAGGAAGTCGCCTTGAGAGGAGGTCGAACCCGGCTGTCCGCCGAGTCGATCGAAGAACTGGGGCGGCGTGTGCTTGACCGCGTCGATTCGGAATCCGTCAAACCCGATGACGTTCGCGAGCCACCATCCCCACCGTTTCAGGTATTGGCGCACGTCTTCGGCGACCGGGGTGTTGTTGGGGTAGTACTGAGGAGTAAGGGGGTTGCGGATGAAACTCGGCTTGCCCCAAGCGTTGAAGCTCGCGTAGCTGGGGAGGGTGAAGGTCCCGGTACGGGTGTTGTTGTTGTCTTCGTGGGCAAAGTCGGCCAGCCCAACAAGATCGTGGTTGAGCATGCCGAAGCTGAAGCTCGACTCGTTGTTGAAGTTGATTTCGCTGTTTCCGGTGTCCGCCGACGAGCGGATGTGGAAGTCCTCGGGAATAAGGCTCGGGTACTGGTTGATCGCGCTCGACGCTCGGTTGTCGGCGTGGTTGGTGACGAGATCGCAGTAGACTTCGATTCCGAAGCGCTTGGCGACACGCATGAGCTCGAATAGCTCCTGGGTCGTGCCGTATTGAGTGCGAACCGTCCCCTTCTGGAGGCGATCGCCGAGATCGAACTGGTCGAACGGGTTGTAACCGGTGCTGAATCCCCCGCCGCCGCTCTTTTGGGGTGCGGGAAGATAGAGCGCCGAGTAACCGGCCCGCACGACCTCGGGAAGGCGCTTCATCATGGTCTTGTAGTCGGTCTGGAACCACTGCAGGATCGCGCCGTCCCGGTAGTTGGGCGACCAGCGCTGGACGTACCCGAAGTTCTGGTTGTTGTTGTTGTCGAAGCGGGGGCCGCCGGGACCTTCGGCGCGGATGTAGAAGTCGACTTCACTCCCGGGCGCGAACGGACCGAGGATCCGGTACCAGTGGGAGTTGTTATTCGCGTTGTAGTCCCAATTGAGTTCGAACTCGGTTTGAGTTTGCCAACCGTTCGTCGTCACGACGGCGAAAACCCTTTGCCCGGGCTCGATCGGCCAGGTCTCGGTCGTCACCGTCAACGTGTCCCATTTCTCGATGAACCCTGCCCGCGTCGGCATCGTCCAGCCATTCAGCCACATCTTGGTGTTGCCGACCCACCCGAGAGCCGAGGCTTGGCCACCGAAACCAAGAACGAACAGGCCTACCGTGGCCCCGAGAATGCACCGTCGCATGAAGCCCATTATAGGACGAGTCGGGGCGAAATGCCAACAAGAAAATTCGTATTCTCAAGCTGGCGATTTGACGAAGAATGTGACTTGGTACCAGTTAGGCTCGATGGATCGAATCCAGCTCGGAGGTTGCCTCAAGGGGCTCGCGAGCTTGGTCACCTCCATCGATCACTTCGAACGGAGACCGTCGCGGAAACGCGGGGTCCGATCCGTGACGGAGATCACGGTTGTGCGTGACCCGGGTCACTTGTTGTCATGCGGATCGATTGTAGTCTGATCGTGTCGAAAGACAAAAACGACAGGAGAAACAAGATCCCATGACCATCAACCGCAAACAACGCAACATCTTCGCCGTCGCCCTCACCGCCCTCGCTCTGTTGCCGATGGCCCACACGGCCCGAGCCCAGCTCGCTCCGCCCCAGCTGCTTGGTGGCCCGCCGATCATCATCGGGAGCGACCAGGGCGTCTACGACGTTGACATCGCCGCGTCGAAGCCGAGATCCCTACTCAGCGCGGAAGATCGCGAGGTGCCTGGGGGTGGCTCGATTGTGATGAGGGTCATTCTCGTCGCCAAGAAAACCAAGCGACCGTTGGCTGGGCAGCGAATCTACGCCTCCGTCTCCAACCGGCCAAACAGGGAGACCGGATTCAAGAAAGATCAGTTCCTAGGTGAAGCGGTCACGAACAGTCGCGGGGAGGCTTACTTCACGATCCACACACGTCGCGTGACCAGGCTTCGAAACGTCCGGATCAAGTTCGAGTTTTACGAAACGAGTGCGTACAAGGGCGACCGCGACTACTGCACCCTGTTCGTTCGCCCCTAGACTGCGAACTCCGCCCAACTGGTCGGAGTCTCCCAAACGCGAACCCGCTCGAGCCGAACCCGGCCGGGCGGGATCGCGTACGTCTCGTGTTGGTAACCCACGTCCAGGATGCCCGCGATCGCTTCGAAGAGCACCTGGGCCATCACTTCCGTCGTCGGATCGACGCCCTCGTACACGATCGTCGAATCCGGGTGGATCGATTCGATCGAACTTCTCAAGGGATCGGCTGAGTTGATCGCCATGCGATGGTCGTACCGTTCCACGGTTTCGCCCAGGGCCAACTTGAGGGCCTTGAAGTCGACGACCATGTCTCGCGAGTCGAGTTCGGCCGCGCTCACGACGACCTCGATCGTCCGGGTGTGACCGTGGGGCCACCGACACTTTTCGGGGTGTTTGCTCAGCATGTGCCCCGATTCGATCGTGAAGCGTCGACAAAGGCGATAGATCGGCACGTCGGGATTGTACTTGGACCCTCGTCGCTTGGAACTTCGCAGCCTCCACGCAGCCTTTACCGTAGAATGAGGAAGCGATGAAGTCTGCCTGTCCCAGCCGCCGCGAAGCACTGGCGGAGCTCGACCGGATTGCACCGGACGCTCCGCTTCTTGCGTTGGGTCAAACCGTGTTTTGGGACGAGCCGATGAAGGCCGGCGTCGCTCTCGCGGCTCGGGAGGAAGGATCTCGACGCCGATTCATCGCCGGTGTCCACGACACCGATTACTTCGCGAAACTCCCCTCCACCAAGGGTACGGCGCGCTACCAGGTTTTTCCACACAACGACACGACGACCAAGGGGCTGTGGAGCGCGGCGGCCGAGTTTTCGACGCTCTTTGGCTCCGAAACCGTGGTGACTCGAGAGATTCTCCAAGCTGCGGGCGTGAACCTGGCGAAGGTCACGCGCCGGCGGGCAGACGCTCTCGATCAGGCAACCGAAGCGTGGGGGTGGCGTGGGATCGCGCTCACAGGGTCCGACCCCCAAGTGACGGCGGAGACGCCACTTGGTCCGCTGTTTCCGATTCTGCATGAAACGCTCCGGGACGCGGTCATGTCATCGCTGGAGGTCTTGTCGGGCGATCATCGCGACGACCAGGCGGCGGCGGCCGAGCGCTTGCTCACCCTGGCCTGCGATGCCGCCGAAGACCGGACGATCAGCCTCGCTGCGTACTACCGATCGATGCTGCCGTCTTTGCTTGACATGGTCGCAGCGGAGCCCGTCGACGCGGAAACGACGACGACCTCGGAACTGCTCCGATTCAACACCGCGACCAGCGGCCGTGCAAGATTCGAGTTACTCGATCTCTTTCTGAAGCCCGAGTCGCGGCTTGCGGCTCGAGAGGCTTACGACGGGGCAGTTCGTGGCAGCGAAATGTACACGCTGGATCGGTTCGGGTCGTGGGCGATCCCGTTCGACCTCGTGGTCCCCGGGCACGGGCGCGGCACACTGCGGATCGCTCCCAAGGCGGTCATCGTCATGACCCCGAAGCCGCTGTTCATCACCCTCAAGAAGCCGATCTCTCACGCCGGCGACCTCGCCGCCGCCATCGAGCGCAAACTCGGGCCCGAGTGCGTGCTCGTCGGGAAAGCGTTGACGCTTATCGGAATGCTTGCCCGGGAGCACGTTTTCGTGTTCCACGAAGGTGCAAGTAGCTACGTCCACCGCAGCCGGACCATGCACCGGCTGCTCGCCGAGTCCCAGTTCCCGCTCGACCTGAATCCGATCCTGCGCGTACGATACGAGCCCTGGGAAGCCCTCCGGACTTGCTGCGCCTGGCTGAAACTCCCAGAGCCGTTTCGCCGACCGTTCGGGGTCGACGAACTTTGTGCGCCGAGCTTCGCAGCCCGTCGACAGGAGGTCGCGGCGGATCAGACCGCCTTGCTCGAGAAGCTCGGGACTCTCAAGCGTCCACTCGACTTCATCCGCTTTCTCTCCGAGTCGATCGGACAGAGCTGGATCACGCTGGCGCGGGAGTACGAGGCGATCCATGCCCGGCTTGAACAGCTCGATCGCGCGATTGCGGCCGTCAAGGCCGAAAAACGCGCGATTGCCGACCGCCTCCGCGATGCGAAGCGGCGTCGGGTGGAAGCCGAGGTCGCCAAGGGCGAGCACTGGCGGGCAAAAATCTTCGAGAAGAGCCCCGATCCCGTGGCACTTGCCGAGCGCGAGCACCTCGCCGATCAGGTCGAGGGAATCATCACCCAGATTCAGCATCTCAAGCGGGAGTGGCAGGAGCGCCAGACGCACCAAGAGGCGCTCGTCGCCGACCCGGAAGTGTTGGACGCCCACGAACGACGACGCAACATCGAGTTCGAACTTGAGCTCAAGCGTATGCGACTCGCCCGCCAAGCCGTCATCACGGCGTCAGGCCTCGACAAGGCCGGACATCGACCCTCGGCTTGGTGGTTCGCCTTGGTCTGCCCGGACGGGACCTGGTTTCGCGAGACGCTCAGGACCGCGCGCTTCTACTTGGAACCGCTCTTGTGAACCGGCCGATCGAATTCTGGAAGGTCGAGGCAGTCGGCAACGACTTCGTGTTGGTCCACGAATCCGTCGGCGGAGAAGGGGATTGGGCCGGCCTTGCCCGCGCCGCCTGCAAGCGACGAATTGGGATCGGCGCCGACGGGCTGCTTGTCGTGAGTCCGAACGACGAGGGTCTGGCGATGCGGATGTTCAACCCCGATGGCACCGAGGACTTTTGCGGCAACGGCATGCGGTGTGCCGCCGCTCACGGCTTCGAACAAGGATGGGTGGGGAGAGAGTTCGTCATTCTCCACGGGGGGCGGACCGTGCCGACAGAGGTTTCGCCGAGTGGGATCGTGACCACCCGGATTCCACCGGCGTCGTTCGAACCCGCGGAGGTTCCTCTGATCGGCGAACCGCTCATCGATGCGACTCTCGACGTCGCGGGCTATCGATATCGGGCGACCGCCCTCACCACGGGGAGCACGCACACCATCCTGGCTTGCGAGACGCTCCCCGACGACGTCGAAGTGCGGGCGGTTGGGCCGGCTCTCGAGCACGACCCTCGATTTCCCGACCGGACGAGCATCATCTGGTCGGTCGTCAGCGGCGAGGCGACGCTCCAAATCCGGATTTGGGAGCGCGGCGCCGGCGAAACGCTCGGTTGCGGGACAGGGAGCAGTGCGGCCGCGGTCGTGTGGGGCCGCCTCGAGGGCCGTCGCGGGCCGGTCACGGTCCACAACCCCGGGGGTGATGTGGTCGTGGACTTCGACCGCTGGGAGGGTCCGTTGGCACTATCGTCGGGCGCCAAGACCACCTACCGGGGGACGTGGTTGCCCGGCCCCGGTAGGTGACGGTCGTTTGCCGACGAGCTCTCAGTACCGGACCGCGCCAGTCCCGGGAAGGATGACCTCGGCCAACGCGAACGACCGCCGAATGTCCTGAATGCACACCTTGACGCGGTGCCCGACTTGGCTCCCGCCATCCAGAAGTTCGATGTAGTAGCCATCGTCGGTCCAACCGATCACCTTGTTCGAGCTCTCGAACGACG
Source organism: Chthonomonas sp. UBA6659 (assembly GCA_002455425.1). GTDB lineage: Bacteria > Armatimonadota > Fimbriimonadia > Fimbriimonadales > Fimbriimonadaceae > UBA6659. The sequence goes on along the minus strand of DKKT01000076.1, from coordinate 70,302 downwards.
ACCGGCGAACGTTGCATTCGAGGACCTGAGCGCGTCGCAGCCCCATCAACTCACGCTCGAAACGCTCGATCGACCCTGACGCGATCTCGTACTCTTCGAACGCAAGGTCGAAGTCGGCCCTGAGGTAGATCGCACGGTTGAGTTCATGCTCGAGGTCTTCGACGCTCTCGCCATCGGCCCCGATGAGCGCTTCGACCACCGCGGGGTGACAGACGATCGAAAAGGCGTTTCCGGGCTCGGTGAGCTTGCGCCGAATGTCCCGCTCGATCCAGAGCGAAACGGTTTCTTTCGAAGGAATCCGGCCCCGCCCGAGGCAGAGCGGGCACAGGTCGGTGATCGCCTCCGTGACCGATTCGCCGGTGCGCTTGCGGGTGAGCTCGACCAGGCCGAGCGACGAAACACGCCCAACCCGAGTCCGAGCGCGGTCGCGCTCCAGCCGACCGGTGAAGTGGTCGAGGAGCGTCTTCCGATCGTCCGCAGCCTCCATGTCGATGAAGTCGACGACGATGATCCCGCCCATATCCCGGAGGCGGAGCTGACGGCAGACTTCGTCGGCGGCCTCGAGGTTCGCCTTGAGAATCGTGTCGCTCAGCGACGTCGAGCCGACGAGCTTGCCGGTGTTGATGTCGATCGCCGTGAGCGCCTCCATCTCGTCGATGACGAGATAGCCGCCCGACTTCAACCAGACCTTGTGCTCAAGGAGTCGATCGAGGTCGGATTCGATCTGGTAGTAGTCGAAGATCGGCTCGTCCCGATCATAGAGGAAGATCTTCTCGCGCATCCTTGGGGCAACGGCCTCGGCCACCAAGTGAACCTTCTCGTACTCTTCCGGGTCATCGATGACCATTTTCGAGATCTCGTCGCCAAAGACGTCGCGGATGGTCCGATAGAGAAGCGTCTGATCGCGGTGGACGCATGCCGGAGCTCGCTGGCGGGTCGCGGCCTCAAGGACCTGAGTCCAAAGGTTCTTCAGGAACAGGACGTCGGCTCGGAGCTCCGCTTCGGTCCGCCCCTCGCATTCGGTACGGAGGATGAGGCCAAATCCGTCGATCGCGATCTTGTCGCCGACCTTGCGCAGGCGCTCCCGTTCGCTCCGATCCTCGATCTTGCGGCTGACGCCGACATGATTGCCTTCCGGCATGAGGACGACGTAGCGACCGGGCAGGGCGATTCGAGTCGTTACGCGGGCCCCCTTCGTCCCTCGAGGCCCTTTGGTGACCTGGACCATGATCTCCTGGCCCGGCTTGAGCAAATCCTTGATCTTCCGACGGCGGAGTTCCGAACGCTTGATCGAAGCCGGGGAGTTGTCCCCTTCATCGGGCAGGATGTCGGCGACGTAGAGGAAAGCGTTGCGCTCCAGCCCGATGTCGACGAAGGCCGCGTCCATTCCGGGCAAGACGTTTTGCACGATGCCCTTGAAGATGCTCCCCACGACGCGCTCTTCGCGCTCGACCCGATACTCCATCAGTTGCCCGTCTTCGAGGCAGGCGATCCGGGTTTCGCGCGCGGAGCAATTGACAATGATCTCGACCGCCCCGGCGGTTCGGGGTCCGGTCGGGCGCCGACGTGACGACGGCGCGCCTCTGCGTGTACTCAAAAAGCCCTCCTTCGGGCGTAGATTCGGCAAGCTGCGAGCCTTTGGAGCCCGAAACGTCTTGCGCTTGCCGACTCGGATTGTACCGCCCGGGCTGGGACGTAAGTCCCTTGGTGCGGCGACCGGTCGAGTAACTTCTGGCAGCCCGCTTCCGGAGGACCCACCTATGAAATTGACGACCATGCTCGCGACCCTCTCCCTGATGACGATCACGCCGGCGGCAACCCAAGACGCCACTCAGTTGACCCGCACCTACAAAGAGGGGGAGACCTCGAAGTACAAGCTTGAGCTCAAGTTCACGAGCGGAGGTATGGACGGCAGCCTTCTGGCCGAGATGGACTGGAAGGTCAAGAAGCTCCTCGATGGCGGCAAAGTGACGGGGTCGATCAACCCGGTTTCAATGAAGCTCGCCCTCGGTGACGGCAATTCGCCGGATATGGGATCGAGCGAGTTCATCGACGAGTTCGGTCCGACGGGGATGCCGACGAACCTCGAACTCAACCAGGACCAAGCCGTTTTTTCACTGTTCAGCTTCTCGAGCTACCTCCCGAACAAGGCGATCAAGGTCGGTGACACGTACCCGATCGATTGGACGGCCAAGGCGAGCGGGGTCAAGGTCCAGGGCACGGGCAAGTTGGTCGAGATCACGAAACTCGGCGAGACCAAGGCCTACAAGGTCGACTCGAAGGTCGAACTCGCCCCTTCGTCGGGCGACGTCGGCGAACTCAAGGTGACTTCATGGTTCGACGCCGCCAACGGCCAACTTCTCAAGGCCGAAGGCAAACTCACGATCGGCGAGGAGCTGACGGCGAACGTCAAGGTCGAAAAGAAGAGCTGATCACGCAAGTGACACCCTGGCGCCGCGCGTCAGGGTGTCACACTAGGCCATGACGGGCGGCAGCGAGATGTGGGAGAGGCTCTCGGTGGCGACCATCGTGCTCTCCCCGTTTGCTGGGTTATACGCGCTCGGGTGGCTCGGCTATGAGGCCACCTACCGATGGGGGCTCAAACGGCCATCGGCACCGCACCACCCTGTGGTCTGTGTGGGGAACCTGACCGTTGGCGGAACCGGCAAGACACCGACAACGCGTTACCTCGCCGAACTTCTCCTCGGTATGGGCCGTGAGGTGGTGGCGTCGTGTTCGGGCTACGGAAGTGCGGCCGCCGAAGCCGCCCAGGTGGCTCCGATGGGCCCGCTCTCGGCCCACACGTGGGGCGATGAAGCCGCGCTCCTGCGCTACTCCTTGCCCGAAGTCCCGCTGATCGTGGGCCGAAGGCGAGTGTTGGCTGCGGAGCTTTGCCATCAGCACTACCCGAGGGCCGTGCTCCTGATGGACGACGGATTTCAGCACCTCCCCCTCGCCAAGGATGTCGCCATCGTCCTCGATCCGCCCCGCCGGAACCGTCTGTGCCTGCCTGCGGGGCCGTATCGGGAGCCAAGACTCGGCTTGCGCCGCGCCGACCTGGTGCTTCCGGGTGAGTTTGAACTGGTCGTGAGCGAGTTCCTCGTGCGCGACCGCCACGGCGGAGAGGTCCCGCTTCCCCAAAACGCCGACGTACTCTGCGCGATCGGCCGCCCGGCAAGCCTCGTTGCAACGCTCGAAGGGCTTGGCTGTCGGATCGAATCGGGACGATTTCGTCCCGATCATGACCCCCTGTCCGCAGGTAACCTCTGGGGCGATCTCGGTCGGGTTCGACCGCTCGTGGTCACGACCAAAGACTGGATGAAATTGCGCGAACGACCCGATGTCGGCGAACGCGACATCCGAATCGTGGACTATTCGGTGCGCGTCCAACCGGAGGACGCGTTCCGCACCTGGATCTCGCAACGACTCGATGAAGTGGGACCGTAAGGAAGTCGAGGGAAAGCTCGGCGCAATGGCGATGGCGCGGGCTCAGCGGTGGCTCCTGAAGAAGCCGCCGCTCGGGGCTGAAGCTGCGGGGGAGCGGCTGGGCCGCGCCCTGTTCCGAGCCTCGAAGAAGCACCGCGAGCGGGCCATGCGCAATCTCCGGCTCGCGTTCCCGGACATGAGCGAGGCAGAACGACTGGTGCTTGCCAAGCGGGTCTTCGAGCACTTTGGCCGAGTGACCGCGGACTTCCTGGTGAGTGCGCGTCGCAAGCCAGAGGACCTCGATGCCTCGATGACCGTCGAGGGAATCGAACACCTCGACGCAGCCCTCGGCGAAGGCAAAGGCGTCATCATGATCACCGGTCACTTCGGCAACTGGGAGCGCTTGGCCGCGTGGCTCTCCTTGCACGGCTACGTACTCACCGTGGTGGCGCGGGACGCTCGCAATCCGGCGCTCAACCAGTTGGTGAAGGAGCTTCGCGAGCATACGGGGACCCAAGTCATCGCTCGGGGTGATGCGGCACGACCGATCCTTGAGCGGCTCCGGCGGAACGAACTCGTGGGCATTCTCCCGGACCAAAACACGGACGAGATCTTTGTCCCGTTCTTCGGACAGGAGGCGGGCACCGTCCTCGGCCCAGGCGTCTTGAGCGAGCGGACCGGTGCCCCAGTCGTGCCCTGCTGGTGCGTCTGGGTCGCTCCGGGCCAGTACCACATGATCGTCGAGCCCGCTCTGCAGGCGGAGTCCGGCCATGCGGTGAAAGGCGAAGGGATGATCCGCTCGATCAACGCGTCGCTGGAGGCGATCATTCGTCGCTACCCCGAGCAGTGGCTGTGGTTCCACGATCGGTGGCGAAGCGCGCGGCGGGCCGGACGGTTGGGTGACGGGCTTTGAGCGGACCGCGCATCCTCATCGTTCGGTTCTCCGCGATCGGAGATTGCGTGATGGCCGCTTGGGCGGTCACGGCGATTCGTGAACGGCACCCGGACGCTTCGATCGTCTGGGCCGCCGAGACCCGGTGCATCCCCGTGATCGACACCGAACGCCTTGCCGACAAGGTCATCGAGATTCCTCGTGAGCGTTGGAAGCGACGCGGGCTCCGGGGGCTCTTCGACTCTATGCGGCTCTACCGGTCCTTGCGAGGATACGAGTTCGATCTCGGTCTCGACTTTCAGGGCCACAGCAAGACCGCACTGTGCCTTCGCCTTGCCGGGCCCACGATTCGAGCGTCGGCCCGGGCGACCGATGCGTTCGCCCGGTGCCTCAATCCGATACCGAAGCTCAATCCGCCCTCACCTCACGAGGTCGACCTCAATCTGGCCTTGGTTCGGGCCAAGCTTGGAGCGGTCCCGACGCCCGAGCGACCGATCATGCCCCGGCCCGTATCGACCGATCGACTCCCCTCGTTCGATGCTGGTCGGCTGGTCACGATTCAGACCGGCGCGGGGGCGGCGGACAAAGTTGTCCCTGCCCCCGCATGGTGTGCGGTGGCCGACGAGCTGATCGGTGACGGATGGACGGTCGCTACGATCGGAGGACCGCACGATCCCAGGGTGCCCCACCCGAGGGTGCTCGACTGGGTGGGTCGCCTCGACTTGGCGGAGGCGATCTCAGCCATCACCCACAGCCGATTGCATCTGGCCGGGGATACGGGCACGGGACACATTGCGGCGGCCTACGGCGTTCCGGTCATCAGTGTCTTCGGCCCGACGCCGGTCGAGCGGTACCGACCGTGGGGTGGGAGCGGAAGGGTGTTGACCCGCGGCCGATCGACGGACCTGGTCGGAGCTCCCGACATCGTCGCAGCGGCCCACGAAATCCTTTCCTCGAGCCGGGCACCGTGCGGCTCCTGATCGTCCGACTGTCCGCACTCGGCGACGTCGTTTGCGGCCTGCCGGCGGCTTCGGTGGTGCGCCGAGCGGTTCCAGACGCGGAGATCGTCTGGGCAGTCGATCCTCGGTTCGCGGGCGTTGTCGAATGTTGCCGGGCGGTCGACCGCGTGGTGAGGCTCAAGCCGGGGCGACGCATCGCGGATTATCAGGTCGATGGCGACTTCGACATCGCACTCGATCTCCAAGGGCTTCTGAAATCGGCCCTGGTGACTCGCGCCTCACGGGCAAAACTCCGCCTCGGATACCACTGGCAGCGCGAGGGGGCGAGCCTGCTCGTGCCGCACGTGGTGCCGGCGGAGAGCTCGCTTCACATCGTGGAGCAAGTCGCCGACGTTGCGCGGGCCGCGGTCGGCGAACCGGGATGCACCGTGGAGTTCGCCCTTCAACCTTGGGATGAGGACCTCGACAGCGTCCGGGCCAAGCTGCTTGAAATCGATGCCGATCCCGATCGATGCGTCGTTCTGAATGCCGGCGCGGGTTGGGTGACGAAACGGTGGCCTCCGGCTTCGTTCGCCGCGGTCGCTCGAGCTCTGGCCGAAGCGGGCTGGAGTGCGGTGTTCATCGGCGGCCCTGCTCCGGCCGACCAAGCCGCGGTCGAGGACGTGTGCGCGGCGGGTGCGCCGGACGCGCGGTCGCTGCTCGGGCAAACGAGTGTTCGCGAACTGATCGCGCTGATTGCGATGGCACGAGCCCACGTCGGCGGCGATACCGGTTCGAGCCACATTGCGGCTGCCCTCGGAGTGCCGGCGGTCGGTCTGTACTCGATCACCCTTCCGATTCGTTCCTGTCCGTACGGGCAGATCTTGCGTTGCCATTACGACCCGGTCGGCCTCGATCGAATCCTGCCGGACGATGTGCTCCGAACGCTGTTCGAGGCGCTCGGATACACTGCCGAACATGCGATTCCAGGACCACACGGTTCGCACGACGCATAAGGCGCTGGAGGACCTGCTCCGCTCCGCTGCCGCGATTCCGCCCGATCGGCTCGACTGGAGTCCGAACGAGACCTCACGGAGCACTCTCAGCCAACTCCAGGAGATCGCGGCCGGGGCACGATGGATCCTTGCGATCGTTCGCGACCGGCGGATGCCGGAGTTCGACGATCATGCCCGGCGGGAGTCGGATCGTCTCCGCCAGACCTACGACACCCTCGAGCGATGCCGGGACGCGGCGCGGGCAACGACGGACGAGCTCCTCGCCGAGGTTGCCGCGTTTCCCGATGATCATCTGGAGGATGAAATCGCGCTTCCTTTCGGGGGAGGAACGATCCTGACGATGGCGGAGATTCTGCAACTCCATTACTGGAACGTGGTCTACCACCTGGGGCAGATCAACTACATTCAGACCATTCTCGGCGACCGCGAGATGCACTGAACGGTACGGGATTTTTCGCAATCTCATCGCGAATCGCCGCGGCCTTGTGTTATCATGAATACGTATTCTTAGCCTAGGGTCAGCCCTGGGCGCCTGATTTCATAAGGACGACTATGTTCAAACTTCGCCATGTTTCCGCCGCCTTGGGCTTCCTTCTCGTCGTTGCCACGAGCTTCGCCACACCCGAGTTCGTCGAGCACGTTCCGGCGACGTCGGTGTTTGGTGAAAGCCCATCGATCACGATGCGCGAGCCGGAGATTCCCCGCGAGGACGAGGCCGTGGATCTGTGGATCAAGATCGGCTACTCGTTTTTCTACACGGACGTGGCGATCTACTACACCACGGATGGAACCGTGCCTTCCGGAGTTCGGGGCGTGCCGAGCGGTTCGACCCAGGTGTTGAGGTCCGCAGTAAGCCAGGTCACCTTCGTTCGGAACGAGCCGTCGGGTTCGGGGAACATCGACTGGTGGAAGGCGACGTTGCCGAGCGGAACTCGCGGTTTTGGCACCCGTCTTCGGTATCGCATCGGCGCTTGGCATAGCAGCGGCGGCCTCGAGGTCTTCTCGAACAACTATGGCTGCTCGGACAATGTGTGCAACGACGCGGCCAACACGCCGCTCACCCACGAATTCACCAATAAGCTCGCTTGGCCGGGCAAGGGTTCCGCGTTCGTGGATCATCAAGTCGGCTACCCGCCGGTTCGGTTCTGGAAGGAAGAGGCGGTTGCCGGTAACAACTACCTCAACGCGATGCTGGATCAGAACGGCACGCTTTACGATGTGTATTACCCGTCGGCAGGGTGTGTTCAGGGAATGGGCACCAAGAACGAAGGCTACTCCGGGGGACTCGACACCTTCCCGCCCGGATTGCCGCTCGATCATCGCGGTCAGATGAACATCAACCAAGTGATGGCCGGTATCCGGGTCGACGGGAAGACGTTCTGGATGTCCAACCAGAACGGGGGCGACTACACCGGCGTGGCTCAGAGCTACGTCCCGAACTCGAACGTGGTCCAAACGAGTTCCACGTTCGTGGGGAACGGGAGCAACATCGGCGTGGTCCAGTACGACTTTGCTCCGAAAGGGATCACGTTCCCGAACGACAACGGCGGGGTTCCGAACCGTGGACTCTACGTGAAGCGGGTGATCTTGACGAACCACGGCGGCTCCCCCCGAACCCTCAATTTCTACATCTATGGTGACTTCGCACTCAACGGAGGCGATGCGCACGACGTGATGTTCACCGACATGGCCCGAGGTGCGATGGTCGCCTACGACAACGTGCCCCGCTTCACGAGCAGCAACGGTGAGTACAACCCGACTTCTTTCCCCGACTATCAGAAGAGCGTCTCCGTGTACCTGGCGGCCGCCCTCAAGGTCTGCAATGCCGTCGGTGGCAGTGCAGGCACCGCCGCGACCGACTCGTGGCGCGACACGAGCAGCGACAACGGCCAGGGGTGGATCGGAGTCAAACTCACGCTCAACCCGGGCGAGTCCCGCGAACTGAACTTTGCGCTCGCGGGCGGATTCGACAACTTCGCTTGGGCGTCGGGGACCTACGCTTGGCAGACAGCTCCCGCGCTCGACTGGTTCCACTCCACGTCGATGCAGACGATCCAAAACCAGACGAATACGTACTGGCAGAACTGGATCAACGAGGGCGTCGTCGTCGACACGCCGGAACAGCGTTACGATGACCTCTGGGTACGCAGCAAGCTCGGAACCGCGCTCCACCTGGACGGTAAGGGTGGCGGTGTCGTGGCCGGCATGCACAACGGGGCCTATCCCTTCGTGTGGCCGCGCGACGCGGCGTACGCCGCCGTGACGCTTGCGCGTGCAGGCCATTTCCCTGAGGCCAGGGAGGTCTATCGCTTCCTGAAGGACGTCGCATACCGCGCCAACGACACGTGGGGGAAGGGCTTCTGGTACCAGAAGTACACGACGGACGGGTACATCGTTTGGAGCGCGCCTCAGGTCGATGAGACGGCCGTCGTGCCGTGGGGCGTCAAGTTCCAAGCTGACGCGACCGGCGACCTCGCTTGGCTCCAAGCGAATTACGGCATCGTGTACGAGGCCGCCCGGGCGAGCAGCGAGGACAGTTCGATCGACAGCCGGCTCTACTACGCGGATCCATTCAAGCTGATGTACTCGATGAACGTCTGGGAGGATCGATTCGACACGTTCATCTACTCGAACGCCAACATCGAGCGCGGCCTCCGGGATGCCGCCTCCGTCGCGACGCGGCTCGGATTCAACGCGGACGCGACGACCTTCACTCAGCGTGCCAACGACATCGCGCAGGGTGTCCGCGATCGACTCACCTGGAACGGCGAGAACTGCGACATCTCCCAGCTCGGCATCGTCTACCCGTTCCAGACGATCAGCCCGACCGACCCTCAGGCGAAGCTCGTTATGGATCGCATCAACGGGGTCGCAACCGATCGCTGGGGCAACAACCAGCCGCTCGTGAACTTCAGCGGCGAGTTCCAGAACACGATCAACCGGTACTGGGGCGATACGTACTGGAACGGGAGCGCCTGGTGGCTCACGACTCTCTGGTACGGCCTGTTCTACGCCGAACGCGGCGACTACACAAAGGGCAAAGGCGACATCGACAACCACAAGTCGCGAATCGACGTGCTCTTCCCCTTCTTGGGTCCGATCGGATTCGGAGCCGAGCAGATTACGCCATCGAACAGCCTCGTCTATCCGGACTTCCGGCTCCAGACCGCGTACCCCAACGCGTGGGAGTCGATGTCGACCTACATGGACTCGATCATGGCGTTCCTCGACTGGACGCCCGATGCGTTCGGGAACACGCTGCGCATCGCGCCGAAGCTCCCGACGAGTTGGCCGACCATGACCTTCAACAACCTGCGGATGGGCTCGCATCGGTTCAACATCACCTACTCGGAGAACACGAGCTGGATTACGCTGACGATCACGAACGTCACCGGGCTCCCCTGCAACCTCTCCGCGTGGATCAAGGCGCCGCGGGCGAACACATTTCTTGCAAAGCCGACGCGGAATGGAGTGAAGATCTCTTTGCTGACGGACAGCGTTGCGAACCGCGGCCTGGCCAACATTCCCCTAGCGACCGGAGCCGGCGCGACGACGACGGTTCGGGTCCTCATTGGACAGCTGGGCGGCCCTCCCGGGTCACCCTAGCGGTCCGGATTGCTCGAAACCTCCTGCCCCCGCCTCGTGCGGGGGCCTTTCTTTGCCAGAATGCGCCTATGCTTCTGTTTGTCTCCGCCGTCGTCGGATTCACTGGATTCACCCAACCCTCCGGGCTCACCACTCCCGAGAGCGTTCGTGAGGCCCTTCCGAAGCTCGATGCGTACGTGAAGAGTGCGATGGAGAAGACCCGTGTTCCGGGGGTTGCGGTGGTCGTCGTCTATCGCGATGAGATCGTATGGCTCAAGGGCTATGGCGTGCGCGAGGTCGGCAAGGACGCGGCCGTGAGCGAGAACACCGTTTTCCAGCTCGCGAGCATGTCGAAGCCGATTTCCGCCACCGTCGTCGCCTCGCTGGTCGGCAAGAAGGTCGTCTCCTGGGACTCCAAGGTCTCCAATCTTATGCCCGAGTTCCAGATGAACGATCCCTATCCGAGCCGCGAGGTTACGGTCCGCGACTTCTTCTGCCATCGCAGTGGTCTTCCTGGCGATGCCGGCAACGATCTCGAAATGACCGGGATCGATCAAGCGGAGATTCTGCGACGATTGCGGTATGTACCCGCCGCAAGTAGTTTCCGTTCGGCCTATTCCTATTCCAACTTCGGGATCACCACGGGTGCGGTCGCCGCGGCGAAGCCGACCGGATTGGACTGGCCCAGTCTTGCCGAACGCGAGTTGTTCAAGCCGCTGGGCATGGCTTCCACCAGCTACCGTTATGCGGATCTCCTCAAGCACGACAATCGGGCCACCCTTCACGCGCTCGAGGGCGGTGCCTGGCGCGCGCTGGCCAGACGGGAGCCCGACGCCCAAGCTCCGGCCGGGGGTGCGAGTTCGACCGCTCGCGATCTCGCCCAGTGGCTGCGTCTCGAGCTCGGTGGAGGCATCCAAGGCGGCAAGCGATGGATCGACGAGGCGGCCCTGTCGGAAACCCACATGCCGCAGATTCACCGAGGCGCGGACCCGATCACCGGCAACGCTTCGTTCTACGGGCTCGGCTGGAACGTAGAGTACGAGCCGAACGGCCAGGTTCGCTGGGGGCACGCCGGAGCCTTCAGCCAAGGCGCGCGAACTCTCGTCACCCTGCTTCCACAGGAGCAGCTCGGCATCATCGTTCTATGCAACGCGTTCCCGACCGGCCTCCCCGAGGCAGTCAGCGCCCAGTTCATCGACGATGCCCAACGCAGCAAGAAGACGACCGACTGGCTGGCACGATGGACCGCGCTATACGACACCTTCACGAAGATGATGAACGCGCAGGCCGAGCGCTATACCAAAGCTCCGACCTCGCCGCTGTCCTCCGCGCCCCTCAGTGCGTACGTGGGCCGATATGCGGGCGAGTACCTCGGCGAGGTCGAGGTCGTGGAGCGGGGCGGCAAGCTTGCCGTGCGTTACCCGGTGAGCGGCAAGGAGTACGTACTTCGCCACTTCAATCGCGATGTGTTCGTTTATGCGCCCTATGCGGAGAGTCCCAACGTCGACTATGGGGTCACCTTCACCTTGGACTCAAACGGGAAGGCTGCGACCCTCCAGCTGGAAGACCACGAGCTGCCCGGAACGGTGCCCTTGAAGCGCGTTTCGAACCGATCGAAACGCCATAATGGACTCCATGCCAGAGCGACCGATGCGCAACCTGGACGAGATCCGCGGCGAGATCGATCGCATCGACAGCGACCTCGTGCGATTGCTCAACGAAAGGGCGTCCCTGGCGCAGGAAGTCGGGAGAGTCAAGGGCCGCGATCAGAAGCCGTTCTTCACTCCCGAGCGCGAGCGGGAGATCTTTGATCGGCTCGCGACGGCGAATCCCGGGCCCCTCCGGGCGCCTCAGTTGCAAGCGATCTTCCGAGAGATCATCTCCGCGGCTCGGGCAGCCGAGAAGCCGCTCCAGGTCGCCTTTTGGGGTCCGCCGGCGACGTTCACGCACATCGCCGCCGTGCAGACCTTCGGTTCGAGCACGACGTTTCTCCCGCAGGACTCGATCCAAGACGTCTTCCTCGCCGTCGAGCACGGAAATGCCGACTATGGCGTCGCCCCGATCGAGAATTCAACGGCCGGAGTCGTGCCGGAAACGCTCGACATGTTCCCTCAGACGAATGTCAAGATTTGTGCCGAGACCTTTGTCGCCATCCATCACCACTTGGTGAGCTTGAGCGACGATCTGGAAGCGATACAGCGGGTCTACGCCGGACCGCAGCCGGCGAACCAGTGCAAGCGCTGGCTCCGCGGGAACCTGCCCCGGGCCGAGGTGATCGAGACGGTGCCCACGGCCAGGGCGGCCGAGAAGGCGCTGACCGATCCCCATGGAGCGGCGATCGCCAATCGATTCGCGGCCGAGACGCTGGGGATTCCAATTCTCGTCGACCACATCGAGGACAACAGCGACAACCGAACCCGCTTCATCGTCATCGGCTACAACGAGCCGAACAAGACGGGTCGGGACAAAACGAGCCTACTTTTCAACCTGCGCAACCGACCGGGCGAGCTGTATCGGGCACTCGGTGCGTTCGTCGAGCACGGCGTAAACCTGATGATGATCGAATCGCGGCCGGCCCAACGCGCGACCTTTGAGTACATTTTCTACGTCGACTGCGTCGGCCACCGAACCGATTCGAACCTCAAGAAAGCGATCGACGTGCTGAAAACGAGCGCGCTCGAAACCACGGTACTGGGGAGCTACCCGTCCTCCGAAGGACCGGAAACCTAACCAAGCGGAAGGTCGAGCGATCCCAAGACCTGCTCCGCGGCCCACGCGAGTTGCAGCAACTTCTCATCGGACATGACCGGACTCATGAGCTGGAGACCGACCGGCAGACCATCACTCAGTCCGCACGGGATCGAAATCGCGGGGAAACCGCCCATGTTCGCGGGGATCGTGCAGGTGTCGAGGAGCTTCAGGGCGAGAGGATCGCGGCTGAGTTCACCTAGGCGGAACGCAACCACGGGGCTCGTGGGCGAGATGACGGCGTCGAAGCGATCGAACAGCGTCTCGAACTCCTGGGCCATCAGGGCCCGCACTTGTTGGGCACGGACGTAGTAGGCGTCGTAGTAACCGGCCGAAAGGGCGTAGGTGCCGATCATGATGCGCGCCTTCACCTCGTGACCGAAGAGCTTGCCTCGGGTCGCGGCGACCGTGCCGACGTGGCCCGACCCGTCGACCTGCGAACCATAGCGGATACCGTCGAATCGGGCGAGATTGCTGCTCGCCTCGGATGGCGCGATTAGATAGTAGGTGGTGACCCCGTACCGCACGGAGGGCGTCGAGACCTCCTCGACGGTCGCCCCTTCAGCTTCGAGCTTGGCGCAAGCGGCCCGAACCGAATCCAGGACGCCGGGCTCGGCCGCGTCCGACATCAGCTCCAAGGGGAGGGCGAGGCGGATTCCGTGGAGGCGACCGGAGCGGAGGGCGTCGGTCGCGATCGGGGGCCTCGCGAGCGACGTGCTGTCTCTCGGATCATGGCCGCTGATTGCCGCGGCGAGCAACGCCGCGTCTTCCACATTGCGTCCAAACGGACCGATTTGATCAAGGCTCGATCCGAACGCCACGAGCCCATAGCGCGAGACGCGTCCGTAGGTCGGTTTGAATCCGACCACCCCGCAGAGCGAGGCCGGCATCCGGATCGAACCGCCCGTGTCGGAGCCGAGAGCAAGGGGGGCGATCCCACCGGCAACTGCGGCCGACGATCCCCCCGAGCTGCCTCCGGGGGAGCGATCGGGATCCCAGGGGTTGTGCGTCAGCTGGAATGCGCTGTTCTCACAGGAGGTCCCCATCGCAAACTCATCGAGATTGACTTTCCCCAACCCGACGAGCCCGGCATCCCTGAGGCGGGTACAGACGGTCGCGTCGAAGGGAGGGATGTACCCCTTGAGGACCTTGGATGCGCAAGTCGTCCGCTGGTCCGCGGTCGAAATGTTGTCCTTGATCGCCACGGGTACGCCCCCAAGCGGACCCGCGTCACCGGCGTCGATCTTGCTTTGCGCGACGTCGGCCTCGGCGAGGGTGCGCTCCGGATCGACCGTGAGGTAGGCCCCGAGCGTCGGATCTTTGCGCTGGATCGCGTCGAGATAGGCCTGGGCGACCTCGCGGGCGGCCACGTCACGCCGGCTCAGCAGGCGACCCAACTCCGCGGCTGAGAGCGTCGTCAGGCTCAAGCGTCAATCCTCGATGATCTTCGGAACCAGGAAGAGCCCAGCTCGAGTCGTGGCGGCGTTGCCCATCGCTCGTTCACGAGGCAGGCCGTCCTCAGCCATATCATCGGCAAAGACGTTGAGCAGAGCGACGGCATGGGGCTTCGGAAGCGTGTTCGAGACGTCCAGGTCGGCGATATCCTCGAAGTGCCCGAGCAGCGCGTTCAACTCGCCTTGAAACGCCAGCAACTCGGCCTCATCGAGATCGAGCCGCGCGAGATGGGCGACATGCTGGACTTCGTCGAGCGAGATGGACATGAGGACCATTATGCAACCTCGCATAATAGAAAACCGATGCCTCACACCCGTCGCCGCACGGTTTACCCGGCTGCCATTGCCATGACCGGTGTCCTGACGCTGATCGGTATCGTCACGACGCTTGTTCGTCCGCACTTGCCCGTCGACAAGCCGAACCGCCTGTTGACGGAGCCCGGAGACTACGTACAGGCGGCAAGCCATCAGCGGATCGAGTGGTACCCGCTGGGTCCCGAGGCTTTCGCCCAGGCTCGCTTGCGCGATCGACCGCTCTTCATCGTCATCGGCGACCAATGGAGCAACGCTGCTCGCGCGGCCGACGAACAGGCGTTCCGGGATTCCGAAGTCGTCGAGCGGCTGAATCAGGACTTCGTTTGTGTGCGGGTCGATACGTCGATTTGGCCTGCGTGGCAGGGGATCTTCTTGCCGGTTAGCCGTGGACAACTCGACTTCGACCCTGGTTTCCAGATCTGGGTGCTCGACCCGAAGCTCCGGATGATCTTCTCGGCCCTTCGGAACGACCCGAACGTCCGCACCGACTACCGGTTCATCCTGCAGGCAGCCCGCGAGGCGAGGGCGACGTGGCTGCGCTATCAGGAGCTCGATCCCGCACTTGCCCCCGCGGGCGCCGACCAAGCCGCAGACCTGGCCCTACTCACCGAGGCTCCAGAGACCGAACCCGACTTCGCGCAGTTCAACGAACTGATCGAAGCGGCGATCGCCCTGGAGGGCGGCTTTCCCGAGCGGAACTTCCAGTACCCCCGACCCAATGCGTACCGGTACCTGGCTCGCATGGGGGAGACCGGTGCGCTCCGGGCTAGCCTCGATCCCCTGCTTCGCTCGTGCTTGGTCGATTGGCTCGACGGCGGTTTCTTCCGGCTGGCGTCGANNGAGACATGCGGCTCGTCGAGGCGGATCAGCTGGCCGTCGTCAACGCTGAGATGGCTTGGTGCCTTGCCCTCGCCTGGTCGAGGCGGCAGGACCCGCTCTATCGCGAGCTGTCTCTTCGCACGTTCGACACCCTGCTTTCTCGGTTCGCGGAGGACGGCTACGTCCGCGCCTACCGAGTTGATGCGACGAACGAGAATGGACGCAGTCAGCGGGCCGGATTCGACGTCGCCGAACTCCGCTCCGGCTGGATCACATCGCACTTCGATGCCGAAGACCGTCGGTGGCTCGCGCGTTACCTCGGCCTCGACCCGGTCAAGAACCCGCGTATGGTGCCCCGCCTCGTGGACCCCGACGACTACGAGCGAGATCCGGAACCCTATCGTCGCATGCTGGACCGGCTGCGCGAACTCAAAGAGAATGTCGACCTGGTTTATGGCGGGCTTCGCCTAGCCGATGTGAACGGCACCGTCTCGGCTCGCCTTGCTCAGGTCGCTCGGCTTTTCGGCGATGCGGAACGGGCGCGTCAGGCCTCGGACTTGTTCGATCGACTGTCGGCTTTTCGATCTGGCGTGGCGGAGATCGCACATTCCGATCGCAACGGGCTCACTCAGAAGCGTTGGCTCGGCGACTACGTCGGGTACGCCGACGCTGCCTTTCAGGACTATCTGGCAACCGGCCGCCTCGCCTCGATCCGATTGGGTCGTGCGGTGCTGAAGAGGGCGCTCGAGCTTTTCGAAATGGATTCTCCCGGCTTGTTCGCCTGCGAGCTGACCACCGAGCTTGAACCCGGGCCACCCGACCTGCGCGGCCCTCAGATCGCCGACGACACCCAAGAGTCCCCGGCCGCGACTTTGATCCGGGTTCTTTTTGCCTACAGCTGTCTTTATCGGAGTCTCGGAGCCCAAGAGGATCTGGCAACCGACGGTCGCTACTTCCTCGATACTGCGACTCGGGCGCTGCGAAAGCTGTCGACGGCGGCGCTTCGAATGGGGGTTCGTGGCGCCGGCTTCTTTGCGGCCGCCTCGATGGTGCTTGAGGACCGTTGCGCGATCGTCGTCGGCCCCGATGCTCTCACCGTCGCCAACCGGTTGGCCCAGCTCGCTCCCGACTCCATCGTCGCCCCTGCGTTCGGCGAGATTCGACCGGTGCTCCAGAAGCGAGGCCCCGGAATCTACGTGATCGAGCATAGCGTCGCGAAGGGTCCGCTGTCGATCGACGAGGCAGCGGCGAGGCTCAACCCCTGAGGAAGCGGTATCCGACTTCGCAATCCTGCCGGAAATCGGCGACGAGCGTCACATTCTGCGCGCGAAAGGCGAACTTCCTATCAGGGAAGCGGAGAATTCGTATTCTCGCAGGAGATTTGACAAGATGCAGATTCGTTCATGGATGCTGGCCGCGCTCGCGACGGTTCCGGGTGCCGCCATGGCAATTTCGGTCGACGGTTCGATTTCCCTCGGCGAGGGCTACAACACCGTCACTTATCAGAACAACTCGACAAGCTTCGGCGACAACTTCAACGAGCTCGACGGCCTGTTTGCCCTCCTTAACGGCAGCAAACTCAACATCGGCGTGACCGGCAATCTGTCGAGCGGGAACGCGATCGTGCTCTACCTCGACACCCAGGCCGGCGGCAACAACGTCCTGAACGCGTTTGGCGGCGGCGTGCCCAGCTATGTTTCCGGCCAGAACGGGATGCGGTTCGATGCCGGCTTCGCGCCCGACGTCGCGATCGCTTTGAATCGTTTCAGCAACGACGTGTACTACGACATCATCGACCTCGTCAACGGAGGAGGGTTCTACCTGGGGACCCACCCGATCTCCGGTGGCGGCACGATTGGGACCGGGCCTGCATGGTTCGACAATTCGAATACGTTGGGTGTCGGTGGCGGCACGGGCTTCGACAACGGCTCGTCGGCGAGTACGGGGCTCGAGCTCGACCTGAATCTGGCAAGCGTGATTCCGTCGGTGAAGATGATGGCGATGCTGACGAACAACGGGGACGGATTCTCGTCGAATCAGGTCCTTGGCGGCCTAGGCGGTGGTTACGATCACCTGGCTTTCGGGCCTGGCGGATGGTCGGGCAACTCCCGAATCGACTTCCAGAACATTGCCGGTGATCAGTGCCTGCTCGTTACGAACGTCGTGCCTGAGCCCGGCACGCTCCTGGCGATCGGAGCGGGTCTCGCCGGACTCCTGGCCCGACGGCGTCGCAAGAGCTGAACTCCCGTTTCTCGTCCACTCGGACGGCCCTTTCCGTCATGGAAGGGGCCGTTTTCCGGTTCAGGTGGGCGCGATTTTGAACCTGATGGCCTTCCCTACGCTTGACTTCTGCCCGAAATGATGCGAGAATAGGGAGAGGTCTGAGGGAATTAGACAGTGACGTTGCGGACTAGGAGGGTTCTGTGAACAAGAGTCTACGCACACTAGCGGCCATCGCCGGAGTGGCGGTCCTCGCTTGCGTGGCGAGTGCGATCGCTCTCGATGGCGACATCATCATCGATCGCGCGTTGAACAGCCCGGTGCTGAACGTGAAGTACACCGGCGCGGGCGTGACGCTCGTCGAGCTTCGCGTCAACGGCGTGAGCGTGGCAACCCGGAACGTGAGTGCCAAGGAGGCCCGCGGTGAGGTGAATTTCACGCTTGACATGGGCGCGCTCCGCGAGGGTGACAACGCGGTCGAAGTCCGCATGTACGACAGCTCCGGCAAGCTCGTCGGAACCCAGCAGAGCCGCGTTTCGACGGCCCAGGGCAATCCCGTCGCGCTCGAAGGCGTGCGCATGGGGCAGACGGTCACCGGTCCGCTCGAGATCAAGGTCGGTCTCAAGCGCGAAATCCGGAACGCCTACGTCAGCTTCTTCATCAACGACGAATTCAAGATCCTCAAGAACTTCCCGCCCTACACGTACCTCTGGGACACCACCCGGACGCCGAACGGCTGGTACGACATCGAAGCTTGGGTGGTCGATGAGAGCAACAACACCTTCAAGACTTCGAAGACCCGCGTCCTCGTGAACAACCCGAGCGGACGAACGGAGCGCCGGTTCGAAACAAGTGCCGGACAGGTCGATGTCGCCCCCACCGACGCCAAGCCGGCCAAAGTGACCGAACCCGGGCCCGCCAAGGTGGCACCCGATGCCAAGCCCGTCCAACCAAACGTGCCGCGCGAACCGTTGAGCGTGGCTCGCGATCCGATCGTGGCCCAAGTGACGGCCCCGGCCTCGGCCAAGGTCGCGAGCTCGGCCGGGATCACGACCGGAGCGAAGTCGATCGCCCCGACGGTGAAGCCTCAAGTCGGCGATAAGCTCCCGGCCGTAAAGAACACAGTGCCTCCGGTCAAGGTTGCGCCGCGCACCACTCCGGTGAATGCTGCCGCCGTTGCGAAGCCGATCGTCGCCCCCGCGCCCAAGGCCAACGTGACGAAGCCCGCGCCGGCCGCTCCGAAAGCCGTTCCTGCCGCCACGATCCGCAACGCATCCGCGGTGACGACCGCTGCGACACCGGCGATTACGTCGATCGCGAAGGGACAGCGCATCCCGAACATCGGTAACTTCACGATCCTCCTGAACTCACGAACCGTGCTCTTTCCGGATGTCCAACCCCGGGTGCTCGACGGCATCCCGTTGACGCCGTTCCGCCACCTGTTCGAGACGGCCGGCGGCAACGTCCGGTGGGTTCACGGAAGCAAGCAGGTCGACGCCGAGGGCCTCGGCAAGAAGATCCTGATCCGGATCGGCAACAAAATCGCCCTGATCAACGAAAATGAGTACACGCTTGAGCTGGCCCCGTTCATCGAGCGCGGCCGCACCGTGGTACCACTCAGCTTCGTGGCCGACTCGCTGAACGTCAAGGTCGACTACGATCCCGCAACCGGACACGTCCTGATCACCGAAGCCAAGAAGTAGGCGGTACCGGCATAGCTGAGCGGCCCGACCCCCANNGACCCCCATGGGGGTCGGGCCGATTCACATTGAGTCCTAGGACCTACTTTGTTGCTCGAAGGATGCGCACGAACCTGATTGGCACGGCTTTTGAGGATTCAACGCCACGACAGCCGGGAAGGCGGAACGCCTCCCTCGGAAACGGGGTCTGAAAGACCCGGGGACTCTGTGATGTTGGCTTTCAATCGTATCTTCATATTCGCAGCCTTGGTTGTGACCGTGGTTTCCGCCGCTTTCGCGCGGACGGATCCCAATTCGTTCATCAACCGTCCGGCACCCACTCACACGGCTCTGATGCGCGAGATCGAGCGCGACTCCGTCGTCATGGACCGGTACATGCGGCACTTCGCGATGACGCGCCAAGAGGTCATCGCCTACTTTTCCGTGTTGCGGCTGAAGCGACTCACCCATACCAATCCGTACACGGTCTACAACGTGCCGGACTCGGGCGAGCTCCGTTCGAAGGTCATGATCTTCAAGAAGGGCACGACGGTTTGGATCGATGAAGCCGGAAAGCCGATCTTGAAGGAGTCGTGTGGCAATCCGCTCACTCGGGGTCCGAGCAAGCCGGTCTCGGTGGACGAAGTGATGATCGTCGACATGCCGATCGAGCTCACGCCGCCGACCACGGAGACGGAGATCATCGTGGCTCGGGTCGATTCCCCGGAGCCGGCGGTGCCTCAGATCGTGCCCGATACCCCGACGACGACGCCCCCGCTTCGTCCTGAACCGCCCGCGCCGCCGGTCGAACCGCCTGCGCCGCCCCCTTCGTTCAAGGTGCCACCGTTCCTTTTCGCGATCCCGCCGTTCATCGCCATCATCCCGAAAGGACGCCATTCGTCACCGCCGCCGGTTCCGGAGCCGGGTGCGCTGATCGTCCTCGCGGCGGGGGTCGGCATGGTCGTCGCCGGGCGTGTCCGCAAACGCGGGAACTAGAAATCGTACTGGTTGATATTCTCCTTGGTGAAGATCATGATCCCGCCAAGGAGGATGTTCTCCCCGTCGATCCGCTTCTCGCCGAGGCGTCCGGCCTTCAGGCTCACCGCTCCCGGCTTCAGCGTTCCGTCCACGAGGGCCCTGGCGGCCTGGACGGTCAGGTAGCCAAGGTCCTTCGTGTTCCAGAGGATCACCGACTTGACGACGCCTTCCCTCACGTAGGTCTTCATGTCGTTCGGCGTCGAGAGCCCGGTGACGAGCACCTGGCCCGACTTGCCGGCTTGCTTGATCGCCTCTGCCGCCCCCGGAAAGGCGACGGAACTGATCGCGAAGATGCCCTTCAGGTTCGGATACGCCTTCATCAGGTCCTGAGTGACCGAGAACGCCAGCTTCTGGTCCTCGTTCGAGGGCTGTGTGGCGACAAGCTTGAGCCCGGGGTACTTGGCGAGGCGCTCCTTGATGAACTTGATCCACTCGTTCTGATTCGCCGCCGTAAGCGACGCGGTCACGATCGCAACTTCGCCGGTCGCCCCGTCGCCACCAAGGTCCTTCGCCATGGTGTCGACGAGTGCATAACCGATATCTTGCGCCGTCGCCTGGTTCACCATGAATTCACGCGCAGAGGGGTCCGCGTCGGCGTCCCAGGTCAGGACGCGGACGCCCGCATCGCGCGCCTTCTTCATCGCGGGCCCGAGTACGGCAGGGTCGTTTGGAGAAACAGCGATCACATCGACGCCCTGGGCCGTCCACTGGTCGACGAGCGCCACAGCCTCGGAAGCCTCACCGCTCGTCGGGCCGTCGTAGATCAACTCCACGTTGCCGAGCTCCTTGGCTGCCTCCATCGCCCCTTCCGAACAACTGGTGAAGTAGGGCACCCCCTTCTTCTTGGGAAGCATGGCCACTTTGATCGACTTCCCGGAATCGGCCTTCCCTTCTCCGGGCTTCTCTCCCGAACCAGCACCTCCGCCGGAGCTACACCCGCTGACCACGAGCGCCAAAACGACCAAGAAACCGGAGAAACGCTTCATTTCCACCTCACGCTGGCCGCGAAGCTACCCGATTTCGACTCTCGAACACCCTTTGAATCAATACCGAGACGATCAGGAGCGCGCCGAGGACGATCAGATTGAGTTCATTGAGCTTCCAATGCCAACTCACGAATTCGCGAGTCTCGTGGATCAGGGCGAGCCCGAGGACGAGTCCGATCACCGAGCCCGAGCCGCCCTCGATCTTCGCACCACCCAAGACCACCGCCGTCACGGCCTCGAGCGGCAGGCCCATACCCATGTCGGCTTTGGCGGTGTTGGTCCGCGCCACCGTCAGGACCGCCGCGATCCCGCACGCAAGCCCACACCCGGCGAAGAGAAGCCATTGAACCCGTGCGACCGGGATCGCCGAGAATCGAGTGGCCGACTCGTTCGTCCCGAGGGCGATCGTCCACTTGCCGAAGACGGTGCGGCCTAGGACGAGAGCGGCGAACATGGCCAGGCATAGAAAGACCCAACCCGGAATCGGCACTCCGAGCAGATTCTCATGGGAGAGAGCCAGGAATCCTTCCGGGTAGCCCGAGAGCGGACGCGCGGTGCTGATGCCTTCGGCGATGCCGCGATAGGCCGCCATCGTTCCGAGGGTGACGAGGAGCGGGTGAACCTTGAGCCGAGCGACAAACCAGCCGTTGATGGCGCCCTGAAGCGCTCCCGCCGCCATCGCGGCGATCGCAGCCCATCCGATCGGGACCCCGCGCTCGTGAAGGAGCCCCAGGACGACGGCGCAGAGGGCGAACATCGAACCGACGGACAGGTCGATACCGGCCGCGATCACGATCAGAAGCATCGGAATGGCCACGATCGCGAGCTCCCAGATGTGGGTCGACAACAACGCCTGGGCGCGAAGCGAGACGAAGCTCGGGTCGGCGCGCCATGCGTACAGCATCAACAGGGCCAGCAAGGCCGCCAAGGTCCACTCCCGGGCCTTCATCCGGATCTCCGGCGGCCGAGGGCGTCGGCCAATACCGCGGCGAGGATAACCAGCCCTTGGACGGCGCGCTCCCAATACACCGCCGACGGCCCGAGACGAAGAAAGATCAAGGCCGTACCGAGCATCCCGAGGAGCAACACACCGACCGCCGTGCCGCCGATCGAGCCACGACCGCCCCGGATCGACGTTCCACCGACGACGACCGCCGCGATCGCCATCAATTCCATTCCCCGTCCGAAACCGGACTCGATGACCTGGAGTTGCGTCGCGCTGAAGAGGGTGGCAACCCCGGCAAGGAGCCCGGTAAGGGCGAAAATCACGATTCGGATCCGATCACACGGCACGCCAAGACTGGCCGCGGCGTCGGGATTGCTGCCGATGGCGACGATCCGACGTCCGAAGGCGGTTCGTCCGACAAGCCAGGCGGAGGCGAGAATCACGGAGAGAGCCGCAACGATCGCCCACGGAACCCCCAGCATCCCTCCCGTGCCGAGGGTGCGCAACGAAGACGGGATGTTCTCGATCCAGCGACCCCCCATCGCGACCTCGGTGATGCCCTGAACGAGTGTCATCGTCCCGAGAGTGACGATGATCGACGAGATTCGCGCCTTGGCGACGAGAAACCCGTTCAGCAGCCCGACCCCGGCCGCTGCGCCGAGTGCCAGCAACGCGGCGATCGGCGGGGGAAGACCCCAGCGATCGGTCGACGCCGCGAGCCCGAGGACCGCCGCGGAAAGACCCATCGTCGAGCCGACCGAGACGTCGATTTCGCGAGCAAGAATGACCCAGGTCATCCCGCAGGCGACGATCGCCAGAGGCGCGACCTTCACCAAGATGTCCCGTGCGTTCGCCACGCTCAGAAAACTGGGATTGACGATCCCGACCACGAGGAGGAGCAGCGCAAGGAACGCGGCCACGAACACTTCGCGCGGCAAGGTTCGGCGGGACGGGAGATCATCCTCCTTCGATGAAGCGTCGACGGGTAAGGCAAGCGCCATCACCGCCTCCTGGCTCAGGCCGGGACCGGTCAGTTCGCCCGCCAGCCGACCTTGCCTCATCACGAGGACCCGATCGGACAGAGCGAGGATCTCCGGCAGCTCCGAAGAGATGAGAACGACCGCCACACCGTCATCGGCGATGTGTCTCACCAAGCGGTGAATTTCCGCTTTGGACCCGACATCGACGCCTCGGGTCGGCTCGTCCAGAATGAGTACCCGGGGTTGCGTGGCCAGCCATTTGCCGATCAAGACCTTCTGTTGGTTGCCCCCAGAGAGTGAGTTCACGGGGTTGCGATCGTCGCGGGTCTTGACGGCCAATCGCGCGATCAGCTGAGCGGACTCAGCAGCGACATCGCGACTTCGAACCCATCCGGCGGTGGAGAGTCGCCGCAGCACCGCCATCGTCGCATTGTCGCGAATTGGAAGACTGAGATGGAGCCCCTCGTGTTGGCGGTCTTCCGGGACGAGCCCGATCGCCGGGTTGGGATGCCGCAAGTCGATCGGCTCATGATCGAGGCTCACGGTTCCCGAATCGGGCAGATCGATTCCGAAGAGCGACCGCGCAAGCTCGGATCGTCCGGCGCCGACGAGCCCGGCCAGACCGACGATCTCCCGAGCGCGGACATCGAAGGATATGTCGCGGTAGGCACCGTTGCGTCGGAGATTCCGGACTTCGAGCACCACCTCGCCGGCCGAGGAGGATCCCGGCTCCGGCGTCAGCACTTCGCGTCCGACCATTGCGTGGACGATCGCCTCCCGCGAAGCCTCGGCGATCGGCCTTGACCAAACAGTGAACCCATCCCGTAAGACGGTCACTTGGTCCGCCAGTCGAGCGACTTCCTCCAAGCGATGGCTCACGTACAGAATCGCGACGCCGCGGGAGCGCAGCCGATCCACCACTCGGAATAAGGCTTCCGACTCGGGTGCAGACAGCGAACTGGTGGGCTCGTCGAGGATCAGGAGTTTGCATTCTCGGCTCGTCGCCCGGGCGATCGAGACCATCTGCCGCTGGGCCGGGCTGAGCCTCCCAAGCGGTTCGGTCGGATCGAATCGCTCTCCCAATTCGGCGAGAAGTCGACGCGCTTCATCGAGCATGAACGCCCGACAAAGCCAGAAGCCTCCGAGGCGAGAAGTCTCTCGCATGAGGCCGATGTTGTCGACCGCATCGAGGTCCGGGAAGGTCGTCGGCTCCTGGTGGACGATGACGACACCGGCGACTTCGGCCTCGCGGACGCCGCGCCAAGCCACCGATTCCCCATCAAGCAGGACGACGCCGGCATCAGCCATGAGGGCTCCGCAAAGGATGCGGTTCAGGGTCGACTTACCTGCCCCGTTTTCGCCGCACACAGCATGGACTTCCCCGGCTTGGATCGTCAAGTCGACCCCGGCAAGCGCGCGCACGCCGCCGAAGCTCTTTTCCAACCCTCGCGCCTCGATCAGCGGCATGGGTGACAGTGTACGCCGGTCGGGTCACGGACGCAACCTAGCTCCCGGCGAGGCGTCTAAAGAAACATCATGAAAGCGAATGTCCTCGTCCTCGCCATCGCGCTCATCCTCATCGCGAGCCGCCCCATGGCCCAGTTCGTCGGCTACGAAAAGGGGATCGTGTGGGGTAACTACCTCTCCGGCACCGACTGTGGCATCACCAAAGCCGGTGTCCGCGTTCTCGTGACCGAAGGCGACTGGCAGAAGTACTGGTCCGAGTTGAACGGGGGAAGGGCCCCCGCCTCCAGCGCCCCCCGCGACATCGACTGGAACAAGGAACAGCTGATTGCGATCAACCTCGGACAACGCCCAACGATGGGCTATCAAGTGTACGTGGAGTCGATTCGCCGCAACAATCCTTCCGAGTACGTCGTGCAGTACGTCGAGACGACGCCGATGGCGGGTCAGATGGTGCCGCAAGCCGTGTCAAGCCCGTTCGCGATCATCAAGTTGGAGCGAGCCCTCGGCAACCCCACATTCGCCCAGCGAACGGCCGTCCAGCGGTACTTCGGCAGTTCATGGGGCAACAAGGGTGGCTGTGGTTGCAAGTGCGGCTGCTCGTCCTGCAAGTGTCACTGAGCCCGCCGGCTCAGTGACAGCGTTCGGACAGGGCGCAGGACCACTGGGCCCAGTAGGCCCGATGGCAGCAACGGTGTGTCTTTGAAGTTGTGGCGCCAGGTGGTGAACGTCTTCCGCCGCGGCTCAGGTCGGGAAGTGCCGTTCCTGAACCATTCGGGCCATGTCGTCAGACGGTCGCCGTTCCATCCCATATCGTCGGGGAACTGTTCGTCGCCGATCAGGCGGTTGACCCAGAGATTCGTAACCTCGACCTCGAGCGCGTTGGCGCCGGCCTTCGCCTGCGGCGTGATGTCGATGCGGAACGGGGGCTTCCAGAGCGTCGCGATCAGCCGCCCGTTGAGTTTGACCCGGCACATCTCCCGCACGTCCCCGAGGTCCAAGATCACCCGTCTTTGAGGGCCGAGCATCGACCCGGGAACGTCGAGCGTTCGCGAGTAGGTTGCGGTACCCGAGAAGTGCTTGATGCCGAAGTCCTGGCTCGCCGACCAGGACTCAAGGGTCGGCACCTTGATTCCCGAGGGCACGTCCCAGCCGGGTGGAAACGCGATCGTCCAATCTCCGGTCACGGGGATCGCGCTCAGTTCGCCCCCGACCCGTTTCGTGATGTTCGGTCGGCCGGGAGAGACCAGGTTCAGACCGCCAGGCCTCCAGAACCGCACTTCGTTCCCGACGATCTCGTAGTCGGGGGGAGTTCCCTCCTCGGGCAGGTCGCCGAGGGCGAAGCTCTCGTTTTCCCGGAGCGTTGCCGTTCGCACCTCCCCGCCCAATTCATAGGTAACGGTCAGGGTCTTCAAGATGTTGACCGCGGGATCGCCGCCGAGCGCGGTGTTGCTCGCCCGGATGCGGATCGAGTGGGGACCGGCGGCCTGGGCGACCAGCTTGGTGACATCGACGACCCTCCCGCTCGCCATGTCGCCATAGACTGCCTTGAGGATCGTCAACTTCGGCTTCGGCCCCGCGCCGAGAACCTCAAACCCAGTCTCGCGGATACTCGCGAAATGCGGGACGGGACGGGACGAGGGGCGAAAGACGACGAACACCGAGCCGTTGCTTTCGAACCGAATCGGCACTTCGATCCTCTGTTGCGACAGAGTGTCCCACACAGGTGCGTCGGAGATTTGGCCGTTCTCCGGGTTCCACAGTTGGACACGCTTCATGCCCCCGCCGACCCGGAACCGACACTTGACGGTCCGTGGATACGGTTCCGATGATGCGACGAAATAGACCTCGTCGGCCCCGACCCGGCGGTGGATTGCTCGCACTTCGCGGGCGTCGGCCTGGAAGTCAGGGGCTTGCCGCAGGGTCGTCATCACCGTGCCGAGGTCCGCGCCCCAAAAAATCTGTCCTTTTCCGACCTTGCGTCGGCCGGAGGCGGCTCGGGCCGGTCCCCAGACAGCGTCGGCCATGGTGGCCAACGCGACATCGCCGGCCCGGGCCGCTTCGGCCAGGCTCGGCGTGGCCGTCGGCTTCGGGCTGCTGATCACCGCACCGGCCTCGGCCAATTCGCGGATCTTTAGTGCCACGGGAAGGGTCATCTTCGTCCCCAGGGGCAACGCGAGGAGGGCGTAGGATGCCCCGTTGGGGAGGACCAGGCGACCCTGTTCGACCCGTAGTGACATCAGGGGATCCAGGCCACAGAAGTCGAAGTCGTAGCCGGCCGGGATTTCCGGGAGGCTCTGTCCTTCGCCGGCGTAGCTCTGCGGCGCGTCTTCTCCGGCGAAAAGGAGGATGTCGGCCACGAACTGTCCGCTTTGCAGCATCTGTTGGCAGCGGCTCACGTAGAGGTTCCAAGCCGGCATGAAGGGCCAGATGGTGTTGCCCCGATCGACGTGCGATCCCCAAGGGCCCATCGTCATGCCCGGCAACACCGGCTGCGTCCACGGCTGGTGCGCAAAGCGGTGGTAGATGATCCGATTGATCCCGAGCGTCATGGCGTGGTCGGCAAACGGCTTCCACTGCCGTGGCTGATTGCGCCAGCCCGCCTGGTCCGGGGTGGCAGTCAGAGCCTCTGCTCCGACGATCGCGTGGCCATAGACGTGCGCGACCGACGAGGCGTGCTTGACACTCGCGTTGATCGTCGTGTCGCCCACCCAATACTCACCCATGATGAGGTCCGCCGGCTTCGCAAACGTGAATGGGTCGAAGTTGCCGTTCCCGTACGGCTCGATCGCGAGTTCGAGCCCCTTCTCCTTGAGTCGGGTCGCGAAGTGACCGCTGTAGTTTTCGGCCCATAGCTCGGCCAGCGTGCGGCGGAAGTCGAAGAGAAAGCCGAGCGTGCGCCGTTCATCGCCGACGACGAGGCCGGCCAAGGTGGGCAGGTAGGGTAAGGCGTCGTAGCCCCGGCGGGCCCGGAATTCTTCGAGCATCCTGCCCGTCCAGTTGTTGTAGCCCGTCTCGTAACTGTCGATGAGCACCGTCGTCAAACCTCGGCGCCCGGAACGCGGTTCGGCTTGAGCGAGGAGCGGGTCAAGTCCCCCCGCAAAGAACCGGTCGAGCGACTCCCGACTAAGCTTGTCGACTTCGTAGCCACGCCCGCTGTCCCGACTCGCGACGTTCTGGGAGCCAGTCAACGTTTCGCCGATGCGGAGGAGCGTGTGGGTCCCCGCCGGCAGGCGAACATCGAGCGTGCCGTCGGCCCGGATCTTGTCCGGGCCAACGGTCGAAACAACCTCGGCCTTCGCCCAGTCGAGCCGCTCGACAGGCCCAGGGTTGGCCCCGAGGCCGGTCAGTGACCCGATCGCCCCCGTCTTGACCGTGCCGCGAAGCACATAAACGGCGATGTCGCGGTAGAAGCCGCCGGTCGTCGGCGGGTTGGGCAGCGGAGTCGATGCCGCATCCGACTGAGATACAGCCACAGTCGACGACGTGATCCGCTTCATTGCGTCGGCGGGTAATACCCAGGGCGCGCCGCTCGACGACCAGCCCGCGCAGTTATGCATCGTCACTTCGAGTCCGAGTCGCTTACCCTCCGCGATCGCGTGCACCATCAGATCGCGCCACTCGGGCGTGTTGTAGTCGATCGGGCCCGCAGGCACGCCCTGACCGACATCGAAGATCTGCGCGCCACCGATCCCTGCGGTCTTCATCGCCTCGAGGTCGGCGGTGATCCCGTTGCGGGTGACGTTGCCGTCCATCCAGTGCCACCATGTGTGAGGTTTTGCCGAAGCGGGCGGGTTTTGGAACCGCTGGACGAGCGGGTCTTGGTCGCCCTGAGCGAGCAGACAGGTCGCGACGAGGAGGGTGATCATCGTGCATCCCAGTTACGGCGGCAGCCCCGTCGATTCCTTCCCGTAGGAACGGCTCCACCAGGTTCGCGCCCAAGATCTGGATTGTGCGACAGGGAATCGCCAAGCGACGTCGAAACTAAGACACCATGAATTGGAAGGCGCTTCTTCTCGGTGTCGTCGTGGTCTCAGTCGTCGGATGTGGCGGGGGTGGTGGAAGCAACGATCTCCACGAAGCGCCCCCGAATCGAGCCGATAGTGCCGCCATCGATCGGGTCGTAGGCCTTCGACCGATGTTGGGCCTGGCGTTCAAGCCCGCACCGAGCGACTACACCGGTACCGGGAGCGGCAAGTACGAGGACTCTGACTTCTGCAACGATGACTTCAGGGAGCTATGGGGTCCGTCGGGGCGCGACGACATCGGGAAGTTGCGAACCGCGGGAGTGGGCTTTATCCATCCCTACGATTGGAACCAGCCAGGATCGGGTCGAAACCACAAGAACTTCCTGAACTACTGCGCGGCCAACAAGGTCTGCGTGGCGGTGCCGATCTCGAACTACTACATCACCGAGATGAAGAACGGCAATCCGAACGTCCAAGGTTGGATCGACGCGATCGTCGGCGAAGTCTACGTGGGAGGTAAGCGGAACCCGGCCGTCATCCTCTGGACGTTGGGGAACGAGTGGGACAATACCGGTGGTTTCTTCCAGCCGGGCGACATCGCTCAGATGGCGAAGAGAGTCATCGACGCGGAAGACAAGCTCGGCATCGCACCGGCGGACCGGGTTGCGTTCACGTCGCCCGTGACGTTCGGCATCAAGTTCGGTAATCCGGTTGAAGGAGCCGGGGCCACGCTCCAACTTCGTGACGCCTTCACCGCGGCGGGAATGGAGTCGGTCTTCAAGAACCGGTTCATCGCCTGCGTGAACTCGTTCAATCCGGGTTCGGACCTCGGCCCGTGGGCCTCGACGCGTTTCCCGGGTGCGACCGAGAACATGCCTTTCATCATGTATGAGGTCGGCAAGGAGATTGGTGCCGACGTGCAGACGGAGGAGCAACAGGGCGCGTTCTACGCTGCGCAGATGGCCGCTCTGTTGCCGCTCACCCGGAGCGGCTCGTTCATCGGCATGTCGGTGTTCTCGAACGTGAACGAGTTTTGGAAAGGAGGGACCGAGGCGACGTTCGGGGTCTACAAGATCGCGACGCCGAACGCGAAGCAAGGCACGACGACCCGAGGAGAGAAGTACCCGATCGACACGCTCGCCGAGAAACCGAGCTTCGCCGCAATGAAGCAGGCTTATACGGCGACGGCCGCCGGGCAATAGCCAACGGACCGTATACTGCCGCGCATGCCCGGGCTCGCGATCACGCTCGTTTTCTGCGTCGTCGTCGCGATCGGTGGGCGGCGGCTTTTCGCAGCGTCCCTCAATGCGTTGGATCCGGCTGAGGCCTGGGGAGTTGCAGGACTGCTCGGGCTCGGTGGCATCGGCGTCCTCACCTTCTTTCTAGGTCTCTTTCCCGGTGGGTTTTCGTGGGGCTTGGCCGTCGTAGCAGTGGGGGTCCTTGCGCTTGCCGGCTGGGCCATGACCGGCGATCGGGGATCGTGGGGACCCTTGCCGAAGAAGCCGGCAGGGGCCTGGGGGCTCGTGCCGCTTGCCCTCGGTTTTCTCACCGCCATTCCGTTGGTGAATGCCCTCGCCCCGAGCACGACGATGGACTGGGACACGCTCGCCTACCACCTGGCGGTCCCGAAGCTGTGGCTTGCCGCGGGCCAGATCGAGACGATTCCTTACATCCACCACAGCTTCTTTCCTTTCGTCGTCGACAACCTCTTCATTTGGGGGCTTCAATGGGGCGGAGCAGCGGGCGCGAAGGCGTTCACGCTCGTCTTCTACGTCTTCGGCCTCATGGTGCTTTTCGGGCTCGGGCGACGTCGCTGGGGTGCGCCGGCAGGGTGGTGGACGGCGCTGGCGTTCGCCGGGGCCCCCGTGGTGCTTTGGGAGAGCGGGAGTGGCTACATCGACGTCGCCCACGGACTCTTCGCCGGGCTCGGGATCCTTTACGCGATCGAATGGCGAACCGAGGACCGGACAGACTTCCCGTGGCTGCCGGCGCTTCTCCTCGGCTTGGGCGCGGCGAGCAAGTACACCGGCCTCCAGACGATCGTCGCGGTCTGCTTCGTCCTGCTCGTCCTCGGGTCCGTTCAGCGCCGACGCGGGGCCGCCTCGATACCGTTCGGAAAGATCGTCTGCCTCGGGTTTCTGGCGCTCGTCGTTGCGTCGCCGTGGCTCGCCCGCAACGTCGCGACGAGTGGCAATCCGGTCTATCCATTCTTTTACGGTCAACTTGGCGGAAAGTGGTGGGACGGGTGGCGAGCCGAGATCTATCGCGACGAGCAGCAAACCTTCGGCATTGGACGTACCACGTCCGGCCGCAACCCGCTCGAGTTCGCGCATGGCGTTCTCGGGCTCGGGTACCAGCCGGGTCGTTACATCAACCCCGGGCAAACCGAAGGCCTCGGCTTCCCGATGGGCGCGCTCGGGGCGGCCGGGCTTCTCGCCGGTCTCTTCTGGCTCGCGTCCGGACGAAGCCGCGCATTCGAGCTCGGGGTTCTTGGGGTGCTCGCGGTCTCGTTCTTGATGTGGTTTTTCCTCAGTCAGCAGAGCCGCTACCTCACGACGTTGCTCGTGCCGCTTTGCGTCCTTCTCGGCGGGGGGGCGGTGCGCTTACGGGCGGGGCCGGTTCTTGCCGGGGTCGCCGGCCTTCAGGCGGCCTACAGCTTCTGGCTTCTGAAGTCTCAGCAGCTCGATACCCAGCTCCCCGTCGTCCTCGGGCGCGTCTCCGTCGAGGACGCCATGAAGTCGACGACCGGGTTCTGGGAGCCGAGCCGGAAGCTGAACGAGATCGCAAAGGGTGGAAGGGTCGCCCTTTACGACGAGGTGTTCGGATATCTGCTCGACGTTCCCTATCTTTGGGCAAATCCGGGCCACAGCACGCTGATCCCCTACGACACGGCGCAAAACGGCGCCGATCTCGTCGCCGCGCTCCGGGCGCTCGGGGTCACCCACGTCTATCTGAACCTGCAGTTTCAGCCGCCCGAGTTCCGAAACCGTTGGTCCGAAGCGATGAATCCCGAGGGTCGCCCCTTCGATGCGGGGGAAGCCCAAGCGCTCGACGCGGACCTTCGGACGAAGTGGAAGCGACTGCTCGCTGAGGCCTCTGCTCAGGGGCTGATCGTCCCGGTGTATGCTACGCGCGGTGCGGTGATCTGGGAAGTTCGTCCTATTCCGGCATCTTTCGAGAATCGCTAGTCGTCCAAGGGGCAGTACCGGAGGATAAAAACACGTCATGCAAATTGGAGGCTCGTCGGAATTCGTTCCGACTCAAGAAGAGAAATCGCAGGCCCTGCTCGTCTGGGTGCTGGCGATTTTCATCGGTTTCATTTCGGGCTTGATCTTCTACATGATTGCGAAAGACAAGCCGTTCGTGAAGGCCTGTGCGGCCCAGTCCCTGGCCCTGTCGATCTGTCTCATCATCATCCAGATCGTCCTTTTCGTCGTCATGATTGCGGCTGCGGTCGTGCTCGGACCGTTTGCGCTCGTGATCTATCTCGGCATGTTGGCTGCGGGGCTCTTTGGCCTCGTGATGAACATCATGGGGGCGATGCGCGCCAACGAGGGTATCGTGCTGCTCCCGCCAGTGACCTCGAACTTCGCCAAGCAGTGGTTCAAGGTGTGATCCTCCCGAGGAAGTGATGACGAAGGGGTCCGCGGCAGATGCCGTGGACCCCTTTGCTTTGCCCGAGCGTAGCCTACGCGCCGACGGGCTGCGGCCCCTCGCTGAGGGCCTGCTCCTGGAAAGCGAGCTGGATGCCGCGCTTCTGAATCTCGTCGACGAACTTCGTGCCCGTCATCGCCGTTTCGTAGCGCAAACAACCGGGGGCGAAGTTGCCGTGGGCGATCTCGATCGCGTAAATCGATTGCGAGAAGCCGGTGAGGCGCTCCATCGACGTGAAGCCGGTCGTCTCGTCCTCGCGATCGAGGATGTCGATCTGCAAGCGAGTGGGCTTGCCGTCCTTCATCCCGACCCCGACTGCGCGAACGGCGCAGAGATCGCGGTCCTCGAACTTGGCGAGCGACTCGCCAAACACGCGATTGAACACGTCCTTGGGAACGATCTTCTTGCCGCCAACCTCGACTTCGTCCTCGCGCCAGAAACCGAAGTCCTTGAAGATCCGCATCCGTTCACAGTGCCCGGGATACCGGATCGTCTTGTACTCGTAGCTGTTGACGCGGTCCTTGAAGGTGTATGGGGCTGTGCTCGTTCCGCCTGAAGTCGTGAAGGCTTCCATCTGGCCGAGCTCGTCGATGTGGAGCTCCTCCAGTTCGGCGAGCGTGTCGACGAGCGCGATTTCATGATTCCGAACGATCACGGCCTGGAAGTCGTACTCCGTGACCAGCCCCTCAACGTTGAAGGTCAGCTTGTAGTTGAACGGCGGTTTCGGATTCTGGGGGAGGACACCGCAGTAGAGGCGGACGCTCTCGATCGGGTCGAGGTGCTCGATCAGGTAGCAGCCGAGGTTGTTCACGAGGCCGGGAGCGAGTCCGCAGTCGGGAACCAAGGTAACGCCGGCGGCCTTCGCCGCCTCGTCCATGTGGAGCGTCTGCATCGTGATCTCGGTGTTGCCGCCAAGGTCGACCATGCTCGTTTTTGTCTCGATCGCGACCTTGGCAATCTTCGGGTGCATCCAATAGGGAACGCAACTCAGGATCACATCGACGCCTTCAAGAAACTTAGCCAGGTTCGTCGGGTCGAGCGCGTTGACTTGGGCGGGTTCGCAGAGAGCGTCACCAACCAGGTCGTTGACGCGCCATGCACTCTTCTTGGCTTGGTCGAACGAAACGTCACCGACTCGGATGACTTTGGGGTCGGCAAACTTGGCGAGATCATAGGCGGCGGCAGTTCCCTGCATGCCCGCGCCCAGCACGGCGTAGGTTTTTTTCATGGGGGTCGGTCTCCTTCAACGACGGCGCTGTCCTTGGTGGACGCCGAGCTCGTGATAGGAAGAGGATACCTGTCGGGGCTCCTGCGGCGGGCCCCGGCAACGGTGCCTGAGTCGCTCCTTGCATAATCGACTTAGCTCGGAGGCCCCATCAACAGATCGACACCCTCGACGACGAAGATGATCGTGACGCTGATCGCGCTGTGCGTGCTCGGCGTGCTGTTGGGCCGCTGGCAGAACTCTGCTCGCTCGCAGTCGCGCCTCGATCCCGTGAGCCGTACAATCCACACGGTCGTCAACCCGATCGCCCATTCGATCGACGCGGCGTGGGACAACATCGGCGACTTCTTCGATGGCCTGGGCCGCTCCCAGTCCCTGGTCGCCGAGAACCGGCGGCTTCGCGACCTTGCTCGGGTCGCTGCCCAGTACACCGAAACCGAGAAGCGGCTGACCCAAAAGATCGACCAGCTCCGAAAGATGATGGGCTACCAACCCGAACCGGGCCGCAAACGGATTGCGGCCGATGTCATCCGGTACTTCCCCCACGAGAACAAGATCACGATCTCGACCGGGAGCCGGCAAGGTGTGACGCCCAACCTCGCCGTGGTCACTGCGGACGGCCTCGTCGGTGTCGTTCAGGTCGTGGAAGCGAATCGGTCGGAAGTGCTGCTCGTGACCTCGCCCATCCAGAAGGTAGGCGCCGTCGCCCTTCGCGACCCGCCCCAGCCCGGGATCCTCCGAGGCGAGACCGCGACCCGACTCCTCTTGGACTTCGTCGACACCCGAACGCCACTCCAGGTAGGGGACCTCGTCGTCACGTCAGGGCTCTCGGATACCATCCCCCGCGGGATCGAGATCGGCAAGATCATCCAGGTCGAGCAAGACCCCGACTTCGGGGTTCGGCGTGCGGTCGTCTTCCCCAACGTCCAGATGGGGCAGATCCGCGAAGTGATGGTGCTCAAGTGAACGCGATGAGCCCGACCCTCCGTGTCGTCGTTTGCGCACTCGGTTTCTGGATCATGGCGACCCTCGAGCAGGCTCTTGCCCCAAAGCTGTCGGTCTTCGGCTGCCCTCCGGACTTTCTGATGGTGATGGGCGCATCGATCGCTCTCCTTTCGACCCCGCTCGGGGGAGCGTGGGCCGGCTTTTTTTCCGGTCTCCTCCAGGGTGCCCTGGCAGGCGCAAATCTGACCGCCTACGTGATCAGTCGCATTCTGCCCGCGTTCGGGATCGCCTGGATGAGCGACCTCGACATCCGGATCGCGCCGACCGTCGCCGGGCTCATCGTCGCTGCCACGACCCTGGTATCTCAGCTTCTCCTCATGTTCCTCGCCCCGCCCCCCCAGATTCTCCCGTTCCTAGGGGCTACAATAGGCACGGCGATGTACAACGGAGTTCTCGCGATCCCCGTCTACTCGTTGCTGAGGAGGCTCTTCAAAGGGAAAGAAGGCGCGGGCTTGAGGCTGTAGCTTCACTGCAGGCCCACGCCGCCACGGACTGGGCAACCCGGCTCCAAACTTGCACACCAGGCATATTCATGAGCGCACATTACGATGTCCTTCAAATGGCGCGGCAGCAGCTTGACCTTGCCGCAAAACACCTCGACCTCGATTCCGGGCTCCAACGCGTCCTCGCCGAGCCCAAGCGACAGCTGATCGTCCACTTCCCTGTCGTCCTCGACAACGGCGAAGTCGAAGTCTTCGAGGGCTATCGCGTCCAGCACAATACGAGCCGAGGACCGACCAAGGGCGGCATCCGCTACCACCAAGACGTCGACGTCCACGAAACCACCGCCCTCGCGATGTGGATGACCTGGAAGTGCGCCGTCGCCGACATCCCTTACGGGGGGGCCAAGGGCTCGGTTAAGGTCAACGTCCGGAGCCTCAGCAAGCGCGAGCTCGAGAAACTGACCCGTCGCTATGCGACGGAGATCAACATCGTGATCGGCGAGCGCGGCGATATCCCGGCTCCCGATATCGGCACCAACCCCCAGGTCATGGCCTGGATCATGGACACGATCTCGATGCAGTCCGGCTACACGACGCCCGGCGTGGTCACCGGGAAGCCGATTCCGCTCGGCGGGTCGCAGGGGCGGGTCGAGGCAACCGGACGCGGGGTGATCGTCTCCACGGCCGAAGCGTGCAAGCGGATCGGGATGAACCTGCAGGGCGCAAAAGTCGTCGTTCAGGGCTTCGGCAACGTCGGCTCCGTCGCCGCATGGCTGGCGGAAAAGCTCGGGGCCATCGTGGTCGGGGTCAGCGATGCCCGCGGCGCGATCTATAACGAAAAGGGCCTCCCCATCGACCAGCTCTACCACAAGTACAGCGGCATGGACGGAGGCATCATGAACTTCAAGGAGTGCCAGCCGGTCACGAACGAGGAACTCCTCCAGCTTCCTTGCGACATCCTTCTCCCCAGCGCGATCTCCGCTCAAATCACGGCCGAGAACGCCGATAAGATCAAGGCGAAGCTCATCGTCGAGGGTGCGAACGGACCGACCACTCCGGGAGCGGACGCGATCCTCTCCGATAAGGGTGTTCTTGTCGTCCCCGACATCCTCGCCAACGCCGGCGGCGTCATCGTCAGCTACTTCGAGTGGGTCCAAGACCTCCAGAACTTCTTCTGGGAAGAGGACGAGGTCAACAAGAAGCTTGAGCGTCACATGCAACGTTCCTTCGGCCAGGTCTGGGACACCATGGCCCACTACAAGACCGACATGCGAACCGCCGCGATGATCATCGGGGTTAAGCGGGTCGCCGACGCGACCGTCATGCGCGGCATCTTCCCCTAAGTTTGGGATCGCGATCCGCCGGGGTCCTGCGCACAGGCACCAAGGACCCCCGACGGATCTCCTGCCTGATTTACCGGGTTTTCGAAAACCCGGTGACGATCCCCGAGAAGACGGGGCATGAAACGCCGATGATCTGGGATGTCATCCGCGACAGGACGTTGCGGAAAACCACGACTCGAGGAAGGCAGGATGCCCCATTTCGCGTACACCGCGATCGATCCGAGCGGCCGCACGGTGAAAGCCGTGATGGAGGCCGACAACGAGAGCTTGGTGCTGGCCCGCTTGCGGGACCAGTCCATGCACTGTCTCGAGATCAAGCAGACGAAGAAAGCCAAGTCGGCGGCCTCGTTCGGGGCCAAGAAGCCCAAGCCCAAAAGCTTGGTCATCTTCTCGCGTCAGTTCGCGACGATGATCGACGCCGGTATTCCGATCCTGCGCTGCCTCGAGATTCTCACGTCGCAATGCAAGGACCCTGCCCTCAAGCCCTGTCTTGAGCAGGTGACGACGGACGTGAAGGGCGGCCTTACGCTCAACGAGGCGCTGGCCAAGCACCCGATCGCGTTCAACAAGCTCTACGTCAACATGATTCGCGCCGCCGAAGTCGGCGGCATTCTGGATACGATTCTCGATCGCCTGGCCGGCTTCCTCGAGTACGAGGCCGACATCAAGAGCAAGATCAAGGGCGCGATGATGTACCCGGTGCTGGTCCTCATCTTCTCCGTGATCATGCTGTTCGTGCTCTTCAGCTTCGTGCTCCCGAAGTTCAAGGAGATCTTCACCGGCATGAACGTGGAGCTCCCGCCGATCACGGCCGCCCTCTTCGCGATGGGCGACTTCATGAACAAGTACTGGTGGGTGATCATCCTGTTCGTCGGGGGTGCGTTCTTTGGCCTCAAGTCCTGGGGCAAGACGCCGAAAGGGCGATACCAGCTGGATTACATGAAGCTGAAGGTCCCGATCGTCGGCGAACTGTCACTCAAAATGAGCATCGCCCGCTTCACGCGGACGTTCGGCACCCTGATCAACAGCGGCGTCCCGATGCTCCGAAGCCTCGAAATCGTAGGCGAGACCCTCGGGAACGTGGTCCTCGCCCAAGCGATCGAGCAGACGCGCGTCAGCATCCGTGAAGGCAACAAGCTCTCGCAGCCGCTGATCCAGTGTGGTCTCTTCCCGACGATGGTCACCCAGATGATCGACATCGGCGAAGAGTCCGGTCGACTTTCGGAAATGCTCGTCAAGATCGGCGACTTCTATGACTCCGAAGTCGAATCGACCGTCAAGGGCCTCACGTCGATGATCGAGCCGATGCTCATCATCTTCATGGGCGTGGTCGTCGGCTTCATCGCGATTTCCGTCATGACTCCCATCTTCAAGCTGGTGAACAGTGTGAGTTAGCCCCGATTTCATCTCCGGTTCGCGTCGGCATGGCTGCCGCCGCGAACCGTGACCATAACGCGACCCTCGTTCGCAACGCGCCATGGAAGGGCGCCGCGCGAACACCGGAAAGGATTCCGGTCTCTTGGATTCAACGGAGTGACCCCATGGCCTATCCTGCCTCTCATCAGGATCCGGACGAGCTCGTCCACCGTTACGTGGACAACCCCCGCACGGACCTGAAGGACATGATCATGATTCAGTATGCTGGGCTGGTCGAGCGTACCGCTCGTCGGTTCAGCGGCCTCGAGCCGCACGAGGACCTCGTTCAGGTCGGCTTCATAGGCCTCCTGAACGCGCTGAGCAAATTCGATCCGAACGCCGGCGTTCGCTTCAATACCTACGCGACCCACCTCGTTGCGGGGGAGATCAAGCACTACTTGCGCGATCGATCCCAGACGATCCGGCACCCCGCGTGGTTGCAGGAGCTTCGCCATAAGGTGAACAAGGCTTCAGCCGGGCTCCAGTCACGTCTCGGCCGGACTCCGACCGAGCAAGAGATTGCGGCCGAACTCCAGGTGACCGACGCTGCCGTCCGGGAGGTGTTTCAAACCCAGGAGATGCTCAAGATCGCGTCGCTCGACGTGAGCCCCCACGGGGACGACGAGGGCTCGATCGAGTCCGAGAGCCTCGACGCCGCCGCGTTCTGCCCGGAGCAACTGTCGGTCGAGGACCGAGTCGTTTTGGAGTCCGCCATGCAACAGCTTCGCGACCTCGAGCGTGACGTCCTCGTCATGTTCCACTTCGAAGCACTCAACCAGACCGAGATCGCGCACCGGCTTGGCATTTCGTGCAACTACGTCTCTCACATTCTCCGACTTTCGCTCACGAAGCTACGCCGAATTCTGGCGAGCGAGGACGAAAAGGACCGGCTCCTCAAGCGCCAAAGCGAGTCCGTCGACGATACGGTTCTCGATACGACAACCGGGATCTACACCGAGGAGTACTTCCTCGCGCGCCTCGAAGAGGAAGTGCACCGAGCCTCCAGCCAGGAAGGGGTTCTCTCGCTGATGTTGCTGCGCTTCGACGGTCTTGAGGCGATGGCCGGGTTCTACGGCGAGCAGAGTGTCCGCGACTTCCTCGCGGACGCGGCCGACTTCCTCAGGGAAGCGGTTCGGCGCCTCGATATCGTGTGTCGGTATGGTCCAACCGGCTTCGCGATTCTGCTTCCGTCGACCGGGCCGAGCGTCACCGTCGTGCGCCAAAGGCTCTCCCAGCGTCTTGAGCAATGGATGACGAGCCGGCCGACGCCCGGCGGCAAGGTCCAGGCGCTCGTGGGTCACTCGGTCTTTCCGGACGATGTCCAGACTTCGAGAGACCTCTTGGCCGGCGCGCACCCCAAGCCGATCGGCACCGATGCGCACGAGGAACAGTCGTCCTCAGCGCCGTGGAAAGAGCGTTGGGCGGCATAGCCGCCCAACGCTCGGCGGTCAGATCTCGCCGTTCGCCCGGAACTCTGGGTAGTGGCAGGCCTTGAACTTCTTGCCGCTGCCGCACGGGCACGGGTCGTTTCGCCCGATTCGTTTCGGGTCGGTGCCTGCGGGCCAAACACCGGTCTGGCTGGGCGCGACCATCGTCATCGTTCCGGGTGACGATTCGACGACCCCGGCAGAGGCTCCGATTCCCTCGAACTCGGCAAGTTCGGCATCGTCCATCCGCGCCATCTGCGGTGCCGGAGCGGGGGCGCCGCCCCCCTCCACCTGAACCTGGGCGCGGAAGATCATGCGGACCGACTGATCCCGAATGTTGCGCTGCGTGGCCTGAAAGAGATCGAACGTCTCGCGCTTGTAAGCGATCAGCGGGTCGACCTGACCATAGCCGCGAAGGCCGATTCCCTCGCGGATGTACTCGACCGTCTGGAGGTGGTCCATCCAGCGATCGTTGATCGACTGGAGCATGACGCGCTGCTCAAGGAAGCTCATGATCTCGTCGCCGAGGTCATCGGCTTTCTTCTGATAGGCCTGGTGGGCGATGTCCTGACAGAACTCAACGAGCGCGTCGCCCGGATCGTGGGCCTCAAGTTCGGCGATCGAGGCGTAGTCGACGAGCGGGAAAATCTCGTTGAGCTCGTTGAACAGCATCTCGTAGTCGAACACGCGATTGTCCTGCTCATCGAACGTCCAGGCTTTGCCGACGCTCTCGTGAACGACCTCATCGACACCACGAAGCAGGTCCTCGCGGCAGTCGCGTCCGAGCAGAATCTCGCGCCGCCAGCCATAGATCGTCTCGCGCTGCGAATTGAGCACGTCGTCGTACTCAAGAACATGCTTGCGGGCCTCGAAGAAGTGGTTCTCGATTCGCTCCTGGGTCTTGAGGATCATCTTGGAGAGGAAGCCCGCCTTGACCTCCTCCATCGGCGGCCATGCTTTCAGGAGCGGGTTCTCAAGCATCTTGGCGTTGAAGATTTTCCAGAGTTGATCCTCGAGAGAGACGAAGAAGCGGCTCTCACCCGGGTCGCCCTGGCGTCCGGCACGACCGCGGAGCTGGTTGTCGATGCGACGGCTTTCGTGGCGCTCGGTGCCGAGGATGTAAAGTCCTCCGAGGGCCCGGACTTCCTTGGCCAGGGCCGTTCGCTCCTGGTCGTCGAGCGGAAGCGGTGGGGCAGCGCGCTCCTTGCCGCCGCGACGGAAGCTCATGTACGTGCTGTCGTACTCTTCATGGGTGCCGAGGTCGTCGGCGTCCTGCTTGCGAGCCTGCTCGATGATGTCGTCGCTGACGCGTCCGCCGAGGAGAATGTCGACGCCGCGACCCGCCATGTTCGTGGCGATCGTGACCGCGCCCTTTCGGCCGGCTTCGGCAACGATAAGGGCTTCCTTCTCGTGGAGTTTGGCGTTGAGAACATTGTGCGGAATGCCGTGCTTGAGCGCTTCTTCCAGGTATTCCTTGCTCTCGGCAGGCAACCCGTGCTTGTCGAGGAACCACTGGAGGTTCTCGGGCGCGAACGGATCGCCCTTCTTGTCGAACTTGGCAAGTACCGCCGAGAGCGTCTGTTTCTTGATGTCGGCCAACGCGAGGTTGAAAACGTCGGTGGCCTCTTGCTTGGCCTCCTTCGAGGCACCCTTTTGGTTCTCCTTCGTATCGAACAGCAGATCGACCAGGAAAAGCCGCTGGAGCATGTCGGCCGTGAGCCGTGAGGAGACCGTTTCCGACATCTCGATCGAACGGGTCCCGACGAGCACCGGCTGCTGCTTCGTGAAGAGGCGCAGAATCTCTCGCCCGATGCCACGGAACTTCGCTTCCTGCGTCTTGTAAACGATGTCATCTTGATCGACGCGGATCATCGGTCGGTGAGTCGGGATCGACACGACCTCGAGTCCGTAGATCTTGCGGAACTCATCCTCCTCGGTCTTCGCCGTTCCGGTCATACCGCCGAGCTTTTCGTAGAGGCGGAAGAGGTTCTGGAACGTGATGACCGCGACCGTTTGGCTCTCTCGCTGGATCTGGACGTTTTCCTTCGCTTCGAGCGCCTGATGGAGGCCGTCCGAGTAGCGCCTTCCAAACATCATGCGTCCCGTGTTCTCGTCGACGATCACGACCTCGCCACTGCGCACCACGTAATCGATGTCCTTCTGGAACAGACCGTAGGCCTTGACCGCCGCGTTGAGATGGTGGAAGAGCTTCGGATCCTTCGCGATGTTATCGAGGCCCATGATCTCCTCGACGAGGTCCATCCCTTCCTCGGTGAGGCTCGCGCTATGGTTCTTCTTGTCCGAGACGAAGTGGATCCCGGGCTGATCGACCTGGTCGGTGGTGCCCCCGACCAACTGCTTGACGACCTCGTCGACGGACTTGTAGACGGACACGTCGTCGTTCGCGGGGCCGCTGATGATATGGGGCGTGCGGGCTTCGTCGATGAGGATCGAGTCGACCTCGTCGATGATCGCGAAGCTGAGTTCACGCATCACGAGCTGTTCTTTCTCGAACGCCATGTTATCGCGAAGGTAGTCGAACCCGAACTCGTGATTCGTCCCGTACGTGATGTCGCAGAGGTAGGCCTCGCGGCGGCTGCAGGGCACGAGGTTGACGTATCGCGGGTCGTCGTGCATCGCACCTGGCTCGTATCGGTACGAGCCGCCGAGTTCATCGGAATCCTGAGACTGACCCTGGATGATGCCGATCGACATCCCCAAGAAGTGATAGATCGGGCCCATCCAGACCGCGTCGCGCCGTGCGAGGTAGTCGTTGACGGTGACCAAGTGCGACCCACTTCCGGTCAAGGCGTTGAGGTACATCGGCGCGACGGCGACGAGGGTCTTGCCTTCGCCGGTCTTCATCTCCGAAATCCGCCCGGTGTGGAGGACGATGCCCCCAAGCATCTGAACGTCGAAGTGTCGCATCCCGAGCGTTCGGACGCTTGCCTCTCGGACGACCGCGAAGGCCTCGGGGAGGACCTGGTCGAGCGTCTCGCCTTCGGCAAGTCGCCGCTTGAACTCATCGGTTTTGGCCCGCAGCTCGTCGTCACTGAGGGTTGCGGTGCGCTCCTCGAACGCGTTGATCTTATCGACAAGCGGCGTGATCGTCTGGACGTCCTTGGCGCTCGTATCGAACATCTTTCGCAGAAACTGCAACATGGCTTGGTCTTCTCCAGGGTCTGGGCGCTTCCTAGCGGACGCGCGGGTTCGGCAAGAATCGGATTCGATCAGCCGAACAGCGGCCCGTCGCGGGAGCGCGCGGAGAAGGCGTACCCATCGATGGGTCGCAGCAAGGGAGGATCGGGCGGACTCGATTCGGGAGTCTTGGCCGTATCAGGCTTCGTTGCTTCTGGCTCACGGTCCAGCAGGATCAGCCAGCCGAAACTCCAGCCGTCGACTCCTCCGGGAATCGATTCGTCACCGCCGGCCCGAAGCAGGGCGCGAAGTGCCTCGCGAACCTCAGGATCGCTCTGTCGGGCGGCAGACTCGATCGCGGAAACGCGGACCCAAGCGCCAAGAACATCGGTGTGGCGCGACGCCATCTCTCCGCAGCAAGTGCCTTGCAGCATCAAGAGGATCAGGGCGGGCAGAAGGTTCCACATCGAGGGTTCGCGAACCTTGATTATAGCTCGGACGACACACCGAGTGCGACGGCTCGCGGTCGCACTCGAACCTAGATTGGGCCGTGATTCGGCGAATTCGCCGGGGACCCTTGCCAAGCCGGGGGGAGGGCATCGCATAATGGGAGCATCAGGAGTGCCTGCAACCCGGGTTGACTCGGGCAGGTATAACCGATCGGGGATTCCCCGCGCGCCCGAAGGGGCGCACGAACCTTAGGAGGTGTCGTTTCGATATGAAGAAGCTCATCGCGATTCTGCTCGCTGTGGCCGCTCTTGGTGTCTTCGTCTCCGGCTGCAACAAGGCCGCCGAGGGTGAGGGCGACGGTGGTACGACCGCCGGCAAGACCACAGAAGGCGAAGGCAAGTAACTTTTCATCCAAACATCGGTGTTCAACGGCCTCGGGTGCTCCCACGCCCGG
Source organism: Chthonomonas sp. UBA6659 (assembly GCA_002455425.1). Taxonomy (GTDB): domain Bacteria; phylum Armatimonadota; class Fimbriimonadia; order Fimbriimonadales; family Fimbriimonadaceae; genus UBA6659. The sequence goes on along the minus strand of DKKT01000076.1, from coordinate 27,273 downwards.
GGCCGATCAGTTTCAGAACCAAGAAGATTCTGCGAATTCCGCCTGGAATTCCGTCCAACAGATGGCACAATAGAATTGAGGTGGTTCGTGTGAATCGGCGCCGAGGCTTTACTCTGGTTGAATTGTTGACGGTGATGGCGATCATCGCCATCCTCGCCGCGGTGTTCCTACCCGTGGTGCGCTCCGTGCGAGGTGCCGCATATCAAACGCTTGCCTCCCGCTCCATTGGTCAACTCGGCCAAGCGGTGAACATGTACATGGCCGATTCCGACGACATGTACCCGTGCGCGATGTACACCTATGGGGACGGGCTCTGGCAAACCTGGTTCGGGCGCATGAACCCCGACGGCACGATCGATCCCACCCAAGGCACGCTCCGACCTTATGTGAAGGGCAAGCTGAAGGACAGTACGGCGCAGGGACTCCCTTATCTTGGCGACGGGAGTGGCTTCGGCTACAACTGGGGCTACCTCGGCAGCGACTTCAACATCCGGCTCGACTTCAGCGAGTTCCCGAACTGCCTCCGCCCTTCGGTCGGAAGCGAGGTCACCAACCCAGCACGAACCGTGGTCTTCGCCACGAGTGCGTACTACTACGCGCCCTGGACCGGCGGCGACGGGCGAACCTACGACTTCGGGTACGTCGACCCTCCTCGGTTCTGGTACGACAACCCCAACGTCGACTTCCGCCATCGTGAACCGAAGATCGTGGAGATCGAGCGCAAGCGGGTCAAGCCGCGCGGCTTCGCTCTGTTCGTCTTCGCCGACGGCAACGTCCGCGCACTCACTCCGGAGCGGGTCAACGACGCGATGTTTGAACGCGTCCAGGCTGAGCGCTGATCGGGCGAACCTCTGTGTGAACGGGCGGGAGTACACTCTCCGCCTTATGCTCAAGTACGACACGATCAAGGCGCTCGACGACGACTACGTGATGCACACGTACCGTCGACAGCCGGCCTTATTCGTGCAAGGAGCAGGCTGTAGCCTCTGGGACAATCGCGGAAACGAGTATCTCGACATGGTCGCGGGGATCGCGGTCTGCGCGCTTGGCCACTGCCATCCCGCGGTTGTCGCCGCAATCACCCGGCAGGCCCAGCAACTGATCCACACATCGAACCTCTTCTTGACCGCGCCCCAACCCCAGCTCGCGAAACGGCTGTGCACTCTCGCCGGGATGGACCGCGCATTCATCGCCGTCTGCGGGGCAACCGCGAACGAAACCGCGCTCAAGCTGGCAAAGAAACACGGCAATCAGAAGCGCCCCGACGGCGACTACGAGATTCTCTGTGTCCATCGGAGTTTCCACGGCCGAACCCTCGGCGCGATCAGCGCGACCGGCCAACGGAAGTACCAGCGCCCGTTCGAGCCGCTCGTGCCTGGCTTCCGGCACATCGAGCTCAATAGTCTCGAAGAACTCCGGGCGGCCGTCAGCCACAAGACCGCCGCCATCCATCTCGAGCCGATTCTCGGCGAAAGCGGTGCGATTCCCTTGACGACCGCGTTCCTCCAGGAAGCACGCCGCCTCGCGACGGAACACGGGGCGCTCCTGATGCTCGACGAAGTCCAAACGGGAGTCGGTCGAACCGGCACCTGGTTCAATTTCCAGCAGCACGGCATTCAGCCCGACGTGCTGGTTCTCGCCAAGGGGCTTGGTGGGGGGATGCCGATCGGCGCGTGCTTGGCCCGCGGCGCGGCCGCCGGACTCCTCGAGCCCGGCGATCATGGGACGACCTTCGGCGGGAGCCCGCTGGCGTGTGCGACCGCTCTCGCGGTCCTCGATACGATCGAGCACCAGAAGATTCTCGACCATGTCCGGGCGATGGGCGATGTGCTTCAGGCCGGCCTGAGGGCGATCGGGGAGCCGATCGTCGAGGTCCGCGGCTCGGGCCTTCTCGTCGGAGCAGTGTTGTCGACGGCGAACGCGCGGGAGGTCGTCAGCAAGGCGTTCGAGCGCAAGGTGATCCTCAACGCGACCGACGACCACACGCTCCGGTTCATCCCGCCTCTGATCGTCACCCAAGCACAGATCGGTCACGCCCTCGACGTGCTCGCCGAAGTCTTGGGCGTGGCACCCCCGGCGAAGTCGTTGTTCACGTCGGCGACGCCGGCCCGTGGCCTGCACGACGTGCTGTCGATCGACGACCTCAGCACCGATCAGCTCGAAGAGGCCCTCGACCTCGCCGCCTTCCTGCGCGAGCGCCGCAACACGGCCCCGGCCCCGTTCCAGCCTGTCGAAGGTCGTACGTTTGCGCTCGTCTTCGAGAAGCCGTCGCTACGGACCCGCGTCAGCTTCGAGGCGGCGATTCGCGAGTTGGGCGGCCACGCCGTATACCTGAGCAAGAACGATATCGGGATGGGCACCCGGGAAGCGATCAAGGATGTCGCGACGAATCTGTCTCGCTGGTGCAAGGTGATCGTTGCCCGCCTCTATTGGCATCGGGACATCCTCCACATGGCGGAGTGTGCGACCGCTCCGGTCATCAACGCCCTCACCGAGATGGAGCACCCTTGTCAGGCGCTTGCGGATATGGCCACCGTTCGCCAGGCGTTCGGGGACGAACGGGTCAAGATCACGTATGTCGGCGACGGCAACAACGTCGCCCGGAGCCTGGCCAAGCTCGCGACGCGTCTCGGCTATCCGTTCACGATCTGCGGCCCAGAGAACTTCCGGTTGGAGCCGATGGAGGGCTTGGAGCAGACCGACGACCTTGAACAAGGACTTTCCGGGGCCAAGGTCGTTTACACCGACGTTTGGGTCAGCATGGGCGACGAACACGAGCAAGAACATCGCCTCAAGGTGTTCGCCGGTTACCAGGTCAACCGGACCACGATGGAGATGGCCGATTCCGACGCCATCTTCCTCCACTGTCTCCCCGCGCGACGCGGGTTCGAAGTCACCGACGATGTGATCGACGGACCTCAAAGCCGGATCGACGACCAAGCGGAAAACCGTCTGCACGCGCAGAAAGCGCTCCTCCAGATGGTCCTCTCGTCGGTATCGTAGAACAATCGATGGAGCGCGTCGACATCACGATCCTCGGCGGGGGCCCGGTGGGCCTGTTCGCGGCTTTCTATGCGGGGCTTCGCGGGATGAGCGTCCGGATCATCGACAGCCTCCCCGAACTCGGAGGCCAGCTGACGGCGTTGTATCCCGAGAAGTACGTCTACGACATGCCCGGCTTCGCGAAGGTGCTCGCCAAGGACCTGGCCGCGGAGATGGTGGCCCAAGCACTCCAATTCGGTCCTTCGCTCGCGCTCGAGGAGACCGCCGAGACCCTCATCGACGAGGAGGATGAGGGTTATACGATCGTCACCCGGGCCGGCACTCAGCTTCCGACGAAGACCGTCGTGATCGCCGCGGGAGCGGGAGCATTCAGTCCGACCAAGCTCGGCGTCGATGGAGAGGATGCCTTTGTCGGTCGGGGACTTTACTACGGGGTCAAGCAGACTTCCGAGTTTGAGGGGAAGCGCCTCGCGATCATCGGCGGGGGTGATAGCGCGTTCGACTGGGCCCTGCACCTCCATCCGATCGCGCACAACGTCAAACTCGTCCATCGCCGTGACCAATTCCGGGCCCACGAAGACACCGTCCGCAAAGTCAAAGCGACCGATGTCGACTTCTGCCTCTGGCGGATCGTCAAAACGCTTCATGGAGAGGACCGCCTTTCCGCCGTCACCCTCGAACACACGCAGACCAAGGAGACGGAAACGCACGAGATCGACGCCCTGATCGTGAACGTCGGCTTCAAGTCGTCGCTGGGGCCGCTTAGGGACTGGGGACTGACGATCGAAAAGAACCAGATCGTGGTCGACGGGCTCTACCGCACGAACCTCGCCAGAGTCTTCGCGGTCGGCGACGTGTGCGCGTTCGACGGGAAGCTGAAACTGATCGCGACCGGCGTAGGGGAGGCCGCGACCGCCGTCTGTGTCGCGAAGACCCTGATCGATCCGTCGGCCAAGCTCTTTCCCGGCCACAGTTCGGACATGGAAATGCCGTCGTCATAGGCTGACCACGGTGCTACAGTAGGGGCATGGCGATCTCGCGGCGCGAGTTCATCAGGACAACCGGTGCGGCACTCGGAGCCGTCGCCGTCCCAGGGCTGGCCGAACCCCTCCTCGCAAAGTCGATGCCGACCCGACCATTCGGCAAAACGGGTTGGAGAGCCTCGCTTTACGCCGTCGGCACTGCCGAAATCCCCGAGAACGACGAAGCGGTCCGTGCACTCGAGGCGCTTCTGGATGGCGGCGTGAACTACATCGACACCGCGCCGAGCTACACCGGCACCCGGAGCGAGCAGGTGATCGGCAAGGTGATGGTCAAGCGTCGCAAAGAAGTGTTTCTGGCGACCAAGACCCTTGCCCGGGACGCCGACGGGGCGTACGCCGAGGTTCGTGAGAGCCTCGGGCGGCTCCAGTGCAAGCAAATCGACCTCCTCCAAATCCACGCCGTGAACGACATGGGCACCTTGGACGCGGTGCTTCGCAAGGGAGGGGCGATCGAGGGGCTGGAGAAAGCCCGCAAGGAGGGCCTGATCCGGTTCATCGGCATCACCGGACACACCCGTCCCGAAGTCATCCTCGAAGCGATCCGAAAGTTCCCGTTCGCAAGCGTGCTGATTCCGATTTCCGCCCTGGACAAGCACATCTCCGACTTCAACGACGAGGTCGTTCCGGAAGCGAACCGGCGGGGCATCGCGATCGCAGGCATGAAGTCGCTCAAAGGGATCGAGCGCGCCACCGGCGGGAAGTTTGAGCCGGAGGATTATGTCCGGTATGCGATGTCGCAGCGGATCTCGACGCTGACGATCGGCCTCCGCCGCGGCTCAGAGGTTTCGACGAACCTCGCGATCGCGCGTAACTTCTCTCCGATGACGGTGTCGGAAATGCGTTCGCTGGAAGCCGCGTCCAAGGGAAAGGCGGACGTCGGACATCTCTGGTGGAAAAGGCGCTAGACGCCGCCCGATTTCGAGCAGAATGAACACAGATGGAGGCGGCGCCGGGTTGGCGTCGCGAGGTGACTCTTGGCTTGGATCTTGCCCGCGCTGGCATTTGTCGTCGTCGTCGCACTGCTGTTCGCCCGCGATCCGGACTCGGACGCTCCGCCGCCGCTGTCGGAGGCGTATGGAGCCGAGAAACTCCACTGGATTCTGCTTGCTCTCGGTGCCGCACTCCTGGGTCTTCTCGGGGCCGTTGGACCCGCCTCCTGGGAGGGGGTCAAGAGTCCGCTGCTCGGTGCGTCGCTCGGAGCGATCCTGGCGATCGTGGCGCGCGTGCTCGAAGGGATCGGGGGCCCCGCATCCATGCGCCGAGCCGCGCCGATCGGACTCGCTGCGGTGGCGATCGGGCTGTTCATGGTCAAGCCGGATGGCCCGTTCCTCCTCGGCCTCGGCTTCGGAGCCGGGTTCGGGGCGCTTTGGTTGAGCGCGGCCAAGAGTTCGGCGGATTGGGCCCACGGGTTCGCCCTCGCCCTCCTCCCTGCGATTGCCGCCGTTCTCCTTGGCGCCGAGAGCGGTGGGCGGTTCTCGCAAGGAGCGCCCGTGCTCCTCGGGGGCGCATTGGTTGCGGGCGCGCTCGGCTACGGCGTCGCTTGGGCGGCGAAGGCAAAAAGCAGCCGGGTCGGGGGAATTCTCGCCGCCGCGATCTTCGCCCTCGGGGGCTGGCTCATCGGCAAGAAATACCTGTTTCTGGGTGAACTCGGATGGATCATCGCCGCGAGTGTCCTCTGCGGCCTCATCGTGGCTTGGATCGTCCCTGACGAAGACGACCAGGGCGACTCGTTCGGCTTCATCGTCGCAACGATTCTCTGGGTAGGGCTTGCGACTCTGGCGTTCGCGGCCCAGCGAGGCTACGGCATGGCGCTCTCCGCGGTCACAGGTGCGAGCACGTTGCTTCTGCTCGGTTCGCGGCGTGGGCTCCTCACCCTGATGCCGCTCGTGGCCCTTTCGATGTATCGGGTCTTCCGTGAGGCCCATCCGGACGCGTCCCGGGCTTTCGACATCAGCCAACATTACGCGATCCTCGGCCTGCTCTTGGGCATTCTCCTGACCCTTGTGCCGAGCGAGTTCCTACGGGGACGCGATCGGCAGAAGTCCGAGGTCGCGGTCGGGGCGGCCCTGATGGGGTTGACGGTTCTGGCGGTTGCCGTCGTCGCGATCGTGCTCCTCGGGGCAAAGGGCACCGTGGGGCTCTTGATCGGGGCCGGGATCGGTCCCGTGCTTTCGGGGCTCCGGCACGATCGCCATCAAGGGGTTCTTCTCGGTTCGCTCCTCGTCTTGTCTCTTGTTGCCTTGGCCTATGGACCTCTCGGGCCATACCTCGAGCTTGAGCGGGAGACCAAGGTGAGGCTGCTTCTATGGGCCGGTGTCATGGGCCTAGGACTTGGCGTAACCTCGTGGGCGATCAGCGGTCGAAGGAGTGAAGAGGTGCGATCGTGAAATCGTCGCTATTCCGCGTCGGCGGGTTTTTGAGTGTCTTCTGCGCCTTGCTTTTCGGCGGCGCCCTGCTTGCGCTCGGGGTCACGGAGGAGGTGCCGATCGGCACCCTTGACGGCGTCACCGTCCGCACCCAGGACGGCCGCGCGATTCAGCGGGCCGTCGTCGTCCTTTCGCCGGTGTTCACGATCCCTGATCGCGACGGCAAGGCATGGACCACGCGATCCGGCGAAGACGGGACGTTCGCCTTCCGCAACATCCCCGCAGGCAAATACCGGGTCGAGGCCTATTCGCAAGCCCACAATCTCGAGAAGCAGATCGTCGAAGTCGGCGAAGGCAAGGCGACGCACGTCGACCTCGAACTCGCGCCGAACGCACCCTACCTCGACATCTATTCGAGTCAGAAGGTCTGGTCGCCGACTCAGGAGCCGTCGATCCAGGCTCGCGGCTTCGGTCCCGAGGGCTCGATCAGCATCACCCTGTTTCAAGTCAAGTTCGATTCGATCCTGGCCAAGCGGAGCGCGGAAGCGGTGCTTTCGCCGCTCTCGTCGTGGAACGATTCGGCCAACCCCGAGGCATCGCCCGATCTGGTCGAAGCTCGTCGCCTCGACTGGGCGATCCGGAGCCGAGACGGCGAGGGCATCTTCGATGAGAGGATCTCGTTGCCCGCGTTGCCTGAAGGGCTCTATTACGTGCGGCTCTCGATCGGTGCGGTGAAGCGCGTCTCTTGGCTCTTGGTGACCAAGATCGCCCTCGTGACCAAGAGCGGGGGTCGCGAAGTCCTCGCCTACGTGATGGACATCGAATCGGGCAAACCGATCCCAGGAGCGGCCGTAGCGGTCACGACGTCGGCAGGGCTCAAGCCGGTCGGCAAGACCGACGGGAACGGCCTATGTCGCTTCGTTCGGCCTGCCGCCGCGAAAGACGAAAACGAAGAAGAGGATTCCGAGAACGTGGCCGTGGTCGCGACCGTGGGGTCATCCCGTGCCGTCACCAGCTACTACTCCTACTTCGACCCCTCCGCTAAGCCGACGACGATCTGGTTCTACACCGACCGCCCGATCTATCGCCCCGGCGACGAGATTCAGTTCAAGGGTGTCGCCCGGGTGATGAGCGCCGATGACTACCTGCTGCCGCCCAAAGGCAACGCCGAGATCGAAGTCAAAGACCCGTATGAGTCGACTCTATCGAGGCTGACGTTGCCCGTCGGCCCATCCGGCTCGTTCCACGGCAGCTTTCGGGTCCCCACCGAAATCGTAGGCACTTACGAAGTCATCACCCGTTTCAACGGCGTCGAATCGTCTTCGTGGGTCAACGTCGCGGCCTACCGAAAACCCGAATTCAAGATCACGGTCACTCCGGAGAAGCCCTTCTACGTTCGAGGCGACGTCGTCCGGATGAAGGTCCTGTGCGAGTACTACTTCGGCGGCCCTGTGGCCGGCGCGACGCTTGACGTCGGGATCTTCCGAGCTCCGGTGTGGGACTCCTACGATCCAGACTCGGACGAAACGGAGGAATACGAGTCTGACTATGCCGGCGACTTCGTCGAAAACCTCGAAGGACTGACGACCGACGAGAACGGTGTCTGCATCCTCGAATTCGACACGCGCAAAGACGCGGCGGAACCCTATGCCTTCAACGACCAATGGTTGACCTTCGAGGTGTATGCCACGGAGACGGGCGACAAGGCGTTCGAGGGCAAGGGACGAGTCAAGGTCACCCGAGGCACGCTCGCGCTCTCGGGTGAGATCGAGTCCTACATCTCCGCGCCGGGAGTGCCGCTGAAATCAACGTTCACCGTGACCGCCAACGACACCGGCAAGCCGGTCGCGGGTAGCGAAATCGTGGTCGAAGCCGGATTTGAGCAGTGGGAGCGCAACCGCAGTCGGTTCGTTCGGGAATCGCTCGAAACGGTTCGCACCGATGCTCAAGGCGTAGCCACCGTCACGAGCACGCCTCAGGGACGAGGCTCGTACGTGGTGCGAGGGACGATCCGCGATGAGCGCGGCAACCGCATCGCGTTCGAGAACTTCGCGTGGGTGTTCTCGGACGGGGGTGCCTCCTTCTCCGGTCCGGCACCGAATCTCCAGGTTGTCCTGGACAAGAAACAGTACCGCCTGGGCGACACCGCGAAGGCGATGATTCGAACGTCGAAGCCGGGAGGCTCGGCGCTCGTCACCGTCGAGAGCGACAAGGTGCTGTGGGCGCAGGTCGTGCCCCTGACCGAGACTGGAGCGACGCTCTCGATCCCGGTCGTGAAGGCGTTTTCCCCGAACGCGCGCGTCATGGCGGCCTACGTCGTCAAGAAATCCTTCGCCGAGGCCGGTCGGATGCTGGCCGTCGACCTCGTTCAGAAGAAGCTTCAGGTCGAAGTGAAACCGAACGTCCAGATCGTCGAACCGGGCGGCTCGGTCTCGTACACGATCACGACGAAGGACGACGCGGGCAACCCTGTGTCGGCCGAAGTGTCCCTGGGCGTGGTCGATGAGTCGATCTACGCGATTGCCGAAGACACGAACGACCCGCTCAAAGTGTTCTATCCGCGCCGCTACCACACCGTGCGCACGGCATACTCGTTCCCGGAAATCTACCTCGACGGTGGAGACAAGTCCGAAGTCAACGTCGACATCCGGAAGAAATTCCTGGACACCGCGTTTTGGGACCCCATGATCGAGACGGATGCCCGGGGCGAAGCGGTCGTCACCGTCCCACTTCCCGACAACCTGACGGCTTGGCGTGCGACCGCGGTCGCGATCACCGCTGAAACCCAGGTCGGAAAGGCAAGGACCGAGGTCAAAGCGCGCAAGAACCTGATGATACGGATTTCGCCGCCGTCCTACCTGGTCCAGGGCGATCGGGTTCGGATGCCGGCGACCATCCACAACGACACCGACACCGATGGCGAGTTCGACGTGCGCTTGACGACCAAGGGGGTCGATCTCGAAGGCGCGGCCCAGCAGAAAGTGCGGGTTGCCGCGGGTTCGACTCAGACGGTGACTTGGTTCTTGAACGCCCAAGCTCCCGGGAACGCCGAGATCATCGCGACCGTGACCGGGAGTGGTGCCTCGGATGGCATGCAACTGACGCTCCCCATCGCAACCCACGGACGCGAGCGTCGCACCTTCGACGCCGGGACGCTGAGGGACCAAGCGAATCTGTCCGTTGTGCGACTTCCCGGTACAGCCGAAGGGCAAGTGACGCTCTCGGTCACGCCGACGCTTGCGGGAGCCGTGCTCGGTTCCCTCGATGAACTCGTCGACTACCCGTACGGCTGCGTCGAGCAGACCATGAGCCGATTCATGCCCGCGATGATCGTCGGGAAAGCGCTCAAGGACCTGGGGCTCTCTCGCCCCGAACTCGAGCAGAAGATCCCGGAGATCGCCCGGCGCAGCCAGAACCGACTGATCACGATGCAGCATGACGATGGGGGCTTCGGGTGGTGGGAGAACGATCGAAGCGAACCCGATATGACGGCGCTGGTCCTGGAGGGGCTCTGGCGAGCCGAAAGGGCCGGATTCCGCGCCGATCCGTTCGTGATCCAACGAGCGCTGAGCTGGTCGAAGCAGCGGCTCGCGCGCTCCGAAAAGCCGGACGCGTCGGAGTTGGAACGCTACCCGTATCTGGCGACACAGCGCGAGAGCGATGAGATCTACCTCGCTTACGCCGTGCTGCTACGCGAGAACGCGCCGGACGCGATCGGTCGGCTACGACGCGCGAATCCGAAGCTCCTCGACACCGAAGGGTGGGCGTGGGTCGCCCTCGCTGCCCAAGCGGTCGCGAAGCGCGACCCAGGAAATGCGGTGTTGGTGACCGAGATGGGCAACATGCGCGAGAACGCGATCGCCAAGCTCCTCGGCACGATGACGACCGAGGGAGGCTATGCCTTCTGGACCGGCGGCTGGGGGGTCGAAACGACCGCCCGTGCCCTCGACGCACTCGTCAATCTTCGCGAATTCGTCGGTCCTCGGTATTCGGAGATCGTCCCGAAAGTGCTTCGGTATCTGCTGGAGAAGCGGCGCGGCTCGATGTGGATGAGTACCCGCGACACCGCCCAGACCGTCGCCGCGGCCGTCTCCTACCTCAATGCGACGAAGGAACTCGGAACCTCGTACGCGCTTGACATCAAGCTCAACGGCCGGATGCTCAAGACCGTGGCGGTGGACCTGAAGACGATGGTCAGCGCGTCGCTACCGGTCACCGTTCCGATCACCGAACTGCAGGAAGGCGACAACACGATCGAAATCGTGAAGCGGGGCGGAGGGCTCTGCTACTACAGCCTCGAAGTGAAGCAAACGCCTTCCGAGGCCCGAATTGGCCATTTGGTCAACGGGTCCGGACTTCGGGTGGACCATGCGTTCTACGCCCTCGCCGCCAAGCGGATGGAGGATGGGACCCTTCGCCTCAAGCCAAGTGCACAGCCCGTCACAACGGCCCTCTCCGGCCAGACGTTGCGCGGTCTGATCACGATCACGAGCGATCGTCCGCTGGAGTACGTCCTCGTCGAGGTGCCGACCCCCTCCAACCTGCGCGTGGTCGAGAACGATTCTCCGGACGAGTGGTCTTGGTGGTACTCCGACATGCAGGTCCTTGACGACAAGATCGCGTTCTTCATGCGCTACGTGCCCCAAGGGGCGAGCACCGTCGAATACCACGTGCGGGCAGAAGCCCCAGGTACGGCCTCGGCCCTGCCAGCGACCGCCTACGCCATGTACAACGACACCCGACGCGGCTCGAGCGCCGCACTCCAAATCGAGGTGAAGCCGCGATGAGGTGGCCCCTGGTGGTTCCCACGGTCGTCGCTGCCCTCGCGACGACCGTCGCGGTCGCGATGCTCTCCGGTCGCGGTCCGACCGAAGTGGCGATCGGCGCCTACTCAACTCCGCTCGAAGGCCGGTCGAAGAGCCAGGCTCATAATGCCAGGCTCTGCCTGGCACGGCTCGATGGCGCGGAAATCGGCCCCCACGAGATCTTCTCGTTCAATCAAACGGTCGGAACGTGGTCGCGCGACCAGGGCTACCGCAAAGCCCCCGTCAGCTACAACGGTCAGCTTATCGACGCCTGGGGTGGTGGTGTATGCCAAGCATCCACCACCCTCTACAATGCCGCCCTGCTTTCCGGGCTCGTCGTGCTCGAGCGACATCGGCACCGCTTTGCCCCGAGTTACGTGCCTCCCGGACGCGACGCGGCCGTGGCCTACTCGAACATCGACCTGAAGATCCTGAACCCCTATCCCTACCCGGTCCGGATCGTCAGCTCCGTCGTTCGGGAGCGCGTGGTGGTGACGATCGTCGGGCGCGAGAAGCCCACCCACGTGCCGGTCATCGTCCAGGATGTGCGGAGCGTGACACCCCCCGCCGAGTACGTGATTCGCGGTGGACATTCGGCGGGACGAGTCCGGAACACGGGGAAGACAGGCTACGAAGTCGCGACCTATCGGGTGGTGGAGGGCGTTCGCGAGCTCCTGTCGATTGACACCTACCCGCCGATGAACCGCGTGGTGGAGTACCGTTAGGTCACAATCACGCTAAGCGGCGGAAGAGGTGACATGTGAAGGCAAAGGATGTTCGTTGGTTAGGCATTTTCGCGACCGTCGCGGTCGCCACTTCCGTACAAGCTCAGTTCCAGGGCCCATCGCCCTACCTGCAGTTTTCAGATAGTCCTTTTGCTGGTGGGACGTACCAGTACTTCCACCTGGAGACCTTTGAGGATGGAGCGCTCAACACGCCGGGCGTTACCGCGACGGGCGGGACCGTCATCGGGCCTTCGTCCCTGACGGATTCGGTCGATGCCGATGATGGGGTGATCGACGGCAGCGGCACCCGCGGTCACTCCTGGTACAGCAACGGAGTCCGGACCCTTAGGTTCGATTTTTCTGCCGTTGCCCTCGAGACTCTGCCGACTCATGCCGGCCTCGTCTGGACCGATGTTGGAGTGACTGACTCCGGTCTGGGCTTTGGCGATGTCCGCTTTGAGGCGTTCGACTCGGGCGGTCTCTCCCTTGGCGTTCTGACGGGAAGCAACCTCGGAGACGGTGCTGCGAACGGTGGGACGGCGGAGGACCGCTTCTTCGGAATGATCCACCCCGGAGGCATTTCCCGCATCGAGATGTCGGTGCCGACGAGTTCGGACTGGGAGGTCGACCACCTTCAGTACGGTGCGGTGCCTGAACCCGGGACCCTCGCCGTGCTGACCGGCGCTTTGGTCGGACTTGCGGCTCGACGTCGTCCCCGCCGACGCTGAGCGATTCTCCCACGCCAGGGTCACGGCCCGGTGACCCTGGCACCGACCAAGCCATAATCCGGACTTGGTCTCATGAGCGACAAGAAGCGAATCCTCAGCGGGATGCAGCCCACCAGCCCGCGCCTCCATATCGGCAACTACGAAGGGGCGCTCCGCAACTGGGTTGAGTTGCAGAAGACGTACAAGCTCTATTGCTGCGTCGTGGATTGGCATGCCTTGACGACGATGGCCGAGGATCCGAACCAGATCGCGCTCAACTCTCGCGAGGTCGCCAAGGACTATGTCGCGGCGGGCATCGACCCCTCCGAAACCGTCGTCTTCATTCAGAGCCACGTGAAGGAGCACGCGGAACTGCACCTCCTCTTGAGCATGGTCACGCCGCTGGGCTGGCTCGAACGCGTGCCGACCTTCAAGGAGAAGCAGCAGACAGTCGGCGCGGAGCGCGAGTCGTACGGGCTGCTCGGCTACCCCGTCCTCCAGGCCGCGGACATCCTCCTCTACAAACCTTATGGCGTGCCGGTGGGCCGCGACCAGGCTCCGCATCTTGAGATTTCCCGCGAGATCGCGAGGCGCTTCAACCGCCTTTATGGTGAAGTCTTTCCCGAGTTCGTGAACCTCATTCCCGAGGACGAGTCCCGTGCGAAACTCCCCGGGCTCGACGCGGACGACGAGGGCGTCCTGCGGAAGATGAGCAAGTCTTACGACAACTGCATCTATTTGAACGAGACTCCCGAAGAGACCGCGCAGAAAATCATGGGTGCGTTCACCACGCCCTCTAAGATGAGGAAGACCGATCCCGGGATCCCCGAGGGCTGTGCGGTCTGCCAGTTCCTCCGGATCTACTCGCCGCAATGGCAGACGCAGTGGCAGGAGGATCGCGAGGGCGTCCGCGGGTGCATGCAGAACAAGAAGGAGCTCATCGAAGCCCTGAACGAGACGCTCCGCCCGATCCGCGACCGTCGAGCCGCGATTTCAGACGATGACATCGAGGCGATCCTTGCGGCGGGGGCCGTGAAGGCGCGCGAGTTTGCCGCCTGCACGATGGACGACGTCCGCGAGGCGATGGGACTTCGCTGATGGATGCCGTCCGCGTCGTCTTCTTCGATCTCGACGATACGCTTTGCGGCTACTGGGAAGCGGCAAAGGTCGGGCTCCGGAAGGCATTCGAGGAGGCGGGTCCATCCGGGATCGACGCTGAGACGATGGTGCGTCACTGGGCGACGGCTTTTCGTGAGTTTGCCCCGACGCTCAAGGAAACCGGCTGGTACAAGACGTACCTCAAGACCGGTGAACCAACCCGAACCGAGCAGATGCGACGGACGCTTCTCGTCGCGGGGATCGACGACGCGGCGATGGCGCGCGGGCTCGGAGACGCTTACGCGGAGCATCGGAACGACGCCCTCGAGCTCTTTCCCGAAGCGCTAGAAGTGCTCGAAGCGTTACGCGATCGGGGGTACCCGCTCGGCCTCATTACGAACGGTCCCGGCGACATTCAGCGCCAAGAGCTGGAAACGTTGGGAATCGAAGATCGCTTTTCGATCATCCTCATCGAAGGCGAGCAAGGGCTCGGCAAGCCCAACCCGGAAGTATTCCTCCGTGCCGAGGAACGATCCGGAGCGAAGGGAGCCGAGATCCTCTTCGTCGGCAACAGCTACGCCCATGACATCCGGCCCGCGCTGGCTGCCGGATGGCGGGCGATTTGGGTTCGCCGGCCGACCGATGTGCCCCCGAGCGGCTCTCACCCGGAAGAGCGGCCGGCGGACTTGCCCGCGCCGACCGCTGAGGTTTCGGACCTCCGCGAGGTCCTGGAGTTACTTCCCGCCCGCTAGACGCGGGTCCTGCTGGAACTCCTTCTTGGTCGGGTCCGCGGGCGTGATGCGGTAGGCCTCGCCCGGAGCTGGATCTTTCGGGGGCTCGTTCAGGTTTTTCACGTCCTTCGGCGGGGTTGCGGTATTGCCGCCGGTCGAGGTCTCGGTGCCACAGCCTCCAAGCATCGCGAGGCCGAGGGCGAACGCGACCATCAAACAAAGCTTCATAGGTCCTCCTGTTGTGAGGGAAAGGCCCCCGAGACGGGTCGAGGGCCGACGCATTCCTCGGTTACCGGAGCCTCAAGGCTCCTGGATGCAAGGATCGGTGATGTTCCACTTGATTTTGGCGGCGTTGGCGTCGAGCCACCACATGCCCGTGAAGATCGAAGCATCATCGCAGCGGTACGGTGCGTTCGGATTGCCGAGGACGGCGACCGTCTTGTAGTACTTGGCGTGGCCATCGAAGAACGAGTGAACCGTTCCCATCTGGTGGCGATTGGAGAGTGCGAGGCCGGTCGTATTGACGGCGTCATTGCGACTGAGGTAGCCGCGCCAGCCGTTCGCGGTCGGACCATTCGGCGAAGTGGCAAACATGACGTTGATGGCCGGCAATGCCATTTGGCTCGCCGTCGGGACGATCATTTCGCCACAGGCGTTCGTGGGCCAATACCAACCGGTGATGGTCGCGTTCTGGCCGATCGACATCTCACCTCGCGTGGGCCACGAATCCGAGTATTTGGACCCTGAGGCCATCGGATCGTTGTAGATGTCCTTGTTCTTGATGTAGGGCTGGATCAGCCCCGGCCAGATCATGTTGTTCTCGTTGAACGGAGCCTGGGGTCCCGTGCTCGGGCAGGCGGCGTAGCGCAGAAACACATAGCCGTCGAACGCATCCATGTACTGGATGCCGGCCAGCGTCATCTGCTTCATGTTCGAGATGCACGCGGTCTTCTTTGCCGCAGACTTGGCTTGGGCAAACACAGGGAAGAGAATCGCCGCGAGAATGGCGATGATAGCAATCACGACGAGGAGCTCGATAAGAGTAAAGCCCCTGAGACTAGAGCGCTTCATGATGTCCTCCGAATGAGAAATAAGGAACCCCTGACGGCCAGTCCTCTGGACAGGCTTACCCTCATCATACAGCCACTTTCCACAAAGACAAGTAGACGTCTGATAGCCTGATCCGCAAAAATGCGGGCCAGAGTGTTCTGGCCCGCATGATCGGGAGCGGTCAGGGGAGGAACGCGAGGAACGCTTCTCGTCGGCCGGTCGGATTGAATCCGGTTCCGACGACGACCTTTCCGCTCGAGGAGATCGAGTTGACCGACTCAAGCCGCCAGCCACGGAGTTTGGGTTCGAGGCCCTGGTTGACAAGCAGATCGCGCAGGTCGCGCATGCCGGTGCCTGCTTCCCAAACGAACGCGCGACTGTCGCCGTCGGCGTCGGCAGCGTAGCCTACGACGACGCTGCCGTCGAAGTTGGTCGCAACCGCAACCGAGTAGCTCCCTCCGCCTGGAAGCAGTCCGAGATCGATCGGTGTCCCGACCGCATTCCACAGGGTCGCCCGTGGCACGTCCGCGGTCGAACATTGCCCGACGATGATCGCGCCGTCACCTGAGACATCTTCCGCCGAGCCCTCGGTCGAGCCGGGAACGAGGGCAAGAGAGGTGATCCCGGCTCCCCCACTAACCCACTTGAACGGCAAGAACTCGGGACCGGTGCCCGTGCTCTGGCCGACCACGATCGCGCCGGAATCGGAAATCCCGTTTGCCTCGCTCGTACCGGCCACGGCTCCTCCGAGCCAGCCCAGCGGCGTAACGCCGACCGCTTCGGTCCAAACATAGGCTTGGGTGCCCCCCGCACTCGACCCGAATCCAACGATCGCGTTACCGTCGGCCGACATGCCACGGGCGTGGAAGGGCACCAGGCTGGCGCTCGTCAACACGGTGAAGCCGGCCGATGTCCACCGGAAGGCCTGATTCGTCGGAAGTGCACTCGATCCCGCGACCGCCGAACCGTTCGCGTTCGTCGCGAACGCTTCGCTGATCGACTGGTTCGGCGGAAATCCGATCCCGACCATGCCGGTCGACGCGCTCCAGCGCCAGCCTTGTGTGCCTTCGGCGGCAACGTTGGTACCGACGACGAAGAGCCCATCTCGACTGACACCCAAGCCCGAGGAAGAGGCGTTGGTGGTCCCGGCAATCGTTCCCAGCGGGATGAAGTCAGGCTTCGAGCGAATCGAAACCGCGCGCTCGGCGCTATCGACATTGTCGACTTTCGCCACGACCGTGGCTTCGCCGCGCTGGACACCGACGGCGAGGCCGTTCTCGAACCGCAGATTCGTGTCGCCCGCCGTCACACGCCATATCGCCGAGCCGGCGCTGAGCGCAAGCAACGCCCCACTCGAGGTGCGCGCTTCGAAGTTGAGCAGCTTCGGTTCGCCGATCGTCACGACCTGGCCGGAGACGATCGACACGGAGGCGACCGTACCGGACGTCGCGACGACACCAATGCCACCACCGCGATCATCGATCGTCACGGTTGTCGAGCCGCTACCGACGAGACTGCCGGTGCCGTTCTCGTCGGCATAGAAACGGATCGTGAAGGCGGCTTCGCCGGTCTTGGCGACGTTCGGAGACACGTAGTTGCCCGTGTAGGCACCCGGACTTGGATCCCGGTTCACGGTGAAGCTGAAGTCTCCGCCGGCAGGATTCGCCCCGCTCAGGACCACCACCGCCGAACGGGCCGAAGAAGGCGCCGAGATCACGCGGCTCCGCTCACCCCAGTTGACCGTCATCGTGACGTTGGCCGTCTTCGTGTTGCCACCGCCCCCACCGCCGCCGCCGCCGCATCCGACGAGGAGCGCCAGCGAACTCGCCAACAGTCCCTGCGCGACGCGACGCGCCATCCTGGTCCATCGATCTTGCATGCAAACCTCCAAACCGGGGGCCGCGCGCGGACCCCTGCACTCTATCGTAGTATGACCGCTCGATCCGTTACGCTCGGCACAAATCGACCCTGGACCTTGAACCGATTTTGCATCGGCACGTTCGAGCGGATCCGCCCGAAGTTAGCCTGCGTGCACGGGTCCTGAGGTCGAAGAGCTCTCGGAACCCTCATCCCCTAACCCCTTCTCCCTCCCGGCACAANNCCATCCGGCAAGGAGAAGGGGTTCCTGAGGCCCGGGGCCAGAACGGCCGGAGTCGGCCATAATCCGGTTCATGAGCACCACCGTGCTGGACGCCAGCGATATCCGGCGCACGCTCGGCCGAATGGCCCACGAAATCCTCGAAGCCAATCAAGGAGCCGAAGGATTGGTCGTGATCGGCGTCCTCCGCCGGGGCTGGCCGGTGGCAAAGCGTCTTGCCTTCTTGATGACCCAAGTTGAAGGCACGACGATCCCTTGCGGCAAGATCGATATCCGGCCCTATCGCGACGATCGACCCCCCGGGCCTGGGCAGGATGAGACGGAGATTCCCTTCGAGGTCACGGGCAAGAACGTCATCCTCGTCGACGAGGTCATCTTCACCGGACGCACGATCCGCGCCGCGCTCGACGGACTCATGGATCATGGTCGACCGCGGTCGGTCCAACTCGCCGTCCTTGTCGATCGGGGGCACCGCGAACTGCCGGTTCAGCCAAACTACTGTGGTCGGGTGGTCGCAACGGAGCGGGACGATCGGGTCGAGGTTCACCTGACGGATTTCGATGGAGAAGACAAGGTCATGATTCAGCACGCCCAAGAACGAGAGGTTGCGCGATGAGCCGACATCTTCTCGGTATTCGCCAGCTTGATCGCGAGGACATCGCCGAGCTCCTCCAAACCGCGATGGAGTTCAAGCGCCGAGTCCTTGAAGCCGATTTCGTGCCCCAGCCGCTGAATCGGGTCGTCGGGCTCCTCTTCTTCGAAGGCTCGACCCGCACTCGGGTGTCCTTCGAGCAGGCAGCCCACTACCTCGGTTACCGGGTCACCAACTTCGCGGCCCAAGGCAGTTCGATGAGCAAGGGTGAGACCCTCAAGGACACGATCCTCACCCTCCGTCACGAGCGGCTCGACGCGCTCGTCATGCGTCACCGGTGCAGCGGAGCTCCGACGTTCGCCGCTCGCTATTTCGGTGGCCCGGTCGTGAACGCCGGCGACGGCCAACACGAGCACCCGACGCAGGCGCTCGGTGACGCCCTCACGATTCTCGAACGCAAGGGGCGGCTGGAAGGCCTGAACGTCGCGATCGTGGGAGATGTCTCGCACTCACGGGTCGCGCGGTCCAACGCGTGGCTCCTTGCGAAAATGGGCGCCTCTGTCCGGCTCGTCGGGCCGAAGACCCTGATGCCGAACAATATGTCCAAGTTGCCCGGCTCGGTCTACTACGACCTCAGTGCAGGCATCGAGGATTGTGACGTCGTGATTTGTCTGCGCCTTCAGCGCGAAAGGATGGATGAGGGCCTTCTCAGTTCCGTGAACGAGTACAGGCGACAGTATCAGATCAACCGGCAGACGTTGCGCTATGCCGCTCCTGACTGCTTGGTCATGCACCCCGGACCGATCAACCGGGGGGTGGAGATGGATGATCCCGCCGCGGATGGCGACAACTCCGCCATCACGCGCCAGATCGAAAACGGCATCTTCGTGCGCATGGCCACCCTGCACTGGGTGTTCCAGAGCAACGCGGGCCAACCGGCCGCCGGCACCGTCGCCCCCGTCAAAAAGGCGAAGGAAAAAGTCTCGACCGTGCAATCGAAGGTGAAGGTGGCCAAGAAGGCGAGCGCTGCCGCAAGCCATGCCAAGACCGCGAAGAAGAAGGCGAAGTAACGATGAAAACGGTGCTCAAGAACGGACGTATCCTGGACCCGGCCCAGGATCTGGACATGGTCGGCAGCCTCGTCGTCGAGGACGATCAAGTGATCGAATTCGGGGCAAAGGTCGACGCGCGCGGTGCCGATGAAGTCATCGACTGCACCGGGCTTTGGATCGCCCCAGGCCTTGTCGACCTCCACGTCCACCTTCGAGAGCCGGGGGAGGAGCATCGAGAGACGATTGTGAGCGGAACCCAGTCCGCGGCGGCCGGCGGTTACACCACGATCTGCTGCATGCCGAACACGAATCCGCCCCTGGATTCGCCTTCGCTGATCGACTTCATCATGGATCGCTCCGCTTCTCCCGAGGCAGGAGGCGTTTTCGTCGCTCCCGTGGGAGCCTTGACGCTCGGCAATCGAGGCGACCAGTTAAGCGATCTTGCGGCCTTGAAGAAGGCGGGCATCGTCGCCGCCAGCGATGAGGAAGCCCCGATCCAGAGTGCGCTCGTGATGACGCGGGCGATGGAGACGTGCGTCCAACTCGACCTGCCGATCATGGCCCACTGCGAGGAAACCTCCCTCAGCGACGGTGGCTGCATGAACGAAGGGGCGATGAGCGCGATGCTCGGCCTCAAAGGCATGCCACGCACCTCGGAAGAGATCATGGTCATGCGGAACTGCCTCATCTCGCTCCATACGGGATGCCAGCTCCACATTCTCCGCGTCAGCACCTGGGGTGCGGTCGAAATGATCCGGCAGGCCAAGTACCTCGGGGCACCCGTCACCTGCGAAATCTGCCCCCACCACTTCTCGCTGACCGAGGACGCCGTCGGCGAATTCAATCCGCTCTTCAAGACCACTCCCCCGCTTCGCACCCAAGTCGATATCGACATTCTCCTTCAGGCTCTCTCCGACGGCACGATCGACTGCATCGCCAGCGACCACTCGCCGTACGCGAATTACGAGGTCCAGGTGCCGTTCGAGGAGGCCCCGTTCGGCATGGTCGGGCTCGAGTCGGTGGTGGGTGTCACCCTAACCAACCTCACCCACCGAGGGATCTTATCGCCACTCGAAACCGTGCGAAAGCTCAGCACGGCCCCAGCCCAGATTTTGCGGCTCGAGGCGGGGACGATCAAGCCGGGGGATACGCCGGTTGCCCAAGTCACGGTCATCGACCCTGAACTAGAGTGGACCTTCGACGTCCAGAAGACGTTCAGCAAAGCGAAGAACTCGCCGTTCCAGGGGATGAAGCTCAAAGGCAAGGCCGTCATGACGATGTGCGGGAGCGAGATCTACCGCGACGCCCGCTTCGACGGCCGCCGTTTGGTCTCGGTCGGATAGGTTCGGACCTCACAGGCGGCCCGAGATCTCGTCACAGTTTGGTCACACGGGCTTTCGCATCATGAACCCAGAAGCACGCCTCCGGACGGTGTGCTGGAGGTGAACTGATGAAGAAACTCATGCCAACCCTTGCCGTCGCCAGCATCACCGGCGCGGCCATCGCCGCGCCTGGCGACAGCTGGCACATCGTCTCCTGGCCCCCACCCGTAGTCGAGAGCTACCTGAACGACTACGTGGAAGGCTCGAGCACGATGACCGGCCAACGGCCACTCCTCGAGAACGGCAGCTTTCTGACCGGTAGGATCCACGATGTCGACTATGCTCCGAATGGGACGCTTTACGGAGTCGCGACGGGTCTCGACAACGGTGTGTTCACGGTCGCGCCCGGAAGTGGCGCGGTGACGCGCCGGTCCACACTCCCTTCGGGCTTTGCCGAAGGCGACATGACCGTCGACTGGCTCAACAATCGCCTCTTGATCTCTCAGGACGGCCCTGGCGGGAGCCTTTGGGCCATGGATCTCGCAAACCTACACTTCTCCAATCTCGGTTCGCCAGCCGGAACCGATCAGCTCGATGGACTTGCGACCGACCCGTCGGGGACGATCTGGGCCCTTGATGGGCGTTGGAACCAGGGATCCTATTCGACTCCGACCCTCTACCAATACATCGGCGGATCGTTCATCAATTGGGGGCAGGTTCCTATCCCGAAAACCTTCACCTCCGGAATGGACTTCGACGATGCTGGCAATCTCCACATTCTCGACACTTTTGGACGGCTCTATCGGATCAACCCCGTCCAGAACGCCGTTACCGCCACGCAGATCGACCATGTGATCATGAACGGACACTTTGCGACTGGTCTTGCCTGGCAGCCCGTACCCGAACCGGGCTCGATCGTCGTGGTCGCAGCGGGCATCGCAGCCTTGGTCGCACGACGTCGTCGTCGTGCCGACTGAGCGACGGGGGGGCGCTTNNCGCTTCGCGCCCCCGTCACGTTTTCTAACGCACCTTCTCCATCAGCACGTCGATCGCCTTGTCGAGTTGAGGATCGCGCCCGGCGAAGTAGTCCTCATTCGTGAGCACGATCCGGAAGTCCGGTTGCTGCCCCATATTCTCGAGCGGAGTACCGTCCAGGCGGTACACGCCCGAGCCCGGCATTCGGCAACTCGTGCCGTCGACGAGCCGGAAGCCACCGGTCCAGATCACGTACCCTGGGGTCGGCATCCCGACCAAGGTCGCGAGACGGCGCTGCTTCATCGCGTAGGGGAACATCTCGGCGTTGGAGAAGCTCGATTCGGCGTGCATCACGACCGTTGGCAGACTCCACGTCTGGCCCGGGGCGAGAAGCGGCTCTTCATCGCGGCCGACGTAGTAGCTGTGGGGCTGGCGCTCGATGATGTCGATGAGGCGGTCGCTGATGTTCCCGCCTCCATTGTCGCGCACGTCGATAACGACGCCTTTCTTACCCTCGACGAACTGCCAGAACTCCTGCTGGAACGTGTCGAAGTTGCCGCCGCCCATACCGGAGATGTGGACGTAGCTGAGCTTGCCGCCCGACTTCTCTTCCACATACTTCCGGCGAGCCTCGATGCGGTTGCGGTCGTCGATGGCGTTCCATTCGCCGCCGCTGAGCGCGCGGTACTTCACCTCTCGCGCCCCTGTCTTCGAGGGAGTCTTGTTCACCAAAAGGGTAATTTCCCGCCCGACCTGATCATTGAGCACGTCCTTGAACAGCATCTCGTTCGCGGCAACATCCTTACCATTGATGGCAAGGACGTACTCGCCCGTCCCTAGCTTCGTCTTTGCGAAGCTCCCTGGCGACCGACGAGGCACCTCGAGGATCCGAAGCCCGGGACCCGTGTACCCGTAGTCGATCGTAAAGCCGAGGTGCGCGGAAGACGCGCCGTTCGGGTTCCCTGGTGCAGGCCCGACCTCGGTGTGAGACGCCTCGAGCTCGCCAATCATCATGTTCAGGACGGTCGCCATCTCGTTGCGATGAGCGACCGACTCGAGCAGAGGCGCGTAGCGTTCGCGGGTCTTTGCCCAATCCCGACCGTGGAAGTTGCCGTCGTAGAAGCTCCGGTTGTAGGCGCGCCAGAACTCGTTGTAGGCCGCCTTGCGCTCAGCCCGAACATCTCGCGTCCAATCCGCGCGGAAACTCACCGTTTGAGTGGGGAAGTTCGGCTGGCGGATGTTCATGATGTTCAGGGTGCCGTTCCTGAGGAAGAACACGGAGTTGCCATCACCGCTGAATTCGAACAGGAAGATCCCGCCGCCGGCCGTCAATCGGCGCAAATCCTCACCCTGGTAATTCGCCTTCCAAAGATCGCCTTCGGAGATGAAGAAGAGATCGCCGTTCGTCGCATCCGACCGGATCTCACCTTGAGGAGCTTGGCCAACAAAGCGCCGGATCCGGGTCTCGATATCGAGCCAATCGATCTCGACCTTGGGTGTGGCCGACGGCTTTTCGTACTTGAGATCAAGTTCTGTCGTCCGCGCTGCCTCCGGCGTCAGCGGGAGGATGTAGAGGGCGGGACCAGAGCGGTTGCTCGAGAAGTACAGGAACTTACCATCCGGTGACCAGCGTGGCGTCGAGTGCTGGGCGTTCAGCTTGGTCACGTTCACCGCCTTCTTCTCCACGGTGTCGTAGATGAACAGATTGGTGCCGCCTTCCCAGAAGTAGTAGCCCGAGCGATGAAGGGCGTCGGAGTAAGCGATGTAGCGGCCGTCTGGCGACCAGTCGTAGGCGAGGTCGCTCCCGAAGTCGTTCACGCCAGGCTTCTTCAGCACCAGCTCGATCGTGGTGGAATCGACCGGAACGCGATACAGCCCGCCTTCCTTGCCCGAAAGCCCGAAGCTCACATACTTCTTGTCGGGAGTCAGAGACACTTGAGTCACGTCCTGATCGGTGGTCGTGATCGGCGTTACCTTCTTCGTGTCCGAATCCAGCTTATAGAGCCTTCGGGCCCCGTCGCGATCGGAGACAAAGAAAAGCGACTTGTTGTCCGGGTGCCAGAGGGGATCTTCGTCGGTGCCGGCCCAATCCGTGAGCTGTACGGCATCATCTGCGTTCGGACCTTTGCCCTTCTTCGTCGGGACGAGCCAAAGCTCGCCGCGCTCGGCGAAGGCGATTCTGTCCCCCTTCGGACTGAGCGAACCCTGGTCCGCGCCCGTGGTCATGATGAGCCGCTCTTCTTGGGTGAGCTTGTCGTCCATCGTGGCGATGATCGCGATCTTGGTCGGCTTCTCGCCAGGCTTAATCGTGTAGACATCTCCTTCGTACTCGAAGGCACCGAGCCCATTCGTCTTCGCCATCGTGAAGAACCGCACGCCGCCGCCGACGAAGTCGGTCAGACGACGCATATTCCCATTGCGTTCGACCTTGTACAGGTTCGGCGTCCGGGCGGCGTTATCGACATTGCGTCCCACCGACTTCTGGATCGTGCTCGAACTCGGTGTTCGCTCGGTGACCGTGACGCAGAACATCGAGCCGCCCGGTCCGTAGCGGGCCCACAGGTGCTGGAACTCGTTGTTCCGAATCTCCGTGCGCTTTCCGCTCGCGAGATCCATCGACCAAAGCTGGGCGGCCGCCGATCCTTGGTAGCGGGGGCGGTTCCAGGGGAAGCCGAGTCGGCTGAAAATGACGGACTTGCCGTCGGGCGACACTTGCGGCCTCGCCAGGGTTTGGAAGTCCTGGGTCACGAGCTTGAAGCTGAGATCGTTGACATCGAGGGCGTAGATGCCGTTCGTGTTCCGATCGCGGTTCCCGGCGAACAGGATCTTCTTGCCGTCCGGTGTGAAATCGGCGGGGATGTCGTTCCCCGAATGCCAGGTGAGGCGTCGGCTCTCGCCGCCGTCGGCCGGGACGACGAAGATATCGTTGTTGCCGGTTCGGTTGCTTGCGAAGGCGATCCACTCGCCATCGGGCGACCAAACCGGGTTGTCGTCCATTTCGATGTGGTTCGTGACGGGGTTGGCCTTCCCGCCTCCGCTCGGAGCGATCCAGATGTCACCCCGATAGACGAAGGCGAGGCGCTTGCCATCGGGACTGAGCGCGAGGCTGCGCGCGCCAATCAGCGGCTTCGCCGGGCCGGCCTGAAGTTGGGCCGAAGCAGGTCCGAACACGCTCGCAAGGGCGAGGAATGCAAAGATCGAGCGAATCATTGCCTTGACTTTACACCGCTAGCGGCTCGAACGTTCCACACGGTCTTCCGTACTATCGGTGTACCGTCGCCCAAACATCGCGCTTCGCATCGAGATCGCGGATCTGCTTTCGGCCCGGGACGAGGTCCAAGACCAACGTCGCGATCTCGTGAGGCCGCATCGGGACCCGCAGCGTCTGGGGGACGATCCCATACGGCTCCAGAGCCGCCGGCGAGACCCCAAGCCCGTCCTCAGGACCCTCCTCGGGAGCGAGCACCTCGAGAACCTCGCCAAGCAGATTCGTCTTGAACGCCTTTGCGACCGGACCCGCGACGAACACTTCGGCCACCGTTTCGACGCCATCGAACTCGACGAGCCGAGCCACGAACGGGTAGCCGAGTCCTGCCCCCGCATAACGATCGAGGCCACGCCCGGCGAATGACTCGAGCTCGCGATACAGCGCGGTCGGCACAACATGAGGATTGCGGCAAACGAGGGGCATGAACGAACGCAACGGGTGGCCCTCCGGCTCTTCGGCCAGCACCCCGGCTCGGTGAGCGAGGGCCAGGCGCACGCGATCCGCCGGCGAGAGCGGGCCATGAGGCAAGAAGGCGAGAGCAGGCTGCACGGGGAGATCGTGGCGCTCATCCCAGGGGTCGTAGAGATCGAGCACGCAGTGGACACTCCCGTCGTCGTTGCGAAACCACTGCCGGGTCCCGTCGAGCAATACCATCACGCCGGCCCAGCTTCCGTCCGGCTGCGCGACCTCAAGATCGACAAAAGACAGGCCGGTAAACGCCCCTTCGACCTCCTCGAACCACTGAGGCGAGGTCATCCAGTCGCCCTCGGGGTACTTGCGACGTCCGCGCGAGGTCGCTTCCACCTGGGAAACGGAGTAGGGGGTGTCCGCCCAAAGGCGCTCGATCCCACCCGGAAGACGGAACCGCGCGACGAGCGCGCCCCCGAAGCCGGGCTCGAGCGGCAACTCGGAGACGACGTCAAGCGACACTCCGCCCTGCGAGGCGCGAACAAACCAAGACAAAGGATGGTGTTCGAGAAGAAAGCAACTCGTCCGGTCCTCTTCGCGCACCACTTCGATCCGGCCGACGTCCCGGGGTCGGCGCAGGACCTGTTGCTCGGTCCAGCCGAGTTCGCAGAACGGCTCGTCGAGGCCCGCAAGTGTCACGCGCCCTTCGTCGTCGACCTTGAAGGCGCTCGCGTCCGAGATCGGGTCGACGCGCAAGACGATCGAGCCCCAGGATTCGGGCACCTCATGGTCCGCACATTCCAGGAGGGTGGCCAGGCGTGCATCCAACGCCTCCCCCAACTCGATCGCGCGCGTCTGTGCGTTCGCATAGTGAGCCCGTCCGATCCGGCCGCAAAGCCCCTCACACTCGTCGATGTCGTGGTGCTGAGCGATGAGCAGTTCGCGCCAGGCTTCCTCGAGCTCCCAAACCGGGACGACGTCCCACGTCGCGTATGGCCGACCGAAGAGGCTCAGCGAAGCCGCCCGCGACTCGGTCGCGAGGAGCAACGCCTCCGTCTCCGCCGACTCGCGCCGCATCCGATCGCCACCTTTGCCGAGAGAAAGCCCGTGCCAGACATCGCTCATCGCGTACGCACGAACGGGGAGCGCGTCGCCCGCGCCGGCCAGATACTCACCGAGGGTCATCGGCTGGACCTCGAAGCGCGGGTCCGCGATCAGCTCCTTCAGCTTCGGCAGAATCAGTTCGCTGCGACACATCCAGTCCGGAGAGGGCATCAGTTCGAGCCACTGGAGGATCAGCGGGCGATCGCCGAAGTCCTCGGGCGAGGCGGCAAACGTGCCGAGCACGTGGTCCATATCCTCCGGCCACTGGTGGAGATTGAGTCGATTCCGGGTCGCCGTGGGCAGGCGCGTGCCATCGATTCCCTCCCAGAGGACGACCGGTGTCTCCTCGATCGGCACCTCGGGCGTATGCCAGGTCCACTGGAAGAAGAGGGACGCGCCCGTGAACCCGCATCCGGCCAGGATCTGGGGCAGCTGAGGAAAGAAGTCGAACTCCTCTTCCCAGAACGTTCGGGGCCTGACCCCGAGGAGGCGCATCGTCGACCGAACCCCGAAGACGCGCTGGCGCACGTTCGATTCGCCACCATGGAAGAGGCCGTACGGCTGGCCGTAAGAACAGCCCACCGGCTCCACGATCCCGGCTTGCACCGCACTTCTCAGCGCTTCGAGCGCCTCCGGTGCCTCGACCGCGAGCCTCTCGTAGCCGACCGCGTCGAAGTTGACGCACGCCTTGACCCCGGCCTCGCGACAGAGGTCGAGCATATCGCGCACCGAGCCGGGGAGAACATGGTAGCCCCAGAGCCATTCCATATCGACCCAGTGCATATGGTTGCCGACGACGTACGCGACCGGACGAGGGTCCATGCCCCGATTCTGCACCCTGCGCCGCGCTCCCGACTTCGCCATGGGGTGGGGCTGGCGGGCGAGACTCCCCTTCGCCCCATGAATGATGGGGCGAGGGGGTAGGG
>DKKT01000002.1 GCA_002455425.1 Chthonomonas sp. UBA6659 | reverse complement strand
CTCCAAACCGGAACCCCACCCGGTTCGCAGAAGCTCACCGACCTCCCCGATGCCGGGCACAACCATCCCGGAATCAGGGAGGTATCTCCGCTCCTTTTCACAGGTGGTTCCTTGGAGGATCCTCCCTCGGTTCGGCGATGTACGTGCGCCGCAACTCTGGAAGATCCTCCCCTGATTCGGCGATGGTTCGTGCGCCGCATCGGGGGAGGTGGCCCGCTCCCGCGGGACGGAGGGGGTCTTGGCACAAAGCGACAGGGAGGTATCTCGATCGATGCCGCGAACGATCAGAGGAAGCGGCTTCCGATCCCCAGCCGGAGACCGAAGTGGGCGTCGGACCCCAGCTCCTCGACGAGCAGGGAGGCGATGTCCCGTGTATGCGACACGTCGCTCGGCGCGAGATCCTCGACCACGACGAGCCGCTCCGTTGGTCGGTCCTCGCTCGTGAACGTCACCGGGCAGAGCATCGTCCAGTCGAGGTCGGATGCGCGAATCGCGTCATACATCCGCACTTGCTCCGCCGACACGAACTGCAAGTACTCGGGCAGGTTGTGATCCCGGCGAAGGCCTCCGTCCGGGTGATCGAGCAGCCCCGACGAGCCAATGAAGACAAGGCGCCGGACGCCCTCCATGGCCATCGCCTCAAGAATCGTCTTGAACGAGTCCGAGAGGTCGGTCGCGGGGGTCGAGAAGTTCGCCATGCCGAGGCATGAGGCGACAGCGTCGGCACCCCGCACGGCTTCGCGTACCGCGGTGAGGTCGCGCGCGTCGCCAAGAATCGCTTTCAGGTGCTCGACTGGGGGAAGCTTCTCCGGGTGGAGACTGAGCGCCACGACATCATCTCCCCGCTCAAGGAGCAACGTGAGAACGCGGCTCCCCACCTGACCGGTCCCCCCGAAGAGTGCGATGTTCACGCCCGCGCCACCGGGATCGCCGTGAGGCGCGGACCTTTGGAGCCCGGGGAGACATGCTCGTCGCGAACGATTTCATGGTAGAGCGAGTCGCGTTCGATCGGAATCCGCCCCGCCTCCTCGATCATGCGCACCATGCCCTCGTGCGTAAGGAGCTGCGACTTGTTTCCGAACTCCCCGTCCTTGTACGTAATCTCGTACTCGTGAACGAGCCCGTCGGCATCGTCGGCGCCATACCAAAGCGCGGCCTGCGTGACCGGAACCGTGTTCATGATCCAGAAACTCTTGATGTGATCGAAGTTGTCGAGCATGAGCCGCGACACCGCGATGTTGCGGAGATCACAGTCCGCGGTCGGCGGCGCGATGTGCTCAAGCTCGGTCTTTTCGGGGTGGAAGCTGAGCGGTGTCATGGTGAGGAAGTGCCCGGTCTCATCCTGAAGCTCGCGGAGTTGAACCAGGTGATCGACCCGCTCTTCGTCGGTCTCAATGTGCCCATACAGCATCGTCGCATACTGCTTCAGGCCCAGCTTGGCGGCCGCTCGGGCGACATCCTTCCACTCTTCGCCGTTGAGCTTCTTGCCGAACAGCTCTTGGTGGACTCGCGGCGACAGGATCTCGATGCCGCCACCCGGCAGAGAGTCTAGCCCCGCCTCGATGAGGTCGGCGAGCGCCTGCTCGATCGAGACTTTCCCGACCTGGGCGATCTGCACGATTTCGACGGCTGTGAACGCTTTCACGTGGACACCGGGGCGTGCCTCCTTGACCGTCCGGACGAGGTCCATGTAGTACTCGTACTTGAGGCGCGGGTTGATCCCGGCGACCATATGGACTTCGGTCAGGGCAATGTCCTTATGCCAGTCGAGGCGACGGCGCACCTCTTCGAGCGACATCTCGTACGGTGCGGGACCACCCTTCTTCGCATAGAACGAGCAGAACTTGCAGAACTTGTTGCAGATGTTGGTGTAGTTGATGTGCTGGTTGCGGACGTAGTACGTCTTCGCCCCATGCCTTCGCTCGCGGACGAGGTTCGCCAGGTACCCGACGCCGGTCAAGTTCGGCGTCTTGTAGAGCCGGAGTCCCTCCTCGAACGAGAGCCTCTCGCCGGCAACCACCTTTTCGGCAATGTCCAAGAGGTCTGGACCGACGATTCGCTCGGGGGAAAGTGCCATCTGCTTGGGCCGAAAGATACCCCGAGCGGGGTCGAACTTTCAAACTTTCTTGAAAGTTGCGGGGGCTACTTGGCCCTCGGCGCGTACGGCCTTGTGGGTTTCGACGCCGCGCCGACTGCCCCCGGCTTCACGCCCGCCTTCTTCGCCTCGGCCTTCTCGACGAAGCCCTTGAACGAGAACCGGTGACCCTTGTAATAGAGACCCCGAAAGCCGCGCTCCCCGCCACCCTCCGGCTTCAAGTGGCAATGGTTACACGATTTCTTCTCTTTCTTGGCGAAATCGGGGGTCGCCGAGGCGATCATCGTCAAGGGACCGATCAACAGAAAGAGGGTCGACGCGACCCCCACGCATGCTCGCTTCACAGTTCGAGGTTCGACACCGAGGTGCAGCGCTCCTCGTTGCCCTGGGACCGGAGGAAGTGCGAACCGGCACGGCGAACCAGCCTAAGCGTGTCCGCCCGCCGACCACTCAAGACCGCCCTTCGACGATGGCCGCTCGCCCTCACGATCTTCTTCTGTGTGAGCGGCGGTCCGAACGGTATCGAGGAGTTGATCCGCGCCAGTGGCCCCGGCCTGGCATTGCTGCTCATCGTGGTCGTCCCCCTGGTCTGGGCGGTTCCCGCGGCCCTGATGACCGCTGAGTTGACTTCGGCGATCCCGGCCGAGGGGGGCTACTATGTCTGGGTCAAGCGTGCCCTCGGTCCCGGTGCCGGCTTCCTTTGTGCGTTCTGGACCTGGATCTACTCTTGGCTCGACGTCGCCATCTACCCCGTGCTCTTCGTCGAGATCCTGGCGAGCACCCTCAAGCTCTACGGCGTGGACTTTCTCGAGGATCGGAGCGGGCTTCGCTGGCTCCTGGCGGTCGGGATTGGGCTGCCGTTCACCTGGCTGAACATCCGGGGCATCCGGGTCGTCGGAGCCGCCTCGGTCCTCATGTCGGTCGCGGTACTGGTTCCCTTCCTGGTCATGGTCGCGATCGGACTGCCGGGCTGGCTTGCCGACCCGCTCCGGGTCGCACACCCGTTTCGGCCCCCCGATCAGTCGATGAGCGAGGCCCTCGGTGGCGGCTTGATGATCGTGATGTGGAACTACCTCGGGTGGGATTCGATGTCTTCGGTCGCGGGCGAAGTCGACGATCCCCAGCGAAGCTACCCCTGGGCGCTCGCCCTCGCCGTTCCCGCGATCACCCTGGTCTACTTGCTTCCGGTTGCCGTCGGACTGTCGGCGTTTCCGGATTGGGCCGCGTGGGAGAGCGGTTCCTGGCCGACGATCGCCGGCGCGGTCGGCGGTCCCGCGCTCCTGGGTGCAGTCCTCGTCGCGAATCTCGTCAGTTCGCTCGGGCTGTTCAATGCGACGTCGCTGGCAGCATCGCGAATCCCGTTCGTCCTCGCCGCGGACGGCTACCTCCCGCCGGCGCTGACCCGTCTTCACCCCCGCTACGGAACACCGGTCGTCGCCATCCTGGTGTGCACGGTGTTCTATGCCCTCTTCTCGCTCAAAAGCTTCGGTGAGCTCGTCGTCGCGGACGTCTTCGTCTACTCCGCAGCGTTGATGCTCGAGTTTGTGGCGCTGATCGTTCTCCGGTTCAAGGAGCCGGATCTCCCGCGGCCGTTCCGAATCCCCGGTGGCATCCCGACGCTCGGCCTCCTCGCCCTCTCCCCTGCGATCATCCTCGGTGTCGCGGTCTGGACGACGCTCGACGAGCAGATCGCGGCCGGCAGCTGGTTCAACCTCGGGGTCATCGGGGCCGCAATAGCGCTTGCGCCGGTGCTCTACGCGTTCGTGCGACGGCGTCCATGGGCGACCTGAACCGGTCCGGAACCCCACCCGGTTCGCTTCGC